>PCUU01000046.1 GCA_002786855.1 Cytophagales bacterium CG12_big_fil_rev_8_21_14_0_65_40_12
CCATTCAGTTTATCAATAAATTTGACTTCAGCAGGAATATTAACAACCTCAAAATTCAAATCATTTAATTTCACCCAACGGGTATCAATTACTTAATTAAGAACAAACAGGAAAAACCATAAGACCTGATGCACGGATTGCTGATCCCTGTTTTACGGATATACTGATACCTGACAACTGAACAAAATGAAAATACTAATACTAGATAACTACGATTCATTCACTTACAACCTTGTGCATTACTTGCGCGAGTTGGGGCATGGGGCTGATATGACTGTTCTACGGAACGATCAAATGACACTAGATGAAGTAGAGGCTTACGATAAAATTCTACTTTCTCCAGGGCCAGGTATTCCAGAGGAAGCGGGGATAATGCCAGCATTGATCAAACGGTTTGGACCGACAAAGAGCATTTTGGGTGTTTGCCTAGGTCACCAAGGCATTGCGGAAGCTTATGGAGCTCAGCTGTACAATATGCCTGAAGTACTTCATGGAGTTTCGAGCAAGCTTAAAGTAATAAAAGCCGATGATAGGTTGTTTTCTGGAATTCCAGAAGAATATATCATCTGTCATTACCACAGCTGGAATGTGAAGAAAGAAGACTTAGGAGATGAAATTGAAGTAACTGCAATTGATGAATATGGAGAAATCATGGCCATCAGTCATAAAACCTATGATGTAAAAGGCGTACAGTTTCATCCCGAATCCATCATGACAGAGCATGGGCATAAGTTGCTCGAGAATTGGATCAATAATTCAGTAAACAGTAAAACGGTGATCAGAAAACAGGAATTTAATAATTCCATTAAAGCCTGATCCCTGATTTTCTAATCCACTGATCTCTGAAAACAAAACAAGATGAAAGAAATACTAAACCAACTGATAGAATACAAATCGCTTGATAAAAGCACGGCCAAGGAGATTTTGACGAATCTGGCTTTGGGCAAATACAACCAAAGTCAGGTGGCGGCTTTTCTTACGGTGTATCTTATGCGTAGCATCACGGTTGAGGAACTTGAAGGTTTTCGCGATGCGATGCTTGAGCTATGTATCCCAGTCGAAATTCCTGAATACGATGCAATCGACCTTTGCGGTACTGGAGGTGATGGCAAGAATACATTCAATATTTCGACACTTTCGTCATTTATTGTGGCGGGTGCCGGACAGCATGTGGCCAAGCACGGTAACAATGGTGTTTCATCAGTTTCGGGTTCTTCTAACCTGATGGCGCATTTTGGTTATGAATTCACCAATGATGTGGGCAAACTGAAAAAGAGCCTTGATGAATGCGGAATCGCTTTCCTGCACGCTCCATTATTTCACCCAGCGATGAAAAACGTTGCGCCCATTCGTAGAGATTTAGGGGTGAAAACCTTCTTCAATATGCTTGGCCCAATGGTAAATCCTTCCTTTCCGAAAAAACAATTGGTTGGAGTATTTAGTCTTGAATTGGCCCGACTGTATGGCTATCTCTACCAAAAAACCGATAAACAATTTGTGATTCTACATGCGCTAGATGGCTATGATGAAGTTTCTTTGACAGGGGCATTCAAGAAAATCACTCATCTTCAAGAAGAAATTGTTCAACCCGAGGATTTAGGAATGAACCGCATTCAACCGGAAGCGATTTTTGGAGGAGAAACGGTGGAAGAATCGGCTAAAATTTTTGAAAATATATTAAAAGGAGAAGGAACAAAAGCCCAGAACAATGTGGTGATAGCCAACTCGGCCATGGCACTACAATGCGGAAAAGGCTATTCTACCGCAGAGGCATTAGAGCGGGCGACTGAATCGCTCGAATCAGGAAAAGCATTAAAGGTATTTAAACGAATTTTAGAATTATAAATTAGAACGTCTTTGCGAGCGAGTTCATCTTTCGATAGAAAGGAGAACGACCGAAGCAATCTCGGATTAACGAAAAGAGATTGCTTCGTCACCCACCTTTTTCAAAGGTCGGTTCCTCGCAATGACGAAATCATTGACTAACATGGACATACTACAAAAAATACTAGCACACAAAGAGAAGGAAGTAGCCGAGCGCAAGAGTCTTTTTCCACCAAAATTATTAGAGCAGACAGTTTACTTCGATAGCAAACCCGTGTCACTCAAGCATTATTTGCTTCGCGAAGATAAGTCTGGGATTATCGCTGAATTCAAGCGTCAATCTCCTTCAAAAGGAGTGATTAACGCCCATGCCAAAGTGGAACGCACTACAATTGGGTACATGCAGGCAGGCGCTTCGGCCTTATCAATTCTTACAGATTCGGAATTCTTTGGAGGAAAAAATGAAGACCTTTCTACTGCTCGGAAATTCAATTTCTGTCCTGTGTTGAGAAAGGATTTTATCATTGATGAATACCAAATCATTGAAGCCAAATCAATTGGTGCGGATGCGATTCTTTTAATAGCCGCAGCACTGACTCCCGCCAGACTGAAAGAGCTGGCTGCTTTCGCCAAAACGCTTCAGCTCGAGGTGCTTATGGAAATCCATAATGAAGAAGAATTGCATCCGTATTTATCGGCTGATGTGGATGTTGTAGGAGTGAACAACCGCAACTTGAAAACCTTCGAAACCACCATTCAAACTTCATTGGACTTAGTCGATAAAATTCCGAATGAATTTGTGAAGATTTCGGAAAGTGGAATCAGTGATCCAGCTACGATTGTAGAATTGAAAAAAGCAGGTTTTCAAGGCTTTTTAATCGGTGAAACCTTTATGAAAACAGGAAGACCAGAAAGAGCAGCTGCTGAGTTTATCGAGGCAGTTAAGAAACAGTTGATCAGGGAAACAGAAAATAGTTGATCAGAAAACAGCCCCGAAACATCGGGGAGGAAACTAAGGTTCCTCAAAAAAGTTCAGCATTAACTGATAACTGATAACTGATAACTGATAACTGATAACTGATAACTGATTAACTAAATACTAAACATGAAACTTAAAGTCTGTGGCATGAGAGAAAGCGCTAATATCAGCGAGCTGTTAAAGCTGTCGCCTGACTTTATGGGCTTTATTTTCTTCGCTAAATCAAAGCGAGATGTTGCGGATAGTTTGGATGCTGAGTTATTGGCTTCATTTCCTGATTCAACACAGAAAGTTGGCGTTTTTGTGAATGCAGAGTTAGATTTTGTAAAAGGAAAAGTGGAGCAATTTGGTTTAGATATGGTGCAATTGCATGGCGATGAGCGCCCTGAATATTGCTTCGATTTAAAATCAAAGGGTATTAAAGTGATCAAGGTGTTTTCGGTTGCAGAAAGCTTTGATTTCAATCAATTGGAGGCCTATAAGCCTTATGTTGATTTCTTTTTATTCGATACAAAAGGAAAAGAAAGAGGAGGAAATGGAGTACAGTTTGATTGGTTGATTTTGAAAGGCTATGATCAAGAAATTCAATTCTTTTTGAGTGGTGGAATTGACCTCGAAAACCTTGAACAATTGAGTGAATTAAAAGGTATGAATTTGCATGCCATTGATGTCAATTCGAAGTTCGAAATTGAACCAGGTTTGAAGGATGTTGGGAGATTGAAGGAATTGAAGGAGAGATTGCTTCGTGCCTCGCAATGACGGTTCACTCAGTCATCCTGAACTTGTTTCAGGATCTGTCGGAATAACCTGCAGGCGATCGGTCACCGTCACTGCGAGCTCTTTTTCGACCAGAGGAAGAAAAAAGAGAGAAGCAGTCTCAAGTTTCAGGGTCTGTCAGACTTATTAAAATTAAAAGTTGTACAAACAGAATTGAAAACAGAATTGAAAACAGAATTGAAAACAGAATACTACATATCAACAGACAAAGCGAAGCTAGATATAGCGATGTTGCATGGTTTTTTGAGCCAATCTTATTGGTCGCCAAGTATTCCATTGGAAACGCTCCAAAGAGCAATTGAAAACTCAATTTGTTTTGGCGCATTTCACCATTCAGGTGCACAAATTGGTTTTGCTAGGGTGGTAAGCGATAAAGCAACATTCGCCTATTTGGCTGATGTATTTGTTTTGCCAGCATTCAGAGGAAAAGGCATTTCAAACTTAATTATGGAAGCCTATACAAATCATCCTGAATTGCAGAGGTTGAGGAGACATATGCTCGTGACGCGCGATGCCCATGGCCTTTATAAAAAGTTCGGTTTCACAGAGGCTAAAAACCCTGAAAATTTAATGCAGAAGCATTACCCAGATGTGTATAAACAATAGAAAGATGAAAGTACAAGTAGACGAAAGAGGGTATTACGGTAATTTTGGAGGTGCATTTATTCCAGAAATGCTCTATCCCAATGTGGAGGAGTTGAGAGAAAACTACGAACGAATTGTTCAAGAGCCTGACTTCCAAAAGCAGCTCAATCATTTACTAAAAGACTTCGTGGGAAGACCCACACCATTGTATTTGGCAGAAAGACTGTCTGAATTATATGGAGCGGAAATTTACTTGAAACGCGAAGACCTTTGCCATACAGGCGCCCACAAGGTCAATAATACTGTCGGTCAGATTCTCTTGGCTCAGCGCTTGGGCAAAAAGAAGATCATTGCAGAAACTGGCGCAGGTCAGCATGGAGTGGCTACTGCTACGGTTTGCGCCTTGATGGGAGTGGAGTGCATCGTCTACATGGGTGAGGTAGACATGGCGCGCCAAAAGCCCAATGTTGAGCGCATGCGCATTTTGGGGGCTGAAGTTCGTCCCGCTACAAGCGGAAGCAAAACCTTGAAAGACGCAACGAATGAAGCCATGCGCCATTGGATCAACAATCCTACTGACACGCATTATATCATTGGTTCGGTCGTGGGGCCACATCCTTATCCAGAAATGGTGGCTCGTTTTCAGTCGGTCATTAGCAAAGAAATTAAAGCACAGCTTTTAGAAAAGAAGGGCAAAGAAAACCCCGATTATGTGATCGCTTGTGTAGGTGGAGGCAGCAATGCGGCTGGCGCTTTCTATCATTATTATAATGAAGAAGACGTAAAACTAGTCGCTGTAGAAGCCGCTGGTTTAGGCAATCATACAGGTGAGTCTGCGGCAACCACCGTACTCGGAAAACCTGGTATTCTGCACGGTTCAAAGACTCTCTTGATGCAGACAGAAGACGGTCAAGTCGTTGAGCCTTATTCAATATCAGCGGGTTTGGATTACCCGGGACTAGGTCCAGTACACGCCCATTTACATGAGACTGGTAGAGCGACTTTCTACAGTGTAACCGATGAGGAAGCCATGAAAGCTGGGATTCTATTGAGCAGAACTGAGGGGATTATTCCCGCCATAGAAACCGCTCATGCATTTGCAGCGCTCAATCAAATGAGTTTTAATCCTTCAGATGTAGTGGTGGTTAACCTCTCTGGCCGAGGCGACAAGGATTTGGATACTTATATAAAATGGGGAAAGTATTAAAGGAGTCATGAGTCTCGGGTATTGAGTCTTGGGCGTTCCCAATACTCATGACCCAATACACAATACTATCAAAAATGAACAGAATAGATCAATTATTTCAAGCGAAGAAAGAGCGAGTGCTCAACGTATATTTTACGGCTGGCTATCCTCAACTGCATGACACTGTGACCATCATCGAAGCACTGGAGAAGTCTGGCGCTGACCTCATTGAGATTGGCATTCCATATTCAGATCCAATTGCTGATGGACCAACCATTCAAGAAAGTAATGGTGTGGCTTTGGCCAATGGCATGAGTTTGAAAGTGCTTTTTAGCCAGTTAAATGACATCAGAGCCAAAGTAAAGGTGCCGATTGTGTTGATGGGCTATGTGAACCCGATTGTGCAATATGGCATGGAAGCTTTCTGTGCAAAATGCGAAGAAGTAGGTGTGGATGGCGTGATTCTTCCTGATTTACCCATGTTTGAATACACTTCTTATTACAAACCCATGTTCGAAAAGCATGGTTTGTACAATGTGTTTTTAATCACTCCTCAAACTTCGGAAGCACGGATTCGCGAGATTGACGACAACTCAAATGGATTCATTTACATGGTTTCTTCGGCCAGTACTACGGGAGCTAAAACAAGTATTTCAATAGGGCAATCAGATTACTTCGCTAGAATAAAAAGCATGAATTTGAAAAACCCAACCCTGATCGGTTTTGGGATTTCTAATGCTGAAACTTTTGACAAGGCCTGCGAAAATGCCAATGGCGCCATTATCGGAAGTGCCTTTATTAAGGCCATTTCTGAAGAAGGAGATTTGGAGAAGAATATTGAGGGGTTTGTTAAATCAGTGATTGATTGATCGGGAAACATTAGATCAGGGAAATAGGAAAGTGGTATTAACTAATAAAGAAATCAATTTGTACTCCGTACATCATAATTCGTAATTCAATAAAATGATCATACAATTCGAAAAAGACATCAATCCGGCTCAGAAAGAAGCCATTGTCAATAGAGTAAAGGGTTTGAAATACAAGCCAACTTCAGTGATTACCCAAAAAGGGGAATACCTCATTGGAACAGGAAAAAAGGACTTCGATATCCGTGAAATCGGCCATATGGATGGTATTAGCGATATCCATATTGTGTCGGACGACTACAAGCTTGTTTCAAAAAAATGGAAAGTAAAGCCTACCCTGATTGATTTGGGAGATGGTGTTGTGATTGAAGAAGGCGGTTTCCAGATTATGGCGGGCCCTTGTTCTATTGAAAATGAAGATCAAATCAGAAAGACCATTGCCCACCTTCAGGAAAATGGCATTTCGATCATGCGCGGTGGCGTGTATAAGCCGAGAAGTTCACCTTATTCTTTTAGAGGCTTGGGGATTGAAGGCCTTGAATTATGGTACAAACTCGCTAAAGAAGCGGGGATCAAAATTATTACCGAAGTAATGCAGGTGTCTCAAATTGCAGAGATGTATCCTTATACCGATATCTACCAAGTAGGAGCAAGGAACACGCAGAACTTCAATTTGCTGGATGAATTAGGTAAAGTAGACAAGCCAGTAATGATCAAGCGAGGTATTTCTGGGACTATTGATGAACTGCTTTCTTCAGCTGAATATGTATTTAGTGGAGGTAACGAGAAGTTACTTCTTTGCGAAAGAGGTATCCGGACTTACGAGAATGCTACGCGAAATACGATGGACTTAAATGCGATTGCTGTATTGAAAGAGAAGACCCATTTACCAGTAATTGCAGACCCTTCGCATGGCATTGGTATCCGCGATTTCGTGGAGCCGATTGCCTTGGCAAGCATCATGGCTGGTGCTGATGGCGTAATCTACGAAACGCACGAAAAGCCCGAAGAGGCCTATTCTGATGGACAACAAACGTTGAATTTCCCTGAATCGAATAAATTGATTCACAGAATGAGAAAGACTTTCGAATTGAGAGAGAGTTTTTAAAGGAGGACGTTTTGCCAGTTGAAAGTAAACTGTCTTCGAGAGTATTTTCATTATAATCGCAAGTCATCCCGAAGGGATCTTTTTCAGCATTGTAAGAAAATTACTCCTTGAAACGTGAAAAGATTTCTTCGCTTTGCTTCGAAATGACATCACAATGGCTGTTTTGTCATTATTGGCAAACCAAATTTAAAAACTCACTTAATATTGATAGAACGGAAAGAGCGAGTGAATTCATTCGCTCTTTCTATTTCTTACCTAAAACCCATTTCACCAATGGGCCGATCGTTAGGCCTTGGCCAATAATGGAAAACACCACGATTATGTAAGTCACGGTAAGGAAAAGTTCACGCTCCATTTCTGGTTTAAGCGATAAGGCCAAGGCGATGGAAATCCCTCCACGAATACCGCCCCAAGTCATGATCAGGTTAGTTCTTGGTACGAAATCGAGTTTCTTTTTGAAAAGTGCCACAGGCCCTGCTAAGGCTAAATACCTGGCAATAAGCGAGATCGGAATCGCAATTAAACCAAAGGTGATGTATTCTCCATTGAAGGTGATGACGAGCAATTCTAAACCAATCAAAACAAAGAGAATGGCGTTGAGCAGTACATCGAGCAGTTCCCAAAACTTATCTACATAGTTTTGGGTGGTGGCTGACCATGCAATTTTTGGCGACTTATTGCCAATAAAAATACCTGCTACCACTACGGCCAACGGCCCTGAAACATGGAGCAGATGCGCCAAGGCTGAAAGCCCCATTACCAAAGCCAAAGTAATAATCACCTCGGTTTCGTAGTGGTCTATGGTCCTCATCAACTGGAATACAAGCCAACCGCCAATTAGGCCTAGGGCAATTCCACCGACAACTTCTTCAAAAAAGAGGAAGCTCACTTCCGATGCCTCAACTGAAGCCAAACCTTGTTCGGCAATTTTGTAAATCACCAAGAATACAACCACACCCACGCCATCGTTGAAAAGTGATTCTCCTACAATTTTGATCTCTAATTTTTTAGGGGCATTTGCTTCCTTCAAAATACCCAAAACAGCGATTGGATCGGTGGGTGAAATTAAAGCCCCAAATAGTAAACAATAGATATAGTCGATTTCATGGCCTACGGCCATGGCGACATAATACATCAGCGTTCCGATGATAAAAGTAGACACGACCACCCCCATGGTAGCGAATAGGGCGATGGGAGTTCTGTTCGCCTTAAGGGCATCGAGTTTGGTGTGGAGCGCACCAGCAAAGAGTAAAAAGCTCAGCATTATATCGAGCAGGGCAGTTTCGAAGTCTATGGAAGCGATAAGTATTTTGGCCTCATCCAGGATATAATGGTTGAAACTGCCAAGAATAGTCAGCACCAGCGTAAAGCAAATGGCAATCAACATTAGCCCGATGGTGAAGGGCAGTTTTAAAAACTTGGTATTGATAAAGGCAAAAACTGCCGAAAGAACAATCAGGATGGTGATAATGCTGAAAACGCCCATTTTTCTTAACAATTTATTTCTGCGAAAATAGGCAATTTCAATTGAAGCAGTGGCGAATTTAACCTTTGAAAGACATTCGGAAACTTGCCATCCAAACTGTCTTAGGTACTGTCATAAAAAGCAAGTATATATTTTAGATTTTTATTAGATTCAAACTACCAAAAGAAGGCTTAGTTTCTTGGCCACAGTAAGTCGAATAATCTGAACTGAACAGTTCTTCCCTTTTCCAGAGCATGTCATAATTGAAGCTCTGCAATATGGTATTCCTGTTTACTTAAACCAATACCTTATCAAAACTGGTGCAGAGTTAATGTCTAAGTCTTTTGCAAAATTCATGAAGTTTGATTGAATTTCTGGAGTTTTCCTTTTTTGCCTTTGATATGCATCAAGAATAATGTTTGAGTCTACCACCGTAGTAATTGAATTATGATCCAAATAATGTATAAAGAGAAAAGGAACACCTTCACTGCTGATATTCGATTTATTATCAACTGCTAAAGTTTGCCATGATTCATTTATTTTATTGTAAAACAAATAATTCTGCCCACTCAAATTAAAGCCCGTTATGAAAAACTTATCACTCTCGAAAAGCGAAGGCCTATGGTACATCTTATCAAAGTTAGTGTTCAAAACAGTCATAATATCCTCTATTTTATACTTGTTAATGTCAAGTAACTCACTTGGGAACGCCCTATTTCCAAACTCTAAAATCAATGTATCACTTATGATCCTTTCGGTAATTCCAAATATTGAGTCTGAGAACATTTTCGAGAACCATGTTCTTGATTTGTAATTTGTTAGATTATTGCTTTCTTGAATGAAAGGAATTTCTACATTGCTCCTTTCTAAAATGCAGATATTCTCTTTTGTTGTGAGATTGTAAAGAACCAAGTCGCATGCTACATTTTCTCCAAATGATGAATTCCCAGATTGTTTAGTGTACATTAAATACTCCTCATTACTTATCTTCACAAATTTATCGCAATTAAAAGGAAGACGTACTTCTTCCTTAAAAATTCCTCTCTGGTCATATTTTAAAATTTTATCAGTGGCATCCAAAATTTCTACACCAAACTCAGTTACAAGAAAATCTACAGGTCTTTGGTATTCACCTGGCCCAGGCCCAGCATCATTAATTGAAAATTTGAAAGAACCACTGCTGTCGAAAACATACAATGATTGTGAATGAACATAGTCAAAAGCGTAAATATCCGATTTATGAATGATTACCTTATCCACTGCACCTATAAATGTATTAGATGGCAATTGAAGTGATGTCCAACTAACCGAATCAAAAACAGATTCAAAATCCGAGGGATGGCTCAATTCAAAATCTATTTTAACTAATTTTGAATTTTGAATTCGCTCTGAACTTTTAGAGCAGGAAGCGAATAACGTCAGGAATACTACAAATGGAATAAGTACAGATCGGTTCATATTCATCTAAATAAAATTGGCTTTGCATAAAACAAAGCCATTAGTGATTAAAGAATTAAAAATCCATTAAGGAGCTATAATGGGTTCACAAACCTCAGCACATGGTATTTGGTCACTAACTCCGCAAATAGTACCGCCATCGAAATCACATTTCAGCACCCAAACAAAACACCCTGGATAATTGGTGTATTGACCACAATAATCTAAAGTTCTGTAGTAAGTTGTGGCATTCAAACCAAATGGTAAGGAGGTCAGTGTTATTAGACCACCGACTAGCATCGCAGTTTTAAATAATTTTCTCATATTGCACATTTTTAACATTAAAAGATATGTGAATGTAATAAAGATAATTTTTAATACCAAACGCAAATTTACATTCATCGGAACTTCCATAATTCGTCTTAACCCATCATTGACACAATTGACCATGTCCTCATCGAACCAATATGAGCCGTCTTTTGTAGATCAGCCGTCCGACTGGGTTTTTAGCAGCTCAAGGGACTATGAAGATCAAAAAAGCCCTATTCAAATAAATTTTCTTTATTAGGCAGTAGTTGGTCTTAGCGTCTCGCTAAGACCAGAGATAAGTGGAAGCCGTGTTGAATTTAACCTTTGAAAGACATTCGGAAACTTGCTCCTTTGTCCTTTTCGGATTTGACGGTTAAGTCACCTCTGTGCTTTTTCATGATTTGTTTTGAAAGGCTCAGGCCAATTCCAGAACCATTTTCTTTGGTTGAAAAAAAGGGAATAAAAATTTGATCGATTTTACTCTCGTCAATGCCCGTTCCGTTGTCAGTAATTTCAATTACTTTTTCTGATTCGCGCGAATAGGCACTTATGGTGATCAATGGTTTTTCGGTGGTTTTTAGGGCATGTTTGGCATTGGTGATTAGATTGATGAGCACTTGCTCAATTAACTTCCTGTCAATGAACAGCTTGAATGAATTTTTGAGCCGAAGTTCTAGCGTGATTTGCTCTTTTTGAAGCTCTGGCGTCATGAGTTGTGCCATGTTTTCCAATAATTCTGTGGCCTCAACTTGCTCTTGGTCAAGATTTTTGACTCGGGTCAGTTTTCTATAGTCTTCTACAAAATGAAGTAAACCTTCGCTTCTGCGCTGTATGGTTTCTAACGAAAAACGGAAGTCATCTAGGTCTTCTTCCGATAATTCTTGGGCCTTCTTTTCTTTGGTTTCATCCTGTTGCAGCATCATTCGCATGGTTTCTGTAAGCGAGGTAATCGGAGTTACCGAATTCATGATTTCATGCGTCAGAATCCTTATCAACTTATGCCAAGCTTCAATTTCCTTTTGTTCGATTTCAGATTTAATGTTCTGGAATGTGATGATGGAATACCGATAGTTTAATATTTTCAGGCGAGTAACATGTGCCGAAATTTGAAGCTTTTCTTCCTTGATATTCAATTCGATCAACTTGCGTTCATTGTCCTCCATTTCAGAGAACTCTCTGGCAAAATCAGGACTGAATTGCACGAACTGTTTCCAATAGTTAGGGGCTGGAATGCTCAAAAGCTGCTGGGCACTTTTGTTCATTAATTCAATTTGGTGCTCTTCTTTAATAGCGATAATCCCAACATTGATATTGTCGACAATTACTTTAAGGAATTTGAATTGGGCTTCTTTCTCAACGGATACCTTTTTGAAGGCTTCAATAATTTCAACAAAAGCATTCTGCAATTCTTGAAATGACTTGCCGTGTTTTTTGCCTTTAAATGAGATGGAAAAATCGGAATAGCGAATGGCCAGCAATAGTTTAGCAAGCTCTCGGTTGGTAAACGTAATAAATCGAATCAGTTCCGCGATCTGAATTACGATGATCGAAAGGAGGATAATTTGGTTGAAGAATAACTCGGTTTTCGCAAAAATAAAGGCCAAAGCAGTCATGCTCAGCATCAGCAAAGTGACGCGTAGAATGACTAGCAAGGCGAATCTTTTTGAAACCATTATTTTCTGGTACTTAGTATTGAGTCTTTAGTATTGAGACCTCCAACTTCGGTCTTCGGTCTTCGGACTTCACAACCCATATTTCTGCAATCTTCTATAAAGCGCTAATCTGTCTAAACCTAAGTCCTTAGCCGCGCGCGTTACGTTGCCGTTGTGCTTGTCTAGCGCTTTTAGAATTAGCCTTTTTTCCATTTCCGATAAATCAAGAATATCTTCCTCCAATCGTTTTGATGCCCTGTTAGGTTGAAGCACAAAGTCATCCGCTGTCAACTTATTGCCATCGGCAAGAATGATGGCGCGTTCGATGGCATGCTGCAACTCACGAATATTCCCAGGCCAGTGATATTTTTTAAGTTTAGCAACGGTGTTCTGGTCAATGCTGATTTTCGGCTTTTGGTATTTCTTGCCATACATTTGGATAAAGTGATTGACGAGAATATCCATGTCCTCAATACGCTCTGCCAATGCCGGCATTCTTAATTCAACAGTGTTGATTCTGTAGAGTAGATCTTGTCTGAAAGTGCCTTCTTTCACCATTTCATAAAGCGGCATGTTAGTCGCACAGATTAGCCTAATGTCTAAGGGAATTTCTTTACCAGAACCCACTCTGCTTACTTTGCGTTGCTGCAATACGGTAAGGAGTTTTCCTTGCAATGGGAGGGAAAGGTTACCGATTTCATCCAGAAAAATGGTACCGCCTTTGGCCAGCTCAAACCGCCCTGGCTTATCTTCCTTAGCATCGGTAAAAGCACCACGTACGTGACCAAACAGTTCACTCTCGAAAAGTGATTCACTGATGGAGCCTAAATCTACATTGATAAAAACCTGATTTTTCCGAAGCGATTGCCTGTGCAAAGCCCTGGCCGCTAACTCCTTGCCTGTTCCATTTTCACCTAAAATCAAAACATTCGCATCAGTTGGGCCTACTTTTTCAATTAGTGAAAACACTTTTTGGATAGGAAGCGATTCACCAATGAAGTTCTCAAATTTTTGATCTAGATCGCCAGAGAGTGTTTTTTGAGTGCTTTTCAATCTGTCAACCTCTAATTTGCTTTGGCGAAGTTGCAAGGCTGATTGAATGGTGCCAAACAGCTTTTCGTTTTTCCATGGTTTGGGCAAGAAGTCCGTAGCACCGGTCTTAACGGCTTTTACCGCCAAATCAAATTCACCATATGCCGTGATCAGAATAACAATGCAGTTCGGGTCGATAGTAAGAATATTACTCAACCATTTAAGTCCTTCTTCACCTTCGTTATCACCCTTTTTGAAATTCATGTCCAAAAGCACAACATCAAATGATTCCCTTTCAAAATGAATAGGAATCTGTTCCGGATTATTCTCAATTTGGACTAAGGTAAATTGTTGTTTCAAATACATGCGTGCTGTGTTGAGCACGTCCATGTCATCATCAACTACCAGAATTTTAGCTTCAATCTTGCTCATGTGAAAACTGTATCGAAAACAAACACTTAAATGTATCGAAAACAAACGATAATAAACTAATTTTCTAATCGAATTAATTGTAAGTAATAGATTTACAGTTGTTTATAAAGTTGGCAAGCTATTGGCAATACGGCTCAAGTTCTTACTGAAAAAAATATGTTCAAAAACTATATTATCACCGCCTTCAGAAACATCATTAGAAACAAGTCATACGCTATGATCAATGTTTTTGGTTTGGCCTTAGGGATTAGCGCAGCATTGGTGCTTTTTAAGATCGTACTTTTCGAGAAGAGTTTTGATACCTATTTAACCAATTATGATCGACTCTATAGATTCACTAAAACTGTAGAAAGTCCTAATCTTATTGAAAAGGAAGGGGGGATTCAAAATCCTTTTACAGCCGCGTTTAAGACTGATTACCCTGATTTGGGCATACCTGTTCGAACATTTTATATAGGAGAGAGTCAGTTGAGTGTACAAAATACCATTGGTGATTGGACACATTACGAACAGAAGAAGGGGATCGCTTTTGTAGACCCTGAATTCTTTAAGTTGTTTGACTATGAGTGGTTCATAGGTAATCCCGAAACGGCAGTGACTAAACCGAAGTCGGCAGTAATATCAGAATCCATAGCTGCCAAGTATTTTGGAATCACGGATGGAGGCTATGACAGGGCTCTGGGCAAAGAGTTAAAACTTAATGGTAAACTCGATGTGTTTGTAACAGGAGTTGTTTCCGATCCTCCTAAAAATGCCTCATTGCCATTTCAGGTAATGATCGAGTACGAAGCAATAGAAGCCATTTTCGATTTTTATCAACCCAATTCTTGGACTTCCACTTCCTCAAATTCAAATGTCTTTTTTTTGTTGAACGAAAATGTAAGCGAGCAGCAAGTCTTGGATATTTTGCCCAAAATGGTTGAAAAGTATATTCCAGATGGAGAGAATAAAACTGCTTTCGAGTTGCAGTCTTTGGCAGATATGCATTTTCAACCTGAATACAATACCTACGATGACTTGGCCAAATCAAAGGATTTTTTGACCGTGCCGATAGCCATTGGAATCTTTTTGATTTTAACGGCTTGTATTAATTTCATCAATTTATCTACTGCCTTGGCGATTAAGCGATCAAAAGAAGTAGGGATTCGCAAGGTTTTGGGAGGTGTAAAAGGCCAATTGATTTTTCAATTTTTGGGCGAAACATTCTTGATTACCTCGATTGCAGTATTGATTTCGCTAGGAGTAGCAGAATTGATCATGACGAACATGGAAAGTCTGGTGGGGTACAACCTTTCACTTGACTTGTTGAATGACGTCAGTTTACTTTTTATCGCAGTAGGAGTACTACTCTCGGTCACTCTGCTTGCAGGGATGTATCCTTCACTTATTCTTTCTAGGCTAAAGCCAGTGGCTGTTTTGCATGGGAAAGGGCAGTCATCACTTTCTGGGAATATCAACACCCGCAGAGGTCTCGTGATTTTTCAATTCTTTATTTCCCAAGTGTTGGTCATTTGTACTTTGGTAGTAATTTCTCAAATGGAGTACTTCCAATCGCAAGAATTAGGATTCAGAAAATCATCCATCATTACATTTCCATTACCTACCAATGAAGCTGAAAAACTCAACGTCATTAAAAATGATTTGAAAAATTATGCTGGTGTAGAAGTGGTGAGTTTTTCATTCGCCAGCCCACTTTCAGATAACAATATTGGATCTACCTTTAAATATGCACCTCTCGAAGCAGAAGGCAATTTCGAAGCTGCCTTTAAGATTATAGATGAAAACTATTTAGAACTCTATGGAATAGAATTACTGGCGGGACAAAATATTAGTGTGTCGGACACTACGCTCAAGGAAGCGCTGATTTCATTGCAAGTCATGAAATTAATGGGACTCACTGATCCAGAAGACGCGATTGGAAAAACGCTCGGCACAGGCTTTAATGGTGATAAACGCATAGTTGGAGTGTTTAATGATTTCCATAATAAGAACTTAAAAGAGAAAATGGATCCGCTGATTATGGTCAAATATGCGGGTTATAACTACGAAGGAGCTTTAAGATTTGAAGGTGCTGAAAATGAAATGTCCGCATTGATTGCCGCCCTTGAAAAAACATGGACTGCCCAATATCCTGGCGTTCTTTTCGATTATTCTTTGCTATCCGAAAAAATCTTGGAGAACTATAAAAAGGAGGCAGATATGCTCAAGTTGTTTCAGATTTTCTCTGGTGTTGCCATCTTCATTGGTTGCCTTGGATTGTACGGTTTGGTCTCTTTTATGGCCAATCAAAAAATGAAGGAAATTGGAATCAGGAAAGTGCTAGGTGCTACTGTCAATCAAATACTTGCCATTTTCTCTAAGGAACTGTTAATACTGATCTGTATCGCTTTCTTACTGGCAGCGCCACTTGGCTACTTTTTTATGCAAAAATGGCTCGATGGCTTTGAATATCGAGTGAATTTAGGAATAACTGCGTTTGCCGCAGCTGCCGTTTTTACGCTGGTGATTGGCGCTGTTACAACTGGCTTAAGGTCATTGAAAGCTGCTACTTCAAATCCTGTAGATTCATTGAGGAGCGAATAGGGATAGGGAAGACCGAAGATGGAAGTCGGAAGACCGATGACCGAAGAAAGAGTTGATTAGAAAACAACCCGAAACATCGGGGAGGGAATTCCTTCCTTGTGAGAAAGTTCGACTAATCAATTTTGAATACCTACTTAGCTTGTTTTACTAATTGCTTTTGGAATGAAGATTCTGCAGTTACCTCACTCTTAGATAAGGCGCAATAAACTCTTCTAATTAAGTTAGGAAGGATCCCCACTGCAAGAAACGATATCCCTAACGTCACCAAGATTGGGATGCCCGTAAACAAAGTTCCGGCAGAGAGAATGCCGAGAATCAATAGGGTTGAAAAAGGTAATGAACAGGCCAAGATAAGTATGGCAAACTCGGTGTCAAATGTGCGTTTTTGAGCTTTAATGCCATCTGAATCTTCTTTCAAATTGAAGGCCGACATATGCGCAAATGGCCAGAAGCTAACCGCACTCAAAGGAAAGACCACTGCAAGCATAATGGCCCCCGGAACCGATAAACCAAGGGCCAAAATTATGATTGCACTAATTAAAATCGAGATGCCAGCGCGGCAACATAAGATTGAAATGACTGTCCCCAAACCTTTCTTACTCAGCTTCACAGCCAATCCAATAAATATCAAAACCAATGGAGTCATTATTGCGCTAAGTCGAACAAAGGTTTCGGATAAAAAGGTTGGAAGAGTCGTTAGATTCAGGCCTAAACTCAGTAGTCCAATCGCCAAAAGGATAATGATGTTGATTGGTTCTTTGATCAATGAAATCAATAAGCTTTTGAGTTTAGACTTAGAATTTGAGTTGTCGTTGGCGTTGTTGGCATAATACCAGTTCATGGCCATTACGTACAAGAAAATAAGGACGAAAAACTTGTTGCCTACATCTGCCAAGGCTGCATTGGCCAATTGATCTTCTCCTATATATTCTAGAATAAAAGGAAAACATGAAAGCCCAGGTGCCAATGAGGGCAAGAGCATCATAAGCGTTCTACCTTTCGGGGATTGCCGCTCAATACTGAAAAGTTTGAGAATACTAGGGGTCAGGAAGTAGAGTAAGAAGTTGAAAACCAAGGCCAGCAAAGGCATAAATAACAGGCTTGCGTTGATTTTCACCCCCATGAGCGCTACAAAAATGGTAGCAGGCAAGGCTACATTTAGGATGATATTCTTTATTCCATTGACCTGCTCATTGCCTTTGAATTTCTTCTTCAGCAAAAAACCGATGGCAATAAGAAGGAGTAAAGTCAACGTTTTGGCCAAGGCCGAATCTGTGCTCATAGATCTGAATAAAATAACCAATCAATTTTTAACCTACCACCTTGCCTAAGGCGTCAAGAAAGAGTTTCATTTCCTTCATCGTACCCATACTCACTCGACACCATGGTCTATCGTAAATGTCAAATGACCTTACGGCAATACCTTGGGCTGTCATTTTATCTAGGAAAGGTTTGCCTGATATTTCTTTCAGGGGGAAAATCATAAAACTGGTGTGAGATGGCACTGGCTCAAAACCCATGGCTTTCAATTTTTCGAAAGTGTAAGTTCTGGCCTCTTTGTTCAGCTCTTTTGATTTGGTTTGAAAAGCCACGTCATCCATGCTTGCATTGGCCGCTGCGATGGTAGTGTTTGAAATCCCCATTCCACCTCGGGTAATGCTATTGATGGCTTTTAGAGTTTCTGGCAAGGCTGCGATATAACCAATTCTTAAGCCCGCCATTCCGTGGATTTTAGAGTAAGTACGCGCAATGATTACGTTTTTGCCTTGCTGAAGCAATTTCACCATGCTTTGTCCGTCAGCGCCTTCTACAAAATCTAAATAGGCTTCATCAATAAAAATGGGCACTTTATCCGCTACTCTAGAGCAAAAGTCATAAAGTTCATTGTAAGTAGTAATCGTTCCCGTTGGATTGTTCGGGTTACAGATGTAAATAAGTTTTGTATCGCTATCAATTGCGGCTTCCATGGCTTTTAAATCATGCGACCAATCGTCTTTCAAAGGAATGCCTTTCCATTTTCCGCCCACGGATTGCACTACATTCATCAACGACATATAAGAAGGATCTGCTGAGAGCACGGTGCCACCATTCATAAACATGACCATAGCGGTTTTTTCGAGTAAGTCCGAAGAACCAGGCCCCATCATGATATGGGTTTTGTCGACTCCTTCTTTGACACAAATTTTATCAACTAAAGAAGTGAGTGTGCCCCAACCATAACGGTTACCTTCTGTGGCTACGCTTTTCAGTGCTTTGATGCCTTCGGGCGATGGACCATATGGGTTTTCGTTAGCATTGAGCTTAGCAACAATTTCAGGAGCTTTAACGGTTGAAATGTATTCTTTGAATAAAGGGGTATGAATGATCCTTCCTTCTCGATCAATATTAATTGGAGAATTTAAATTTGCTGCCCAGCTTAAATGCGGAAGCATTGACACTCCGCCTATGGTCATTAGGCCTGTTTTTAACCACTTTCTTCGATTTAATTGCTGCGACATAATGTTTGGTTGATTTAGTTAAGTCAGAATTTTTATTGTTTCCTTGGAATTTGAACTCTAAGTTATTTGGTAATCGACCCAATTTAAAGAATTATGTATGATTATATTTAACTGGTTAAAATATATCTATGGAATCGAATGAAATGCGTATATGTGGGAAAAATAGGTTTGTAAAACATCCTTTTTTTAGAAAAAATATGTAGAAAATATTGAAATAGGGTAAATAATGATTTTATGACTTGGTAGGTCGGTACTCGGCTTTGTCTACAAACAGAATCAAATTAACTGTATCAAAAACAAACACTTGGCTGTATTAAAAACAAACGATATTTTAAAGGGTTGAACTTTAATAAAGGCTTAACTAATTGATTGATAGGTATTAATATTCTTGGCATAACCATTGAATAAGCAGAGCCAAAGACATCACTCAAAATATCTTTTCCATGGTCAAAAATTACATTCGAATTCTGCTAAGAAACTTCGCCAGAAACAAAGCATTTACTCTCATCAACATTAGTGGACTCACTTTAGGCATCACCTGTAGTCTGGTCATGTTCCTGATTGTAAAGCAGGAGAGAAGTTTTAATCGCTACCATTCAAATCTAAACTCCATTTACAGAGTAGGGCGTATCGATGTTCAAGATGGTAGAGAGTATTCTGGTGGAGGTATTCCGCTTATTATGCCAGGCGTGCTGAAATCAGATATAGTCGGTTTAAAAGAGGTGACTTTAGTTTCTCATGAGCGTTATGGGCTGATTTCTATCACCGATGGTAGTGAAATTAAATACTATGAGGAAGACCCGGAGTTGGTTTACATTGAGCCGAATTTCTTTGATGTATTTGATTGGAAAGTGTTGGAAGGAACTGTTCAATCTGGCTTTGATCAACCTAATGTGGTAGCACTTAACCATACCTTGGCGAAGAAGTACTTCCCGTACAGTTCGGCTATAGGACAGACAATTAAGTTGAATAAGAAAATAGA
Organism: Cytophagales bacterium CG12_big_fil_rev_8_21_14_0_65_40_12; assembly: GCA_002786855.1. GTDB lineage: Bacteria > Bacteroidota > Bacteroidia > Cytophagales > Cyclobacteriaceae > Roseivirga. The sequence continues at coordinate 19,716 of PCUU01000046.1, forward strand.
CTTGAAAGTTATCGCTGTTTTGGAAGATGCACCAAAGAACTCGGATTTCCCCTTTGGTATTTTTATTTCGATGGAAACTAAAAAAGGCCCAGAACCTTGGAAAAATAGTGAATGGGGAAGTATTGCTAGCGATAATGTCGCTTTTGTGTTGTTGGATAATAATGTTACCCCAGAGAGTGTCGAAAGCCAATTTCCAGATTTTGTAGAGAAGTATTGGGATGCTGAAACGCGTGAATCAAGGACTTTCGTTCTCGAACCCTTCCGCGAGTATCATTTTAGCGAGCAATTTGGGACTTTTAGTCAACGTTCCGCACCAAAGGCAATCCTCTATGCCTATGTGATTATTGGGATTTTATTGATTGTTACGGCTTGCTTCAATTTCATCAATATGTCTACGGCCATGGCGGTCAAACGTGCCAAAGAAGTAGGTATGAGAAAAGTATTGGGCAGTTCGCGCAAGCAATTGATCGCTCGTTTTATGGGTGAAACCTTCGCCATTACCTTGATCTCGCTTTTAATTTCTATTGCACTGACAGAAAGGCTTCTACCGCTAGTTATCAACGATTTTGTGGGTATCGAAATCCCATTTAGCCCGCTCACGGACTTTTCATTATTGGCCTATTTGCTTCTCATTTTAGTCTCAGTTTCATTTTTGGCGGGTCTTTATCCTGCCGCTGTGCTTTCGTCAGCCAAACCCATTGATGCTTTGAAGGGCGGTATGACCAAAGGAAAAGGCAACATGTTTTTTAGAAGGTCTTTAGTTTTTACCCAGTTTCTGATTTGCCAAGTTTTGATTTTTGGAACTGTGGTTGCGGTGAGGCAAATGAATTATTTCAACTCGGTTGATATGGGTTACGATCAGGAATGGATCATCAATATCAATCTAGCAGAAAGAGATGAGAAGACCAGAGATTTATGGGAAGCTAAAATTCAAAATTTACCTGGGGTTGTGGCGCATTCATTCAACTATAAACCTCCGTTCTCTGGTTCTCAATCAGTGACAAATGCGTTTTACACGCCTTCAGATAGTATTCAAACGGAATTGGATATGCATGTAAAAATGGCTGACCATGAATACCAAAAAACATATGGACTTCGATTGATTGCTGGCGATTGGTTGATGAAAAGTGATACGGTGAATCAGTTTGTTGTCAATGAGACATTTCTTAAAAAAGTAGGAGTGAAGGATCCTTACGATGTCATCGGAAAACCTTTGAGATTATGGGGAATGACAGCCCCAATTGTAGGGGTAATCAAGGATTATCATGTCACCACACTTTCGGAAGCCATTGAACCTGTAGCAATGTTCAATGAATCTCGTGACTTCAGAACTCTAGGTGTTAGGGTGAATGCACAAAGTGCTACCAAAGTGGTGGCTGAACTTAAAACGATTTGGGGCGAAATTCATGAAGAGTATGAATTCGATTATCAATTTTTAGACAAAGAGATTTATGAATACTATGATAATGAGCGAAAAATGTCGCAAATGCTTACGGTGTTTGCCTTCATTGCCATTTTTATTGGTTGCTTAGGCTTGTATGGTTTGGTCTCATTTATGGCCAACCAAAAGGCTAAAGAAATTGGAATTAGAAAAGTATTGGGCGCCACAGTGGCCAGCATAATGGGCCGTTTTTCCGTGGAGTTTGTTGTTCTTGTGGGCGTATCCTTTCTGTTGTCTGCGCCATTGGCCTATTGGGGAATGAACAGTTGGCTGGGGCAATATGAATACAGAATTTCGATTGGGCCGATGATCTTTATCATCAGTATTGGTGCGTCTTTAATGATCGCATTGCTTACAACAGGTTATCGTTCGCTTAGAGCGGCCACCGCCAATCCTGTTAATTCACTTAGAGACGAATAAACCTTAAAGCAATGTTCAAAAACAACCTTAAACTTATTGTTAGAAAACTAAGGAAAGAGAAGCTCTATTCTTTTGTGAATATTGCTGGGCTCACCGTAGGGCTTACCGCATTTTTGTTGATTGCGCTTTATGTGAGGGATGAACTAAGTTATGACAAGTTTTATGCTGACCATGAGCAATTATATAGGGTTTACGCCACTGACACTACACGAGGTGTAAAGCAAGGATCAATTGCCCCTGATTTGGCCGCTATTATTGTTTCAGATATCCCCTCTGTTGAGTCAGCAGTACGCATGGTTGGGGCAGGAGCTAAGAGCCTTTTGACGGTTGATCACAAACGTATTTATTCTGACAAGATTATTTTTTCGGATGCCAACTTTTTCGAGATGCTGGATTTTGAACTGGTGGAGGGTCTTGCTCAATCAGTGCTGAACAAACCTTATCAAGCTGTAATTACTACCGCTTTTGCAGAAAAACTATTTGGTGAAGAAAACCCAATCGGAAGAACTATTAGCCTAAATAAAGAAAGAGATTTAGTGGTAACCGGAATCAGTGAAACACCACCAAATAATAGTTCGCTTCGGTTCGATGTGGTGATTCGGAGTGGTTTAGCCGAGATGGATACTCAAATCCAAGGAAGTATGCGATCTGCGCTTACCTATCTTAAAATTTCAGAAGAGCAAGATAGGGCTCAGGTAGTGAAAATGATCAATGAAATCAGACCGAAATCTGCTTATGGTTTATTTCTTAAGAATACGGAGTTTGGATTGTTGCCTTTAACCGACCAAAGGCTTCATGCCAATTTCACTTATGCATATTTAACAGACCAAAGTGACATTCGATTTGTGTATTTATTTTCCGGTATTGGTTTTGTGATTCTGCTTTTGGCGGTGATCAATTACATCAATATGGTAACAGCCAGTTCGCTGAAAAGGGCGAAGGAAATTGGGCTTAGAAAAGTAATTGGTGCTCAAAAATCTCAATTGGTTTGGTATCAATTGGCAGAATCTGTTGTGGTGACTACAATTGCTCTGTTTATGGCTTTTGCGATAACAGAAAGACTGTTACCAAGCATGAATAATTTTTTAGGGAAGGCCATAGAATTGAAATACTTAGGCTTAGAGTTTTTGCTCTTTGTGCCTTTGATGGGGCTAACTATTGGTCTTTTAACCGGACTTTACCCTTCTTTTTATATTAGTAGATATAAACCATTAGTATTACTGAAAAACAATATGAGTGGAACCTCTGGAAAAGGTGGGCTAAGAAGAGCCTTGGTTGGTTTTCAGTTTTTGGCAGCAGGGGTTATGATTTTGGTTACACTCATTATGCATTCTCAAATGAAGTTTTTGAAAGAGCAGAAGATGGGTTTTGATCAAGAGCTACTGGCGTACGTTCCGCTTTTTGAAGACTTGAAAGGTAAGTCTCATGTGTTTAAGAACGAGGTGCTTGGTATGTCGGGTGTTTCATCGGCCACCGTAACCAATTGGATGTTTGGAATGCATACTTGGAGTGGCGTTTTTGCTGGTTACTATGATAGCGATACCGATGAAAGACCACCTTTTGTTGAAGTGTCTTTTGTTCTAGGAGATGAAGATGTGGTCAATACTTTAGGGCTGAAAATATTGGAGTCAGAAGAGGGTTTTGAAATGAATCAACTTGATTCTACAAAAATCGTGATCAGTAGGCTTGTGGCCGATGGTTTAGGCTGGAAAGATGAAAGTGCGATCGGAAAGTACGTATATCAGTATGCGGGTTCTAAAATGAAAGTGGTGGCGGTAATTGAAGATTTTCACTCTTCTTCGTTGAAGGATGAAATTCTACCTTCTGTGATCTTTAATAGGGAAAGTTGGTCAGATGAAAAATTATTGGTGCGCTTTGAAAACAAAGGACATCAGGCCACACTCAAAGAGATCAAAACGAAATATGAAAGCCTTTTAAACCGACCTTTTGAATTTAGTTATGTAGATGACGAAATAGAAAAATACTATAAAGATGAAGCCGATCAAGTGGCATTGTTCAATGCCTTTTCTGCTTTGGCTATTTTTATTTCCTTATTAGGTTTAATGGCCATGGCAACCTATGCTGCCGAGCAAAGGAAAAAGGAAGTAAGCATAAGGAAAGTTTTGGGCGCTTCTATGAAGCAACTCATTCTCTTGCTGAATAAGGAGAATGGGGTTTTGGTGATTATCGCCTTTTTAATTGCTACACCTTTTACAGTTTATGTGATGCAAGACTGGCTATCGGAGTTCAAATATACCGTTACAATTCATCCAGCATTGTTTATTTTGACCTTAGCCGGATTTTTTGCTTTAAACTTGTTGGTTACTTTGCTCTTTTCGATGAGGGTATCTAGGGCAAACCCTGCTGATGTTCTGCGAGATGAGTAATATCAATTAAGCGCGCTTTGGAAAATCTTTCAAAATTTCGGTGAGCATATCCAGATTAATGGGTTTGACGATATAGTTGCTCACTACTTCATAGGATTTGGCCTTGTTCAAATCCTCTGGATCGATGGAGGATGTGACGATATAGACTATAATTTTTTTCGTGGTAGGTATTTGAATAAAGTGGTCGAGAAATTGCCATCCGTCCATCACTGGCATATTTAAATCTAAAAGCACAACTTCGGGTAAATTGTCTCCATTCCTCATCAGGGGTTCTAGGCTTTCAAGGGCTTTTTTACCATTATGAAAAACCAAAAAGCTCTCGCAGAAATTAGCCAGGAGCATCATTCTCTTGGCAGCAAACACAAAAATAGGATCATCATCTATGATACAGGCGGTCTCAATTTTGGTCATGCTTAAGGTAGATTTTAAATGTGGTTCCTTGATCGAGAACACTCTCCACAAGAATCTTGCCGCCCATGGTTTCGATTTGGTTTTTTGTGATAAAAAGCCCAACTCCTCGCGCGTCTTCATTGTCATGGAACGTTTTGTACATGCCAAATATTTTAGATCCATGGGCCTGAAGGTCAATTCCAATACCATTATCCGTTATAGCGACTATTGTATAAGCGCCTTCTGTCCATGAAGATATTTTAATGCAGAGCTTTCTTTGTAAGGATCTATATTTAACTGCGTTTGTCAACACATTCAACAATATGCTTTCTAAATAAGCTGGGATGGCCATCACATAGCTGTCCTCTTTAACGGAGTTGAAGATATAGCCGCCAGTTTCTACCAAGCTTGCCTGAATATTGGCAATTCCTTTTTCCACATATTCCACCAAGTTGAGTGATGAAAGATTTTCGTTGGTTTTATTGTTCATGGCCACCACCTCATTCAAATGACTGATGGTTTCCTTTAGGTTTTCTGAAGCTTCGATCAACAGTGGGAAGAAGTCGTTTTCGGTAACTTCTGGAATTTCCATTTTGATTAAATCAATAATCATGGATAAGTTTCCTGAGTGAGACCTTAGGTTATGCGAAACGATGTGTGCAAAATTAAGCAAGCGCTCGTTCTGCTCTTTGGTAAGCGTAAGCAAAGAATTTACCTCAGCTTCGGCCAATTTAATTTGAGAGATGTCCGTGGCAATGGCCAAAAAACCATTCACATTGCCAAGATTGTTCTTAATGGCCGTGATGGTGAGTAGAATGGGGAAGGTGGCCTTGTCTTTGCGCACATAAGTCCACTCTCTCGTTTCGAACAAACCCTTGAGGGGATAAGCAAAAACCGAGACTTGCTCGCTAATTTCTTCGCCAAATTCTTTTGATAAAGTGGCAGCCCTGCTGGCCAATTCTTCTTTCAAATGAAAGAGCGTTACGTTTTCAATATTTACAACTTCTTGGGCGGCATAACCTAGTAAATTCTCTGCACCTTTGTTGAAGAAGATGATTTTTCCATCTATGTCAAATTCAATGATACACACTTGGGTACTGGCATCTTGAATTCCTTGGAGTTTGCTTAAACTTTCTTGAAGTTGAAATTGCGCCAGCTTTCTCTGCGTGATATTGTTGATTTGAGAAATTAAATGGCTTGGCTCGCCTAAATTATTTTTGACCAGCGATACAGAAATCAATACCCAGACAATCTGCTGGGCCTTGTTCAAATACCGCTTTTCTACCTGATAGCTATCTATATTCCCTTTGATAAGTTCATCCAATTGTTCCAGCCCCTTTAATAAATCATCCTGATAGGTGATATCGCTAAAGGTAAGTAGAGAGAGTTCTTCTTTGGTGTAGCCCAAAATATTGCAAATGCCCTGATTCACTTTTAACCATTTGCCATCAAGTCCAATCAGCCCCATTCCGTTGGCGGCAAATTCAAAAGTCTGCCTAAACTGTTCTTCTTGTAGTGCCAAAGCTTTATTGGCTTTGGTCCTTTCATCAATGTCTTGAAAAAGCCCATAAACCCGAACGATTTCATCGTTTTCCCAAACTGGAATTCCTGTAGTCTTGATCCATTTTTCAACGCCATTAGTAGTGATGATAATCAGTTCGAGGGTAAAGTCTTGGCCATGTTGAGCGCAAGCATTAAAATGTTTGAGGATGGCTTCCCGATTTTCTCCTTCTTTATAAAAGTTGATGGCAGTATCAAAACTTGGAATAAAATCATCGGCAACTTCATGGATTTGCTTTGTTACATTGCTCCAAGTAATCAAGTTTTGCTTTAAGTCGGCCTCCCAAGTGCCGATTCGCGCAGCTTCATTGGTACGCTCCAGCAAATCTTGGTATTTGAAAAGGAGCTCTTCCCTGTACTTGGCTGGGGTAATGTCGGCTGTGAAAATCAAGATGCCACCCACGACATGATTTTCGAGATACCAAGGTTTTACATCCCACTTAAACCACTTAACGCTGCCGTCTGATTTTTTATAGAAGTCTTCTTCTCCACTTTTAGCCTTTCCCATCAAGCATTCCTGATGTACTTTTCGCCAGTCTTCTCTTAAATAAGGCGAAAGGTCATAGTGCGATTTGCCGATGATTTGCTTGTCAAGGAGGTTATAATCCTTGAGCCATTGCCCCGATGCTGCCAAATAGCGCATATTATTATCGAACATGGCGATTGCTGTTGGCGCCTCGTTGATAAACATAACCTGACTGCGGATACTTTCTGGCAGCTTTTCGATGTTAATAAGTTGATTTTTTAAATCAGTCATTCAAAGGTCTTGAGCTTGGTTACATTTTGGCAAATGATGTTTGTAAAAGGAAGCAGGGATCAATTTATGAATTTTTTCTCCACTGCATAACTGTGCTGAGAACTACATTGGGCATAAAAAAAGGTATGATGTTGATAATCATACCTTTTTTGTATCCTGTTATCGCCTTGCCTTACATCTCTTCTGCCCTTGGGCCTTTCTTGAAGATTTTTTCAAAAGCTTTACCAATTTCTTCCATGGCATTTTTTAGATGGAATTTTGCTTCTTCAATTTTAGGCTCATTCTTTTCTCTAAAGGCATCGATTTTTACTTCAAGCTTATCGCGCTGAACTTTGAGCTTTTCTATGGTTTCGTCTAGTTCTTCACGCACCTCGCCCGAGGCATCCTTTCCTTTTTCAATTAGCTCATCGATTTTTTCTCTTAATTCAATAAGTAATTTCTCGGCATCGTCTTTTAAACTCATTATTCTGAAGGTCTAGTTTTGATTGTTGTACCCACGTTGATCCAGCAGCCTACTTTGATTGGGGCGCCTTCCTCTAAATTGTTTTCAAATACTTGGGCGATGGTTGGAAATTGAGCTTTGGCCCTTTTCTGTCCTTCACTGTCACCTGCTTTTGTGAACATGTCATAAGCCGCAAAAAATACAGCCCTATCATTCACTTGACTCTGACCTTGTTTGCAATCATCGAAACTTCCCATATACAAATTACCAATCAAAGTATAGGCTTCCGATGCCATGGACTTGTCTGTATCAGCCGCTTTCAAGGCTGCGTCTCTTGCTTGTCCCTTTTTTCCTGCAACCGCGTAAGTTCGGGCAGAAGATAGGTAAAGGTCAGCTTTTTTAGTCGGATCAGTTTCTAGGCTTAAGGCTTCTGCAAAGAACTTTTCTGCCTCATCATATTGCTTCAATGCTGACCTGCGCTTGGCCAGCAAGCCTGCTATGCCCGCAGTGGGTTCTGCTTTATGTACGATTTCGATTGTTTCTAGGAAGAAATCAGAATCAGAACATTTGGCTGATAATGCCAATTGGAAAATCTTTTTGGCAAGATTGATATCACTTGGATTTTGTTGCAAAGAGGGGTAGAGCTTTGTGCTGATAAATTCACAGTCTACATTCACCGTGGAGGTGAGCATTTGGCTCACTACTTCTTTGTAGCGCTCAAGTCGTTCAGCATCTTCTCCTGCGGCAATTTTTTGGTCGATTACCTCATTGATCTTGGCGTAGATGTCTAAGATTTGTTCTTCGCTTAAGTTTTTCTTTTTCGCATAACTTCTTCTTACAATGTCCATGTAGCCCACAAGGTTATTGTTAATAACTTCCGATGGCTTTTCATAAGCTCGTGCATAAACTTCAAGTGCCTTGTCATATTTATCGGCATCTTCTTTATAATATTTATAATAGCGATAGGCCAGATTGTTCACTTCCAAGTCACTCAATCCAAAGAGTTGATCTTTAAGTTCATATGAAATGAACATAGAATCGAGATAAACTTGTTTTTTGGTTGGGTCTGTTTCTGCATCGGAAAGTTCCTCATAGGCCTTATAGGCATTTACATAAAGGCCATCATAAAGTTTGGGTGTATTGACCATCAACCAGTTCAAAGAATTGGCCGCTTGTCGATATCGCTTGATAGACATTTCGTCTACCGAGAGGGCAAACCTCCTTTTCGCTTCGTCTGATAGATTTGGGTCTTGGGGCAGGTTCAGTTGAACTTGACCAAAGCTTAAAAATGTGTAAAAACACAGTGCAAGAATGAGGATCGACTTGTTCATATTCATACTTTTTGTTGACGGCAATTTAGCCAATTAAGAAATTACTACTTCTTGAGGTCATTATCAAATTGTGACCAATTTAATTATTGAAAAGAGGTTTAAACTCAAATTTATCTCCATCAAAAAGACCCAAATTGCTAAGCTTGAGTGAAGGTATCACTAATAATGCCATAAAAGATAAACTCATAAAAGGAGAGATCAAAGTACTGCCCATTTCTTTAGAAATTTGATCAATGCGGGCATACTTTTCGGCTACAATGTAACCATCATCTGCCGACATGATCCCTGCTACAGGAAGAGGCAATAACTCAGCATAAGCCTTGCTGACCGCACTTACACCGCCTTGGGCTTCAATAATTAAGTTGATGGCTTTGGCCATTGATTCATCATCGACACCCACCGCAATAATATTATGAGAATCATGGCCTACGCTTGAGGCAATGGCGCCTTCCTTCAAACCGAAATTTTTAATAAAAGCTATAGCGGGTACTGAAGGAGCATAGCGATTGATGACAACGAGTTTGAGCACATCATTTTCAATATCTGAAACTGCATTTCCGTTTTGATCCAGTTTGACTGGGCGTTCAATGCCTTTGGTAATGAGTTGGCCATCAAATGCCTCTATTACATTGATTAGATTTCCTGCTGCTTTTAGTCGCAAGTCGTCAGCTGAAATGGGCAAACAATTGAAATTATTGACGATATGGTTCGGTGTGGAAGAAATTAGGCTTTTGCCAGCATTGCTCACTTGTGCTCCGTTAATATAGGTCGCCAGAACGTTGAAGTCACTTAAATTATCAATACAGATAAAGTCAGCGAAGTCACCCTCTTGCAAAGCACCAACATCGAGCTTGTAATGATCAATTGGGTTGATACAAGCGGCTTGCAACACATTGAAGAGTTCATGCCCTTTGGCCAGTGCTCTTTTCACCAGCTGATTGATGTGTCCTTCAACCAAGTTATCGGGATGTTTATCGTCTGAGCAAAACATGATCATGGCTGGATAATCGCTGAGCAATTCAATCAGTGCATCAAAATTTTTCGCGGCACTCCCTTCACGAATGGAAATTTTCATGCCGTGCTTCAATTTGTCAAGCGCTTCCTCTTTCGTGAAACATTCATGATCGGTGTAAATCCCTGCTTTAATATAAGCTTCAGCTTGATCTCCTCGCACTCCTGGTGCATGTCCATCAATGGGTTTACCCAATGATTTGGCAATGGCCAGCTTCTCATAAACTACAGGATCGTTGTAAAGCACCCCAGGCCAATTCATCATTTCAGCCAAGTATTTCACCTCGTCTTTTTCAAGTAAATAGCGCACTTGGTCTGGTGTAATTTCAGCTCCAGCAGTTTCGAAGGTTGTTGCAGGTACGCAGGAAGGAGCACCAAAATTGAATTTGAAATTGACTTGTTTACCATTCTCAATCATGTATTCAACACCTACAACACCCAGTACATTACCAATTTCATGAGGGTCAGAAACGGTGGCTACTGTGCCATGTACAACAGCTAACCTGGCGAATTCCGTAGGAACGAGCATGGAGCTTTCGATGTGGACATGCGCATCGATAAAACCAGGAATAATGTATTGATCATCCACCTTTTCGTTGGTTTCAATTTTTTTGATTTTGCCGTTTTTGATGTGCAGAATGCCTTTGAAAAGCCTTCTTTTCCTAACGTCTACTATTGTTCCTGAAATCTGCATAAATCTCTCCCTATTTGAAGCGACAAGTTCGTTTTCTTAAGTCATAATGGAAAGAAAATTCTCCATATCATGGCATTATGCTCACTCCACAGGCCCAAGTGCTTTAGGGTGCATAAGTACGTAATAGACTTCTTGATTTATAATTTCAAGAGAATCACTCCCAATTACCTTATTGAAACCTTACCTTTGCCAAAATTTTTTTTCAATGCGTAAAATCAACATTGCTATTGATGGTTTTTCTGGCTGTGGTAAGAGTAGTACAGCCAAAGAAGTAGCCAGAAGACTTGGCTATAAATTTATTGATAGCGGTGCCATGTATCGTGCGGTTACTTTGCACATGCTGAGAGAAAACATTGACCTATCAAGCCAGGCCTTAATATCTGAAGCATTGGCCACCTGCCAAATTGATTTTCAACACAACCCGGAAACGGGAAAAAGTGAAACTATTCTGAACGGTGAGAATGTTGAACAAGAGATTCGTAAGATGTACGTTTCCGAAAAGGTGAGTATTGTGGCGGCAGTCAAGGCCGTGAGAGTAGCCATGGTCGCTCAGCAGCAGGAAATGGGCAAGGCGAGAGGAGTGGTAATGGATGGAAGAGATATTGCCTCGGTTGTTTTTCCAGATGCCGAGCTTAAAGTTTTCATGAAAGCAAGTGATAAATCCCGCGCCATGCGAAGAAAGCTAGAGTTGGAGGAGAAGGGTGAAAGTCCATCGTTAGAAGAGATCATGGAAAATTTTCAGGATCGTGATTTACAAGACAGTACGAGGGCAGAAAGTCCTTTGATTCAAGTGCCTGAGGCCGTGGTGATTGATACTTCTGATTTGGCTTTTGAAGATCAGGTCCTTAGGGTGTTAACTTTGGCAAAAGAAAAGATTGAAGCGTAGAAAGGAGAGGGAGCAATGGAAATTACAATTGATAAGAATTCAGGTTATTGTTTCGGGGTAGAGTTTGCCATTCAAATGGCCGAAGACGAAATGCAGGAAGGTGCATTGTATTGCTTGGGCGATATCGTGCACAATAGCATGGAAGTAAAGCGATTGAATGCAAAAGGTTTAAAAATCATCGATCGCGAAGAGTTGAAGGATATAAAGAATGCCAAAGTTTTGATCAGGGCCCATGGCGAACCCCCAGAAACCTATCAATTGGCCTTAGAAAACAACATTGAATTGGTTGATGCCTCTTGTCCAGTGGTGCTCAAGCTGCAAAACAGGGTGAAATTAGCGTATGACCGCATGTGCGATGTGGATGGTCAGATTGTGATATATGGAAAAAATGGCCATGCCGAGGTGATTGGACTGACAGGTCAAACCAATAATGAGGCAATTATTATCATGGAAGATAGCGACCTTGATAAAATTGATTTCAATCGTCCTGTGACTTTATATAGCCAGACCACTAAAAGTACAGCTGGGTTTTATCGCATCAGAGCGATGATCGAAGAAAGAATTAAGGCAGTCAAGGGTGAATTTAATGAGGTCGACTTTAGTGCGAATGACAGTATTTGCCGCCAAGTCTCAAATCGAGAGCCCCAACTAGAAAAATTTTCGCAAGAACAAGATGTTATAATTTTTGTGAGCGGAAAGAAAAGCTCCAATGGCAAAGCATTGTACAGTGTTTGTCTAAAACAGAATCCCAGAAGTTATTTTGTTGAAAATGAGGAAGAAGTAGATAAATCGTGGTTCCGAGATACCGATAAAGTTGGTATTTGCGGAGCAACTTCCACCCCAATGTGGCTTATGGAGCAAGTGAGGAATCACATCGAAAAAACGTTTGAAAAAATACCAGTCGCATAATTCCTGATTATTATTTTCCTTCCCATTTTTTTTGGACTAAATTGCGCCTCGAAAAGCTAAAAAAAGGCTTTTTATTGAAGTCGAAAATATTATTTTTGCCTCAATCTTAGATCAACCTTATTTGATTCGCAACTAAAAGAGTATGTCCAAAATCATAAAGCTTAAAAAAGGCTTTGACATCAATCTGGCAGGAAAAGCTGAGAAGAAAATCTCTTCCTCCGCGCATCCAGACACGTTTGCAATTAAACCCTCCGACTTTATTGGCATGAAGCGACCTAAGTTACTTGTTAACGAAGGAGACAACGTGAAGGCGGGTACTCCCATTTTGACTGACAAAATGCAGGAGAACGTGATGTATTGCTCACCTGTCAGCGGTGAAATTGTCGAAGTGAAAAGAGGCGCCAAAAGAAAGCTTCTAGAAATCAAAATTTTAGCGGATAAAACGATTGAATTCGAGTCGTTCAAAACCTACAGTCTGTCCGATATCAACGGTTTGAGTAGGGCAGATGCTCAAGCTCAAATGTTGAAAGGCGGGGTATGGCCGAATATCATTCAAAGGCCATATGGGATTGTAGCTAACGAAAGCGACACGCCCAAAGCCATCCACATTTCTACCTTCGACACACATCCTTTGGCCGCCAATTTGGCCTTTACTTTACAAGGGGCAGAAGAAGCGTTCAAATCGGGGATCAGCATTTTGAAGAAATTCACCGATGGTAAAATTCATTTGAACCATGATTTGAATGCAGAAGTGGCCTCGGTTTTCTCCAATATTGATGGCGTGGAGCACAATAAGTTCTCTGGACCACATCCTGCCGGAAATGTAGGGGTACAAATCCACCACTTAGACCCTATCAATAAGGGTGATATTGTTTGGACATTGACTCCCTATGCGGTGGCTCAGATTGGTAAGCTCTTTCTTCAAGGAAAGTATGACGCATCAAGAATCATTGCTGTGGCTGGTTCCGAGGTCAAAGCTCCTCAATATTATAAAACCTATGTGGGTTCGGCTATCAACAAATTTGTTGAAAATAACCTTAACTCAGACCACGTAAGATTTATTTCGGGCAATGTTTTGACGGGTGAAAGGATCGAAAAGGATGGTTATTTAGGTTTTTACTCGAATATGCTTACCGTAATCCCTGAAGGAGATCATGCCGATTTCTTGGGTTGGATCATGCCTAAAAAGAACGTGTTGAGCTACCATCGTGCATGGGGACTTTTCTCCTTTTTAAACGGCAAGAACAAAGAGTATGTGCTCGATACCAATACCAATGGTGAAGACAGGGCTTTTGTACAAACTGGTGTTTTCGAAAAAGTTGTTCCAATGGACATTTATCCTACCTATTTGGTAAAGGCCATCATGTCTGAGGATTTCGATAACATGGAAGCACTTGGTATTTATGAAATTATAGAAGAAGATTTAGCCCTATGCGAATTTGTCGATGTTTCTAAACATGACATTCAACATATGGTTAGAGAAGGTATAGAATTGATGCAAAACGGATAAGGATGAAGTTTCTACACGATCTTTTACAAAAACAAAAACCCATGTTTGAAAAGGGTGGTAAGTTTGAAAAACTACACTACCTGTTCGAAGCCAATGAAACATTCTTGTTTTCTCCCGCTTCAACAACCAAAAACAAAGGGGTTCAAATCAAAGATGCGATTGATTTGAAAAGAATGATGATGACCGTGGTAATCGCAATGATTCCATGTCTCATCTTCGGTATTTTTAATGTTGGCTATCAGCACAACATTGCGACTGGTGGTGCAACCACATTTCTTTCTTTAGACAACTTCCTATTTGGAGCACGCTGGGTATTGCCCATCGTTTTGGCTTCTTACGTGGCAGGTGGTTTGATCGAAGTAGTTTTTGCCATTATCAGAAAACACCCAATCAATGAGGGCTTCTTGGTAACAGGGATGTTGATTCCTTTGATTGTTCCACCAACAATTCCTCTTTGGCAGGTAGCCTTGGCGACAGTTTTTGGTGTTATGGTCGGAAAAGAAATCTTTGGGGGAACAGGAATGAACGTTTTGAACGTTGCCATGACAGCCAGAGCATTCTTGTATTTTGCTTATCCATCTCAAATTTCGGGAGCAGTTTGGACGCAATTAGCGGACGCTACTCCTGTGGATGGATATACCGGAGCGACTGCTTTGTCAATCGCTTATGATACTTCTACTGCTGGATCAGGTTCGGTAGTTTCGGCCTTGGGAGATTTCTTTAGTCTGAATAACATGTTCATGGGATTTATCCCAGGTTCAATCGGAGAAACATCAACACTAATGGCTTTATTAGGAGCTTTGATTTTGGTATTGACCGGGGTTGGAAGCTGGAAAATCATAGTAAGTGTATTTGGAGGTGCCTTTATCATGGGTGCTATCTTTAATGCAGTTGGGTTGAATGGTTTTATGGATTTACCAGCGCATTATCATTTGGTAATGGGAGGTCTGGCTTTTGGTGCAGTATTTATGGCAACCGATCCAGTTTCGGCTGCTCAAACAGAGACAGGTAAATGGATTTATGGATTGTTGATTGGTATGTTCACGGTATTGATCAGGGTAGTAAACCCTGCATATCCAGAAGGTATTATGTTGGCCGTTCTTTTCATGAATGTTTTTGCACCACTTATTGATTACTACGTAGTTCAAGCAAACAAAAAAAGGAGGTTAGCACGTGCGACAGTCTAATACATACATCATCATATTCTCCCTAGTACTTACCGCAGTTTTGGGCGGATTACTATCTGGAGCATCGCAGATTTTGGGTCCAACCCAAAAGAAAGCGCAGGATCTTGATACCAAGAAGCAGATTCTTGGTGCTATTCCAGCTGAGAAAGAGAAAATTGCTAGCATGTCAGCCGAGGAGATTTTAACTCGCTATGCCGAAGTAATTCAATCTGAAGTAGCAGATTATCAAGGTAATTTGGTTTCGACCAATGAAAAAGGCGAGCCAATGGTTGCTGAAAATGTGAACATCGAAAAAAACTACAAAAAACCTGCTGAAGAAAGGGTTTACCCTGTTTTTAAGTATGTGAATGGCGGAGAAAAGGCCTATGTTATTCCTGTTTTTGGGGCTGGCCTTTGGGATGCAATTTGGGGCTTTGTGGCTTTAGAAGAGGACACTCAAACCATCAAAGGGGTGACTTTTGCCCACAAAGGTGAAACTCCAGGTTTAGGAGCTAGAATTACTACAGACGAAATTCAAGCGAGGTACCAAGGGAAATCAATTTTCGAAGATGGACAGTTGGTTTCTGTAATAATGGTGAAAGGTGAAAGAACCTCGCCTGATAAGCTTGGGCCAAGTAAGGTAGATGGTATGGCAGGGGCAACCCTAACAGCTAATGGTGTCAATAGCATGTTGTCGAACTACTTTGGTTATTATCAGAGCTACTTCGATAAGCACGTAAAGGTACCTGCTGACGCAATGACAATGAACAATCAGTAATAGAATAAGATATGAGTACTGAAACTTTAGAGCGACCAATAGTTAAGAAAGAAGCAATCTTTTCGAAACGAAGGAAGAAATTTGTTACAGATCCATTGAGCGATGATAACCCGATTACTGTACAGGTATTGGGTATTTGTTCGGCTTTGGCAGTAACCACCCAAATGAAGCCAACAATGGTAATGGCAATTTCGGTAACATTGGTATTGATGTTTTCGAACTTGATCATTTCATTAATGCGTAATGCAATTCCTTCAAGGGTAAGGATTATTGTACAATTAGCTGTAGTAGCAACACTTGTTACCTTGGTTAATGAAGTATTAAAGGCCTATGCATTCGATATGTATAAAGAGTTATCTGTATTTATCGGTCTGATCATTACTAACTGTATTGTAATGGGAAGACTTGAGGCTTTTGCTTTGGCCAATAAACCTTATGATTCTGTACTTGACGGTTTGGGTAGTGGCTTGGGATATTCTTGGATTATCTTGACCGTGGCCTTTTTCAGAGAGATATGGGGATCGGGTAAGGTTTTTGGATATCCTGTTTTCGAAGCCATGGGCATCGAGAATTTTGCAGCAAACGGTTTGATGGTGAGTCCAGTAGGTGCTTTTATGGTACTAGGGTTTATCATTTGGATCCAAAGAACGAAAACAGGTTACGTAGAACATTAATTTAGGCAATCATGGAATTAATTAACTTAGGTATTAAATCGATTTTTATAGAGAACATGATCTTCGCCTATTTCTTGGGCATGTGTTCTTTTTTGGCGGTTTCAAAAAAGGTATCTACTGCTTTTGGATTGGGATTAGCCGTGGTTTTCGTTTTGGGCATCACCGTGCCAATGAACTGGCTTTTGGATCAGTATGTGTTGAAAGAAGGTGCCTTAACTTGGTTAGGAGATAGCTTTGCCACCATTGATCTGTCGTTTTTACGTTTCATCATGTTCATTGCCATCATTGCTGCAATGGTGCAGTTGGTTGAGATGATGATCGAAAAATTCTCACCATCATTATATGGCTCATTGGGTATTTTCTTGCCTTTGATTGCAGTAAATTGCTCTATTCTAGGTGGAGCTCTTTTTATGGCACAAAGAGATTATTCTTTATCAGAAGCTACCGTCTTCGGTTTTGGATCTGGAATTGGTTTCTTTTTAGCCATTGTGGCCCTTGCCGCAATTAGAGAGAAATTGAAATATTCTCACGTGCCAGATGGGTTGAAAGGTTTGGGTATAACTATGTTCATCACTGGTTTAATGGGTATAGCCTTTATGAGCTTTATGGGGATATCTATTTAATAGATGCTCTTTGAAATATTTGAGAAGCACTTTCAGCAATGGGAGTGCTTTTTTGTTTCTAAACGGATTTTTTTGTTTTATTTCATCAGCTCTCTCGCACTTTCAAGAGAACTTTCAGAAAACTGATTACCACCGATCATTTGGGCAATTTCAGTCAGTCTTTCCTCATGACTGAGCTTTCTTAAATTACTCGAAGTAACATCTTTAGCATTGTCTTTGTAAACGAAGTAATGGGATTTTCCTCGCGCTGCGATTTGAGGTAAATGAGTAATGGTAATTACTTGATGATTTTCGGCCATTTTCCCCATCATTTGAGCCATTTGGATGGAAATTTCTCCAGAAATCCCCGAGTCAATTTCATCAAAGACAATCGTGGGTAGCGCTGTTTTGTCGGCTAGAATGAATTTGATGGCAAACATCAATCTGGAAAACTCCCCACCAGAGGCGACTTGTTTTAGCGACTGAGGAGCTATGCCTTTATTTGCAGAAAATAGGAGGTTGACCTTGTCAATGCCTGATTCATTAGGGCTTTGCACTTCGTGATTGATAACAATGCGCGCATGTGGCATTCCTAGTGAATCTAAAAGTTTACCCACCTCTGTTTCGAAAGACTTGATTACAGAAAGCCTAGACTTACTTAAGTTGTTGGCATTCGTTTCGACTAACTTAAAAGCCATGGAAGTGCTTTTTTCAGCCTCAGTGATGGCATCATCTAAGTTTTCTACCCTTAATACCTTGTCTGCCAATTGCTCATGGATCACCAAAAGTCCAGCAATGTCCTCTACTTGATGTTTCTGTTGTAATTTGTAGATAAGACTAAGTCTGTCTTGTACTTCTAGCGCTCGATTGGGCTCGTACTCCACTTGACCTTCCTCAGTTTCGAGTTCGGCAATAATGTCTTTAATTTCGATTAAGCTGCTATTCAAGCGCTGAAACAAGCTTTCGTATTCCTTGGTGAATTTGGAAATCGAATTTAATGCTGTTTTGGCGCCTTGTAGCATTTGATTGGCGCTAAACTCTGATTGGTCCAGAGCGGCCAAGGCTTCATTCAATTTAAGTTTGATCTCCTCAGCGTTTTCTAGCTTGTTGAGTTCGGTTTCTAGACTTTCCTGTTCTTCCGCTTTTAGCCCTGCTTTATCAAGTTCCTCAAAAAGAAACTGATGATAATCTGCTTCTTTTCTCAGTTCAGCTGATTCAGAAATAAGTTGATCCAGAATCTCTTTTTTCGCTTTATAATCTTGATAGGCTTGAGAGTATGCGGTATGAATTGAGCTATTTTGAGCAAATGCATCCAGCAAACTTAATTGGTATTGATTCGAGCCTAACAATAAATTGTCGTGTTGAGAATGGATGTCCATCAACTGTTTACCAAGCACCTTTAAGAAATCAAGATTGGCAGGGCTATCGTTGACAAAGGCGCGCGATTTTCCGTTTGGACTTATTTCTCTTCTTACAATGCATTCATCATCATAATCAAGGTCATTTTCTGCAAAGATGGATTGGAGATGATATGCCTTGACATCGAATATGCCTTCAATTACGCATTTTTTCTCCTGATCGAGTAGGGATTTGGTGTCGGCCCTGTTGCCTAGGAGAAGACCTAAGGCACCAAGGATAATTGACTTCCCCGCTCCGGTTTCACCAGTGATGATATTCAACTGGCTATCAGGCTCAATTTCTAATTGCTTGATGAGGGCGTAATTCTCGATACTGAAACGTTGAAGCATAACGCAAATGTATCAATTACCGAGGCTTGTGACAATACTAGTTTTGAACCATTTTCTGGTATTTGCTTCTTCTGGTGGGGTCCAGTTTAAGAAGTTCGTTATACACATCTCTTCTAATATTGATTTGGCCCTTCGAAAAGATATTGGTCAGCTCTTCGTTCTTCGCATCCATAAAAGCGATGATGAGAATGGCATTAGGCAGCACTCTATTCACTTCTTGGATTTTAATAATTACATCCTTGAAGACTTCTTGCGCAGCTTCTGGTTCGTCTTTGAACTTATCCAAACCATTGATGTGGTAATCATATAAAACTTGACGAACGGGCTCGTATTGGTTATTGATGCCCAAGTTTTCAATCAGCCAATACCTGTTTCGTCTATTTTGAAATTGCCCCCAGCCGTTCCCTCCACTCGTTTGAGCATTGTTCACAACATTCAAGGCTTTTCTGTAGTGCTCTGTTCCTCCCAGCGGACTGAAGGAATCATAGTCCAGTCCGATTGCGATGTACGCATAATAGGCGAGAAGCGAGGTGATATTGCTGAGGTAGCGATTGTCGTTGAAATCCATGGGCTGGCCTTGGGTAAATTGAAAATCCCAGTCTCGGTCAGCAAAGTTGAGCAATAGTGTTTCATGAGATGTGCCATAAACCGGTCTGATCACTTGGATTTGGGCATTGGCAATAAATTGACCTATGGTAGGTTGGCTTTGAATGGTAAGAATAAGGTTGCCTTTGATCTTCTCATTGGTCTGAAAATTATCATTCGTCCAAACCCGATCATTTAAAAATTGCTTGAAGGAGGTTTCCATTTCAGCGAAAATGGCCCTCTCTGTGGTTTGCACATTGGTGGCATTAATGCTCACTGAAAATTCTAATTCTTGTGCCTGTAAAGCTCCAGAGCTAAGTGCCAATAGTAGGCAGAATTTAATGCTGTAGTTTTTGAGTAACTGCATGAATGATGTCTTTCGCAACTTCTTTCTTTGACTTTAACTCAAAATGCTGAATATTATTCTCTCGGTCAATGATTGTGATTTTATTGGTGTCATGACCGAAGCCAGCACCTTTATCATTCAGAGAATTGAGCACAATAAAATCGAAATTTTTGTTTTTGATTTTTTGTTGAGCATGCTCTATTTCCGCTTCGGTTTCTAAAGCAAAACCTATGTTGATTTGTGAAGCTCTTTTTCTTTGGCCAAGTTCACGGGCGATGTCTATGGTTTTGATCAATTCAATGGTCATTTCATCACCCTTCTTTTTTATTTTTTGTTCAGCTACGGTTTTTGGTGCATAATCTGCCACTGCAGCAGCCATAATGTTGATGTCCATTTGATCGTAAACCGCAATACATTCCTTGTACATCTGTTCTCCAGATTGAACTCGTATCAGCGTGATATTTGGATGTACAATCGTTAAATGAGTTGGCCCGCTAATTAAGGTGACTTGCGCTCCAAGATTTGCGGCTTCTTCGGCCAGGGCAAATCCCATTTTGCCAGTAGAGTGATTTCCAATAAAACGGACGGGATCAATTGCCTCGAATGTAGGGCCAGCCGTAATCAAGGCCTTTTTCCCTTTCAACAATTCACCTTTAGAGAAGTACTCAGTAATTACACTAACCAAATTTTCGGGCTCGGCCATTCTTCCTTGGCCTATAAGACCGCTGGCCAGTTCGCCATGCTCGGCTTCAATTAATTGATTACCAAAAGATTGAAGCTTATCGATGTTTTTCAAAACAGATGGATGTTGGTACATATCCAAGTCCATGGCAGGGGCAAAGAATACGGGGCAACGTGCAGATAAATAGGTGGCCAAGAGTAGGTTATCACAAATACCATTGGCCATTTTACCCAGCGTATTGGCACTTGCTGGCGCAATCACCATAGCATCTGCCCACAGTCCCAAATCCACATGATTATTCCAATCGCCCGTTTTGCCTTTTACAAAGTCGATTAAAACAGGATTTTTAGATAGGGTAGAAAGCGTTAAGGGAGTGATGAATTCAGTAGAAGAGGCCGTCATGATTACCTTTACTTCTGCCCCTTCTTTCACCAATAGCCTAACGAAAATAGCAGCCTTGTAAGCTGCTATACTTCCGGATACTCCCAGAATAATCTTTTTACCCTTAAGCATTTAGGATTATTTTTTTTCTGTTCCTTCTTCAGTGTCTCTCATTCTCCAATAGATTTCGCCATTCAAGAATTCTTCCATTGCCATTGCAGAAGGTTTCGGCATTCTTTCGTAAAATTTAGAGATTTCGATTTGCTCTCTGTTCTCGAAAATTTCTTCGAGGTTGTCGACAGTCGAAGCAAATTCTGAAAGCTTACCATTTAATTCTTCTTTCATGTCGCTCGAAATTTGTTTAGCTCTTTTAGAGATAATTGCAAGTGACTCGTAAATGTTACCAGTTGGAGCAGCGATTTTGTCGGTGTCTCTAGTAATGATTGATGGGCTAGCTGCCATAATTATTCGGATTTATTTAGTTCTGCTAATTCTTTTATGGACCGAGAGTAATAATCGGCCACTTTTTCACTGTATTCGCTGTTCGGATATTTCTCAACGAACTCTTTATAATAATCTACCGTTTTGGCGAATCGTTCTTTTTTCTTTGAAGTAATACTGTTATTGGCCAGTTTGAATTCTGTTTCCACCGAAAGGTACAATAGTTCTTCGATGTATTTAGAGTCTGGAAAATCGTTCTTGAAAGCATCAAAAGTAATCAAAGCAGCCTCTAAATAATTTCTATAAGACAATCCAGAGGTCAATCGATGATATAGTTTGGCTTTTTGGTATGCTTTGGTCTCAAATCTCACCTGCAGTTCATCAATAATTTTGTTGGCCTCCACATAGTACTTGGAAGCTGGCCATCTATTTAAAAAGTTTTGCATTGCGATTACAGCTTCTTCCGAACTGGTCTGATCCAAATTGGCGTCTGGTGCATCTTTATACAAAGAGTAGGCAGCCAAATATTCTGATTCCTCGGCATACTCACTTCTGCCATAAGTTTGGTAAAAGCTTTTAAACCTGAACGATGCTAATTGATAAAGTCCCTGATAATAAAGGCTATACGCCCAGTAAAACTGTACTTTTTCAGCGTCTGCTGTTCCTCTGTAGTAGGGTGATATTTTTTCGAACAGCAATTGAGACTTGCCATATTTCCCTTGCTCATAATAGGCAATAGCTCCCTTGTATAACTCGTCAAAATCATTGCTCTTTTCAAGCTTTGACAACCGTGTAGTTCGGCAGCTCGATAGAGAGATTAGGGTTAGTAAAAGGGCTATAAATACCGTTTTTTTCATAAGAGCGCAAAGTTACCTGTTCTGTCCCATAATTCCAATCTTCTTTGAACTAGGATATTGGCGTAAAGAAAAGGAGTTTTTCGGGGCTTTTGGGGCGATTAACCATTTTTAACGCTTTTCAGTCTGTTTGGCTCTGATGTTTTCGAGCGTAGGTTTTTGCTCAATGAGCCACTTGAAACCTCGAAGTCTTTTGTCTGGTTTCACAATTTCAGGCTCAGGAATGATCTTGCCGTCCACCTCTCTGTAGGTCCTGAGTTCAGAAACTACATTTCGCTCAAAATAAAGCGCCATATTGGAGCAGGTGAGCTTGTTCATACTAACAGATCCGTTCTTTTGGTCATAGGCAAAATAGATGCTTTCACCATTGCCAAAAACATCAGTTTTGGTGATTTGGCCATTTTTGAAATCAACCAACATTTCGCGTCCTTTTATTTGGTTGAAATTCTCTGAAGTGTCTTGTGAAATAACGAAGGAATTCTGCTTCAAAAACATTTTGGATACCTTGTTATTGGCCAGTTGAATGTTCAAAGAGTCAGCGGAGATTTGGCTATCGGCATTCCATATTAGTGGGGCCTGGAACATGTAAATTGTAGAATCCAATAGGTTATAAGAAATCGAGTCGGCAGCGCCTTGAAAATCCGATTTGTATAGCTGTACATTATGAAAAGCACTTAGGTACTTTAGGTTTTTCTCCTCGTTTTGTACCGACTTAAGTGTGTCCCCTCGGATAAACAAGCTATCACCTTGCATCATTTTCTTGAGGTAAGAGTTCTCATAAACATAGACCTCGCTCTCATTCTTGTAGTATCGGGCATGTTCGCCATAAACTGTGAGGGAATCGGAATAGGAGAGCATCTCTATATTTCCATCTCCACTGTAGAATTTCAAGCTATCATCGGCAATAAGTAAATCTCCTTTGATCTCGTAATCCTCCGTTTTGATCCATCCCTCATAGATTTCGCTGTATTTTTCCAACGACCTATAAAGAAAGCCGGTGTTGGTTTTTAGTGAATCACCATCTGTCGAAACGCCCAAAGTCCTGCCTTTGGTGATTGCTTCTTTTGTGAGGGTTGAGTAATCAAGGCTATCCGTGTATAAGTCAAAATCAGGGTTTTTTAAGTAAACTGAGTCTACGAAAAGAGCAGATTTGGTATTCGAGTAATAGTATCCACTTTTGCTGGTGAGCACATTGATGCTGTCTACTAATTTGCCTCCATTATAGTAATAGGCCGTTTGTGTGATTCGGGTATAATCCAAGAAATCGGTGTACAAGTTGGTGCTGTCATCTTTTAAAACAACATTCCTTCTCATTTTGGCAATGCCATTATTCCCTGTGTATTCTAAATATTCACCTCGCAAATCAAGTGAATCAACAGTATCGATGATCCTTACATTGCCATATGCAATGGCATTATTGGTCTCTTTATAGAGGTAGGCCGAATCACAATAGATATTTGTATTGCCTTCAGTTAACCACACATTACCGATCAATCGTTGTGCTTCAACTCCTTTGTTTTTAGACGAAGCAAGAAGGTCCGCTTCCTTCACAATTACCCTTGTTTGGGCGAAAATTATTGAGGGAAAAATGGAAAGGAAAAAAAAGAAAAAGTGCTTGATCATGTTTTCGAAAGCGCAAAATTATCGATTTATGCTAATTTTGATTCATGTTGAATCGGTTTTTGCAGTTTATCAAAAAGCATGCCCTCATTAATAATGGTGAAAAGCTATTATTAGCAGTGAGTGGTGGTTTAGATTCAATGGTATTATTGCATTTGTGTAAGCTAGCCAAATTTGATGTAAGTGTAGCGCATTGCAATTTTCAGTTAAGGGGCGAAGCGTCAGAAACCGATGCTGATTTTGTGAAAAGAATAAGTTTGGATTTAGGCTGTCCTTATTTTGAGAAAAGTTTTGAAACTAAATCCTATGCTCGGGCACAGGGTGTTTCCACTCAGATGGCCGCTCGGGATTTACGATACCAATGGTTCAACGAGCTTTTGTTGGAGCATCAACTGAACAAGCTCGCGGTGGGGCATCACCTGAATGATAATTTCGAGACTGTTTTGCTCAATCTGGTCAGGGGGACTTCAATTGCTGGCCTAAGGGGAATGAAACCCAAAGCGGGCCATCTCATTCGCCCATTATTGGATTTTGAAAGAGACGAGATAGAGCACTATGCAATTTCTGAAGGAATACTATGGAGAGAAGATAGTTCGAATGCATCGGAAGACTATAAACGCAATTTTATTAGGCATCAAATTATGCCTCGGCTTTCGGAGTTAAATCCTGGACTCTTAGAAACTTTTAAAAGGACCACAGAGAAGAATTTAGAGGTTGAAGGAGTTTTTTTGGATCGGATGCTGATGCTGAGTTCTCTTTTGAAAACGGAAGGAGATAGTGTCGAAATTGCCAAAGAGGATTTGAAACAAAATAATGTGGGTGCATTTCAACTTTCTGAGCTTCTCAAGCCCTTTGGTTTTAACTTTGAGCAATCAAAGGAGGTTTTAGAAGCCATTGAAGGCATTTCGGGTAAGCAGTTTTTAAGCATAACCCACAAATTGATCATTGATAGATATGCTTTAATCATATCGCCTGTTGGCCAAAAACCATTCGAACCACTGTACATTACGAGAGAACAAAATTCATTTGAGCTTTCTGGAATCGAATATAAAATTCAGAAGTCCAGTGATGTTAAGTCATTGGAGCGAAATGCGGCAACAGCTGAATTGGACAGCGCTAAACTTATATTTCCGTTGGTGGTAAGGGGCTTTCAAGAAGGAGATTATTTTTTCCCGTTGGGAATGAAAGGCAAAAAAAAGCTAAGCGACTTTATGATAGACGAAAAAATTCCTCTAAACTTAAAAAAAGACGTTCGCGTAATGTTATCCGGTCAAGAAATCGTTTGGATTATTGGACATAGAATAGATGATCGTTTTAAAGTAACAACCGAGACTCAAGAGTTGATAAGAATCAAGAAAAATGTACAATCCATTTAAAAGGGCATACAGCCAAAGCGAAAAAGAACAAATCAACTTTTTGAAAGGGGTGGACCCATTCAAGCAGCTGACCGATGATGAACTTTTCATCTTTGTGCCTTACCTATATCCGAGGAAGTACAAAAGAGATGAAGCAGTCTTTTTCAGTAAAGACCCAAGTCAAGCGGTTTATATTGTAGCGGCAGGTGAGGTTAAGCTCTGCCTGGCCAGAAATGGCGAGTTTGAGGTGCTACAGCATGCCGAAAAGAATGAATGCTTTGGAGATAACGCATTTATTCTGGGAAACCACAGAATTTACAATGCCATTGTGGTGAGTGAAGAAGCCGATCTGCTTGTATTGCCTCAAGGTAATATAAAAGACATTTTTGAATCTTATCCCAAAATCAAAGCCACCGTATTGGAAAGCCTTGTAAAGCGCTATAATCACTATACCGATCAGCTTTTTAAGGCCTATTGCGACTCCTTCGGATTCTTTGAGTTAAAGCAGGCTTACGCTTCCATTCACCCGTCTGCATAATCTTTGAAAAGTTGATTTTATTTAGAACAATGCCTTCTTAACTTTGTCATGATTAAGTAACTAAACCCTTTAGAAATGAAAGTAACTGTTGTAGGTGCCGGAGCAGTAGGTGCCAGTTGTGCAGAATATATTGCCATTAAAGATTTTGCCTCAGAAGTAGTTTTAATCGATATCAAAGAAGGTTTTGCCGAAGGTAAAGCCATGGATTTGATGCAGACAGCATCACTCAATGGTTTCGATACCAAAATTACCGGAACTACAAACGACTACAGCAAAACCGCGGGAAGCGATGTGGCTGTGATTACCTCAGGTATTCCACGTAAACCAGGTATGACTCGCGAGGAGTTGATCAGTACGAACGCTGGAATAGTAAAAGGAGTGGCCGAAAGCTTAATCAAGGCATCTCCAAACGTAATCATCATTGTGGTTTCCAACCCAATGGATACCATGGCTTACCTTACCCACAAAGCTACGGGATTGCCCAAAAACAGAATTATTGGAATGGGAGGCGCTTTGGATTCTGCGCGTTTCAAATACCGTTTGGCCGAGGCTTTGGATGCACCAATTTCAGATGTCGATGGTATGGTCATCGGTGGGCACAGTGACACGGGCATGATTCCATTGACAAGATTGGCTACAAGGAATAGTGTGCCTGTGAGTCAATTTATCAATGCTGAACGCATGGAAGAAGTAAAACAAGAAACAAAAGTGGGAGGTGCAACCTTAACAAAACTACTTGGCACTTCTGCTTGGTATGCGCCAGGTGCTGCGGTTTCAGCCATGGTTCAGGCCATTGCAACAGACGCTAAGAAAATGTTCCCGTGCTCATGCATGTTGGATGGCGAGTATGGCTTGAGCGATATTTGCATAGGAGTTCCTGCAATTTTAGGTGCCAATGGTATCGAAAGCATCGTAGAAATAGCATTGACCGAAGAAGAGAATGCTGAAATGATCAGCAGTGCGGATGCGGTTAGAAAAACCAACGATTTGCTTTAGTCTAAAACGGACTTCATTTAAACAGAAAAGGTGCCTCATTGGGCACCTTTTCTGTTGTATAATCTTTGCAATTATTTCACTTCAATTAAAGTCTTTTTGTTGTCTTTGTCAGTGATTCTATAATTGGTCTGGTTCAGGATGGATATTTGCTCACTATTACTGTAAGTGTCTCCTTTCGGTGAAACGAAATAGATAATGCCTTCGGAGTAACTTTTGGACTTGTATTTTCCTTTTTTGAGCTCCCCTATAACTACTTGATTTATAATTTCCCCCTGGCCGTAAGCATTCAGTTTTACATCGAACTGCGCCATGATCTCACCACTTTCGAAGTATTCAGTAAATTGACCATATAACTTACTGACGATATAATTCCTTTCACTTTTCACTTTTCCTGAGGGATAAAACTCCTTTGCAAGTCCATGAAGCCTGCCATCCAAAACAGCATATCTAAATTTCAGGGTTTCATTTTCGTAATAGTCAATGATATCGCCATTGAATATGCGATCATTGTGGTAGTATATCCCGTCAACATATGCGATGTCTTTTATCAGTACGCTTTCAGAAGTTTTATGATTGTCGAATACAAGGAATGTTATTAAAATAGAATAAAGTATTGTAGTCAATTTCATATAGGTATATCGAATTCTTTAGAAAACTAAGGTCAAAGATAATTTATAATAAAAATCAGGCCAAACTATTCTATAATTCTTTTGAGTAAAACTAGAACCGAAATATACTTGAACTTGGCGCTTAGCTTTTGACCTATTCAAATTGACCCAGTTTTGAAAAAATTAGTTGGAAGCAATTTTTAGAAAATTGACTCGATTACTGAATTTATAATCTTTTCAACCGTTCTGTTGAGTAAGTTAGAAATGTGTAATTTCGCCATTATTCCATCAAACAAATCTCAATCTCTTTGAAAACGAAGGTTTTACTCTTGATTACATTAGGCTTAACGATTTTATTCAGTGCCTATTGGTTTTTTTTGAAGAAATCTGACATTGCTAAAATCGAAACCCTGATTCCAAGCAACAGCTTGGGCTTGGTGATGATCGAAAACCTTGATCAAACCATTCAAAAATTTGGCAGTTTTGATTGGTGGGATGAAGCGAAGATTTTGCCCTTTATAGATGGCTTGGTTGAAGCCAACACTCGGGTGGATTCATTGGTGAAGTCTTCAGTGCTTAAATCCAAAATCAATACAAACCCGCTCTACATTTCATTTCACGTGACCTCGAATAGTGGCATAGAGCCACTGGTTTTTATCGGTGCTCAAGGCTTTGATTGGATTCCGGCCAATGTACAGTCATTGGCTGAACTTTGGTATGGCGAAAAGACTGAGTTTAATGCAAGGGTTTTTAATGATCAAGTGATTTACGAATCGAAGCGAAATGGGAGTGAATGGGGCTTTTTGGTAACAGGCGGTTATCTGGTGCTTTCTTCCAATTCGGTTTTGTTAGAAGATGTCATCAGGACCTTTGAAGGGGATGATTTCAGGCTGATCAAGTCTTCACTAAAATTCGATTCAAAAGTGAATGGATTAAATTTTGTGCTCAACACCGATCGTCTAACTCGACTTCATAACGTATTGACGGGCGGTTCAGCAGTGAAGGACCAAAAGACACTTTCTAGCCTACTCAGTTTTAGCATTGAGCCTAACCAAAACGCTATTAGCTTTAAAGGAATTGGGGGAATTAGCGAGGAATTTCTATTAGAATTACCCTCAAATGCACCGATCAAGGCAGAAAATTTTATACCGAGTTCTGCCACTTTTGTGAAGTGGTTTGGTGTAGGGAATAATAAAACGGCTGAATTGCCAAATTTTAATGCAGCTGAGTTCATTGCTTATCAAAATGCGGAGATCTGCGAAATAGAGCTTGATTTGGGAGACAAGAATCAATCGAAAGTATTGTTGGCCGAGGTGGCCGATGTAGAAAGTACGAGCAATTTACTCAGTGAATTTTCGCGTGCCAGCCGGGCGCAAGGGGATACTCTTTTTTCTGAAAATTTCATTTCCAGCGAAATACGATTCATCAATTATCCTGATTTCTTTTCCTCCTTATATGGAAAGGAGTTTCAAGGGATGGGCAAGCCTTATTACGCATTCTTCAATAATGTGCTTTTGATGAGCGATAAGATCGATGCCTTAAAAGCAGTACTCAACGATTATGAATCCGAAAACACATGGGGAAGGATACCCGCCAAAAGACGCTATCTCGACAACCTCGTTCAAGAAGCCAATATCACGCAGCTCAATAATTTTGAATATGCCTTGGATCCATTGCTCAATTCCTTCAACCCCAAATGGAAACAGTTTTTTAAAACTCATAACAGGCTTTTTTCATCTTTTGAGAATTTTAGTTATCAGGTGAACGCAAACGCGAATAGTATTTTGGTCAGTGCTGAATTGACCTTCAATGAGGTCATTCAAACCCAAATAAAGACTCAGCAAGTCGACCGATCGAATGAGGATGTTTTAAAACTGACCATCAATGCTTTCGCAGACACCCTAATTACCACTAAACCTTTTGTAGTAAAAAATCATAACAATGGTGAGCAAGAATTGATTTTTCAGGACCAGATGAACCAATTGTACCTTGTGAACAGGGCAGGGAATCTACTTTGGAAGAAGAAATTGAATGGAAAAATAAATGGTAGTATTGAGCAGATAGATTTTTATGCCAATAAAAAGCTGCAATACTTGATGTTTACCGATTCCTCCATTTACATCATCGACAGAAACGGGGATCACGTGGAGGGTTTCCCAAAACCTATTCAAACAGAATTGCCAATTATCCAATATAATGTGGTGGACTACGACAATAGCAAGAACTATCGTTATGCCACAACGGACAGAAGGGGCAATGTTTATTTGCTCGAAAAGAATGGTGATGAGTTAGAAGGCTGGAATCCTAAGCCGATGGGATCAGCGCTTTTGGCTGCTCCAGAGCACGTAAGGATCAGGGGGAGAGATTGTTTTGTTGCGGTTCAGTCCAATGGTTCGGTGAACCTAATTACTCGAAAAGGAGACTTTTACCCCGGTTTTCCAGTTAATTTGAATAAACGATTGTCAGGCGATTATTTTATCAAACAAGGGCCTTCCTTCACTGAATCTAACATTCAATTGGTGAGCGAAGATGGAGAATTGATTACAATTGATTTTAATGGAGCCATTAAAACGCGCAATCAACTGCTAAAGCCTTCTGTCCAAAGCAAATTTATTGGTGTTCGAGATAAGCTGAATACAAGGCTTTTGGTATTGAAAAGAGACAATCAAAGATTGACCTTCTTTGATGAAAAAGGAGCTGAAAAGTTTGAAAAGGATATTCCATCCGATGGTCAGCTCGTTTTTGAGTATTACAATTTCAGAAATGACAGCGAGCTTTATGTCATTCAAAATCTAACGACAGGCGATTTGAATATTTTTGATGATTCTGGCTCAGACAGGCTTTTCAAAAGTGGGTTCACGAAAAATCCAATTGGTATTTTTTACTTTCAAAATAAACGAGAATATGAGTTACTTGTGAATTTCGACAATCAAATGGCGATTTATACATTTGCAAAATAAGCGATGAGGTACTTACTTTTTTCATTGATTTTTTTACTGAGTACAGAGACAATTCTAGCGCAAAAGGATAGTCTTCCTTCTCGCTTTAATTCTCCATACGAGGTAATTTATAATCATTTAAAATACCTCCAAGAAGACACCTACCTACCGGGGCAAGCGGCAAAGTCGCTTTCTCGTTCAGGCTTTTCTGAAGAGGAGCTAGAAAACCTTTCCATTGAGTTGAAACAAATTTTCGATGGTTCTGGAAGCTATATTTACCTTGATGAAGTGCCTCGTAGCAATGATTATTTTGATAGTACGATCTCGAAAAACAGGTATATACTCTTTAAAGAGTTTCCAGATGTTTATGTTCAAAAGGAAGGAGGGCAATGGCTTTACGCTAGCAAAACCGTACAGCAAATAGACCAAATTCACAAGACTGTATATCCTTTCGGGACAGATAAATTACTCAATCTTTTGCCAAAAATCGGATCGAGGAAATTTGTAGGATTGCATCTTTGGCAGTTGGCAGGTGGTCTGATCATTATCACGATCGCATTTACCTTGCATTTCGTACTCACCATCATTTTGAAGAGTATTATCTTCAAACTCCTCCATCATTATGGAAAAGTAGATTTGGCCAATAATCTGATCTTGCCTGTAGCCAAGCCCTTTAGTTTGCTATTGGTTTTTGCGTTTGTCAGTCTTCTGATTCCAACGTTACAATTACCAATTGCCTTTTCGAAATATTTGATTTTGGCCCTAAATGCACTGCTTCCATTATTTGCTACCGTATTTTTTTACAAAATGGTGGATATTCTTGGCGCATATTTGAAACGGGTTGCCGAGAAATCTGAAAATACATTAGATGATCAGCTGGTGCCTTTGGTGCGAAAAATCCTTAAGACTTTTGTGGTTTTGGTGGGCTTTATAGCAATCCTAAAAGGACTTAAGTTTGATATTTGGCCCTTGATTACAGGGCTTT
This sequence comes from Cytophagales bacterium CG12_big_fil_rev_8_21_14_0_65_40_12, assembly GCA_002786855.1. Classification (GTDB taxonomy): domain Bacteria; phylum Bacteroidota; class Bacteroidia; order Cytophagales; family Cyclobacteriaceae; genus Roseivirga. The sequence goes on from PCUU01000046.1 coordinate 50,752, forward strand.
CAATTGGTGGATTGGCCGTTGCCCTGGCGGCTCAGGATACTCTCAAGAATTTCTTTGGCTCTGTGATGATATTTATTGATCGCCCTTTTCAGATTGGCGATTGGATAACTTCTGATGAGGTAGATGGAACAGTGGAAGAAGTAGGTTTTAGATCAACCCGAATCAGGACTTTCAGAGATTCAGTAATGTATGTACCGAATAGTGTGATTTCTAACCGCACTGTAGATAACCACGGAAGGAGGCAATACAGACGTTATTTCACAAAGCTGGCCATCACTTACGATACTCCAGCTAATTTGATCGAAGTTTTTGTTCAGGGTATCGAAAAGATAGTTTTAAATCATCCAGAAACCCGAAAGGATTACTACAATATATTTCTAAATGAATACGGAGCCTCATCTTTGGATGTAATGCTTTATGTGTTCTTTAAGGTCCCGTCTTGGAATGATGAATTAAGATGTCGACAAGAAATCATGCTTTCAGTAAATCGCCTGGCCGAACAACTGGGAGTAAGGTTCGCTTTCCCAACTCAGACGATGATGGTGGAACAATTCCCCGGCAAAATGTCTTTAACACCTAACTATAACCTCAGTAAAGAAGAAATGAAAAAGCAAATGGAGGCCTTCTTTATTGATAATCAAATGGAAAATGGAAAATAACTCTAACACCAGATTTGGAACCAAAGCAGTGCACGCTGGGGTAAAACCAGATCCAACCACAGGCGCTATTATGACGCCCATTTATCAAACATCTACCTATGTACAGCGTTCGCCAGGCGATCACAAGGGTTTTGAATACTCTAGAACTCAAAACCCAACCCGATTTGCCCTGCAAGACAGCATTGCCGCGTTGGAAAATGCGAAATACGGATTGTGCTTCGGATCGGGATTGGCAGCAATTGATGCTGTAATCAAGCTATTAAAGCCTGGCGATGAAGTTATAACGGGAGATGATCTGTATGGAGGTACGTACAGGATTTTCACTAAAATTTTCGCTAAGTATGGCATCAAGTTCCACTTCATTTCGATGGAGGATGTCACTAACATAGAAAACTACATTAACACCAACACCAAACTGATTTGGATTGAAACACCAACCAATCCAATGATGAATATCATAGACATCAGAGGTGCCGCTGCCATTGCTCAAGCGCACAAAATACTTTTAGGGGTGGATAATACCTTTGCTACGCCTTATTTACAGAACCCGCTCGATTTGGGTGCTGATATCGTGATGCATTCGGTTACAAAATATTTGGGTGGACATTCAGATGTCGTTATGGGAGCTTTAGCCCTGAACAACGATAAGTTGGCAGCTGAATTAGCCTTTATTCAAAACTCATGTGGTGCGGTCTGTGGTCCTCAAGATGCGTTTTTAGTATTAAGAGGCATTAAAACCCTGCACCTGAGGATGCAAAGGCATTGTGAAAATGGAGAGAAGGTAGCCAATTACTTGGCCAATCATCCAAAAGTTGGTAAGGTTTACTGGCCTGGATTTGAAACCCATCCCAATCACGAAATTGCAAAGTCGCAAATGCGAGGTTTCGGAGGAATGATCTCTTTCGTTTTCAAAGAAGACGATATGCAACAATCTTTCAGGGTGATGGAAAAATTCAAACACTTTGCTTTGGCCGAATCGTTAGGTGGGGTAGAATCGCTTGCAAATCATCCTGCTACCATGACACACGGGGCGATTCCGAGAGAAGAAAGAATGAAAGTAGGGCTGCTAGATTCTTTGATAAGACTGAGCGTTGGTATTGAAGATGTAGAAGATTTAATAGAAGATTTAAGGCAAGCCATAGGTTAGCCAAATTAAATTTTTCATTTAAGCCTCGACATGTCGGGGCTTTTTTGTTGGTAATCATTAATTCAATAGATTATTCTGTTTGAGTTTCCTTTATATGGGTTGAAAAAAATATTATTCTTTTTTTACCATGAATGAGAAACTTTTATTGAACTTTGTCGTCTGATAGAGAGTAGAGATTAAACGCTTAAAAACAGCTTAGAATCAAGCTTAATAGAAGAACCTAAACACAGTAAAAATAAAAGTGAAAACACAACAAACAACAATTAGTAAAATGGTCATGAAAGGAGTATTAGAACATCAAAAAATGTGGTCGCTGGTAGTAGCAATAGCACTAGCCGTTTTGATCACAGTCTTTGCAGCTTTCAATTCATTCGGGGAAACTTCGAATGATGATTTAAACGATGAGGAAAGAGTAGAAATGGAAATTCTTGAAAGAGCATATGCTGATGTTCAGGAAGAGCCAATCATTGTAGTGGCAGAAGAGATTCAGAAGATTAAAATCTTTGATGCACAAAATAAACTCGTGGCAGAGACTGCCTTGGCCAAAGGTGATGTTATCGAGGAGGAGAGTCTTAAAGTTTTATTGAACAAGGCAGACCTCTTGGTCAAATCTGGTAGTATCGCGATTTATCGCATCGCAGAGTAAGACTTCAAAATATTCAAATGGAAAAGCCACCTACAGGGTGGCTTTTTTGTTTTAGGTAATTTTGAAATTCACTTCATATAACGTTGATAATTCTGATAAAAATACTTTGGTCAGAATAATAGTAGGAATATTCCTTTAAATACAGTACATTCAGTAGTTTTTGATTTGCAACATAGCAATCGATTCCATACACTTAAAAAAAGGAGGGAAATATGAAACTATCAAATGTACAAAAAGCAATGTCAGCACTCGCTTTCATTGGCTTCACCGCCCTCGTTGCATTCCTTGTAGACCGTTACAACACCCCGCCAACAATGAATGAAAATACAGCGCTTGATAAGGAACATCAGGCGATTTTGAACAGGGCCATGAAAGATGCCAATTACAACTTTATTGAAATAGAAGAGGATGTCCAGGATTTGGTCAAAGTCTATGACAAAAGTGATTATTTGATCGGAGAATACACTTTAGAAGAATTCAGAAAAGTGCAGGCTACTGCGGGTATGCCTAGGGCCAATTATCTTTCCGACCTTAATAACCTTTATATCTATAAGGTTTTAGAGTAATCGAACTGTCCTTTATTCGAAGTTGTTCGTTCCTCCCAAAATTTGTTCCATTCATGTAAAATAAGAGAGCTTAGCTCTCTTTTTGCTTTTGAGTTTTTATCTTTTCAGGTAGAGAATTGCGCTGTTTAGCGTTCACCAAAAATCACAACTATGAATAAGATAAAAACCACTTTTAATCAATTGGGCTTACTTCTGGTTTTCGTTGCTCTGTTGTTTGCATTTGATGCTCAAGGACAGAAAAGCAGAAAAAACCAGCAGGCTTCCGCTCCCAAGGAAGACCTTCAGTCCAAAATTTACAACCAAATCAATTGGCGCTCTATAGGGCCGTATCGAGGAGGTAGGGCTGGTACGGTAACAGGCGTGCCCGGCAAACCAAAACTTTTTTATATGGGTGCTACTGGTGGTGGCGTCTGGAAAACTGAAAATGGAGGAGAAACTTGGGTCAATATATCCGATGGCTTCTTCGGTGGTTCAATAGGAGCCGTTGCTGTAAGTGAGTCAGATAATAAAATCATCTACGTAGGGCAGGGAGAAGAAACCGTCCGAGGAAATGTTTCTTCAGGTTTTGAAGGCATGTGGAAATCCACCGATGCAGGTAAAACTTGGACGAACATCGGACTTAAAGATGCAATGCATGTTGGCCGAATTAAGATCCACCCCACTAATCCTAATGTGGTTTGGGCTGCGGTAATGGGCGATTTGTTCAAATCATCCGATACAAGGGGCATTTATAAATCAACAGATGGAGGTAAAAACTGGAAACGTGTGCTTTTCGCCAATGCCGATGCAGGTGCTGTAGATGTGAGTTATGATCCTAATAACCCTGACTTTATGATGGCGAGCACATGGAGGGTAAGAAGAACGCCTTATAGCTTGACTTCTGGCGGAGAAGGTTCTGCTATTTGGAAATCAACAGACGGTGGAGAGACTTGGAAGAATGTAATTGAAAATCAAGGAATGCCTAAAGGCCCAATTGGGATAAGCGGTGTTTCAATTTCTTCTGTAAACCCAGATCGCGTTTATGCCATTATTGAAGCAAATGATGGTGGTGTTTACCGCTCTGATGATGCTGGTGAAACATGGAGAATGATGAATTCTGATCGTGGACTAAGACAAAGAGCATGGTACTATTCCAGAATATATGCCGATACTCAAGATGAGAATAAGGTCTATGTCATGAATGTTGGCTATCACACTTCAACGGATGGTGGTAGAACTTTCCGACAAAGAAACGCACCACATGGTGACCACCATGATTTATGGATTGCCCCAGAAGACAACAACCGCTTGGTCATTGCTGATGACGGTGGCGCACAAGTTTCATACGATGGTGGAGATGTATGGTCTACGCCTGATAATCAGCCAACTGCGCAATTCTACAGAGTGGTAACAGACAATCATTTCCCTTATAGAATTTATGGCGCACAACAAGACAATTCTACTGTTCGGATTGCGCATAGATCTTTTGGGCCATTCATCGGAGAGGATGATTGGGAGTCTACTGCTGGTGGAGAAAGTGCTCATATCGCGCCAGATCCTTCAAATCCAGAAATTGTATATGGCGGTAGTTATGGCGGATTTTTAACCAGACAAGATCATTCAAAAGGTATTGATAGAAACATCAATGCTTGGCCAGATAACCCAATGGGACATGGTGCTGAAGATTATAAGTACCGTTTCCAGTGGAACTTCCCTATTTTCTTCTCACCTCACAGTGCAAAGAAGCTTTATACTGCTTCTAATCATTTACACGTCACCTACAACGAAGGCCAAAGCTGGGAGCTAATTAGCCCAGATTTGACAAGGGCAGAGCCAGATAAATTGGGTAAATCAGGTGGGCCAATTACCTATGATGATACTTCTGTAGAATACTATGCCACTATTTTTGCTGCTACTGAATCGCCTTATGAAAAGGATTTGATTTGGGCTGGTTCTGATGATGGTTTGATCCACGTGACAAGAGATGGAGGCAAAAATTGGGAAAACGTGACTTCACCAGATATGCCAAAGTACTTAATGATCAATAGCATCGATGCCGATCCTTTTGTAAAGGGTGGAGCTTATGTAGCGGGTACTCAGTACAAACTTGGCGACTACCAGCCTTACTTATACAGAACAAAGGATTATGGAAAAACATGGACGAAAATCACCAATGGTATTCCTAATGATTATTTCACAAGAGTAGTTCGTGCAGATCAAAAACGTGCTGGGTTACTTTATGCTGGTACAGAGCGTGGAATGTTCATTTCGTTCGATGATGGTGCTTCTTGGAAACCTTTCCAAATGAATTTGCCAATTGTGCCCATTACAGATTTGGCCATAAAAGACGATAATTTAATTGCGGCTACGCAAGGACGATCTTTTTGGATTATTGATGACCTGACTTTGCTTCACCAATTGTCAGATGAGGTGGCAAGCAAGCCAGTGCATTTTTTCAAACCCATGGATGCTTATAGAATTAGTGCAGGCTTCCGATTTGGAAGAAGAGGAGGAAGCAGCTTTGATCCAAGCTTGCTGTATGGTACGAACAAGGCAGGAGGAGCTGAGATGTATTATAACATGAAAGAAGAGCCTGCCAAGGAAGTAAAGGCAAAGATGGAGGTGTATGACAACTTTGGTAAACTGATTAAATCCTATCCGTTGAAGCCTAAAGCTGGCCTTAACTCCTTCAACTGGAACATGATGTACGATGATGCTGAAGGTTTTGAAGGACTGATCATGTGGTCTGCCAGTTTAAGAGGGCCAATGGCTGCCCCTGGAGAATATACTGCAAAACTTATTGTTGGAGACGAGACGCACGAGCAAAAATTCAAATTGTTGAAAGATCCTCGTTATGGCTCAACAGACGCTGATTTGCAAGCTCAATTCGATTTCTTGATTAAAGTAAGGGATAAGATGACTGAAACGCACAGAGCGATCAAAGATATTCGTTCGGCACGTGAGCAAATGAATGATTTGATGGGTAAAATCAAAGGTGATGATCAATACAAAGAAGTGGTTGAAGCTGGCAAGACCTTGCTAGAAAAAATGACAACTATTGAAGAAGCCCTTTATCAAACCAAGAACAGATCAGGACAAGATCCATTGAACTTCCCAATTCGATTGAACAATAAACTGGGAGCATTGACAGGCGTTGTCGGCAGTGGTCATTATGCACCAACAGCTCAGGCAGAGACGGTGAGAGTGGAACTTACACAACAAATTGATGCTGAGTTGGCCCAGCTTAAAACCATTATGGAAAATGATTTGCCAGGATTCAATAATTTGGTAAAACAAAAATCTGTAGATGCCATCGTGATCAAAAAATCGAAATAGAAAATCACTAACCTTAAAAGAAGCCGTCTGAAAGCAATTTTCAGACGGTTTTTTTATGTCCTTCCATCTTCGGACTTCCAGCTCTTAGGCCCTTCGTTCCTCAGGGAAAGAAGGCTTTTTATCGTTGCCTTTGTGGTAAATGGACAGCTTCCGACTTCGGTCTTCCGACTTCGGACTTCCGACTTCGGTCTTCCCTCTTCCGTCTTCAAATATTTTTCCCTAACTTCTTAGCCACTAATTATTGAATTTTTAAAAGTAATTTCTCACCCTTACCATAACCTATTACAATGAATCAAACGCGCAGAAACTTCATCAAGTCATCCTCCCTAGTCGCGCTAGGGATGGGGGCATTCCCTCCTTTTTTATTAGCTACTCAAATGGCATCTCAGAATGATATTGTTAATATGGCTGTGATCGGTTGTAATGGCATCTAAGACTAATGAGCATAGGATGAAGTAAATTAAAATGGCAAAAAATAAAGTAATCATTGTAAAGGGGGTTGAAATAGCGATCCTTCAAAAAGACACATCTGATTTCATCTCCCTTACCGATATGGTAAAAGGTTTTGGTGATGACACCATGATTTACAGTTGGATGCGAAACCGAAATACTTTAGAGTTTTTAGGCATTTGGGAAGAAATGAACAACCCTGATTTTAAAGGTAACGAATTCGTAACCTTTAAAACCCAAGCTGGATTAAACAGCTTTAACCTAACTCCTAAAAAGTGGATAAACGCCACCAACGCCATAGGCATTATATCTAAGGCGGGAAGGTATGGCGGTGGCACTTTCGCTCACAAAGACCTGGCCTTTGAGTTTGGCAGTTGGTTAAGCCCCGAATTCAAGTTGTATTTAATTAAAGAATTTCAACGCCTCAAGGAAGATGAAAACGACCGACTAAACCTTACTTGGAATTTGCACCGTACCCTTAGCAAAATCAATTATCGCATACATACTGATGCTATCAAAGAACATATAATACCCAACACCATTACCAGAGAGCAAGCCAACCTAATATATTCCAATGAAGCCGATGTGCTCAACGTAGCCCTATTTGGAAAAACAGCCAGACAATGGAGAGATGAAAATCCAAATACTGAGGGCAATATAAGAGACCATGCTACCATTGAGCAATTATTGGTTTTGGCCAATATAGAAAGTATGAATGCCGAATTTATAAAAATGAACTTAGTCCAAAGCGAACGCTTGCTCAAACTCAACCAAATTGCCATAAGCCAATTGAAGAGTATTGTGGGGAATGCGCAGATCAAAAAGCTGAAATAACGGAACAAAACATTACAATAAATACAATCAGTGAAATGCTGATAATCCACAAAGCTTAGTGCTTCGTAATTCGTAATTCGTAATTCGTGCCTAGTGCCTAGTGCCTAGTGCCTAGTGCTCAGTGCCTCATACCTCATACTTCGTGCTTCGGACTTCCAACTCTTAGGCCCTTCGTTCCTCAGGGAAAGAAGGCTTTTTATCGTTGCCTTTGTAGTAAATGGACAGCTTCGGACTTCCGTCTTCGGACTTCCGACTTCCGACTTCCGACTTCAGTCTTCCCTCTTCCGTCTTCAAATATTTTTCCCTAACTTCTAAGCCGCTAATAATGAATCGTTTTAACCTTTTCCCACAACCTATTACAATGAATCAAACGCGTAGAAATTTCATCAAATCATCGTCCTTAGTCGCGCTAGGGATGGGGGCATTTCCTTCGTTTTTATCGGCTGCCCAAATGGCATCACAGAATGATATTGTTAACATGGCCGTGATCGGTTGTAATGGCATGGGCTGGTCGAATATCCACTCTCATTTACAAATGAAAAATGTAAGGTGTATCGCTTTGTGTGATGTGGACGATAGCGTATTGGCAAGGCGCAAAGAAGACTATAAGAAATACAGGGACAATGCAATTACGACCTACAAAGACTATCGGAAATTATTAGAGAATAAAGACATTGATGCTGTAATCATCGGGACACCAGATCATTGGCATTGCAAAATCATGGTGGATGCCCTGGAGGCGGGCAAACATGTTTATGTAGAAAAGCCTTTGGCCAATTCTGTTGAAGAATGTTACATCATGGAGGCGGCTGCTCTCAAGTACAACAAGCAGGTGGTGCAAGTAGGGCAGTGGCAAAGGAGTGGAACACATTATGCCAAAGCCATTGATATCGTTCAAAGTGGTCAGTTGGGTAATATTCGTTTGGTAAAAGTTTGGGCCTACCAAGGCTGGATGAAACCAGTCGCAGTTCAACCCGACAGTGCTGCACCGAATGGCGTAGACTATAAAATGTGGTTGGGGCCAGCTAAAACAAGGGCCTTTAACCCAAATCGATTCCATTTTAATTTCCGCTGGTATTGGGATTATGCTGGAGGCTTAATGACGGATTGGGGTGTTCATGAGATTGACATCGCCTTGTATGCCATGAAGGCCAGAGCCCCTAAATCAGTAATGGCCTCGGGAGGTAAATTAGCATATCCTGATGACGCCTCGGAAACGCCTGATACGCTCCAGGCTGTTTTTGAGTACGAAAAATTCAATATGCTTTGGGAACATGCCACAGGCATTGACAATGGAAATTATGGCAGAAATGAGGGCATTGCCTTTATTGGAAACAATGGAACACTAGTATTGAATAGGGGAGGCTTTGAGGTAATTGTGGAAGATGAACAAGTTGACGGCCAGCGAAAGACTTTTATGACAGAAATTGCTCCAGCAACCACAAAGGGCAACTATTTGGATTTCCATACACAGAATTTTATCGCGGCCATCGCCAAAGGTGATCCTTCATTTGCCAAATGCCCGCCATCTTCAGGAAGTACGGCTGCAATCAATGCGCATATGGGCAATATCGCCTTTAAGACGGGGCGCAAGGTGTATTGGGACGAAGCACAAAAGAATTTTGGAACCGATACCGAAGCAAATGGTTTAATAGGCGCTCAATACAACAATGGATGGCAGAAACCGAAAATCTAGGGAGAAGGTTTTTACCCACAAGGCAAAATGGCTATACTCAGTACAGCCCTCGTACCCTGTGCTTCGTGCTTGGTGCTTGGTGCTTGGTGCTCCGTGCTTCGGTCTTCGGTCTTCCGTCTTCTTCCTTCCCTAAAAAGCCCATCAAATCACTAGGATATTAAGGTTTCAAAAATTACATTCAAATAAAATAAAAACATCTGCTTTAATTACTAAAAAAATCTGCGGCTATAGGCGATATAAACGCAATAGGCACAGTAAGTTGAGTTTATTCAGATGTTTGGGCACATGCTAAAAACCGACCGCACAAATGGCACATTTTGTTCTTTGCGATTAAACGAGCCAATGCTGAAAAAGCAAAGCAGCCATTTTTTAACCAACGCATGGACATAATTATGTACTTTGGTAAATTATATTTCGAGAATTAGAGCATGAACAAAAAAGACCTTTCAGAAAGAGATATATGCACCAAGTTCATTACTCCTGCTATTGAAAAATCAGGTTGGGATAAATTGACACAGCTACTTGAAGAAGTATCATTCACAGATGGTAAAATCTATGTGAGGGGAAAAATGACTGCAAGAGGTGCGAGAAAACGTGCCGACTATATTCTCTACTACAAACCAAATATTCCAATTGCAATTGTTGAAGCAAAAGACAATAAACATTCCGTACGTGCAGGAATTCAACAAGCTTTGGACTATGCTAAAATTTTAGACATTCCTTGTGTGTTTAGTAGCAACGGTGACGGATTTGTTTTTCATGACCGAACGGCAACTGACGGTAATGTTGAAACTGAACTAGGTATTGACAGCTTCCCAACTCCAGAAGAACTGTGGCAGAAATACAAGAAATACAAAGGCATTGAAACACAAGAAGCTGAAAAGGTAGTTGCACAAGATTACTACTTTGACGGAAGTGGAAGAAGCCCAAGATACTACCAACAAATTGCTGTAAACCGAACGGTAGAAGCAGTCGCAAAAGGTCGGGACAGAATTCTGTTAGTTATGGCAACCGGAACGGGTAAAACCTATACAGCTTTTCAAATCATTCACCGACTTTGGAAAAGTGGTGCCAAAAAGCGGATTCTTTTTTTAGCCGACAGAACTGCTCTAATAGACCAAACTAGAAGAGGTGACTTCAGGCATTTCAAGGATAAAATGACAATTATTAAGAAAAAGGTTGTCAGCAGAAATGATGGTAAGGAGGAATTAGTGAGCAACAAGAAAAGAGGAATTGATACAGAAGATAAGGCCTATGAGGTTTTTTTAGGTCTATATCAAGGCCTCACAAATGCTGAAGGTGTTGAAGATGCGTATAAAGACTTCTCTCCTGAATTCTTTGACTTAATTGTTATTGATGAGTGTCACAGAGGAAGTGCAAAAGAAGACAGTGCTTGGAGAGAAATCCTGACCTATTTCAAGAAAGCAATACATATAGGCTTGACTGCTACACCAAAGGAAACCGATGAAGTTTCGAACAGTGAATATTTTGGAGAACCTCTTTACACCTATTCTCTTAAACAAGGAATTGATGATGGTTTCTTAGCTCCTTATCGAGTTGTAAGAGTCAACCTGAATGTAGATGCTGAAGGCTGGAGGCCGGAACAAGGTAAAAAGGATAAGGATGGAAATGAGGTGGAAGACCGGGTTTACAACAGAAAGGATTTTGACAGACATCTGGTTATCGAAGAACGCACCCAGGCTGTAGCACGAAAATTAACCGAGTTTTTAAAAGGGTACGACCGTTTTGCAAAAACCATTGTATTCTGTACAGATATTGACCATGCAGAACGAATGCGTTCTGCTCTTTCAAACCTGAACGCTGACCTAGTAGCCCAAAACTACAAGTACATCATGCAGATTACAGGTGACAATGATGAGGGAAAAAGAGAACTCGACAATTTCATTAATCCTGAAGAGCCCTACCCTGTGATTGCCACAACTTCTGAATTGATGACCACAGGTGTAGATGCACAAACCTGTAAAGTCATAGTGCTGGATGCAGAGATAAAATCTATGACCAAGTTTAAGCAGATTGTGGGTAGAGGAACCCGTATCAATGAGGAGTTCGGTAAGATGTATTTCACCATAATCGACTTTAGAAATGTCACGGACTTATTTGCAGATAAAGACTTTGACGGTGATCCCATCCGCATAAAACCTGTTTCAGAAGAAACAGACCTTGGTGGCATTATAGATGAAGAAGAAAACATTGACACGCCCATCTTTGACGAGGAAACGGGAGAGGAAATTGAAATAGTACCTGAGATACGATACCCACAACCTCAAACACCTACCAGCAAAGTACACGAACCAAGAGAAAAGGTGTATGTCAATGGTGTGGACGTTTCGATCTTGATAAGCAGAGAAATGTATTTCGACAACAACGGCAAACCGATTACAACCAGTCTAAAAGACCACACCAAAGACCTAATAAAAGGACAATACGCTTCCTTGGATGATTTTCTGAACCGATGGAACAGCATAGACAAGAAAGAAGTCATCATTAAAGAACTGGAAGAGCAAGGCGTGTTGGTTGAAGCCTTACGAGATGCGGTAAACCGTGAAGTGGATTTATTCGACCTAATCTGTCACGTAGCATTTGAACAACCGCCTCTTACCCGAAAAGAACGAGCCAACAATGTGAAAAAGCGAGACTACTTCACCAAATATGGTGAACAAGCCAGAAAGGTGTTGGAGACTTTACTCGATAAATATGCAGACGAAGGTGTAACCAACATTGAAAGCATGGACATTCTAAAAGTGAAACCATTGACAGATTATGGTTCTGCATTAGAAATTGTAAACGGAATTTTCGGTGGAAAGAAAAAATATGTTGAGGCAATTAAAGAATTGGAACAAGAACTATATAAAACAGGAGCATAGTGCCAGGTACTTTCTCCCAAATCTATATTCAAGTGGTCATGGCGGTAAAAGGTCGTAAGAGCCTAATTCAATACCCGTGGGAAGAAGAATTATATAAGTACATTACAGGGATAGTGACTAACAAGGAACAAAAGCTTTTAGCAATTAATGGAATGCCCGACCACATCCATATTTTAATCGGCATGCGCCCATCTTGTTGTTTATCCGATTTAGTGAGAGAAATTAAGAAGGCCAGCAATGAATTTGTCAATCAGAAAAAATTTGTGAGTGGCAAATTTCAATGGCAAGAAGGTTATGGGGCATTTTCTTATTCCCATTCGGCATTGGATAGTGTGATTGGATATATCAAAAATCAAAAAGAGCACCATCAAAAAAGAACGTTCAAAGAAGAGTACAAAGAATTTTTAACCAAGTATCAAATAGAACACAAAGATGAATACCTCTTCGAATGGATTGAATAAGACCCAGAAAGGGTCAAATGCTTATAGAAAATAAAATGTTTTGATAAGTGCGACCCCGATGGGGTCGGAGATCAATGAACCAATATTTTTCTATGAACATGAAATCCCTTCGGGATTAGATTTTGAAGAATAAAGCAAGGAGGAGATGGTAAAGGACCCAGAAAGGGTCAGATGTTTATAGAAAATGCAATGTTGAGATAAGTGCGACCCCGATGGGGTCGAATAAATAAGAATCGAATATTAATCTATAAACATGCAATCCCTTCGGGATTTTAAATTGAACGATACAAAAAGAAATAAATGGCCAATCTCAAAGGAATAATAGATAGCATTCGTAAAATCATGTGGCAAGACACCGGCCTAAACGGTGATGCACAACGCATTGAACAGTTGGGATGGATGCTGTTTCTCAAAATATTCTCCGACAAAGACAAAGAACTGGAAGTGCTCAATGACGAATACATAAGCCCCATTCCTGATGAACTGCATTGGGAAGCTTGGGCAGGCAATGATGAAGGCATGACGGGTGACGAGCTGCAACAGTTCGTTGACCAAAAGCTGTTCCCTACGCTACGCAACCTAAAAGTAGGTTTGAGTGATGATTTGGCCAACAAGCGTGCTTTGATTGTACGTGAGGTGTTTGAAGGCAACAACAACTACATGAAAAGCGGTATCAATATCCGCAAAGTGTTGAACAAACTCAACGAAATTGACTTCAACATTGCCAAGGACCGTCATGCCTTTGGCGAACTCTACGAAACCATTTTAAAGGAACTGCAAAGTGCGGGTAAAAGTGGCGAGTTCTACACACCCAGAGCCATTACCGAGTTTATTTGTGAAATGATCAATCCGCAATTGGGCGAAAAGATTTTGGACCCAAGTTGCGGAACGGGCGGCTACCTCACGGCTGCAATTGAGCATTTGAAAACCCAGGCCAACAGTATAGAAGAACGGGAAAGCATTGCCAAGAACATCATTGGTTGGGAATACAAACCGCTACCCTATTTGCTGGCGACCACTAATCTCATTTTGCACGACATGGAGGTGCCCAACATCAGTTTCCGTGATAGTTTGGACCAACCACTAAGCAACTACACCGAGAAAAACCGTGTGAATGCTATTTTGGCGAATCCGCCTTTTGGGGGTATTGTAGCCAACAACAACGAAAACAACTTTCCGCAGAACTTCCGCACCAAGGAAAGTGCCGACCTCTTTTTGGTCTTGATGATTCACTTGTTGAAAAATGGCGGACGAGCAGGGATTGTGTTGCCTGATGGTTCTTTGACCGGTGATGGCGTAAAGCAACGGGTACGCCAACGGCTATTGGAAGAATGTAACCTGCACACCATTATCCGTTTGCCCAACTCCGTGTTTCAGCCTTATGCCACGGTAGCCACTAATTTGTTGTTTTTTACCAAAGGTGAACCCACCAAAGAAGTGTGGTATTACGAACACCGCCTGCCCGAAGGACAAAAAGCCTACAACAAAACCCGACCGCTGCAACTCAAAGAGTTTGACCCGATAAAAGCATGGTGGAACGACCGCAAGGAAAGCGAGCTAAGCTGGAAAGTGGATATCCAAACCATTATAGACCGCAACTATGATTTGGACATTAAGAACCCGAACCAAAAGGAAGAAACTATTGAGCATTCGAGCTCAGAGTTAATGACCATGTTAGATGGTTCTTTTGATAAGAGCCATGAATTACTCAACCAAATAAGAGCAGCCGTACAATGAGTTGGGTGAAGAAAACAATCGGAGAACTGTGCATAATAGAAAAAGGCAAAATAGGAATTCAAAAGGCAACTGCCGGAGAATTCCCTCTTGTGGTTACAGCAGAAGAAAGATTGTCCCATAACGAATATCACTTTGAAGGAAATGCGGTGGTGATTCCTTTGGTTTCTTCAACAGGTCACGGACATAGAAGCTTAAAGAGGATTCATTTTCAATCGGGGAAGTTTGCCGTAGGCAATATTCTTTGCGTTGTAATGCCGAATGACGAAAACATTCTTAGAGCTGACTACCTATACAGATTTCTCGACCTCAATAGAGAAAAGGAATTGGTTGGCCGTATGAGAGGTATGGCAAATGTGACTTTGCCAATGAAAGAAATTGCTCAGATTGAAATTCCTGTGCCTCCCATTGAAGCTCAAATTGACTTTGTAGAACAGTATTCAACACTAGAAGAAAAAAGTAATGATTTGGGAGTAGAACTCACCCACCAACTCGATTTAGTAAAGCAACTCCGCCAGGCCTTTTTGCGGGAAGCCATGCAGGGTAAATTGGTGCCACAAGACCCCAAGGATCAACCTGCTTCGGCTCTTTTAGAAAAAATCAAAGCCGAAAAAGAACGCTTGATTAAGGAGAATGAAATCAAGAAGCAAAAACCACTTCCATCCATCACCTTAGCGGACATACCTTTTGAGATTCCTGAGAATTGGGTGTGGTGTAGGTTGGGGGAGATTTGTTTTAAAATAACTGATGGCTTTCATAATACACCCCCTAAGGTATCAGAAGGCTTTCCGTATATAGCAGCAACTCATGTAAAAACCGATTCTATTGATTGGGATAATTGTCATTACGTAGCTGAAAAATTTCACAGAGAACTCCACAATAAAGCTTATCCTAAAAAAGGAGAATTGCTAGTTGTCAATATTGGGGCTGGCTGTGGAACG
This sequence comes from Cytophagales bacterium CG12_big_fil_rev_8_21_14_0_65_40_12, assembly GCA_002786855.1. Classification (GTDB taxonomy): domain Bacteria; phylum Bacteroidota; class Bacteroidia; order Cytophagales; family Cyclobacteriaceae; genus Roseivirga. The sequence continues at coordinate 66,086 of PCUU01000046.1, forward strand.
CCTGCCATTATTGATATAGATTTTGAATTCAGCTTTAAAAACACAGCAATTCTTAAATTCAATCAAGGCTTAGTTTCCAACAAGTTATTGAATTACTATTTCGTTTGGAAAAGAGATGAAATCTATGCGGAGCTTACAAAAGGTGGTTTGCAGCCATTCCTAAGCCTTACGATTCTTAATAATATTAATATTCCACTCCCCCCACTCTCCGAACAACAACGCATAGTCGCCAAGTTGGATGAGTTGATGCAGTATTGTGATGAGTTGGAGGTCAGCATTAAAGAAAGTCAGCAGCAAAATGAGTTGCTTTTGCAGCAGGTGTTGCGGGAGGCGTTGGAGCCTCAAACTGCCATATTGTCCTGATAATCAGAGTGGCATAAACATTGAATAAGACAGAATGCTTCAAAGTATTTCTGAGTAATCAGAAAAGGTTTGTTGGTGTATAGTTTAAGTTAATGGTTTCCTTGATTAGAAGCAATATTCTTGCCCAGTTTGTCAGGTGCTCTGGCACTGACAGATAGACTAGTACTGATATTATTCCCATACATATCAGAATAGTTGTAAAGTTAATTAAGTCATTCATTGTACTGATTCTTATACGTTTGTTCAATTTTCCCCTTAACCCTTGCGTTAGTGAGGATTTAATACCGCGAATGTGAATTCGGGTCAGGTTGTTGGAAGCGGAAACGCTGAGTTGCGATCTGGAGTGCGGCATAGAAATATGATCCGCCAAGGGATGGAGATAGGGCCCCAGTGAGGTGAAACTCCTCTGTGGATTGGGGGACGTGTTAAAATACACGGTATCGGCTTGCCGATATATCCATGGCCCAGGCTCCCATTGAAAAATGCTTATGAAACCAATTTTTACAAAAGAATTGTGGGATGCTTATGTTGAAAAAGTCGAAGAGGACTTTGAACTTAAAACTTACCCGCAGTTTGATCCTTACTTCAACTTCCCGAAGGACAAAGACAGACTTCTAGCTTTGCTCTCAGATCCTTCAATGAAGCGGATGAAAAATTATAATTTCACACCCCTAGTGAAAATCCTTCAAAAAACGCCTCGGTATAAATGGCAGGAGGATATGGACAACCCTGACGGTGGGGAGTATGATTTGGAAACCAAAATCCGTCCAATTTCTTTCGCCTCTCACTTTGATACTTATATCTACGGCTTTTATGCTTTTGCGATTAACAATGCATATCAGGAGTATATTCATGAGAGAGGCTTCCAAGAAGTTGTTCTTGCCTACAGAAGCGATTTGGATGGCAAGTGTAACATTCAATTTGCAAAAGAAGCATTTGATCAAGTCAAAAAAGCATATTCAGAAAATGGAGAATGTTCTGTAATAGCCTTAGATATTAAAGGGTACTTTGACAATATAGACCATGCGATTCTAAAAAAAATGTGGTGTAAAGTTATTGATCAGGATGATTTACCTCTGGATCAATACAAAGTGTTTCGCTCCCTGACGAAATACAGTTACGTCAACTACACCAGTTTGCTCAAGCATTTCAAAATAGATCTCAAAAAGATCGAAAAAGAGCAACAGAAGAAATTTAAAGGGCAGAAAATAACACCAAAAGGTTATCAGTCTCTACTAGATCTGATACCAAATGAGTATAATGGAGCCTCTTTTCATGATAAAATTGAGATCCTACGAAAGCGGAAGTTGTTAACGGTTAACAGCCTTTTTGATAAAGATCAGAAGAAATGGGCTTTAAAGAAAAGCGGAATACCCCAGGGCTCATCAATGAGCGCCCTGCTATCAAATATTTATTTAACGGAATTTGATAAGAAAATTCATAAAAAAGGAATTAAAGAAGGGTTTGTATACAGAAGATATTGCGATGATCTACTCGTGATTTGCAAACCAGATCAAGTTAATAATCTCAAAGATTATTTAATGGACTTAATTCTCCATGAATACAAATTGACAATCCAAGATCGGAAAACAGATGTTATTGATTTCAAGGCTTCTCTTAACGGTCAAATCAGATCTTATAAAAGAGAATTTGATGAGCAAACTAAAACCTTTGTTTCGTTGCCAAATGATGTGCGAAACTTCAAGAACCTTCAGTATTTAGGCTTTGAATTCAACGGCAAAAACATTTACATCCGTCCCGGAAGTCTTTCTCGATATTTTAGAAAGATGAAGGCAAGGATTGTCAAGACGGTTTCAATGGCATATAGTTCCAATTCCAAATCAGATACAATATTTAAACAACAGATTTATAGCAGGTACTCTCATATTGGAAAACGAAACTTCTTGTCTTATGCGAACAACGCTTCTATGAAATATTATGCAAATTCAGCAGGAGACCTAAAAGATGGAATGGACTCTCCGAGTATTAAACGACAATTAGCTTCACATATGAGAATTCTTCAACAAGAAATTGAAAAGACAAGTGAACAACGAGCCGAACAAAAAGGAGTAAAGAAAATAGGAGTATAACCTACGAACTTGTAAGCACATTTGCCGGTCGCACAATGCCTACACACAGACCAAAACTTGCCGGCAGCGTATGTCTGCCCCACCGCCAATCCATAAACTATTAACCCTTTCAATAGTACTGCGGATTTACCAAAGCGCATAAAAAAACCCGCAACTGCGGGTTTTTATTGATCTTAAGTATTGCCTTATCGGTTCGACATTGGGTTATAAGCTCTTTCTTGATAACCAGTATATACTTGTCTTGGTCTTCCGATTGGCTCTTTGTTCTCTCTCATTTCTTTCCATTGAGCAATCCAGCCCGGTAATCTGCCTAGGGCAAACATCACAGTGAACATATCAGTCGGGATGCCCAAAGCCCTATAAATAATGCCCGAGTAGAAGTCAACATTTGGATACAGTTTTCTTTCTACGAAGTAAGGATCGTTCAAAGCTTCTTCTTCCAAACCTTTAGCGATTTCTAACACAGGATCTTTCACCCCTAATTTGGACAATACATCATCGGCTGCTTTTTTGATGATTTTAGCACGTGGATCAAAGTTTTTGTAAACTCTATGGCCGAATCCCATCAAACGGAAAGGATCGTTTTTGTCTTTCGCTTTTGCCATCCATTTTTTGGTATCGCCTCCGTCTTTCTTAATGTTTTCTAACATTTCGATAACAGCCTGATTTGCGCCACCATGCAATGGTCCCCAAAGCGCATTAATACCACCAGAGATTGAAGCATATAAGCTTGCATGAGATGAACCCACCATTCTTACCGTAGAAGTAGAGCAGTTTTGCTCGTGGTCGGCATGTAGAATAAGCAATTTATCTAGTGCCGAAGCCACTACAGGGTCAACCTCATAATTTTCGGCAGGAGTAGCAAACATCATTTTCAAGAAGTTGCTGCAATAATCTAAATTATTGTCTGGGTAGTTTACAGGGTGCCCAATTTGATTTTTGAACGACCAAGCTGCAAAGGTTGGCATTTTAGCAAGTAAGCGGATAATGCTCATGTCTACTTCAGGCGCTGCTCTATTTGGATCTAGAGACGCTGGGTAAAAAGCAGTTTGAGCACAAACCAATGAAGAAAGCACGCCCATTGGATGAGCAGTAGAAGGGAAGCCTTCAAGAATTTTCTTCACATCTTCGTGAACAAGGGTATGCTTGGTAATGCTGTCTTTAAATGCTTCGTACTCGGCTGCGGTTGGCAATTCTCCATAGATTAAAAGATAGGATACCTCTAAAAAAGTAGACTTTTCGGCCAACTCTTCAATGGAATAACCTCTGTAGCGAAGTATGCCCAATTCACCATCCAAAAAGGTGATGGCACTTTGGGTAGAACCTGTGTTTTTAAACCCAGGGTCGATTGTAATTACTCCACTTTCAGCTCTTAATGAGGAAATATCGATGGCCTTTTCGTTTTCAGTACCTTCGATTACTGGCAAAACTAGGGTCTTACCGTCAACTTTGATCTCAGCAGTATTTGACATTTCTATGATGTTGTTTACTTGTTCGGGATGCTCTTAGCAAGCGAATTTAATTTATAAAACACTCAAATGAAACTCTTGTTCCAAGGATTGGGGATTTTTAATTATTTCCGCCTAAAATTAATGGCAAACCATCCGCACCCTGACCTATCACCACTACTTTGGAATTAGGCGATTCGGCAAGTTTTAAGGTGGCTTCTATTCCGCGCATTTTCAATAAACTCGGTGTTAAACTGTTGTTAATGATTTTGTTAGCCGCGGATTCTCCTTCGGCAGCAATTCTTTTTCTTTCTGCTTCACTTTTTTCTTTGTCCAATCTAAACTGGTAAGCCAGCGCTTCTTGCTCTTGTTGCAATTTACTTTCAATGGCTTGTTTAATTTTATCTGGAAGGATAATCGACCTGATCAATAAAGTAGTCATGGTCACATTATTGGTTTCATTGCCCAATACTTCTGCGGTTTCAGTCCTGATGGCTGTTTCCACATCTTGTCTTTTCGTAGAGTAAATCTCTTCGGCAGTATACCTTCCCATGACTTGACGAACGGTTGATCGTACCTCTGGGATGACCAAAGTATTGATATAACCTAAACGGAACCTTTCATAGATATGACCGATTCTATCGAACCGTGGGTAGAAACGCACCGAAACATCTACTTTAATGCTCAAGCCATTTTTGTCCAAAACATCCATGGTTTCTTCAGCCTTTGTTTCGGCCACATCAAATACAATCAGATCGTTCCATGGCGCTTTAAAATGAAACCCAGGTTCTATAATGACTTCTTTATCCAAACCTCCTGAAAATTTCTTAAAGATGACGGCCCTTTCACTCGACTGAATGGTGTAAAAGGTACTGCTCGATACTGCAAAGAGTATGATCACAACGATGACGCCTATCACGATGAAAGGCAAAAATTTTCTGTTATCCATGATTTTTTTGGTTTAATGGTTTAACCAATCCGTTTTAGATTGATTTCAATAATGTCTAATATTTCTTGGGCCACTTTCAAGGCTTTATAACCATCTTCTATGGTTACGATGGGTTCAGTATCGTTCGTAATGGCCTGATTGAAGGTGTACAATTCTTCTCGAATGGCGTTGGTAGGATGTATTTTCGGATTTTCAAAAATGATTTCCTTTTTACCTTTTCCTTCACCCAAATCCAATACCATGGAAAAAGGGCCTTCGTCACCCGTAGCCTCTTGCATTCTTACGATTTCAGACTTCTTCTCTAGGAAGTCTACCGAAACATAAGCGTCCTTTTGGAAAAAACGTGATTTGCGCATGTTTTTCACCGCTATGCGGCTAGTGGTAAGGTTGGCCACGCAGCCGTTTTCAAATTCTAGGCGCACATTCGCAATGTCTGGCGTGTCGCTGACTACGGCAACACCGCTGGCCGAGATGTGTTTAACGGGTGACCCCACTGCATGCAGGATCACATCGATATCATGGATCATTAAGTCCAAAACCACGGGTACATCCAGGCCTCTTGGGTTGAATTGCGCCAACCTGTGCGTTTCAATAAACATGGGTTGGTTTAAATAGGCTTTGGCAGCGATATAGGCAGGGTTGAAACGCTCTACATGCCCGACTTGCACCTTTAAGTTTTTGGCTTTCGATAAGGCAATTAGTTTTTCGGCCTCTTCAACAGTGTTGGTAATGGGTTTTTCAATAAAAACATGTTTGCCTGCGGTAAGTGCTTGTGCTGCACAATCGTAATGCGAAAGGGTAGGCGTAACAATGTCAATCACATCGACTTCTTTCAATAAAGCATCAATGGTAGGAAAGGCTTTTAAGCCGAATTCATAGGCAACAGCTTTAGCATTGTCGACTGATGCATCGTAAAAGCCAACAAGCTCATATTCAGGAATATCTTTGATGCATTTAATGTGAATTTTGCCGAGGTGTCCGGCCCCTAGAACGCCAATTTTTAGCATGTAAAGTTATTTTTTGCTTCGAGCAAAAGTAACACTAAATAGTCTAGGGTACTAAGTATTCAGCTTGATTTTGGCAGCTGAATCCATATTGATGGATGTCTAAATTTTAGTAATGGTATAAGCAATATAACCGACATACGCGATGAGCAGCAATGCAGATTCCCAACGGTCAAGTTCCCTTTTTCTGCCAGTAAACATCGCAGCGAACAAAAAGAGGGTGCCACCTAGCAAAATGAATACATCTGTATTGAAAATGGCATTGTACTCGATCGGGTGAATGAGCGAACTGATGGAAAGGATAAAGAAGATATTGAAAATATTAGAGCCTATGATATTTCCAATGGCGATATCGTTGTTCTTTTTGAGTGCAGCCACTACGGATGTTGCCAATTCGGGCAATGAAGTGCCTGCGGCCACAATGGTGAGTCCAATGAGTTTTTCGCTCAAGCCCAAACTCGTAGCGATATCCGTAGCACTCGACACTACGAATTTTCCTCCCAGCACTAGCCCTGTCAGCCCCAGAATAATGTAGGTCGTAATTTTTAGGTTAGAAAACTGATTTGTAGGAACCTCCAAATTGCGGCTGTCCGATTTGAGCTGAACGAAAACGTAAGTGAGAAATCCTAAAAATAGTAACAGCAAAAGGCCACCATCCAGTCGGGAAATCACTGCGGTATCGTCTGAGAAAAAGTCGTTGGCCAGAAAGAGCAGAAGCACGGCTGCGAAGAAGGAAATTGGAATTTCTTTCCAAACGGTGCTTGATTGTACCGTCATGGGATAAATCAAGCCAGCAATCCCTAAAATGATGAACAGGTTGAAATTGTTGCTGCCAATCACATTGCCCAGTACAATGTCTTGGTGACCTTGAAACGAAGCAATGGCATTGACGACCAACTCTGGGGCAGAGGTACCAAAAGCAACGATGGTCAGGCCAATGGCCAGATCAGAAATATTATGTTTTTTAGCCAAGGCTGAAGCCCCATCGACCAACCAATTGGCGCCTTTGATCAGGAAAACAAAGCCTAAAAGAAGAAGAGAAATATCTAAAAACAAGGTGGATGATTTTTAATGCAGATAAGACGTAATGATTTGTTTAAGGTCACTTAAAAGGCCAAAATTATTATTGAATTGGTCAAATCAAAATCTCTTTCACCCGACCTACTTGTCCATCTTCTAGCCTTACTTTAATCCCATGGCTATGATTCGGTGATTTCGTGAGAATGTCTTTTACAATGCCATTGGTAAGTTTTCCACTTCTTTGGTCTTGTTTTAAAACGATATTCACTTCAATTCCGGGTTTGATATCTGCTCTGTTAGTGCCGTTCATTTAAATCTCTTCTAAGATTGAAGTTCCTTTAGACTGATCTCCTGATGTCCATTGCCAGTCTTCATGCAACCTGATTTTGCCATTGGGCAGAATTTCTGGGATGGAAGTGCATTTGCCGGTGTTTTGTTTGCCTTCAATATTCACCTGGGTGTAGTTCATCTCAATCACTCCGTTTTTATCTACTGTACCTTCCAGCCAGCCCTCCAGGATTTTACCGCCAAAGTACTGAAAAACCAGTTGATCGCCTTCCTGCTTATAATGAAAGATCATATCTCCAGAAACTTCACCATTCGGTGAGTTTTCAATGGCCCTGAATCGTTTGTCGTTGTAGTTGATCATTGCTTGATTTCCGATTTGCCATTTTGACTATTATAGGCGGTTATCTATTGGCTATTTTTTCTAAGAGTTCGTTTGGCCCTATGATTTCTGTTCCCTCAAAAGGATTCAATTCTAATAGGTCCTGGTCTCCAGTTACTAACAAGTTCGCCTGTGAAGCCTTTATCAAGCCAAGCAAAAAATCATCTTTTGCATCTCTGCAAATGTTTGGATATTCTGTTACTTCATATCGGGTCCCTAAAATGTCCATGAGTTTTAGAAGTTCGTTGACTTCTTGTTGGTCGAAATACCTTTGAAATTTCTTTCTGGAAGTTACTTCTTTCAGTTCCGTCAGAAGTTGTTCACACAGGACTAATTCAATTTTTCTTTCTGAAAGGAATTCGGTTAGATTACCCAATTGCCCACCAATAAGGTAACTGATCCAAATATTGGTATCGAAAATGACTTTAACTGGATGTGCGCTTGTCATAAAGGTCTTGTCGAACTTGCTCTACTTCTGCGGTTATTTCATCCATTGAAAGTTTATCAGTTCGGAAAGCAGTCAGAAGTTCAGTTAGTTTAGACCCAATAGTCTCTTTTTCAAGTTCCTGTGAAATCTTGATCTTTTGATCACCAGGTAGGTTTCTAACCAACTCGAGTATCTGAGGAAAAGAAAGGTTCATTTTTGCTTCCATGCGCTTAAGTTACGAAAAATCAATACTATCTGTTATCGAGGTAAGGCTGATAATGAAAAACCATATCTTCTGAAACTTCACCATTCGGTGAGTTTTCAATGGCCCTAAATCGTTTGTCGTTGTAGTTGATCATTGCTTGATTTCGGTTAGATCACCCATTTGTACAAAAAACAATAGTATAAATGTTCTCAATAAACAATAATAGCCAAATCCATTCAATCCTTTAATCCACTAATCCGTGATCAAAGATTCTTCACCTCAGCAATTAACTTCTCCAATGAATCCTTTGCATCACCAAAAAGCATTCTGTTTTTTGGGTGGAAGAAGAGTTCGTTTTCAATACCAGCATAGCCTTTGCCCATGCTGCGTTTCATCACAATCACATTCTTGGCCTCAAGTACTTTGATGATGGGCATGCCATAGATGGGGCTTGATGGATCGTTTTCTGCGGCAGGATTCACCACATCATTGGCGCCAATTACTAGCACTACATCAGTTGAACCCATCTCGTCATTGGCATCTTCCATTTCTTGCAGCTTAGGGTAGGGCACATCGGCTTCTGCCAACAGCACATTCATATGGCCCGGCATACGGCCTGCCACAGGGTGCACTGCATATTTGAAAACAACACCCTTCTCTTCCAAAGCTTTTTCTAGACTATGCACTGTATGTTGCGCTTGTGCTACTGCCAAACCATAGCCAGGCACCACACAAACCTTTTGGGCATAAGCCAATAAGATAGCGGCATCGGTTACCGAAATTTCTTTTATTGTGCCCTGTTCCCCGCCATGAGCAGCAGCAGCTCCGCCACCCCCAAATGAACCAATGATCACGTTCATCAAAGAACGATTCATGGCTTTGCACATCAAAACCGTTAGGATTGTTCCTGCCGAACCCACCAAAATACCTCCAGTCAACATGGCTTGGTTGCCATAGAGAAAACCGCCAAAGGCAGCCGCCATACCTGTAAAACTATTCAATAATGAGATCACTACAGGCATATCCGCTCCACCGATTGGCATCACAAATAAAACGCCATAGATCAGCGACAAGGCGAGTAAGATATAAATGTAAGTTTGCTCAGGTACATTCATTGTGGCAATGAATATGGTCAGTCCTAGAATGGCCACCAGGAAAACGATATTGAGGATTTGGCCAGCAGGAAGGGCTTTGTCACCAATTTTGCCTTCCAATTTCCCGTAGGCGATGATACTTCCGGCAAATGAAACAGAACCAATGATCAGCCCTAGCAAAATGACAATCGTCATGCCCGGATCGAAGTTGCCGGTGTGTTGTAAATGATTGAATTCGACAATCGAAATTACCGCAGCACAAGCACCACCCATTCCATTGAAGAAAGAAACCATTTGTGGCATGGCCGTCATTTGAACTTTCAAGGCCATTCTAAAACCGAAAATCGTTCCTATCACCAAGCCGCCAAGGATCAAAGCATAGTTGAGTGTTTTATCGATGCTCAATTCTTCTTTGAAAAGAATCGTGGCCACAATGGCCAAGACCATTCCATAGGCCGCATATAAATTGCCTTTTCTGGCCTTATCGGGGCTGCTGAGCATTTTGAGGGCAAGAATAAATGTGATAGAGGCAATCACATAGCAAATTTCGAGAAGGCTGTTTCCTAATAATCCTGTCATGACCTTATTTCTTTTCCTTCTTTTTAAACATGGCCAACATTCTGTTGGTCACTACAAACCCACCCACCACATTGAGCGTACCTAAAACAACGGCTATAAAGCCAAGAATCAAGGCGAAATAATTGTCGGGTTCCGCTTCTAACATAATAATGATTGAACCGATAACCACTACACCGTGAATGGCATTCGCACCAGACATTAATGGCGTATGAAGCACCGCAGGTACATTTGAAATGACTTCGATACCGAGGAAAATCGAGACGATAATCAAGAATATAAATTCTCGATTTTCATAAAAGAGACTGAGTAGGCTATCCATAGGTTATGCTATTTCTGTTTTGAAAAGAATGTTTTTGATGCGTTCGCTGACCACTTCATTATTGTGGGTAACGCAGGTATTGACTACAATATCATCTTCGAAATTGAGGTGCAATTGACCGTTGTTATTGATGATCAGCTTAAGGAAATTGACCACGTTTTTACCAAACATTTTACTGGCATCCATGGGCAATGTCGAAGCCAGATTGGAATCTCCAATGATGGTAACTCCATGCTTTACCACGGTTTTATTGTCTTCAGTTCCTTCGCAATTACCGCCAGTTGAGGCTGCCAAATCTATGATTACCGAGCCTTGTTGCATTTTTTGAATCGTTTCATCGGTAATCAGTACTGGTGCTTTTCTACCTGGAATTTGTGCTGTAGTGATGATGATATTGGCTTTAGTAGCATGCTCTTGTACCAAGGCTTTCTGTTTAGCCATGTACTCAGCGGATTGTTCTACGGCATAGCCTCCAGCGGTAGCCTCATCTTTGGCACCCTCGACTTTCACGAATTTGGCACCCAAACTTTTTACTTCTTCTTCTGCTGCAGCGCGAACATCAAAAACCTCAACTACTGCGCCCAATCTTCTTGCCGTGGCAATGGCTTGCAATCCAGCCACTCCAGCTCCAAGAATCAATACTTTGGAGGGGATAATGCTTCCTGCCGCGGTCATGAACATTGGGAAAAAGCGAGGGGAATGGTTTGCGGCCAGCAATACTGCTTTATAGCCAGCAACCGTTGCCATTGAGGACAATACATCCATGGCTTGAGCTCTCGTAGTCCTTGGAATATTATCCAGACTGAAGGTAGTCACGCTTTGGGCCATGAATTGCTCGATCAATGTCTTGTTGCTCAAAGGCTGAAAAACGCAGATCAATACCTGATTGGCTTTTAGGGCTTCAATTTCCTTTGTGGAAGGAGGATTGATTCCTACGATCACTTCGCAAGCCAGCACTGCCTGTCTATTTACGATTTTAGCACCAGCAGCTTCATAATTGGCATCATTGGCAAAGGAATGGGCGCCAGCTTCTGATTCTATATGTACGTCAACTTTGAGGGCAATGAGGGCTTTTACACTTTCTGGGAGAAGCGCCACTCGGTTTTCACCAGTGGGTTCTTTCAATAAACCTAGGGTCATAAGGCAGGTGAGATTTTAACTTCCTTAAAGTTATTGAATATCACCACTTATAAAAATGACTTAACCCATTTAGCGGTAATTTATAGTTTGATTGGTTTATTGACATTGAAGCCCTCTGGGGTTTATTCAATTAATGTATTCAGCTCATGCAGTCTTTCAATGGCACAGCTCATCAGTCGCTTGGCTTTGCCGAGTGGCAAATAGGTGTATTCACAAACAGCTTTCTTTAACACCAAGTGTCGGTCCGACCTCAATATGAAATTGATTTATCAAGTCAGAGTATCAAGGGGTCTGACCTTGCTGACAAGTCTTTTTTCAGCTTTGATTATTCCATGATTAGGCGGAACTTCGAAGCGAAATATGAAATACTACATTTTAGCAGGTGAAGCCTCTGGCGATATGCATGCCGCCAACTTGATGAAACAACTCAAATTGCGCGATAATCAAGCATATTTCAGGGTGTGGGGAGGAGATAAAATGCAGACTGAAACCAACGAAATGGTGAAGCATTTCAAGGACAATTCCTTTATGGGGATTTTTCAGGTAGTCACTAACATCCGCACGATCAAAAGGAATTTCACGCTTTGCGAAGAAGATATCCAACAGTTTCAACCCGATGTATTGATTCTTATCGATAACTCGGGATTCAATTTAAGGATTGCCAAATATGTGATGCAGTCCGATTTGAAAACAAGAATTTACTATTACATTCTGCCGCAAGCTTGGGCTTGGAAGCAGAAAAGGGTACATACCATTCAGCAATGGTGTCATCGCATTTTTGCCATTTTGCCTTTCGAAAAAGCCTTTTATAAATCCTATGGCTATGATGTGGACTATGTAGGTCACCCAATACTGGATTCGATCGCGCAGAGAAAGCCTACTTTAATGGATTTTACAGCACTTCAAGCCCAATTCAATTTATCGGATCAACCGATCATTGCATTGTTGCCTGGAAGTCGTAAGCAAGAGATTAAAACGAAATTGCCTGCCATGCTGCAAGTGGTGAGTCACTTTCCTCAATATCAATTTGTAATTGCAGGTTCCGAAACCATTAACCCCGAGTTTTACGCCCAATACAATCCGGATAATGTCAAGATCATTTTCAATTGTACCTATGATATACTGAATTCTGCGACTGCTGCCTTGGTGACATCTGGTACGGCAACTTTAGAAACCGCTTTATTTAGAGTGCCTCAAGTGGTTTGTTATAAGCCCGGCTTTTTTAGTTACCATTTATTGAAGGGCATTGTAAAAATCAAGTTCATCTGTATGGTCAATCTTATTTTAGACCGCATGGCAGTACAAGAATTGATCGAAGGCGATTTGAATGAAAAGCGTTTGGTTAAAGAATTGAACCTGATTTTAGAAGGGGAGAAGCGAAGCCAAATGCTGAACGACTACGATGAATTAGCAACCCAATTAGGTGGTGAAGGTGCCTCAGAACGAACAGCCCAATTGATGTGGGAGGATATTGCTGAGTCAAAGCTTATTCAGTAGAGATATAGAATCACCTATCGTTAAACCCTTTACCTTCCATGATTTTAGGAATGCATTTTCCAATTCGAGATTCGCGCGTTGCAGCCTGTTTTGGTTGAGAGAAATGCAAAACATAACCTCTTTGCCTTCCGGGAGTCAATGCCTCGAAAGCAGCTTTAAATGCAGGATATTCAGTTAATTTATTCTCTAATTCTTTTGGAAAGGGCTCGGGGTTCTTTTTGAAAACCACTTCTAAACCAGCTTTCTCTACTTCAATGGCTTCAAAAATATAGGCTTTTAAAATATCTTCCATTGCTGTTATTGCTGAGGGGCTCGTGAACTTAATCAGGCGGGCGGCCTGCGAATTTTCTCCTGGCTTTTGTAGCGTGCCATTGGTGTCGCTAAGCAATGCCCCTTTGAAAAAACTAAGGGCGACATAGTCTTTCAAGGCACTCACAATCAGTACGTTATTATTGTGAAAGGTGTAGCAGGGAACTCCCCACTTTAATTCTTCAGTCAGCCCGCAGTCAAGCACAATAGTCCCTAGCTTCTTTAATTCTTGAGGCCAGTTATGGACTTTACAGGCTGGAGTGCCACCCAAGGGACAACGTCCGCAGCCTTCACTTAAATAATGATCAATTTGTGGGTTCATATCAATCGTTTAAGCCTTTCCCTGCAAAAATTTGAGGAATAGATTTTTCAATCCTCGAAACTCTGTTTTTGGATTGTTTAGGTTGAGCAAAATGCAGGAGATAGCCCCTTTGTCTTCCCGGAGTCAATGCCTCAAAGGCAGTTTTCAATGCTGCATTTTCCTCTAAAACTTGTTCAAACTCCTCTGGTTTTGTGAATTCTGAGGTCTTTTTTAATTCGACTTTCAAGCCAGCTTTTTCTGCCTCGATGGCCTCGTAAATATAAGCCTTCAAAGTAGCCTCTAAATCTACTATTTCTTGAAGGTTCGTAAAGCGAATTTGGCGGGCAGCCTGTACGTTTTCGGTTTGTTGGATTAGAATTTCAGCTGAGTCATTCAATAATGCACCTTGATGGAACAAAAAGGCGCAATAATCCTTAAATCCATGGATCAAAACGATGTTCGTGTTTTGATGGGTGTAGCAAGGAACACCCCATTTTAACTCTTCAACAAGTCCACAATCCAGCACAATGGCCCTCAATTTCTGATACTCTTTTTGCCACTGGCTGTCCTTATTAAAGAAGAAATCAACTTTAGGGTTCATAAGACTAATTTAGGGATTTGTAAGATATGCAGGCCATTTTCGCCCTGTGGATTTTGAATTGCCTAACACTTGGGCTTTGACAATTGGAATGGCCAAACTTTGAAATCTGCGATGGATATTTCAAATTGAATCCATGATGCGCAACCTCTCTTTCTTAACCACCCTAGTTTTTCTTCTAACGGCCTGCGGGCAGTCGAAACAAGCACCTAAAGCTGCTTTTGCTATGATTACCAGCAGTGATGGTAGTCAACGCTTGGCCATTAGTGAAGTAGAACTATTGGATTCTCCAATCACAGATCAACCCGTGATTATGGTCACTGAAAGGGAAAGCTATCAATCTATGGATGGCTTTGGCTTTACGCTGACTGGAGGAAGCGCTTTGCACATCAACAGGATGGAGTCAGCAGCTAGAAAGGCTTTGCTGCAAGAACTTTTTGGTAAGGAAGAAGAAAGTATTGGCGTAAGTTATTTAAGGCTCAGTGTTGGGGCATCGGATTTAGATGAGCAACCCTTTTCGTACAATGACCTTCCCGAAGGCCAAACCGACCCTGAGTTGGCAAATTTCAGTTTGGCACCCGACCAAAAAAACCTGATTCCTGTGCTCAAGGAGATTTTAGCAATCAATCCAGACATCAGCCTTATGGCTTCGCCTTGGTCGCCTCCAAAATGGATGAAGGACAATAACGATACCCGAGGTGGTTCACTGCTGCCAGAATTCTATCATACTTATGCGCAGTATTTGGTGAAGTACATCAAAGGCATGGAAACCGAAGGAATTAGCATATCAGCCTTAACCGTTCAAAATGAGCCATTGCATCCAGGAAACAATCCTAGTTTGTTGATGCTTGCGGAAGATCAAGCCATTTTTATCAAAAATCACTTAGGCCCAGCTTTTAAGGCAGCTGGTATTACGACTAAAATTATCATTTACGATCACAATGCAGATCGGCCAGATTATCCGATCAGTATTTTAGATGATCCCGAGGCCAAGCAATACATTGATGGTTCGGCATTTCACCTGTATGGAGGCGAAATTGAAGCCCTTTCCGAAGTGCATGAGGCCCATCCTGATAAAAATCTCTATTTCACTGAGCAATGGATTGGTGCTCCTGGTAATTTCGGTGGAGACTTGGCTTGGCACATTCGCGAATTGATTATTGGAGCGCCTAGAAACTGGACTAAAACCGTTTTAGAATGGAATTTAGCAGCAGACCCCAATCAAGAACCTCACACAGACAGAGGCGGTTGCGTTGGTTGCTTGGGTGCTATCACCATCGATGGGAATGAGGTTGAGCGCAATCCTGCTTATTATATTATTGCTCACGCTTCAAAATATGTGAAGCTAGGGTCGGTTCGAATTGCCTCAAATAAGCCTGCCACTTTGCCAAATGTGGCTTTTAAAACACCTAGTGGTGATATTGTACTTATTGTATTGAATGATGGGAACGAAAATCATACTTTCACAATAGCGATTAATGATAATTTCATCAAAGGTGAATTGAGTGCAGGAGCAGTTGGTACTTTTGTTTTGGAGAGGTAAGCTTTCTATTAGCTCGGCACCAAGGTCGGACCACAGGTCAGACCGGGTAATGGAATATATGGCAGGTTAATTAGGTCCAGTATCTTTCAACTATGTCTGACGTTCCGTCCGACAAGGTTCTGCTTCAAGGTCGGACCGAGCTTAGGTGATAGAAGAATAAGGTAACTGCCGAATGGTTTGAGGATAGAATTTACATTAAGAAATTTTATGGGGAGCGTTAAAAATTTCAGAGGTGATTAGAGTTCAGAAAGTAATATTGTTAATGTTTATTTTTCTTGGCATGAGCGAGTTTGCCTTGGCTCAAGATAGTACACGGAATGCGGTGTACAACAAAATGAAACAAGAAGTAGAGAGGAATATACTTATATATCGAATCCGAAACGATTTTGAATTAAATCGAATTCAAAATGAAAACATGAATTTGAATAGACCTTACTTCATGAAATTATTACCTGATCAGGGTTTTCATTTAAAACTATTTTTCAGACCTCTAGATTTGGAGTATCCCAAAGCAGGTTTTATCGTTTTTGAGGTGCTGAACAAAGATTATACTTTCACAAATGGACAAGTGGATTATGAGGTAAAAGTGCTCTCTGATCGCGTAGGTAGCTGTTTGTGTACCTTAAATTTGGTAGCACTAAATTTCGAAACGGGTGAAGTTTTATACTTGAGCGGTAAGCTTTACAAGTCGTTAATTGCAAACGATTTCAACTTGGATTTCAAGAACATTGAAACCATCCGACAGTATTTAGCTTTTCGACTATTCTTTTTGGATAGTAAAGGCTTTAACATTGTCAAGGACAAACGGAAGTATATTTTATTTTCAGGATTTTCTGAGGTTGCACAAAGTGATTTTATTGCAAGAATCAATAAGGATGATCCTGATGATGTTAAAATAGAATGGAAGTGAATTATTGACTAAAGTTCCGTCCGACAACCTTCGGCCCCAAGGTCGGACCACAGGTCAGACCGGATTAAGATTGCTATTACCAAAAACACTTAAATCGCTTTATGCCTAACCCCGAACCAATTTTACCTTTACTTTGGTTTACAAATGTTATAACTAGAAAGCCAATTCGGAGATCATATGAAAATAGTTGAATGCCCAAGAGATGCCATGCAAGGCCTTCATGATTTTATTCCAACCTCAGTCAAGGCAGGGTACATTAACCAGCTACTGAAAGTGGGTTTTGACACCATCGACTTTGGGAGCTTCGTTTCGCCTAAGGCGATTCCTCAATTGAAAGACACTGCCGAAGTCTTAAGTCTATTGGATTTGTCTACTACGCGCTCAAAACTTTTGGCCATTATTGCCAACAAAAGAGGGGCGGAGCAAGCGGTTACTTTTGAAGAAATTGCCTATTTGGGATTCCCACTTTCTATCTCCGAAACCTTTCAACAGCGCAACACCAACAAGAGCATTGCCGATGCTTTAAATGAATTGGCCGAGATCCAAAATCTATGTTTGGCCAATGGTAAAACATTGGTGACTTACATTTCTATGGGCTTCGGAAACCCCTATAATGAGCCTTACAATGCAGAAATTGTCGCTGAGTTTTTAGAGAAGCTCAATCAGCTTAACTGTGAAATAATAAGTTTATCTGATACTATAGGAGTAGCTGATCCACAGTTGATTAAAGATATTTTCAAAACTAGTATAACCGCCTATCCAACTATAGAAATAGGCACTCATTTCCATTCGGCCCCTTCTAAAACTTTAGAGAAAATCGAGTCGGCTTATGAAGCTGGTTGTACTCGTTTCGATACTGCAATGAAGGGTTTTGGTGGCTGTCCTATGGCCGCTGATGAACTGACCGGAAATATCGATACGGAAGTTTTAGTCCGATATTTTGATGGGCTAAATGTCGACTTGGCGCTCGATCGAACAGCCTTCAATCTTGGACTTCAAATGGCAAATGAAGTTTTCCCGAGCTATGAACAGTCATAGATTTTCGCGTATTTTCTAGTCGAATTACAAAACAGCTTTTATGAACTTTAGGTATTTTTTCGCGCTGCTACTTTTAATGAACGTTCAGCAATCCCGTGCATGGCAATCTGATTTCAAGGTGCAAGAAAAGAAGCCAATTACCATTCAGAAAACGGATCATCAGTTGATCATTGGTAAGCCAGCTCAGTTTGGTATTAATGCCGAAGCGCTGAATGCTGGCATTGAGTCGATCATTGCTCAAGCTTTAGATTCAATGGCTTTTCCAGGTTGTCAAATCCTGATTGCTAAGGATGGCGTTGTGTTTTATGAAAAATCCTTCGGTTATCATACTTATGACAAGGCTCAGCCTGTGCTCAATTCTGATTTGTACGATTTGGCTTCGGTGACTAAAACCACTGCAGCTACCTTGGCCTTATTGAAACTTCATGATCAAGGTAAATTCGACTTGGATAAAACCTTTGGCGACTACTTCCCGAAAATCGCGAAAAAAGGCAAGGCGGACTTGCCTATCCGGGATGTTTTAGCGCATCAGGCGGGCTTAAAGGCTTGGATACCTTATTGGTCAGAATCGCAGAGAAAGAACGGTAAATACCGTAGAAACACCGTAAGCAGCGATTCTTCCTCGCGTTTTCCTTATCGCATTTCTGACAGTGGCTTGTTTCTTCATAAAGACTTTAAAGAGAAGAAGATTTATAAAATGATCAAAAAGTCGAAAGTGAGTGGTGACAAAAGCTATGTCTACTCAGGTTTGACCTTCTATCTGTTCCCAGAATTGGTGGAAAGACTTTCGGGTAAATCCTTCGATCAATTCCTAAACGATGAATTTTATACTCCATTAGGAGCGGAAACCTTGACTTTCAATCCAAGAAACAAGTTTCCATTGTCGCGCATCGTGCCAACCGAAGTCGATACTTTTTTCAGAATGGAAACACTTCATGGTGAGGTGCATGATGAAGGAGCGGCCATGATGCTTGGCGTTTCGGGAAATGCTGGGCTATTTTCTAATGCAATGGACTTAGCCAAAGTCTATCAAATGCTGCTCAATGGTGGTATTTATGGCGATAAGGATTATCTGACTCCACAGACCATTCAAGAATTTACGGAATGCCAATTTTGCGATTTGGGGAATAGAAGAGGGCTTGGCTTCGATAAACCTATGGTGAATTATAGTTTTTCAGCTTCTAGTGTAGCCCAGCACGCCAGCGCTGCCAGTTTTGGCCATACTGGCTATACTGGTACCATGGTTTGGGCCGACCCAGCCAATGGTTTGCTCTTCGTGTTCTTATCCAATAGGGTGCATCCAACCAGAAACAACAGTAAGATTTATCAATTGAACATTCGCCCCAATATACATAATTTGGTCTATAACCTTTTGGAAGAGGGGAGTTACGGCTTGGGAGGGAAGTAATTTATGGATGTTAAACCAACCTAAACTCCTTGCCTGGCAGCGGCTTGATAAAACCTGCGAATTCCATTTGCAATAGTGTGGAAGCCAATTGACTCATACTCAGCTGGCTTTGCCAACAGAGTTGATCAATATGCATTTGCTGCCCGTTTTTCAATAGAATTTCCACTATTTTCTTTTCATCACCTTGTAAGTCCTTGTATTTCAATTCGGGGCTTTGGGTCTTGGCTGTTGCCTGAATATCCCAATTCAACGCTTCCACAACATCTTTGAAAGAGGTAAAAATACTTGCCTTGAAGTTCCTGATAAGGTAATTGCAGCCTTCGGAATAAGTCTTTCCTATTTCGCCAGGTACTGCAAAAACGGGAACATTGTAGCTATCTGCAATATTCGCTGAAATCAATGCGCCACCTTTTTTAGCCGCTTCAACAACGATCAAGGCATCAGACAAACCCGCAATAATGCGATTTCGAGCAGGAAAGAGCCTTGGGTCGGCTTCCGTGCCAATGGGGTATTCACTTACCAATCCACCTTGTTCCAGCATCTTAGCTGCAACATTTCGATTTCCAGAAGGGTAAACTTTATCTAAGCCATTGGCCAACGCGCCTATGGTTGGGATTTGATTGTGCAGTGAAGCCTCGTGTGCTTTCACATCTATGCCATAAGCCAAACCAGATATAATGGTGGCATCGTGCGCTTTAATTTGCCCAACAATATCCTCGGTGATTTGCAAGCCGTATTTAGTGGCTTTTCTTGTGCCCACAATACCGATGGTTCTCACAGGGTTGAGTTCCGCCTTGCCCTTTGCGTAAAGTACAATAGGCGCATCACTGATATTCAATAACCGCGCAGGGAAACTGGCTTCTTTGTAATAATGGATTTGAATCTCCTTTTTGATGGAATCGTTGATGATTTGCTCGGCCTTTACAAGCAATTCCTTTTGATTGGGGATGAGGCTGGCCAATTTTTCTCCAACTCCTGGGACTTTGGCCAATTTTCCTTTTGGTGTATTGAAAATCACCTGAGGGGTTGAAAAGTAATTGATGAGTTGACGAGAAAGGGTAGGGCCGACTTTTGGGATTAATGACAAGGCTACCTGATGGAGCTTGTCTTCGGTCATGGCAATTGGTTTTTCATTTCTTCCAAAAAGCCCCGGATTTTCTTCAATGAATTGATCATTTCGGCCTCCGTCTCAATTTTGTCTTTATGGGTTTTAATATGCTCATGCGCACCGCTAAGGGTATAGCCTTTTTCTTTTACCAAATGGTACACCATTTTAAGCTTCTTCAGATCGTCTTGGGTGAATTTCCGATTGCCCTTGCTGTTCTTCTTTGGACTGATAAAGTCGAACTGACTTTCCCAAAAACGGATCAGCGAAGTAGCAACACCCAAATCCTTTGCCACTTCACCAATGGTGAAATACTTTTTTTCTATAGGTTTTGCTTTGTAGGGCATATCAACAAGTTATGAGGCGAATTAAAAGAAATGCTTGAAGCTTTATTTCACTTTGAGCTAATTCAAAAGTAAAGAATTCAACGAGAAATACTAGGTGTTTTTCAAAAAGTATGGCCTAATAAAATGGAATCGAATTAGTGGTATTTCAATTCATTCAATTGTTCCGAAAACTTCCATCGGCATTTATGGTGAGTTTTGACTGCTTGAAATCAGATTCGGAAAGTGATTTAATCAATTGAATGGCTTTGCTTTCTGGATCGAAAACAGCTATGCCGCGATCAACTTGTTTTGTTGGAATGATTTTGCCTTGCACCAGATTTCCTGTGGTTAAGTCAATTTCAATGTCCATAATGGCTGATTTGCCCATTACATCACGGATATTGACGTTGCCATGGGTTAAGAAATTGCCTAAAGAATAAACAATCAATTTGTCTTTGTAGCTATCGATTCCTCTTAATACATGCGGCCCATGGCCTATCACTACATCGGCACCAGCATCAATCACGGTCTTCGCAAACTGCACTAAATTGCCTCTGTTTTCGCCATAATAGGTTTCTGTAGTGTCGTTAACGTGTTGGGCATCACGGCCTTCGGCACCACCATGAAAAGAGACAATGATGATATCGCATTTCCCGTTCAAATCGCTGATTACATGTTTCGCTGTTGCTAAATCAGAAACCTTGTAAGAAACTCCAGAATGGCCGAATGCAGCAACCCCAATTTTTTTACCATCGATATCCAGAATGATGGGTGCTTTTTTGGCAGCATAACGAATGCCCGTTTTGTCCAAAACCTTTTTGGTAAACGCTACACCTTCATCGCCATAGTCAGAATTATGGTTATTGTCCATGCTCAAGACCGTGAAGTGCATGTCTTTTAAAGCAGGCGCTAGGTTTTCTGGCATTCCAAATTCATAGCACCTGCCGGCTTCGCGTGCTTCTTTGCTGCATTTGCGTGGTTTAATGTCGTCAGACACAAATACACCTTCCAAATTTCCAAAAGTAACATCAGCGCTATCCAAATAACTTGCAATGGAATCGGCAAAAACTTCTCCGTTTCCTCTTGGTAATATTGGTTTTGGCGTTTTAGAACCGAGCATAATATCCCCAACCGCTTTGATTCTTAAGGTTTGGGCATTAAGAGAAAGTCCAGACAAAAGAAGTCCAGCAATAAGGAATAACTTGATTGTGCGCATTTAAAAATTAACGGTTTGAATAAGAACCTAAAGACTGATTTTCGATAGAAGAAAGCCTTAAAATCTCTTCATATTCTGCAGGATTCAAATCCTTGTAGAAGTAGTTTACCGGATCAACAGCATTTCCATTGATATGTACCTCGTAGTGCAAATGGGGTGCTGTAGACTTTCCGCTGCTGCCCACGTAGCCAATAATTTCTCCACGTTTTACGTTTTGTCCAGGACGGACAATGTAGCGGCTCATGTGGCCATAAAGTGTTTCATAACCAAAGCCATGATCAATGATCACATGCTTGCCATAACCGATTAAGCTGTTGATGGCATTGCTCACCACTCCATCGCCAGTCGCATAAATGGGGGTGCCTTGCTCAGCTGAGAAATCAGTGCCATAGTGCATTTTTCTAACTTTCAGGATGGGGTCGGTCCTGAGGCCGTAACCAGAGGAGAGTCGTCTTAATTCTTTGTTAGAAACAGGCTGTATGGCGGGCATCGAAGCATAAAGTTTCTCTTTGTCCATGGCCAATGCCATAACCTCGTCATAAGACTTGGTTTGGATGTACATTTTCTTTTTAACGCGGTCGATTTTTTCCAATGCCGAAACCACCAGGTTTTTATTCTCCATATCGCTCTCTAGCAGTTCTCTATATCGCTGAGTACCACCGCTACCAGCTTCGCGGACAGTTTCTGGAATTGGCTCTGCCTCAAATACAATACGATAAACGTTGTCATCTTTCTCTTGCAAAACACCTAGCATGGCATCCATTCCATCGACTTGATTTTGCATCAATTCATAGTAAAGTTTCAGTTCTTCGTTTTCTTCCCTTAAGGCGACTTCTTTCGGAGAATCAAAGTATTGGCTCAATACCACAATGATACCTACCGCCAGAATGAGGGATAGGGAAATAAAGCCAAGCGCATTAATGACCACATCGCGCTTTCTGACCTTAACTCGCTCATATTTGCAAGTCTCGGTATCGTAGTAATATTTTATTTTTGACATTAAGAATCCTTTTTGAAATTCTCCTAATTTTGTGCCCTTACATTGGAAAACACAAAGTTTTGCCAAAGGTACGAAAATTAAGCTTTAGCTTAAACTCAAATAATTCACGCACGATGCAATCCAAAGAAATACGCGCAAAGTTTATCCAGTTTTTTGAAACAAGAGCTCACCGTTATGTGCCTTCAGCACCCTTGGTGATCAAAAATGACCCGACCTTGATGTTTACCAATTCTGGTATGAATCAATTCAAGGACCTGTTTTTGGGCAATAGAAAAGTGGATTACAACAGAGCGGCCAACAGCCAAAAGTGCTTAAGGGTTTCTGGTAAGCATAATGATTTGGAAGAAGTAGGAATAGACACCTACCATCACACCATGTTCGAAATGCTCGGCAACTGGTCTTTCGGAGATTATTTTAAAGAAGGTGCAATTCAATGGGCTTGGGAGTTATTGACAGAAGTGTATCAATTACCGAAAGACAAACTCTACGTGACTGTGTTTGAAGGGGATACGTCCGAAGACCTGGCTTTCGATCAAGAAGCCTATGATTTGTGGAAACAGTACCTTCCTGAGGAGAGAATTCTTGGCGGAAATAAAAGGGATAATTTTTGGGAAATGGGAGATACTGGGCCTTGTGGGCCTTGTTCCGAAATCCATGTCGATTTAAGGCCAGACGAAGAAATAGCCAAAACGCCCGGAAGAGATTTGGTCAACAACGACCATCCACAAGTGGTGGAAATCTGGAATTTGGTATTCATGCAGTTCGATAGAAAAGCTGATGGACATTTGGAAACGCTTCCTGCGCAGCATATCGATACAGGTATGGGCTTCGAACGTCTTTCAATGGCCTTGCAGCATAAAAAATCAACTTACGACACGGATATTTTTACTCCATTGATTGCCCATATTTCAAAGCTTTCTGGGGTTCAATATGGTGACAATGAAAAGACGGATATTGCAATCCGCGTAATTGTGGACCACATCAGAGCAATTTCATTCGCCATTGCAGATGGGCAATTACCATCCAATAACAAAGCTGGCTATGTAATCAGAAGGATTTTGAGAAGAGCAGTGCGCTATGGTTATACCTTCCTGAATTTCAGAGAGCCATTTTTATACACTTTGCTGCCAGTTTTGGCAGAACAATTCACTGGCGTTTTTGATGAGTTAATTAGCCAAGAAGACTTCGTTGGAAAAGTGATTAAGGAAGAAGAAGCTTCATTCTTAAGGACTTTGGAGAATGGACTTAAAAGGCTTGATCAGGTAAGGGCTGCAATGACCGCGAGCGAAAAAGTAATTGATGGCCGAGTAATTTTCGAGCTTTACGATACTTTCGGTTTCCCAGTTGATTTAACCAGTTTGATCGCAAGAGAGAATGGTTTAAGCATAGATGAGGTGGGTTTCAATGAGGCCATGCAAGAGCAAAAGCAGCGTTCAAAAGCAGATGCGGCCCAAGAAAAAGGGGATTGGATTTTTGTGGGTGAAGATGAAACCTCTGAATTCATTGGCTACGATGATACTTCTTCGAAAACAAGAATCATCAAGTACAGAGAAATCAAAGAAAAGAAAGGCTCTGTTTATCAACTCGTATTAGAGAAAACGCCTTTTTATGGCGAAAGTGGAGGCCAGGTGGGAGATACCGGTGTTTTGAAAAGTGATTCAGAAACCATCAAAGTGCTCGATACGCAAAAGGAAAATGATTTGATCGTTCACTTTACAGATAAAATTCCATCGCAACCAGTGGCATTGTTTGAAGCTTCCATCGATACGAATAGAAGAGAGCTGATCAAGAATAACCACTCTGCAACTCATTTACTTCACTCGGCTTTAAGACAAGTATTGGGTAATCACGTTCAGCAAAAAGGTTCTTTGGTTTCGGAGAAAATACTTCGTTTTGACTTTGCTCATTTTGCTAAAATTGATGCAGAGCAAATTGATGAGATCGAAAGAATTGTCAATACTCAAATCAGAAGAAACATCCATTTGAGTGAACAAAGGAACGTTCCTATTGAAGAAGCTCGTAAAATGGGTGCGACTGCGCTATTTGGCGAGAAATATGGTGAGTTTGTTCGCGTGATTACTTTCGACCCAGCTTATTCCGTTGAACTTTGCGGGGGTACCCATGTTGGCGCAACAGGTCAAATCGGATTTTTGAAAATCGTTTCGGAAAGTGCAGTAGCGGCTGGGGTGCGTAGAATTGAAGCACTTACTGGGCCAAAGGCCTTAGAATATGTGCATGAGCAAGATGCACTGTTAAAAGAAGTAAAAGAATTACTCAAAAACCCGTCTGATCTTCCTAAGGCTGTTTCGGCATTATTGGAAGATAAGCAAAAGCTAAGCAAAGAATTAGAAATACTGCATGCTAAACAATCGGGCTTGATTAAGGATGAATTGGTCAAAGCGGTTGTAGCTTCAAATGGCATCAATTCAATCATTCAGAAAATATCGGTACCAAATGCTGAAGTGCTGAAGAAGATTTCATTTGAATTGAGAAATGAGGTGGAGCATCTATTTGCAGTGTTAGCCGCGGATGTAGATGGCAGCCCTCAGATCTCCGTGATTATCGCTGATAATCTCGTTGCCGATAAAGGCTTAAATGCGGGTAATCTGGTGAGAGAATTCGCAAAAGCCATCAAAGGCGGAGGAGGAGGACAACCTTTCTTTGCAACGGCTGGAGGTAAAGACTTGTCAGGATTAGATCAAGTGATCTCTGAAGCCAAAGCTAAAGTGGAAAGTTTTGGATAGTATTCAAGAGAAACTATATAAATCTGGTTATAAGTCTGTTATCGGCTTAGAAGTGCATGTACAGTTGAATACAGCTTCTAAGATATTTTCTTCTGACCCTAATGATTTTGGTGCTGCTCCCAACACGAACGTAAGCGAGATTTCTTTGGGGCATCCTGGCACATTACCCGTTTTGAACGAGGCGGTGTTGGAGAAAGCGATTAAGATGGGCTTGGCCTGTGGTTGCACAATCACCAAGGAAAATCACTTTGCCCGAAAGAATTATTTCTATCCAGATCTTCCCAAAGGATATCAAACCACTCAGGATAAAACTCCGATCTGTGTAGGAGGGAAAGTACTTTTAGTGGGTGAAAATTTGGAGAAGGAATTCGCTCAATTGCATCACATTCATTTAGAAGAAGATGCTGGGAAATCAATACATGATGATGGACCTGATACTTTGATTGATCTGAATAGGGCTGGAACGCCATTGATTGAAATAGTCACCGAACCTGATATGACCAAGTCTGAAGAAGCCGTGGCTTGCCTTCAAGAGTTGCGTAGGATTGTGCGCTACCTCAATATCAGCGGTGCAAACATGGAAAATGGCGAGTTGCGCTGCGATGCAAACATTTCTATAATGCCCTTGGATGCAACCGAGTTGGGTAAAAAGGTTGAAGTGAAAAACATGAACTCCTTTAGCAACGTAAGGAAGGCCATTGATCACGAGTTAGAAAGGCAATTGGAGCTTGCGCTAAAAGGAGAGGAGATTTTCGTTGAAACCAGAACTTTTGATCCAGTGACTGGAACAACTGCTGGAATGCGTTTCAAAGAAACCATGAACGATTATCGCTATTTCCCTTGTCCAGATTTAGCACCAATGGTCATTACCGAGGAAGTACTGGACGAGATTCAGCAAGCCATGCCGTCATTACCTGCTGATTTTAGAGCAAAGTTCAAGAACGTTTATTCGCTGGCGGATTACGATGTTCAATTATTGACCGAGGAGCTAGAAACCGCGCTTTATTTCGATGAGGTGTGTCAATTAACTTCCGCATATAAGGCAGCGGCCAATTGGATTAACGGTCCTTTGAAAGCAGTTTTGAATGAACAAAATTTGAAACTCACCGATACTCAACTCTCTAGCGAAAGAATGGCGGGCCTAATTAATTTGGTGGAATCGAACAAAGTGAGCTTCTCTATTGCATCGCAAAGAATACTTCCGAAAATGGTAAGCGAGCCAACCAATGCGTTGGAACTTGCTGAGTCCATGAATTTGTTAATGGTCAGCAATGATGATGAGCTTCTTACCTTAGTCAAAGAAGTCTTATTATCTTTGCCAGATAAGGTCAATGATTATAAAAAAGGCAAGAAGGCGCTCATCGGTCTTTTTATGGGTGATGTAATGAAAAGAAGTGGGGGGAAAGCCGACCCAAAGAAGTTAAAGGAAATTATAGAAAAAGAACTTTCATGAATATGAGTATAAAGAATTCATTCCTTTTAGTAGCAGCTGTTTTAGTCTTAGGCGCTTGTTCGGCTACCAAGAATGACGGTATTGTTAGCGTTTCGGGTAAAATCAAAAATCCAATTCCTCAAGGTGAGATCATCTTAGAGAAATTTGAAGTGGGTGAGATGGTAACAGTGAACACTGTGAATGCCGATGAAAACGGGGACTTTCAAATCAAGGCCGAAGTCAGCGAACCTGGCTTTTACCGCATCAATGTGTACGGACAGCAGTTCGAAATGCTGGTATTGAACAAAGATGATATCACCATTGAAGCTGATGGTCAGGGGGGGCAATTCATCGAAGCAAAAGGTTCAGAAGATATAGAAAACCTGAATAAGGTTTTGGATTACATGGGTGCTTATTCCGAAGTCGTAAAAGACTTTAATCAGCGATATGCCAGAGCTCAACAAGCAGGAGATAATTTTCAACTGGAGGAGATGATGGTGGAAGGCACCCGTTTAGAGGCGGAAAAAGTAAAGAAATTAAAAAAGATGGCTTGGGAAATGGATGCATCCATTGTTCCCTTGTTGATTACAGACTACTTCCCAAATAAAGCAGATGAATACCCATTCCTAGATAGTCTCGCTCAAAAGCTTCAAGAAGAAGTTCCTAACTCAAGCCAAGTGGCCATGTTTGCCGAAAACCTGGCCTACCTCAAGCCTGCGGTTGCGATTGGAGATATTGCTCCAGAAATATCACTTCCCAAGCCAGATGGCACAACCTTAAGCCTTTCTGATTTAAGAGGAAAGTATGTATTGCTCGATTTTTGGGCAGGTTGGTGTGGCCCTTGCCGCAGAGAGAACCCAAATGTGGTAGCGATGTACAATAAGTACAATGCAGCAGGTTTCGAAGTATTCAGCGTTTCCTTGGACAGGACTAGAGATCAGTGGCTCAATGCCATTGCAGCCGATGGTTTGATTTGGCCTAGCCACGTGTCTGACTTGAGTTATTTCCAATCTCAAGCCGCTATGGATTATAAAGTGAATGCTATTCCATTTGCTTTGCTTTTAGACCCACAGGGCCGTGTAATTGGCAAGAACCTTAGAGGAAGAGCATTGCAGGATAAACTGGCTAGCATTTTCCAGTAATCACTTTTCTTAGAATAAGAAATCAAAACCAGTTTTTCCGAATGTCTCGGGAAAGCTGGTTTTTTGGTTTGAATGAAGAACTTAGTGCAGATATAGCTTGATTTGTATTTAGCACTTTCAGGGCTTATCGTTTTAAGAACTTCCTTTTTCCAAAGGGCTGCATCCTTTGTTTCCATATTTCGCCCCTTTGAGGCTAGTGAGTTGTTTTTATCTGTTCGAACTTATTGAAAGGTGTATTATCTTCTTCACCAACCAATAAGTTATCCTTAAAACCTTTTCGCTGGTCACTTTTTAAAAATCATTCTCCACTCAAATAGTTTAGTTTCTTCGATTTAGTAAAATGTATTAGCTTGAGTATAACCTTAAAAATCAACTATGAAGAAATTTTTTAAACCAATTGCATTGGCCGTTTTCGTACTTTCGGCTTGCGATTCGAACCCAACCAAAGATGTAAGCACAATGAGCGAACAAGAACTTGTTGAATACGCCAAAGGGATTCACGAAAGAGTGATCACCTTGGACACCCACGATGATATCAATACCTCCAACTTTACACCAGAGAACAATTACACAGACCGCCTCTCTTCTCAGGTGAATCTGCCTAAAATGGTAGAGGGTGGACTAGATGTGGCATGGTTCATTGTTTACACAGGTCAAGGAGAACTAACCGAAGAAGGTTATGCCGCAGCTTACGAAAATGCAGATGACAAATTCAAGGCCATCCACAGGCTTTGCGAAGAATTAGCTCCAGATAAAATTGGCTTGGCACTTACTTCCGATGATGTGCGCAGCATTGTGGCTTCTGGCCGAAAAGTAGCCATGATAGGGGTTGAGAATGGATATCCTATAGGCACTGACATTGCGAAGGTAAAAGAGTTTTATGATCGAGGAGCACGTTACATGTCCTTAGCCCATAATGGACACAGCCAATTGAGCGACTCCAATACAGGCGAACGGGATTCCGTTTGGCTCCACAATGGCTTGAGCGATTTAGGCCGACAAGTCATTGCTGAAATGAACAAATGGGGGATAATGGTTGATTTATCGCATCCTTCCAAAGCAGCCAATATGGAAATGATGAAGCTTTCTAAGGCACCCGTTATCGCTTCTCATTCCTCAGCACGCGCATTGAACGATGTACCAAGAAACATGGATGATGAGCAATTGATGATGCTAAAGGCCAATGGCGGGGTGATTCAAACTGTTGCTTTCAAAAGTTATGTGAATGCGGCAAAAAATAGCGCCAATGCAGAGGCAGTGAATAAAATTGTAGCCGAGGAAGCAGAAAAAGCAGGTTTTACAATCTTAGAACGTTCAGCAATGCGCGATTTGAGCGCTGATGAAAGAGAAGCCTACATGGCAAAGTACTCCGAAATAAGAGAGGCTGCTGCTCCAAGAATTAAAGCTGAAGTGGCTGAGATAGCGCCACCAGTAGATGTAGCAGACTTTGTTGATCACATTGATTATTTAGTGAAGAAAATCGGCTTGGAACACGTAGGAATTAGTTCTGATTTTGATGGAGGAGGTGGAGTAGAAGGCTGGAATGATGCTTCCGAAACCTTCAACGTTACTTTAGAATTGGTAAGACGAGGCTACACCGAAGAGCAAATTGGTATGATGTGGAGCGGAAACTTATTAAGGGTTTTGGACGAAGTTCAAGCCGTTGCCAAGAAAATTCAGGCTGGGGAATAGAAGCCTAATCATTTAAAACAAAGCGATCTCAAAATTTAACAGTCATTCTGAACTTGTTTCAGAATCCTTCTGATTTTTTTGAGATCGCTTTTTTGTTTTTAGAACTGCAACTTAAAGGCTGTTCCTGCTTTGGAGGTAGAATTTACATAGAGACTGCCATTATGCAGTTTCATAATTTGTCTTGAAATGGAAAGTCCAATCCCAGAACCTCCCTGTTTGGTGGTATAAAAGGGCACAAAGATATTCTCAAGTATTTCATCAGGGATCCCGTTTCCATTGTCCATCACTTCAATGCTAACCCCTTCTTCATCATTTTTGGTAATTATTTGGATTTGCTTTAATGGCTGATCTTTGACAGCGTCCATCGCATTTTTTAAAAGGTTGATCAGCACTTGATCAATCAGGTCAGGATCAGCTTCAATTTGGAGGCCTTCTGAGATTGTCAACCTGAGATCAATGCCCAAGGTCTCAAAATCTGATTTGAAAAGGCTTATAAGCCTTTGGATCAACCTGAACAAATCCACGGTGATCATCTTGGGCTTTGGCATTTTGGTCAATTGATCGTAGGTGTTCACGAAATGAGCTAGGCCTTTGCTTCGCGATTCTATAGTCTCTAAGCCACCAATAATGTCCTGATAAGCTTCTAAATTAAGTTGTGCATACTGCTGTTCCTCTTTTTTAAGCAAATGCAAGGTTACTTCCGAAAGGGTAGAAATTGGTATGACGGAATTTTTGATTTCATGTGTCAAAACACGAATCAATCGCTGCCAAGATTCCATTTCCTGAGATTCTAACTCATTTTTAATGTCTTGAAAAGAAACCAGTTTGAATGACTTTTCCTGAAGTTTGAAAGTCGTCACCAGCATAGAGAGATTTCGAAGTTGATCTCCAATTTTCACCTTCACTAATTCCTTGCTACTTCGTTCTGTATATTGAATGATTTGGGCAATGTCTTGAGAAATTGCAGCCAATGAATTTATTGATGGTAAATGGTCCTTTTGAAAAAGTTCTTTGGCGGCCCTGTTCAGCAATTGGACCCTATTGGATTCGTCAAAGCAAATAACGGCAACCCTTACATGCTCAACGACTGTCTGTAAATACAGATAATTCGAGGCTTTTTCGTTCCGAAGGTCCTTAAGCACCGTGTTGATCTGATCAAAAGCATAATTGAGTTCATCCTTATTTTTATAGGCGAAATTATTGCTGAAATCATGTTGCTTAATGGATAGAAGAAAATAAGAGAGATCTCGTTTTGAACGCTCCACGTAACGAATCAGGCTAACAAGCAAAGCAACGAATGCCAGAAAAACCCAAACCGAAACCAACCAAAAATGAGTTTGAAGAAGTACATAAGTGCCAGCGTAACCAAGCACTAACAGCCCTATAATGTGTAGTACTACGTAAACACGAAAGTACTTTTGTCTCATTAGTTGTCTTTGTTATAAAAAACCAGCAGCTTCAATTTTGTCCTGAGCATTTTAGGACAACCCCAACGCACACCAAACCGAATGTTCATGGATGCATTTTGCTCATAGGTGTATAAAGCGGTTATGGCTTTAAAGCCTTCAATATCAGTTTCTAAACTTGCGCGATCACTTGAGCCGAACACGTAGCGAGTTTGGGGATCACGAACATCGAAGTAGGGGATACAGTCGGTTTGAGAAATTAAGTACATTCTCACTGTTGTGCCTTTTTCAACATTCAATCGAAATTCGCCTGAATTCTGAGTACCAGCTACTTCGAAATTAAGTGTACCAAATAACTTCCAATTAAATTCCTTGTCGGCAAGTTGGTTTTCTTTGATCCGATCGTGAATATCGTTTAGCGTAGGTTGGCAAATTGCAGGAATACCAACAAAACAAAACAAAGCTAAAAGTAAGATTATTCGCATGGATGCTTATTGTCGTAGTGCAGCTGCCTATTCTAATTGATTTTCAATCTACTATATTTATTACAAATTTAGAGACCGTACTTAGTCATTTTCCTGTAAAGGGTACTTCTTCCCAAACCTAGTTCTTTTGCTGCTTGTGTCAAATTACCACCCGCCTTCCTTACGGCATTTTGAATGGTTACTTTTTCCATATCCTCCATATTAAAGCTTTGGTCCGAAATGGCTTGAGTTTGTGCATCGTCTCTCAGTAGAAAATCTTCAGGAACTAATACGGTTGAATTGGCCATGATTACTGCCCTTTCAACAACATGCTGCAATTCTCGAATGTTGCCTGGCCAGCTGTAATTCAATAATTTGTTCAAAGTTGTTTCATTCAGCCTCATTTTTTCCTTTTGATACTTCTTGGTATACATCGCCAAAAAATGCTTGGTCAATGGCGCAATATCTTCCTTTCTATTGCGGAGTGGTGGCAAGATGATTTCAACCGTATTGATGCGATAAAGCAAGTCTTGTCGAAACTCATGTTCCTTTACCATTTCATAAAGAGGCATGTTCGTAGCGCAGATCAAGCGAATGTTTAATGGAAGTACTTTACTCGATCCAACTCTGCTTATCTCTTTGAATTGCAGTGCAGTAAGCAGTTTAGCTTGAAGCGAAAGTGTTAGATTTCCAATCTCATCTAAGAATAGGGTTCCGTTATTTGCCATTTCAAACCTGCCAAGCCGATCCTCTTTGGCATCGGTAAAAGCACCTTTCACATGACCGAATAATTCGGATTCAAATAACGATGATGATATCGCACCCAAGTCAACTTTTATAAAGTTGTTGTCGGCCCTTAAGGATTGATGATGTATGGCCCTGGCGATCAATTCTTTGCCTGTTCCATTTTCTCCAAGAATCAACACATTGGCATCGGTTTTTGCTACTTTTTCTATAGCATGAAAAATGGGCTGCATTGTAGGGCTTTCAGAGATGATCTCGTCAAATTCCCTTTGCTGGTCATGAAGCAATATTTTTTGCCCTGATTTTAGTTGGCTCAACTCTTTACGACTTTTGCTCAATTCAAAAACTGCTTGAACTGTGGATAGGAGTTTTTCCTTAGGCCAAGGCTTGACCAAAAAATCAACTGCTCCTTCTTTCATGGCTTCAACCGCGATATCGATATCGCCATAAGCAGTGTTCATCAATATATGCGCTTGAGGGTCTTTTTGGAGAATTTTTTTGAGTAGCTTAATTCCTTCTTTCCCACTTGTTAGGCCATAAGAGAAGTTCATGTCAAGTACTATGACGTCATACTCATGTTGATTGAGATGGAAGTCAAGTTTGGCTGGGTCTTTTTCTATAATTACCGTTTTGAAATATTGCTTTAAGATCATATTGGCAGTAAAAAGTACGCCCTGATCATCGTCCAATACTAGAATTTTACCTTCAACTTTCGACATTATGGAGAATAATATGCTTGAATCCCAAAGGTAGAAAATGTATCAATATGACACACGTGACGTGCCACTTTAAAACGAAAATATTGATGAATGGCTTTTTGATTTATTTAACTTGTTGATATTTAGTAACTTAATTTTAAGGCATAGTTCTAGCATAAAATAATGCATTGAATCTTTTCGAGTAAATTGAATTTAAGTCGAATAACATGGTCAAAAATTATCTAAAAGCAACGCTAAGGTCATTTAAAAATAACAAAACCTTCTCTCTGATTAACATCTTCGGGCTGACTATCGGCTTGGCCGCTTCAATATTCATTCTTCAATACGCCTTGTTTCAACTGAGTTTTGATACATACAACGCCAAGTTGGACAGCATATACCGGGTAATGAATGAACGCTTCGAAGGCGACCAAATGATTCAGCGTGGTCAGATTACCTACTCTGCGGTTGGCCCGCAAATGAAGGAAGATTATCCTGAAGTGATTAATTACACTACTGTCAATACCTTCGTAGACAATGTGTTCTCTTATAAAAATAAACCAACCGAGATATCTTCAATACTACTAGCAGAGCCTTCTTACTTCGATATGTTCGATGTGGATGTTCTGGCGGGAAATCCTGAAACAATGGTAAATGAGAATTACCAAATTGTTTTAACCGAAGCGATGGCAGAGAAGGTTTTTCAAACTACGGATGCCAATTGGACCAACTACTTGGGTGCAATTTTGGAGATGGGATCTCAGAGAACAAAATGGCAACTTTCTGGAGTGGTGGCCAATTCACCTGCTAATTCGAGTCTTCCATTTGAAGCGATTCTCTCTAGAGTAACACTTTTCAGTTTATGGGGAGAATCTGCCCGTTTCAGTTGGAGTAGTAGTTCCGACTATTTCCATTATATCGAATTGGCTGAAGGCGTTGACTATAAAGAGTTTGAGAAGAAATTTGATGATTTCTCTGCCAAATATTTTAGGGGTGATGAGGTGACTGGGAATTTTGAGAAATTCCACTTACAGCCTTTGAATGATGTATATCTATATTCTGATTATGAGTATGAAATTCATCAAACTTCAGATGGTAGAATGGTTTGGATCCTTATCATCATTGCTGCCTTTATCATGATTATGGCATGGGTGAATTACGTAAACCTAACCACCTCAAAATCATTGCAAAGGGCGAAGGAGGTTGGGATTAGAAAGGTTGTTGGGGCCAGCCGTCCCCAACTTATTATGCAGTACCTGACTGAATCCATCATGCTCAACCTTTTGGCTTTTATATTGGCCATTACACTTATTCAAATGCTGCAAATTCCATTCAATAATCTGATTGGTGAAAAACTGTCTTTATTGGATTTTGCCAAAATGGAGGTAGGATCAATTCACGTATTCTTATGGATGATCATGGTGCTATTGTTTGGCGCTTTGAGCTCAGGTATTTACCCCGCTTTTGTGCTTTCTGGATTTAAGCCTTCTCAAACCTTAAAAGGAGACTACGGGAAAAGTACCCAAGGTCGGATTTTAAGAAAGTCATTGGTCACTTTTCAATTCACCCTTTCTACTGCTCTTATAGCGGGGACTTATTTGATAGCAAAGCAGACTCGGTTCATGAAGAATCAGGAATTAGGAGTGAATTTGGAGCAAGTGGTTACGGTAGAAGGCCCATCAATTACAAATATGGATACTACTTTTGTAACACATACTCAAGCTTTTCTGAGCAAGCTGGAACAAAATTCTCATGTCATAAAAGCAGGAACTTCCACCAACGTTTTTGGAAGCCGCCTGCCCCGTACTTTCAATGTGAAAAAAGTGGGCGATACAGAAGGGCATATGCTCAACAGGCTTAGTGCTAACTATGGCTTTTTTGAAGTGTATGAAATCAAAATGCTAGCAGGTAGGGGATTCCGACCAAGTGATCATAACAAAGACCCATTTTTGATTGATAATGCCATTATCAATGAAAAAGCAGCAAAAATCTTAGGTTTTGAATCGGTTCAGGATGCTTTGAATAAGAAGATTATATTCTTTGGTAAGGAGTGGAATGTAGTAGGAATAACAGATAATTTTCACCAGCGCTCACTCAAAGATGCGATTGAACCGTTGCTTATTTTGCCTTTTTACGATGGGGGTGGAGATACTTATCAAATCAGAGTAAGCACCGATGGTCTACCAGAAACTTTGGCTTACATTGAGCAAACCTATGATGAATTCTTCCCCGGAGATATTTTTGAGTATGGATTTATGGATGCCAGGTTCAACAGCCTTTATAAGTCTGACGAGCAATTTGGGGAAATTTTCAATTTGTTTTCTTTGTTGGCTATTGCCATTGCATGCCTAGGTTTATTTGGCTTGGTGGGTTACACTGCTGTTCAGCGTACAAAGGAAATTGGAATCAGAAAAGTGTTAGGCGCCAACATTTCTGATATTCTTCAACTGCTATCGAAGGAATTTCTTTGGCTAGTACTTCTCTCCAACCTTATTGGTTTGCCTTTAATCTATTTGGCATCGCTCTCTTGGTTGGATGGTTATGCTTATAGGACCAACATTGGTTGGGGATTTTTTGCTTTACCACTTTTGACGGTGATTATCATTTCTGTGAGCATTATCATTTTACAAACCATTAAAACGGCCCGTCTTAACCCTGTCAAAGCGCTGCGCTGCGAGTAAGATTCTGGTTTGTATATCTGAGGTATTCGATATGAAAAACCTTTCCATGTTATTTTTGGCTAGGGCTGGTCATTTGAGCGTTTGGTAATTGCTATTTTTGGTATGGTAAAATGAAAAGTTGAGCCCATGCCTAAGATGGATTCCAGCCATATTTTCCCTCCACAAGATTCCACATTCTTTTTTGCGATAGATAAGCCGATTCCTGTTCCTTCGTATTGCTCCCTATTGTGCAATCGTTGGAAGATGGTGAAAATCTTTTCAAAGAATTTTGGGTCGATTCCTATTCCGTTGTCTTTGACACTGATCCTCCAGAAATCATCGGATTCTTCGGCAAATAACTCAATATGGACAGGCTGGCCATCATTAGAATATTTAATGGCATTGTCTATGAGCGAATGCATGGTTTGAGTAAGGGGCACTTTAAAGGTCGTTAACTTTGGCAGCTGTTGCGATTTTATCTTCACAGATTTTTCCGAGATTAATTTTCGTCTTAGCACCAGATAGTCTTCCAATAATTCGTTCATGTTTACTTCTTCCATCGATTCCGACAGCTTTCCGACCCTCGAATATTCGAGCAGGTCCAAAATGATCTGCTTCATCCGATTGGCACCGTCCGTAGCAAAATGAATATATTGATGGCCTTTTTTGTCTAATGCATCCCCATATCTTCTTTTTAGCTGATCTAAAAAGCTGGAGATCATTCTTAAGGGCTCTTGCAAATCGTGAGAGGCTATAAAAGCAAATTGCTCTAGTTGTTCATTTGTGAGTTCGAGCTCGTGGGCATGTTTTTTCAGCGAGTTGTTCAATTCCAGAAGTTTTTGTTCAAAGTTTTTTCTTTCAGTAATATCTGTCATTGCGCCAACCATCCGAACTGCCTTTCCCTTTTTATCGCGTACTATTAGGCCCCTGTCCATAACATAAACGGTTTCATCTTTTTCATTAAAAACCCTGTATTCCATTTCCCAACGATCACACAATGGATCGGCAATGGACCGCTCTACGCTTTCTTGAATTTTGGGAAGGTCGCTGGGATGAAACTTATCTTTCCAGAAATGCTCGTCTTTCATCAATTTTACAGCGTCTACTCCGAAAAATTTATTGATACCATGTGATCGGTAGAAGTTTTTATTGGCCACATCCCAGTCCCAAATAGCATCATTGGTGGCCTTGGTCACCATTTCGAAGCGTTCGTTGGCTAAAATAATCTTCTCGTCTGACAGCTTTTTTTCGGTGATGTCTTTGGCGGTGGCATATATAAGTCCTTCTTCCAAGACTGAATTGCAGGTCCACGTCAACCAAATAACGTCACCTCCTTTGGTGATATATCGATTTTCGAACTTATAAGTGGTTTCACCTCGTATTAACCTATTCAACTCGTTCTCCGAGATGTTTTTGTCATCCGGATGGATAAATTCATCGAACGAATGAAAGAGCAATTCTTCTTCGGAAAAACCTAATAACTTAATTCCCGCTTTGTTCATCTTCAGAAACCTCCCCTTAAAATCAACCAAGCACATAATATCTGGAATGGTTTGGTACAAATGGTTCAGGTCATTTTCTAGTTTCTTACGGCTTATTTCCGAACCTATAAATTGCTCTAGTTGCTCAAATACATTGACGTATTTTTTTAGGTACTTCAGTTCTCGTTTCGAACCAATAAGCAGAACGCCCACAACTTTCTCATTGAAAAGGAGTGGGATTCCCAAAGCGGTTTGAATGCCTGCTTTCTCAGCCGCCATTTTTCTGATGAAGTCATCTTTTTTTCTTATATCGTTCCACAGAATTGAGGTTTTTTTAAGCCAAACCATACCAGGAAGCCCCTCTGCCAAGCCAAAAGATGTTACGTCTTTACTCCATTTATAGAAAATTTCGGCATTGGGGGTGGTGGGTTCATTGGCTAGCAATTGAATATGAGAGTTTTCAAGATTGGGTAGCCAGAGCTCTGCAAAATCGAATTTACCAAATTCACAAATTGTTCTGCACACCTGATACGCTGAAGAGGGTAGGTCATTTTCAATTGAAAAATTCAGGCTTATTTTACCCAAGAGCTCCTTTTCAATTTCTTTTTGCTTTTGTTCGGTTACGTCTCTCTCTATTGCAATCCAATGAGTGTACCAACCATTTTCATTTGCAACCGGGCTTACAGAAAAGTTGATCCAGAATTCCTCTCCGTTTTTCTTGTAGTTAATGGTGGTTATTTCGCAAGTTTCCCAGTTTCTCAAGGCTCGGGAGAGCCTTGCCAATTCAGCTTTGTCGGAATTTGGGCCTTGCAATATCCTTGGTGTTTTGCCGATCACTTCTTCTGCTGAATACCCGGTTATTTTGGTAAATGCCTCATTTACATAGATGATTCTGGGGCCAGGCTCATCGAATGGTTCTGCCTCGGTAATTAGGATGGCATCGTTGGTATTGGTGATGACGCTTTTCAAAAGCTTCATGTGTTGCTCTTCTTCTTTTTGAGCGGTAATATCTTCGCAAATGGCCACAGTGCGTGTGGGGTTGCCCTTTCTATCCCGTATAAATGCAAGGTGAAGGCGTACCCAAACAATGCTGCCATCTTTTTTTAAATAACGTTTTACATTTCTGTATTCTACTTCTCCGCGCATTGCCTTGCTAAACACTTCCCAATCCTTTTCTCGGTCATCGGGATGGGTGAGT
Source organism: Cytophagales bacterium CG12_big_fil_rev_8_21_14_0_65_40_12 (assembly GCA_002786855.1). Taxonomy (GTDB): domain Bacteria; phylum Bacteroidota; class Bacteroidia; order Cytophagales; family Cyclobacteriaceae; genus Roseivirga. The sequence continues at coordinate 104,303 of PCUU01000046.1, forward strand.
TCTACAAAGGTCATTTTTAAAAGCTCTTCGATTGTATAACCAGTAATAGATTCATAAAAAGCATTGACCAAAATTATTTGACCATTCGAGGGGTCAACTTGTGCAATGCCCAACGAGGCGATTTCAAAAATAGTCCTGAATTTTTCCTCGCTTTCGCGTAATGCCTCTTCGGATTCTATAAGTATCTGGATTTGTTCCTTTTCGTCTGTCAAAGGCTGACAGACCACCAGCAGGCTTGTAATACCGTGGTAATCCACCTTATGTCCATCGACCTTCATGCGTATACGCTTGCCATTTTTCTTTTGCTGCGTAAAAATCGAGCTATAAACCCTGTCTGTGCTTTTCTCTAGGTCGGCATGGTCGGCTTCCAATTTGAGGATATCTTCTTTTGAACAGAGGTCCTTAAGTGTCAATTGCAAGAATTCTTTTTTTGAGTACCCATAGAAATCTATGGCTGCTTGATTGACATCGAGAATGCTAAGCGAATGAAGGGCATAACTCCAGCAAGGTAAATGACTACCATAAAATAAAATGCTGAAATCAGGTTGGCTCTTTTTCATTTTTCTTTTTTAATCTATAGATACTCGAAAACTTAGGGAGAAAGGACTGTTCTGCTACTTCTTGTATTCGAATTTTCCGCCTGGGCTCTATTGATTTGCAAATATTGCCCCAATAGTTAGTAGTATTTAGTGCGTTCGAATCAGAACAAGTAGGAAGATAGTGAGATATTTGAGAAAGAGCAAGTTCTAAAAATGAGTAGTTAACTACAATTTCAGTAGATTTTACAATAGTTGTTTTATGCATATCTTGGTTTGACCCCCCTATTTTAGGGGGTTAGGGATTTCGAAGAAAGACTGTTCTGATTGGTTTGTAAGCGAAGTATGTTGTGGTCCGAGTCTATTCATTAGCGTCAAAGAGGGCTGAAAAATATTCTAATCACCTGAGCTCGACTTTAAATACAGCATTGACCCTTAAAAGTTGATGTTCCTATTTCATCAAAAGCAAGTGAGAGCATCTTAAATATGAAAGGGAACTATGGGAGGGCGAGTATCTATGTGAGAGACTGCTAGAACTACTTAATTGTCATTTTTATTAATCGAGTTCAGGTGAATAGATTGGCCAAGCCAGATTTTTGATGGCACGAAGCCCTGATAAGATTACTAATAATACATAGTCGAGATTCAAGGGCGTTAAATGGTTTATCATCTTGGATAGTCTTCCAATTTATTGTCATAAATTTCCGCCTAAATCAAAGGTCATGGAGTTTATCGAAGTTATGGGGCTGTTAGGAGCCTTGCTCAGCAGTCTAACGTTCATTCCTCAAGTGGTGCGGACTTGGCAAATCAAGAGTGCTGGCGATCTAAGCATGGGAATGCTCCTGATTGTATTTAGCAGCACCATCGTTTGGCTTGTTTATGGTTTTGCTTTGAATTTACTTCCTGTGATTATTGCGAATGGCATCATTTTCATCCTAAGTCTTGTTTTAATTTATTTCAAAATTAAGTTTAAGAAGAACGAAGCGAAATAATCATCAAAGGAACATTTTCTGAAGACCCGCCCAAAGCGATTTTTTCAGTTCCAAAGTGGTTTCAATCTTACCCAAATCATCTGCCTTTAGATAGAATTTTTTGGCATTCTCTTTCACCTCATACTGAGGCGCTGAAATGATCGAGTCTAATTTAGTGGTATGGAAGGCCAGCAGATGTCTATGATTGAACTCACTCAATACAGCTTCAATTTGCGCTTTGGAAGCTTCTTTTACATTCACCAGCAATACGTCATCTAAGCCTCGTTTTACTGCCGTCAATATTTTGAGTAAAAATGCTTTTTTTGATGCCTCGAGATTACTTTGTTCAGATTCAAAAAAGATAAGGCAATGTTTTAGGTTATTCCCCTCTGTTGGCAGCGGCTTAATGTAAATTTGCTCTTTTTCCTCTGCTACGGTTGCTTTCGGCTCAGAGGGACTCATTTCAACCATGGGTTGAGCAGTCTCAACTGGCGCAACGACTGCTTTGGCCTCTGCAACAGGTACTTCTTCTTTAATCAAATAAAGATCTTCGGTAATGAAATGGGCTAAAAAGGAGAGGTCTTCTGACATAATCTTCAATCAACAAATTAATCTAATCAATAGAGATTAAAGCCTGAATTATTCAGCGAAGAAAATGCTTTTTAATTCTGTTGCATCTTCTGGTTTCATTCTTTTCGCAAGCACAAGTCTCAATTGTCTTCTTCGAAGCGCTCCAGCATATTGCTCCTTTTCGTCATCTGTTTCAGGAACCAATTCCGGGACATCAATGGGTCTTCCGCTTTGGTCTACTGCCACGAAAGTAAAATAGGCACTATTACTTTTGAATTTCTTGCCTGAAGGAATGCTTTCTGCCCAAACTTCGCAATACACCTCCATAGAAGAATTGAAAGATCGGGTTACTTTGGCAGTTAGCGTCACTACATCGCCCAAAGAAATAGGTTTACCAAAGGAAATATTATCTGCTGAGGCAGTCACCACAATTCTGTTGGAATGCTTTTGTGCAGCAATGGCCGTGTTGATGTCCATCCAGTGCATCAACTTTCCACCCATAAGGTTGTGAAGAGTGTTGGTATCGTTGGGGAGTACGAGTTCGGTCATGGTAACACATGATTCACTCGGAGTTTTTTGTTTAACAGCCATGGTTTTGAATTCTGCACAAAGCTAAGATTGCTTTATTTAAGTACAGCGGTATTTTAGTGATTTATATATGTAAAAATAAACATGTATAAATATGTTTATTTATTAATGATTAATTATTGCTTCCAACCATCTGCACCGAGTAGGGGAACGAACTTGAAATCATGGAATACCTCCTTTCGAAGTTTATTTCCTTCTAGTCGAGTAAGCCGAAGCATTTGCTGGGTTTTGGCATTGCCAACAGGAATCACCAAACAACCGTTCACTTTAAGCTGATCAATCAATGCATCGGGTACAGTCGGTGCCCCAGCCGTCACAATGATTTTATCATAAGGTGCGTGTTTCGGCAAACCCAAAGAACCGTCCCCTTGAAAAAAATGGGCATTATAGCCCATATCAGGCAAGAAGAAACGGGTATATTCGTAGAGTTTCTTTTGGTATTCTATGGTATACACGTCTGCACCAAGTTCTAAAAGAACAATTGCTTGATAGCCAGAACCTGTTCCAATTTCCAAGACTTTGTCGCCTGGTTTTATTTGCAACAGTTCACTTTGAAAGGCCACCGTGTACGGTTGACTAATGGTTTGGCCTTCACCAATGGGAAAAGCTTTATCCTGATATGCATGCTCTACAAGTGCATTTTCGAAGAAAAAATGCCTTGGAATTTTGCCAATTGCAGCCAAAACACGCTCATCCTTAATCCCTTTTTCACGGATAATTTTGAGCAGCTGCCTGCGCATACCTTTATGTCTGTAGCTGTCTTCCATGATGCCCAAAGGCGCGAATGAGAATATAAAAATTGAAGTTGAAAAAGGCCTTAGCCAACCACCACAAGATAGTAGTTCTTTTTCCCTTTTTGAACCAAGAAGTATTTACCCTGCAGCAAATCTATTTCAGGTTTGGTATCCAAGCTCTCTACTTTCACTTTGTTGATGGCCACACCACCGCCTTGAAGCATTCTTCGGGCTTCGCCTTTTGAAGCAAAAATTTGATCCTTGGTGATTACGGAAAGTAAATCAATGGCGTTTTCAGCGCTTTCTAATTCAGCTTTGCTGATTTCGACTTGAGGTACTCCTTCGAAAACTGAAAGCAAAGTGTCCTCATCCAACGAAGCCAAATCTTCCGTTGTCGATTTACCGAAAAGGATATTCGATGCTTTGATGGCTGTGGCCAAATCTTCTGCTGAATGCACTCTTGTGGTAATATCTTCAGCCAATGCGCTTTGTAAAATTCTTAAATGAGGTGCCTCTGCATGTTTGGTTTCTAAACTTTCAATCGCTTCTTGAGAGAGCAAAGTAAAGATTCTGATAAAGTTGGAAGCATCTTCGTCTGAAGTATTCAACCAGTATTGGTAGAACTTATAAGGTGAAGTCTTCTTAGGATCGAGCCATACATTACCACCTTCAGACTTTCCGAATTTGGTACCATCAGCTTTCTTGATCAAAGGAGCTGTCATAGCGAAAGCTTCGCCCTGCGCTTTTCTTCTAATTAATTCTGTTCCGGTTACAATGTTTCCCCACTGATCGGAACCGCCCATTTGAATTTTGCAGTTCTTGTTTTCATAAAGGTGTAGGAAGTCATAGCCTTGTACCAATTGATAGGTGAATTCCGTGAATGACATGCCGCTTTCCAACCTATTTTTTACTGAGTCTTTCGACATCATGTAATTGACCGTGATGTGTTTTCCTACATCGCGGATAAAACCTAAGAAACTAAAATTCTTGAACCAATCGAAATTATTGACGATTTCGGCTGAGTTTTCGCCACAGTCGAAATCTAAGAATTGCATCAACTGCTTTTTTTGACCTTCGAGGTTATGATTTAAATCTTCCTCAGAAAGAAGAGGACGCTCTGCAGATTTGCCCGAAGGATCACCCACCATGCCTGTTGCACCACCGACCAAAGCGATGGGTTTATGTCCGGCTTTTTGTAAATGAACGAGAAGCATTACTGGCACCAAGTTACCGATGTGCAGTGAATCGGCAGTAGGATCGAATCCAACATAACCGGTGGTCATTTCTTTGTCTAATTGCTCTTCAGTACCTGGCATGATATCGTGGATCATACCGCGCCATTGCAATTCTTTGATTAATTCACTCATGTATATTATTCGAAATGGGAGCGCAAATATAGGTTTAGAAAGGAGAGAGGAAAAGGAGAAAATAAAAAAGCCTGGATTTACCAGGCTACAGAACCGTAATTATCTTTCTTTTCGATGGTAGGAGCAACCTTTCGAATGTTTTCTTGGCTAGACCGTGAGGGCGAAGAAGTATTCAGTTCAGGTATTTCGATATCCTTACCTACGTTCACCTTGCCATTCAATTCGGCTCCTTTTTCTATTGAAATCTCATTGGCGTAAATCTTACCAAAGATTCGGGCACTTTTGGAAATGTGAACAATGCCCTTCGACATTACATCGCCATTTACGAAGCCCTCTATGGTGATGTCGGTTCCTCTTAAATTTCCGCCAATCTCTCCGAGACTACCCACTATGATTTTTTCATCTGAAAGTATGTCACCAGTGATGTGTCCATCTACCCGAATGCTCTGTTTAGATTTTAGATTGCCAGAAATAATAGTGCCTTCTTTGATCTGAGTAATATGAGTAGATGGAGTAATTGCAGCAGCCATACGCGCTTATAAATTAATATTCTGAAGGAATTGAAGAGGATTGAACTTCGTGATTGTTATCGTCAAAAATAGAAACCACTGTGGTAGCATTTCCAATATCGAGTCCCACAGCGGTACTTTTTACACCGCCATTTAATTGAGATGAATTAATGCAATAACCGCGACTTGCCAAAGATTGTGGTTCATGGGCCACCTCTAAGTCGAGAATATCCCTGAATTCTTCTTTAAAACAATCGACTAAAGCAGTATAAGTGGCTCCGCCCCCAGCAAGGTACATTTTCTGACTGGCCGTAAAGTCGTTGTCATTGAATGCCTTACGCATTGCTGGAGAAATTACATCTTCATAGTATTGCTTCAACACCCTGTCGCGAATGCTACGGATATCGATTCTCTTTCTGTTCAAGAAAATCACCCCTTTTTGGAAAGCGGCATCAATCTGATGTTCGGTTTTAAGCTCTAAATAATGTTCTTTTCCTAATTCTTTTTCGAGCAAGTTAACTGCGTAACGCAAGCCATAGGTAGAAAGCGAAGTTCTTTGCACAATACCGCCCTCTGTACTCAAAAGTCCTTCTAATGTTCCATAACCAAGACTGACCACAAAGAAATTGCCTTGCACCTTCATTGGGCCTTTTCTAATGGCGATGGTACAACCGATGACTTCGGGGATAACTTGGATATTGTCCACTTCTACTTGTACATTTTTCTTTACACCACCTCCAAAAGTTGCGGCATCGTATTCAACAATATGTTGTCCGTTGATAAGGCCTGCCGCTGTTTCTTTATAAAGCTGGAATGTTGAAAAAGGAAAACCTGTAGTGATTGTAATTGGATTGCCTAGTTTTTGATTGGCGATCAATAACGCTGCTTTAAGAAGGATATGGTAGTCCAATTCATCAGGCGCACTATTGATATTTCTGTGCGGAGAAACACCCTCAGTAAGTGCTAGGTTTCCAATGACATAACCCTCACCATTATGGAAGATTTTTAATCCGTTAATAAGGTCGGGTGAAACGTTTTTTAAGTCGGTATTATTTCCTTCAAAGACGCTCGGAAAAGTATAGGTTTTAAACATAGTCAAAGATTTGGTACTCGATTTTTCTTTTAGCAGTTAACGAAAAACAATAATACGATTTAATCCCCTTTTAAAGAGTGTATTTGCTAAAAATCGCATGAAGTTCTGAAAAACTTTTTGATTTAAAAATGTTGTTTATGCTATTGCCCGATCACAAGGGCGATTTTGCTGTTGTCCTCATTCACGGCCATTCTGGTAATTCCTTTGCTGGCCATATTCCCCAAATCAGTTATTTCTTTCCAATCGGCATCATACTTAGGGTTGAAAGCGAGCACTTTAGAACCAACACTGGTGATCAATGTACCCTCTTGAGTGATGGTCCAATCACTGGCATTTTCTGGTTTCTTGATGATTAATTCGAAGCGGCCGTTTCTAAAAGCTCTGTAAATATTTATTTCTCCTGACTCTTCAGTGCGCTCAAAAGCGAAATCTGGGGTTTTAGGTATCGCTTTAATGGTCCTGCCAATATTACTGGTAACAATTTTGTCGTTTCGCTCTTTAACATCGGTCATTAAAAGGGTGGTAGGGGTGCCTAATATGAACATTAGCACGTGGTCATCGCTCCAGGCATGGTAGCCAACAGGGGCTAAATTATCGAAGGTGACAGATGGTTTGGTTTTGCCTACCAGATGAAAATACCACAATCGCTGTGTGCCATCTTCTTCTACCCGAACGGCAGCGAAAGTGTCATAACCAGGTACCATTACTGCGGAATACTCACTTTCGGGGCTGTTTGTGATGTTCCTTTTCTTGTCTTCATACAAATCCAACATCACAATATCCGTTTGACCATTATTATATTCAGTGTACAGCAAATAATCATTCATGTAGAAGTACGGTTGATTATCATAACCATTTCGGTTAGTGACATTCTTGCCTTTTTCTATCGAAATTTGACCTTTTTTCTCCTTCAGATCATAAACAAAAATGTCAGAGCTTGGTGGAGGAGTTTGTGCAACCATATTGATACAGAACAAGCACAGACCAAGGATTTGAATAGTGTGGGTTTTCATGTTTTGGATTTAGAGCAATGCTCCAATTTATCAAACTAAGATAAGATCGCAAAGTGAAATCATTTTGATGAGATAAAGTGTTACCTTCCAAATACTTTAAGAATGTATAGCCAAGAAACACTAGATGGATTTAGGTTGCAGGGCGATGCGCTCGCAGATGCCGCAATCGACAGCTATTTTCCTCACCGAAAACAGGAACTTCAATCTGTATTGGATGCCTTTCAAAACAATAGTACAGCGCTACCTTCGTCAATTTCACCAGCGCTTGGGTTGCTTTATCAGCATGTTTTTCAATCATTTGATGCAGTAGAAAGTGCTAAAATTGAAGCTGGACAAAAGTTTTTCGCCAAGAATGCGTCAGACATTATGCTGCTCTTGGGTTTTCTTTCATTGCCCTATTGCTATGCTGCCGCTAAGGGTGCAGAGGTTTTGGGACGCTCCAATAGGATCATTGCTGAACCAGGGAAGCGATTGATCGAAACTGCTGAGTTCGTCTTTGACATTACTCGACCGAATGCTTTTGCTCCTGAAGGCAAGGGCTTTGTGAGTATTTTGAAGGTAAGGCTTATTCATGCTGTCATTCGATGGTATATCAATCACAGCGGCAAGTGGGACCATGCATATTTCGGGGTTCCGGTCAATCAAGAGGATATGGCAGGTACCAATTTATCCTTTTCGCTTATCGCAGTCAGGGGGCTAAATAGACTTGGAATCATTGTTTTGACCAAGGAATCTGAAGCCTATATTCAATTCTGGAATATCATTGGTGCTCGATTGGGGCTTCATAAGGATTTGCTCCCCCAAAATAATAAGGAGAGTTTTTTATTGGAAAGGCGCATTCGCGAAAGGCATTTTGAAATTTCAGAGGTTGGTCAACAACTGACCCAGTCATTATTGAAATATTTCGAAACCGTGACGATCAATTCACCACTTGAAGGCAAGTCTAAATCCTTTGTGCAGTTTTTACTGGGCGATAAAGTGTCGCAAATACTCGGAATTAAAGTTGACCAATTCTCACGTGTCAGCTTCAAACCTTTTTATGAATTGATGAAAGTGAAGAATCTATTTTTGAGAAAAGATGATAATTACTTGGCTGCATTCAACCAGTTTAACAAAAACAAGCAGCAGCTTGCTGACGATTCCATTGGTTTGAGTCTGCCCAAGAACACCCAATAAATCTAGCTTTCGAGGTAAATCTTGATGTTGAATCTGCTGATCAGAAAAATTTAGAATCAATCTTATTTAGCTATCCTTTTGATTCATAATGGGTTGGTGTATTGGTTCATTTACCACTTATAAAATCGGGTCTTGATTAAGGGCGGTATTTTAGTTGAAATCACTAAATTTTGGTTTTAAACTAATCTTAACTTATGCAAGTAATTGAATCCTCCAAAGTTTACGATGTAGCGATCGTAGGCTCAGGTGCCGGAGGTGGGATGGCTACAAAAATACTCTCAGAAGCTGGTTTTGATGTAGCCGTGATGGAAGCTGGCCCATTTTTCGATCCCGCTGACGATAAATATCGAACACAACTAAGGTGGCCATGGGAATCTCCAAGGCGTGGCGCAAGTTCCGATCGCAGGTCTTTTGGTGATTTTGATGCCGCTTATGGAGGGTGGAACATCGCAGGAGAACCATATACCACTGAGCCGGGTACTAAATTCGCTTGGTTCCGTTCGAGAATGCTCGGAGGAAGGACAAACCATTGGGGAAGAATTTCACTTCGTTTTGGACCACTTGATTTCAAGAGAAAAAGCGTGGATGGACTCGGGGATAACTGGCCGATAGGCTATGATGATGTAAAACCTTACTACGATAAAGTAGATAAACTCATCGGTGTTTTCGGATCTAAAGAAAATATTCACAACGAACCCGATGGCTTCTTTTTACCGCCACCAAAACCAAGATTGCACGAGCTGCACTATATTAATGCTGCTCGCAAAGCCGGAATTCCAGTAATTCCTTCGAGACTTTCGATCTTGACCAAAAAAATTAATAATCAAAGAGGTAGCTGCTTCTATTGCGGGCAGTGCAACAGGGCATGTTCTGCCTATGCAGATTTTTCTTCAGGTACTTGTCTCATCTTTCCCGCCCAAAAGAATGGCGGAAAGGTGCAAATCTTCACCGATTCAATGGTAAGAGAAGTAACTACCGATAAAGAAGGTAAAGCCACTGGCGTCAATTACATTAACAAAGCAGATCGGAAGGAATACCACCTCAAGGCCAAAATTGTAGTTATGGCTGCTTCGGCTTGTTCATCGGCACGTATCTTATTGAATTCTAAGAGCCCTGTACATCAAGATGGACTAGGCAATAGCAGCGGTTTGGTAGGTAAATATCTTCATGATTCCACAGGCGCCAGCCGTTCCGTATTCATTCCTAAATTAATGGATAGAAAAATCTACAATGAAGATGGCGTTGGAGGAATGCATGTTTACACCCCTTGGTGGTTGAACGACAAGAAATTGGATTTCCCTAGAGGATACCATATCGAAGTTTGGGGTGGAATGGGAATGCCAAGCTATGGCTTCGGCTTTAACCCAAATAGCCTAAATGAAGTAGTTGGAGGAGAAATTGGTGGCTATGGTGAAGTGCTTCGCCATGACATCAGAAAGTATTACGGAGCAGTTTTGGGGATTTCAGGAAGGGGAGAAAGCGTGCCTCAACGTGATAATTTCTGTGAAATTGATAATAATGTGGTCGATGAATTTGGAATCCCTGTGTTGAAATTCAATTACAAGTGGACGCAACACGAAGTGAGACAAGCCAAACACATGCAAGATACTTTTGAGCAAGTACTTGAAGCTACTGGTGGAATTTTATTGGGAGATAAACCAGGAGCAGATCGCGACTATGGTTTAACTGCACCTGGCGAAATTATTCACGAAGTGGGTACTACAAGAATGGGAGATGACAAGCAAGAATCGGTGACTAATAAATTCAACCAATTGCACGATTGCGAAAATGTATTTGTGATGGATGCTGGCCCATTTGTTTCTCAGGCCGATAAAAACCCAACGTGGACTATTTTGGCTTTAGCTTGGAGGGCTTCTGATTATTTAATCGAACAAGTAAAACAAAGAAAAATTTAATCTCATGGATAGACGCGATTCTTTAAAATCTCTATTGATCGGTTCGGTTGCTGGTGGATTATTAGTGACTGGCTGTGCACCAGACACCACAGTGGAAGCTCCTGAGCAACCTCAACTGCCTGGTTATGGCAGGAATGAAAATGAAAAATTACATGACCAAAAGGTCTTGGCGGATACTTACCTCAATGAACATGAGCTAGCAACAATTGCCGTTTTGTGCGATATCATTTTGCCAGCAAATGCGGATTTTGGTTCAGCAAGTGATGCAGGTGTGGTAGACTTTATCGATTTTATCGTAAAGGACATGCCAAATCAGCAATTGCCGATGAGAGGTGGTATTGCTTGGTTAGACGCCCATTCGAATAAACTGCATAACCTAGAATTCAAGAAGTTGACCGAGGAACAGCAAAAGGCGATTTGTGATACCATTGCTTTCCCCGGAAAAACAGCTCCTGATTTAATTCATGGAGAAAAGTTCTTTACCAGAATGCGTAACCTAACGCTTACCGGATATTATACTTCGGAAATGGGAGTGAAGGACTTGGGTTATAAAGGCAACAGTCCTGGTGTTTGGGATGGTGTTCCCGAGGAAATTCTTAAAGAGCAAGGTTTGGCGTACGAACCAGAATGGTTGGCCAAATGTGTCGATCAAACTAAGCGAATGGATATTGCTACATGGGATGATAACGGTAACTTACTGACATGATAAAATCCGCAAAGAGTCTTTTGATTGTAGGTTTGGTTGCTTTATTCGCTACGAGTTGTAGCCCAAAAGTAGCTGAAAAGCTCAGTCTTGAAGAATATGAGATGTTGATGGCCAATACCAAGAAGCTGCAATTAGTGGACGTGCGCACGCCTGAAGAATTTCAAGCAGGCCATATCACTGATGCGGTGATGATCGATTTTAAATCTGCTGATTTTAGAGAGCAGGTGAAAGCCTTGAAAAAGAGAAAGCCAGTAGCGGTGTATTGTAAATCGGGCAATCGAAGTGGCCAAGCTTTTGCCATTCTTCAAGAAATGGGTTTTAAGAAAATCTATGATTTAGAAGGAGGAATAACGGCTTGGCAGCAGGCTGGTAAGGAAGTAAAGAAATAATCAGAAAGCCCGAAAGGGCTTTTTTTAGAAACATTATATGAAATCAACCCTTTATCGCACAGTAGAATATTCCAAAACCTTAATCACTGAATTGATGATTCCTTCTTATGCCAATTTTGGAGGTAAGATTCACGGAGGAACCATCCTTTCATTGATGGACAAGGTGGCTTATGCCTGTTCAGCCAAACATGCTGGGGGTTATTGCGTGACCGCCTCAATGAATGTGGTGGACTTTTTAGCACCTGTAGAAGTTGGCGATTTGGTTCATTTACATGCCTCGGTCAACCATGTGGGTAACTCTTCTGTCACCATAGGCATTAGGGTAGAAGCGGAGAGTATTTTAACGGGTGAAAGAAGGCACACCAACTCATCTTATTTTACCATGGTAAGGGTGGATTCCGAAACCAAAAAGGCCATCGCGGTGCCAGGCTTAATTCTAGAAACCAGAGAAGACATGAGGCGTTTTCTTGAAGCTATGAAAAGAAAGGAGCTGGTGCAGGAATACAAAGAGAATTTCAAGAACACCACACATGCCCTTGACCTCAATAGTATCGAAGAGCTTTTAAAGGGGCAGAATTGCAAACTAGGGCAAGGATAAATGCTCATTATATGATAGCCGAAAACCCTAAATCAAACCGTTAAAACAGTTTATATTGATAGGGAATTGAATAGCCCACGGTTTAAACCGTGGGCTATTTGTTTAAATGTCGTTGGGGAATGGTTTTGTCAATTACCGCTCAGCACAGTCACCTCGCAGAGGTCTTTTCAGTAACGCAAATAGGTGCTCGCCACTAATGCCAGTTTTCCTTCCCTGAAGCAGGAAGGGTCTAATTTTGGTGAAGTGGATTAGGGCGGACTAAAAACAGGTCGCTCCGCTGGAGCTTAAATGGATCGGATCGTTTTTCTATTAACAGATCGTCCCGCTGGGACTTTCTTTCTTAGGCCTTGTTGCTATTTCGTTGTTTTTATTTTCTCAAATTCAACATTCCAATTATTATTAACGGAATGCTAAAAGGTATCATTAATGCTAAAAGTTTTTTATCGGGAACATAAAACAACAAAAGAGCAGTGGAAATCATAAAAATTATTAATGCTCCATTTATGCTTTTCAAGTCGTACTTTTTAAAAACAGCGCCAATTGTTACAGGTATAATTGTGCCTAAAGCAATGCCTGAAATCATTAATCCCGATACAATTAGTCCAGTTTCTAATCCATTCGTGAAACTCACAATAATAAATAAAGGAACAACCCATAGAAACCACGAATTAGATTTTAAAATTGATTTTAGTTTATTCCAATTAATATCTAATCGACTCATAGTATTTCAATCCCGATTCTTCCTTTCATAGTTTGTTTTGTAATGAATGGCAACATTATTTATCATTCAAAAACTGACTCATTCGGATCAATATATTGACTTTATGACTTTTATACCTAACGTTTCAGGATAAACTTTTGAAAGGCCAGAATTGCAAACTAGGGGAAGGATAAAGGCTCACTTTCCAAAAGCAGAAATCCCGAATTCAAACCGTTAAAACGGTTCAAAATGATAAATCATTGAATAGCCCACGGTTTAAACAGTGGGCTATTTGTATAAATGTTGTTGGGTAATGGTTTTAACCATTTTGTATAAATGGAGATTGTTGTTTTAGCCTCATAGAGGCGGACTGTTAATCGCCAATCCAATCTTAAAAATGAAGTCCTGTAGGGGCGGACAAAAAACAGGTCGCTCCGCTGGAGCTTAAATAAATCGGATCGTTTTTCTATTAAGATTTA
>PCUU01000092.1:0-32417 GCA_002786855.1 Cytophagales bacterium CG12_big_fil_rev_8_21_14_0_65_40_12
AAGTAACCCTACTTAATTAATTAACTTTCTAAGACTAAACAATACTGATGAAGTTAAATACATTTCACTAAACTTTTGAAAGTGATAAACGTCAATCATTCGCGACTTCTAAAACACCAAACATGAAAAATATTTTTTTAGCAAGCACTACGAAAGAACTAGTCCAAAGAATTAACAAGCTAACACCAACCTCTAAACCATTATGGGGCAAAATGAACGTAGGCCAAATGTTGGCACATTGCAGCGTGACTTACGAAATGGCCTTTGAAAATAAGCATCCTAAGCCCAAAGGCTTGATGAAATTCATTCTCAAAAACTTCGTCAAAGGAATGGTAGTAGGTGAAAAACCATATAAACGAAATTTAAGGACTGCTCCTGCATTTCTGATGACAACTGACAAAAACTTTAATGATGAAAAATTGCGCCTCATCAATTACCTCAAAAAGACCCTCGATTTGGGAGAAAAGCACTTCGACCAGAAAGAATCTCTTTCATTCGGCAAGTTAAGCACAACGGAATGGAACAACATGTTTTACAAACACTTAGACCATCACCTCACTCAGTTCGGGGTGTGATGTCTAAATTACTCGATTCTATTTTCTAAAAAAGTTTGCTCATTTGTCGCGCATATCTATATTTGCAACTCTATTTATAATTAGTCTAAATAAATAATGAATCAGAAAGTCCGAAATTTTAGTCGTAACTGGCACCGAGATATTGCCTATGTATTTGTAGGTTTAATCATATCATTTTCTATCTCTGGGATAGCACTCAATCACAGACCCACTTTTAACTCGCGCCAATACACTTACCAGACCGATCCACTTCAACTCAACCTTACTCAAAATCAAGACGAAATTACTGAGGACTACGTCAAAAGTTTGATTCCTGAAATCGGAGTAGCCAATGAGTTCAGAACTTTCAGAATACAGAATGGAAAATTGAGGATCTTTTTAGAAGATGCCTTGGCAGAAGTTGATTTGAAAACAGGCGAAGGCGAAACACAGTTTTTTGGCAGAAGATTAGGCCTGGCAGAAATGGCCGATTTACACCAAACCACCAACCCCTATTGGGTGTGGTATTCCGATATCTTTGGCATTGCCATGATTTTTATTGCCTTAAGCGGAATGTTCATTTCTGGTGGCAAAACGAGTTTTAAAAGAAGAGGATGGTATTTGGCATTGGCTGGAATTGCCTTTCCGCTAGTTTTCCTTTTCCTTTTGGCCTAACAAAAGAGGAGTGCCAATTTAGAATTGGCACTCCTCTTTTGTATTCTCCTCAAATGCTGAATGATTATCGCACCACTACTTTAATGACTTTCTTCCAGTTATTCCCTCTCAAGTTCACCAGAAAAACTCCTTTCAATTTAGCCGTAGCTAAACTTACTTCATTTTGAGAAGCTTTGATTGTGGAGTTCAAAATTGAGGAACCATCAATTGAAGAAAAAGAAAGTTGAATCGCATAAGTCCTCTCGGGTAATTTTATGCTAAAATCCTCTCCATTGACAACAGGATTTGGCCCAAAGCTTAATTCTGGAATATCGTCATCGTCAATCCCAGTGACAATTCCCTGAAAATAGCTTTCAGCAAATTCGAATACTTTCGGAGCTAACTGTTCTCCTATAATTCTACCTGGAATATCATCCGCAGGCGGATGAATTCCTCCCCAAATTCTAGACAAACTAGTTTGATCTGAGGCATCGCGATAAGTAGCCCACTGCAAAGTCACATCCACACTCGGCCCCTCTTCAAAAACTAAAAACTCATTTTTTGGAGCAATAAACTCTCCTACACCTCCAGGGAAAAACTCACTGCCTGTCAATTCAGCCAAAATAACCGCTGCTGTTCTTGAAAAAGTAGAGTGACCTGAGATATAACCCGCAAAAGGAGGCGTAACAAATGTCGGTCTTTGGTAAGGCCACCAATTATCGGCCAAAATCCAGCCTACACCCGCCTCGTCTATTTCTGGGTTCTGAATATAATCGGGTCCCCTCCAAGTGTAGAGTTTTATTTTTCCCACATGCTCGTTACTTGAGCCTGCCAGAGGATCCCCAGCTTCAACTAATTCTATCAATCCTTCTTTCAGAGTAATTCCTTGCTCTGCATTGTACGAAGGTAAGTTTGGATCACTTGATTGCCCTTTGGATGCCATTGCTCGGATGGCACTAATTGGGCGAATATAATCGTACCATCCCTTTATTCCCCAAGCAGTAATGGCGGCATCGTGCATTGCTCCACCCAAAAGAAAATAAGCCTTAATATCCCACTCTAAATCGTCAAGAATTTCGCCTTGGCCTTTGAATTTTTTGACTAAAAGGGGATGGTCGTTAACATAGTTCAGTATTGTAAACCAGTGTCCAGGAGGAGTTTCGGACGCTGGCCCATCGGCCCAAAACTCCGCTAATACGCGGGTATAGTCACCGCGAGGCACAATATTTGGCGCGTAGGGCAAATTAGTAACTGGGTTCACGCTATGGCCTTGTCCGGGATCTCCCCCTTCGCGCTCATTATAGAATGCTCTATACTCTGCTAAGTTTGTTGGTAGACTTTCGATATTCCCACCACTCGCAGGCGATATGTCCCACATTACACCGTCAGAAGGATCTAAATGAGAACCCCAAATAGAAACCAATTCAAAATTCCAGCGATAATCATTTTCCTGCCCCTGAACAGATGACTCATCTTCAATATAAGGAGGGCTACCAGGGTCTCTATACACATGGTAGGCATCTCCATCTCTCTCAAAATTGGATTTATCCCCATTTGTTAGCGAAAATGGCATAACATTTCCCCACTCCGCCCCCAGAAAATCGCGCGCGCCATCACTTACAACATTCCCACTTTGATCTATAAAAACAGATAAAGCTAGTGGCTGCCATCTATTAAAATCTGTAATAAGTGCGTTTCCTGAGGATGTTGGAGCCAAAGGATCATTAACAGGTTCATAATAGAAGTTCACGTAATCGAATTCTTCGTTAGCCCCATCCTGCAAACCATAGTTGATATAACATTGCGCAATGTAATTCCCCAAAGCTGCTGGCGAACCTGTGCTGTAATTAGTGCTGGTAATTGAAATATCATAGCCTAATTCCTGCATTTTAGCTTCTGCCATGGCACGAATTTCAACCCGATCAGGAGCAAATTCGAATCGATGCAGCAACATGCGGAATGCCGCATAGCTTATGGCCTGTTTGCGTTGATCGGCCAATGGCACATTTGAGAAAGGAAGAAAATTATTGAGCTCGCAACCGAACCCATTTACTGAGTTTCCGGTCAAATAAGTAGCAGCTTGATCATCATAAATAGCCCAAGCGTCATACATAGCGGCAGAAATCTGGAATAAATTCCTAGCGTGAACAGTCGGCCTGGCCAGATCTCCACGAATGGCAGCTAGCAAAACATCATTCCATTGACGTGCCACGGAATGGTTTTGTGCCATGAGCTTAATACTAATGACCGAAAAAATCAGTATCAAAGGCATCAGTAGGTAGGTTCTTTTCATTTCCTCAAATTTGAAAGAAATTTAACCATAAATTTTTTAAATGAACTTTAGGCCTCTAACAAACCGCTATCGGGCGATTTCAGCTATTCTTAAACAGGTTTTTATCATGAATTGATTTTCATTAGCTTGAGCCCAAATTTAGGTTATGAAAAAGTATCTTCTCATCCTTTCTCTTTGTGCAATTCACCTTACCTCCTTCTCACAAAAGCACCAAGACCGCTTTAATGCCATTGATGTTCAGCATTACCGATTCGAAATCCAATTGAATGATGAATCCAACAAAATCAATGGGCTAGCGCAAGTCATTATTCGCTTCAAGAAAGACCTGAATATCTTCGAATTGGACCTTATCAATCAAGATGGCGATGGTACAGGAATGAAAATCATAGCGCTAATGGAAGGAACTGCTAAAGTGCCATTTGAGCATATTGGCAACAAAATCAATATAAAAGCAAGTGCCAAAGCCAATGATCTCAAAACCTACACCATTGCCTATGAAGGCATTCCAAAAACAGGGTTGATAATTTCAAAAAATAAATTTGGTGACAGGACCTTCTTTGGCGATAACTACCCGGATCGTGGCCAACATTGGTTGCCCATTGTTGATCACCCTTCCGATAAAGCGACTGTGGAGTGGGTAGTTACCGCACCAAGCCATTATCAAGTGGTGGGCAATGGCAAATTAGTTGAACTCACCAATATTAATGATAAAACCACGCTTACGCACTGGAAAACTGATGTCGCCCTACCCACCAAAGTAATGGTAATTGGGGCAGCCCGTTTTGCCATTCAGCATGTAGCAGATGTTTACGGCACTACCGTTTCGAGTTGGATTTATCCTCAGGACAGAGAAAAAGGCTTTTATGATTACGCTCCTGCCGCGCCTATTTTGGATTGGTTCATCAACCATGTGGGCGATTATCCTTTTGCAAAACTAGCCAATGTGCAGTCCAAGACTCAGTTTGGAGGGATGGAAAATGCGGGTAATATCTTCTATTCCGAAAATTCTGTTACGGGCAACCGAACCATTGAAGGCCTTTTGGCCCATGAAATCGCCCACCAATGGTTTGGCAACTCAGCATCAGAAGGCAACTGGCACCATGCTTGGCTGAGTGAGGGTTTTGCTACTTACTTCACCATTCTTTACACGGAACAAAAACATGGCAGAGCAAAGGCTTGGGAAACCGTTATAGCGAATCGGCAACAAGTCATTGAATTCAGCAAACAGAATAGAGTGCCAATTGTAAATACCGCAATTGAAAATTACATGCAAATCTTGAATGCCAATACCTACCAAAAAGGGGGCTGGGTTTTGCACATGCTGAGAAAAGAAGTGGGTGACGAAATATTTTGGGAAGCAATCCGCCAGTATTATGACAAATACAAACTCTCCAATGCACTCACAGATGACTTAAAGGACGTATTCGAGCTAGTTTCAGGAAAGAACTTAGACACATTTTTTCAGCAATGGGTATACCAAGCTGGACAACCCCATATTGAGGCGACTTGGAGTTTTAAGAACGGGCAATTGGATTTAGAAATCCTTCAAAAACAGTCAGAAAACTTTGTTTTCGATTTAGAAGTAGAAATTGCCTACGCTGATGGTGCTACCGAAAGAAGAGTCGTAAAGGTGGAATCTAAAAAACAATCCTATAAACCTAAACTCAAAGCTACTCCAACAAAAATCACGCTTGATCCAGATGCTTGGTTGCTCTTCGAAGGTGGTTTGATTGAAAAATAGGTTGAAGAAAACAAAAAGGATAAATTGCAGCTCAATTCAGCGCAATGGAAGTAAAAGACAGTAATGGCAATATTTTAGAAGATGGAGATTCTGTCCATGTCACTAAAGATTTGAAGGTGAAAGGAATGAATACCACTTTGAAACGAGGTAACTTGATCAAGGGAATTCGTTTAACGGGTAGCCCTGACGAGGTAGAATGCCGAGTGGGCAAAAGCCAGATCGTTTTAAAGACAATGTTTTTGAAAAAGGCCTAAACCACCTTTTCAATCTTGATTTTCTTCCCACCAAACTCAAAGCTTTGATTTTCGGTTTTCCCCAGCATTAACCTACCAACAGGTGATGCTGGCGAAATGGCAAAGAAAATCGCATTCTGTAATTCTATTTGGCCCAGAGAAATCGATATAAAATAATTGGCTGAGGTAGTAAACACCAAGCTACCAATGGCAATGGCCTCATTTTTTTTATTGGTGTCAATCTGATTCAAGGCCATTTCCATTTTTGAGACTTCACCAAGTTGCGTCAGGAGTTTCTCTGTTTCCAAGTGCATCATGGCCCTTCCGGTT
Source organism: Cytophagales bacterium CG12_big_fil_rev_8_21_14_0_65_40_12 (assembly GCA_002786855.1). Lineage (GTDB taxonomy): Bacteria > Bacteroidota > Bacteroidia > Cytophagales > Cyclobacteriaceae > Roseivirga. The sequence continues at coordinate 5,806 of PCUU01000092.1, forward strand.
TCGTACTTATCGCCAGCGCTACTTTTGGTTTCGTCATTGGCAGAGGCTTGGGCATTCGAAAGTGCCTCTTCAATTATTTTCCTTCTTTCTTCTACAGCTTTTAAGCAAAACCCGTACAAAGCCGTTTTCAAATTGATCATAGGTTAGATTGGGTTCAAAGCCAAAATTGGTAAATGTATTGATTTTATGCTTGCTGACTGGTTTGCCTTGACAAGCATCCGCAGAAGCCTTTAGGTATTTCTCCATTCAACTTATAGAAAGCTGTCTTCGTCTCAATAAAGAGCCAACTCGGAAATACGATTAAAACCTTGCGGCCAAAAGCAAGCTCAAATCCTTGAAGGCCAGATTAAATTTTTTCGCAATACTCAAATTGGTGGTGCTGCCTTTATAGGCATAAACCCCTTTGTTGAACCAGCTATAATGGTACATCATTTCTTCAACCCCACCGACATCTGCAATTTTGAGTAATACTGGTGTAAGAATATTGCTCAAGGCAGTTGTTGCGGTGCGGGCAGCACGCGATGCAATATTGGGCACGCAATAATGGATTACATCATATTTAGTGAAAGTAGGTTTTGCATGTGAAGTGCATTCCGAAGTTTCGATACAGCCACCTTGGTCGATGGATACATCAATAATCACTGAACCTGGTTTCATGTTGGCAACCATCTCCTCTGTCACCACGCATCTTGCTCTTCCTTTTTCGGCCCTAAGTGCTCCAATTACAACGTCCGCAGACCGCAACGACTGGGCCAAGGTGGCAGAATCTATGGTAGAAGTAAAGGCCTGATTGGCCAGCTTATGCTTGATTCTTCTCAATTTATAAATTTCATTATCGAAAATCCTTACTTCGGCACCTAAGCCCAAAGCCGCCCGAGCAGAATACTCTGCCACGGTGCCAGCCCCAAGAATAATCACCCTTGTTGGCGGAACACCCGTAATACCGCCCAGAATCACCCCTTTGCCACCAGTAATAGTGCTCATCAACTCAGAGGCGATTGGAATAGCAAGGCTTCCTGCCAATTCGCTCATGGCGTTTACAATGGGTAAACCGCCAGCTTTATCCTCCAGCATTTCGAAACCAATGGCGTGGATTTTTCTTTTGTTCAAAGCTTCGAAATAGTCTGCAGACTTGCTTCCAGTTTGAATAGCAGAAAAGAGGATGACGCCTGGCTTCATCAGCTGAATTTCTTCGGGAGTTGGCGGTTCTACTTTAACAATTAAGGCAGCTTCAAAAGCTTCCTTATTGGAGTAGACGATTTTAGCTCCCACTTCGCTGTACTCATTGTCGGTAAAAAATGCTTGTTTACCAGCGCCTTGCTCTACCAATACTTCATGGCCATTGTTTACTAAAATGCCTACTGCTGCTGGAGTAAGCGAAACCCTGTTTTCTTGAAAAGAAACCTCCTTTGGAATGGCAATGGTAAGCGACTTCCCTCCCGACTTTACCTTCATTAGTTTTTCTTGCGGGTAAAGGCTGCCTTCTAGTGCCAATTCTGCAAAACCCGTTTTCTTGCCTTCAGTCATGTTTCGTAAGTTTAATCATTCTCGATTCATCCCCTTCTACCTCAATTTCAATTTTAAGGTATTCATCTGGAATCAATTCACTAATATTTTCAGGCCACTCAATCAAACAGAGATTTCCCGAATAAAAATATTCCTCTACACCAATATTCAAAGCTTCTTCGGCTTGCGATACCCGGTAAAAATCAAAATGGTATATGGTTGCTCCACTGTCAGTTTCATATTCATTTACCAGCGAAAAAGTAGGGCTTTGCACCAAGTCTATCACCCCTAGTTCGGCACACAATGCTTTTGAAAAAGTGGTTTTACCAGCCCCCATTCTGCCCATCAAAAGCCAGATTTTGTATTCCTTACCGAATTCAATCACTCGCCTTGACAAAGTGTTCAGGTCATCCAAGCCTGTTGACTTTAGCGTAAGCTCTGCCTCCATTAGCCCTTTTTCGAATTTAGCGAAATAAAAGGAATTATCATTTCGTCCATCGAAATGCCCCCATGCTGAAAAGTATCTTTATAGTACTTCACATAGTGATTGTAATTGTTTGGATAGGCGAAAAACACATCTTCTGCTGCAAAAGCATAAGAAGTCGAAACATTGGGTTTTGGCAGATGCAATTTCTCAGGGTTACGCACTGTATAAATTGAATTGCTCTCTTTATAGCCTAAGTTTTTACCATGTTTGTAGCGAAGGTTGGTATTCACATTTTTATCACCAGCAATCTGATGTGCCTTTTTTACACGATAAGTGCCGTGGTCAGTAGTGATCATCACTTTCAAGCCCTTTTCACTGATCATTCTCAGCAAATCGAATAATGGAGAATGTAAAAACCACGATTTAGTCAATGAGCGATAGGCCGATTCATCTGCTGCCAATTCCCTAATCATTCTCATATCCGTACGCGCATGGGAAAGCATATCCACGAAATTGTAAACCACAACATTCAGGTCATTCTTGAGTAAATTATTGAATTGGTCGTTCAGCTGCTTTCCTTGTGAGGAATGAATGATTTTATGATAACTGGTCTTTGCTTGGATTCTGAGTTTGTCTAATTGCCGCTTTAAAAATGCTTCCTCATTATTATTTTTCCCTTCATCATCGTCTTCATCATTCACCCATAAATCGGGGCTATTTTTCGACATTTCCAATGGTAATTCTCCTGAAAAGATTGAATTCCTCGCATAAGCTGTTGTTGTGGGCAAAATAGAATAATAGGCTTCCTCAACTTCTACATTGAAATAAGGCGTAATGTCTTCTTCAATGGTTTTCCATTGATCGTACCGAAGGTTATCAATAATGATCAGAAACAGCGGTTGACCATTTAATGCTGGGAAAACCTTTGTTTTGAGCAGATTATGCGAAAGCATTGGCCGCTCAATATTTGGGTTGTTCAGCCAGTCTTCGTAATTCTCTTTTATGAATTGAGTGAAGTGGCTATTAGCTTCAATCTTTTGCATTTCTAGCACCTCAGCCATGCTTTTATTTTCTGTCTTATCAATTTCTAATTCCCAATACACCAACTTTTTATGAATCGCAATCCATTCATTGTGGTCCATATATTCATTATAGGCCATGCTGATATTCCTGAAATCCTGCTGGTATTCTAAGTTTGTGCGTTCGGTTACTAACCTTTTATTGTCAAGGATTTTCTTTACGGAAAGCAGAATCTGGCTAGGATTCAGCGGTTTGATTAAGTAATCGGCTATTTGAGAACCAATGGCCTCTTCCATGATACTTTCTTCTTCGCTTTTGGTAATCATTACCACGGGCAGAGAAGGTCTTCTGTTCTTAATATATTTGAGCGTTTCGAGCCCAGTCATCCCAGGCATATTTTCATCCAAAAAAACCACATCGAAGATTTTATTTTCTACCGACTCAATAGCATCTGCTCCACTCGCTACTGGAGTGATATCGTAGCCCTTCGCGGTAAGAAATAAGATGTGTGGCTTAAGCAGGTCGATCTCGTCATCGGCCCATAAAATATTATATCTTTGCATAGTTGGAATTTAGCAACAAGGTCGAATTTAACTGAATTAACGCACAAACTTTGAACAAAAGGAAGATTATCAACGATCCAGTTTATGGTTTTATCACAATCCGAAGCGAATTGGTTTTTGACATCATTGATCATCCTGCTTTTCAACGTTTAAGAAGGATAAAACAGCTTGGTCTTACCGAACTTATTTATCCTGGTGCCCATCATACTCGTTTCCATCATGCCCTCGGTGCGATGCATTTAATGGGGGCTACTTTAGAGAATCTTCGGAACAAAGGAATTGAAATCACCGATGAAGAATTCGAGGCTGCAACAATCGCCATTTTACTTCATGATATTGGTCACGGCCCATTTAGTCATGCTTTAGAATATAGTTTGCTAGAAGATGTTCCTCATGAGCATTTGTCAAGGATGATCATTTCACTATTGAATAGAGAATTTGATGGTAAGCTTTCCATGGCGCTAGAAATCTTCAACAACACCTATCCAAAGGTTTTTCTATCAGAATTAGTCTCAAGCCAGCTTGATATCGATCGACTTGATTATTTGAAACGCGACAGCTTCTTTACCGGAGTTTCTGAAGGCACAATTGGCGCAGACCGCATTATCAAAATGCTCGATGTACACGAAGGCAGGTTGGTGGTTGAGGAAAAAGGAATTTACAGTATTGAAAATTTCTTGAGCGCTAGAAGGCTCATGTACTGGCAGGTTTACTTGCACAAAGCGAGCGTAAGCGCTGAAAAAATGCTGATTGCCATTATAAAAAGGGCACGAAAACTCAGCAAAAAAGACAATTCAGTTTTTAGCAGCCCGGCATTAGCTGTGTTTCTGAACGAGAATATTGGCATTGAACGCTTTGCTGAAGATGCTACTGTACTTAGCGCTTTTCTGCAACTTGATGACTATGATATTTGGGGAGCCATAAAAATATGGGTGCACCACAAAGACCCAATTCTTTCGAAGCTTTGCGGAATGCTGCTCAACCGGCAACTATTTAGAATCACCATCTCTAACGAAGCACCAAGCAAAGAGCAGATCAAAGCAGATAAAGCGAGTATTCAAACCTATTATGATTTAGAGGCAAAAGATGTTAAATATTTCTATTCTTCTGGGCAATTGAGCAATAATGCATACATGGCTTCTGATAAGGAAATATTGATCCTATCTAAAAATGGAACAGTGCGCGGAGTAACCGAAGCAGCAGATTTACCTAACATTAAGGCCATGAGCAAAATCGTGCGTAAATACTATCGATGCTGGCCAAAAGACATATCTTTGTGACACCCAAAATTTTATGAATGGAATTATCAGTACAGCAAGTTGCCCAACTTCTTGATGGCAAAGTAGATGGAGATGGTTCACAGTTGGTGAATCGGCTAGAAAAAATAGAAGAAGCAACCGAAGGCAGTATTGCTTTTTTGGCCAACCCCAAATATACCGAGTACTTATATAGCACAAAGGCAAGTGCCATTATCGTAAAATCCGACTTGGAATTGCGTAGCCAGATCACACCAGCACTTATTCGAGTTGAAGATCCTTACTCTAGCTTTTCTAAATTGCTGGAAGAATACCAAAAAATGATGGCTGTAGAAAAGACAGGAATTGAACAGCCTTCTTTCCAAGCCAAATCAAGCCAAACTGGTGAAAATGTCTATTTGGGTGCATTTTCTTATTTGGGTGAAAACGTCAAGATTGGCAAAGGCTCTAAGATTTATCCCAACTGCTTTATCGGGGATAATGTAGAAATTGGAGAAGGTACTATTCTCCATGCCGGTGTAAAGGTTTATGCGAATTGTAAAATAGGTAATCATTGCAAACTACATTCTGGTGTAGTCATTGGTAGTGAGGGCTTTGGTTATGCACCCCAACCCGATGGTACTTTCAAAGCTATCCCACAAACGGGCAATGTGATACTTCACGATTATGTAGATATTGGTGCAAATACGGTAATCGATTGCGCTACAATGGGCTCAACGATCATTAATCAAGGTGTCAAAGTTGATAATTTAGTGCAAATTGCTCATAACGTTGAAATTGGAAAGAATACAGCGATCGCTTCACAAGCAGGAATTTCGGGTAGTGCGAAGATTGGCGAAAACGTAATGATAGGTGGGCAAGCTGGAATCACAGGTCATTTAAGTATTGCCAATAAAGTGATTATAGGACCCCAATCAGGCGTTCCAAAAACCATTAAAGAACAAGGTATCTTCACAGGTACACCCATAATGGATCACAGAGATTTCTTAAGAGTAAGTATTGCGCTAAGAAGGCTTCCAGAATTGATCAATAGAGTGACTCAGCTAGAAAAAAAGAGTTAAATTTATCGAATTTTTGTACAGCAAATGAAGAACAAACAACATACGATCAAAGAACCGGTAACGGTATCAGGCGTAGGTTTACATACGGGGGTAATTTCTAACATGACTTTCGTCCCCGCACCTCCAAATCACGGAATTAAATTTCAAAGGACTGACCTTGAATTTCAGCCCATTGTAGATGCCGATGTTGACTATGTGGTTGATTTATCCAGAGGAACAACGATTGAACACAATGGCGCTAGAATCAATACGGTGGAACACACCATGGCTGCTTTAGTGGGCTTGGAAATCGATAACGTGCTCATCCAAATCGATGGGCCCGAACCTCCAATCATGGATGGCAGCTCCAGAATGTTTATCGATGCCATAGAAACCGTTGGAACTACAGAACAAAACGCACTCAGGAATTTCTTTGAGGTAACAGAAAGCATTCGCTACAAAGATCCAACACGAGATGTAGAAATTGCGGCACTTCCGCTTGACGATTTTAGAGTAACAGTAATGGTGGATTATAATTCACCTGTCTTAGGCAGCCAGCATGCCTCACTAAACCATATTAGCGATTTCAAAAAGGAGATTTCTTCTAGCAGAACCTTTTGCTTTCTTCACGAATTGGAAATGCTCTACAAAAACAACCTGATCAAAGGTGGCGATTTAAATAACGCAATCGTGATTGTGGATAGAGTGGTCAAGGATGATGAACTGGATTATTTGGCCAGTCTATTCAATAAACCAAAAGTGCATGTTAGAAAAGAAGGAATTCTCAACAATGTTGAATTGCGTCATAAAAACGAACCAGCACGGCACAAACTTTTGGATGTAGTTGGCGATTTAGCCTTAGCGGGAAGGCCCATAAAAGCTCAAATATTAGCCGCAAGACCTGGACATGCAGCCAATGTAGCTTTCGCTAAAAAGCTCAAAAAAGAAATGATGGCCACCAAAAATTCCGCCCCCGCTTACGACCCAAAATTGGAGCCTGTGATGGACATCAATCAGATCATGCAAATTCTACCACATCGCTATCCATTTTTGTTGATTGATAAAATCATTCACTTGGATGATACCATGGTGGCCGGGATTAAAAATGTAACCATGAACGAGCATTTCTTTTTAGGGCATTTCCCTGGAAACCCAGTAATGCCAGGCGTTTTGCAGATTGAAGCAATGGCTCAAATTGGAGGTATTTTGGTATTAAACACCGTTCCAGACCCAGAAAATTATACACCTTATTTCTTAGGCATCGACAAATGTAAATTTAGAAAAATGGTGATCCCAGGGGATACCCTGAAGTTTAAATGTGAACTCACCGCACCCATTAAGCGAGGGATTGCTCAAATGAATGGAGCAGCTTATGTGGGAAATACACTTGTTTGTGAGGCATCTATGACCGCTAGAATCGTTAGAAATCAATGAATCAACCTTTAGCCTATATCCACCCAGAAGCTAAAATAGCTCGCAATGTGGTGATCGAACCATTTGTAACCATCAGCAAAAACGTTGTCATTGACGAAGGGACCTGGATAGGCCCTAACGTCACGATCATGGAAGGTGCTCGTATTGGCAAGAATGTTAAAATTTTTCCAGGAGCCGTAGTATCGGCTGTTCCTCAAGACCTAAAATTTGGAGGAGAAGACACTACCCTTGAGATTGGTGACAATACCGTAATTCGAGAATGCGTGACCCTCAACCGAGGAACACACGCCACCAATTCAACCAAAATCGGTAAAGACTGCCTAATCATGGCTTACACTCACGTGGCACACGACTGTGTGATTGGTGATAATTGCATCCTTGTCAATGCCGTGCAACTGGCTGGCCACGTCACAATTGAAGATTGGGCAATCATAGGCGGTGCGGCAGCAGTTCATCAATTTGTAAAAATTGGTGCACACACCATGGTTTCAGGTGGTTCGCTTGTCCGAAAAGATGTGCCCCCATTTACCAAAGCAGGTAGAGAGCCTTTAAGTTATGCAGGCATCAACTCCGTTGGGCTAAGAAGAAGAGGTTTTGCGAATGACAAGATTGCTGAAATTCAAGAAGTATATCGCTATATCTTCCTGAAAGGCCTTAACAATTCAAAAGCATTGGACTTGCTCGAGCTCGAAATGCCCCCATCGAAAGAAAGAGATGAGATCATCAATTTCTTTAGAAACTCCGATCGAGGTGTCATGAAAGGCTATACCGCCAGATAATAATGGTCATTGAGGTTGAAAAACTTGGCAAAAAGTACGCGAAAGAGTGGATTTTCAGGAATCTTGATGCTCGCTTTGATGCCAAATTTTCATATGCTATTACTGGACCAAACGGAAGCGGAAAATCTACCCTGATTCAGATTTTAAGTGGTGCATTTCTTCCAACAGAGGGTACGATTAAATACTCCCTTCTTGGCAACAGTATTCTCGAAGATCAGGTTTATTCGCATTTAGATATCATTACTCCTTATTTAGAGCTGATTGAAGAATTTACTTTAGAGGAGTTCCTAAGTTTTCATTTTAAATTCAAAAAGTTGAAATCTGGGATAAGCCTAAACGATTTCATTGCGCTTGTTTATCTTGAAAATGATCGCTCAAAATTGATTCAGAACTTTTCGAGCGGCATGAAACAAAGGCTAAAGTTAGGGTTGGCTTTTTTCTCTCAAAGTGAAATTTGCCTACTAGACGAACCCACATCGAACCTCGATGAACAAGGAATTGCATGGTATCTTAAACACATCAAAGCAATTTTGGCCGAGAAGCTCGTTATCATAAGTTCAAACCAATTAAAGGAATACGATTTCTGCGATAAGATTATTCATATCCCAGATTTCAAGTAAAATCTAAGGAAGAAAATTAATGTTTGACCAATAATGATTATAATTGAAAATTAAAATACCGTACAATGCTTAAAATAAAAAATATCGCGCTTTTAGCCATCTCAATGTTCACGATTGTTTTGTTCTCCTGCGGAGGTGGTGGTGGCACAGATCCGCTTACTCCTGAAGAGCAAAGGTTACTTGATTTGGCTGGATCGGCTTCTGGCGTTACCTATACAGCAAGTAGCATTACTTTTGAGGGTTCGCCTGCTACTGGATTCGAAAATTTTCGTTTGACTTTCCAAGGTACAGCTACAAGCAAAACTTATTCTACTGTGGATGGCGACCCTGTTTTCAGCGCATCTGGTTCTTGGGCGTTTAATGGCACAAACATCAACCAAATTGTAATCGACAATAATACTTCAAATGTATTCAACATCAGCAACTTCAATGCGACCGCTGGCACTTTTACGCTGACGGTAAATTTTGTAGCCAATGGTGGTGTCGCAGCTGGTACTAATAGCACCAATGGTACTTATGTTTTCAACCTTGAAAAACAATAGCCAACCCAAGATTTAAATTAAAAGGCCGATTCAGAGAAGATCTGAATCGGCCTTTTTTATTGAATTGAACTCTAGGATTAGCCAAGCGCAACAACTCCCGGTAATTCTCTTCCTTCCATATATTCTAAAAGCGCTCCACCACCAGTTGAAACATATGAAACATCATCTCCATGTCCCATGGAGTTGACCGCTGCGGCTGAATCACCACCTCCAATTAGTGAAAAGGCACCACCTTTCGTGGCTTCGATAATGGCTTACACCCTGGGTGTACCGTTTGGTTTTTAAAATGTAAACAACAATCCACTTACTTGTTGAAATTTGTGGAAAACATAAAAACTTAACGATAATTATCTGCTATTAATTTTATCATCTAATATAACTCCATTAAGATTAATTCGGTCACGCATTTAATCCGCACCAATTTGTTTTTCATGCTTACTCCTGATCTTTTCACCAAACGCTTTGACGATTACCTATACTTGAAGAAAAGATTAGGAGCTCGTAAAACATTAGGAGCTTTCGAATTTCATATATAAAAAATTGCTTTATACATCAAATTTAAAAATACCCCCCCTCAATATTTCTTAATTAAATTAAACTTCGTTACTATTACGTCATAACTGATCATAAATATCAGATCATTTGCAAATGATAAACGTACTCTGTACACTTTCTTGAAAGGTGTTTGTCCCTTTGGATTATCTCAAAGCAATTGGAGTTACTCCTTAAGTCAGATTAGGAAGATTTTCAACCGATTATGCTATCATATGATGTTAGCATTCAAAGTTTAAACAGGTCATTAGATCATATATCTCTTATCCTATGTCTCTAATGAGTAATTCTATCTTTCATAAAAACTAAATTTATTTACGAATGAAAAGAAAAATTAAATTTCTATCGATTATTGCCATCGTTATCTCTGGACTTAGCATACCTACTTTAGGTAATGCAGAATGTTGGAACACTGTATTTTCAGATGGCTCAATGCAAACAGTCTGCGAAGACGGTACTGTGACCTCACATTCGACTTTACAGCCAAATGGCGGTTGTGCAGGTGCAGCTGAAGATTGTCACAACATGACCTTTTCAGAATGGTAATAACGCTTTGCTATTTTCTCTAGGGCTTATAAGACCCTAGGGGAAATAATTAAAAAAAATTCTATGCGCTATTTTTATATATTATTCTTGCTCATTTGCCTCGTTGGAGTTTCGTGTAGTTCTAGCTCTAGCAATAATAAATTCGATTCAATTTATAGTTTTCAAAAGGTCGATAGCCTAACAATTGACTTGGACGAGAAAACATCTTTTGAATTTAGAAACATCCATTATTTCCAAAACGACTCATTGGAATGGCTGGTCACATTGAACGAAAATATCAATGGCTTAAACATTTACGACTTAAACTCTAGTCGTCTAGTAAGTCAATTCTCAGTCCCTAGATCAGGACCTCACTCAGTTCCTAGTTTAAATGGATTTACCATTATATCTCCAGATTCTATTTTTCTGTACACTAAAATTAGTATTAGAAATATTGAAGTTGTGAATTATTTAGGTGATACTGTTGCAAATATAAGGGTATCTAACCCCTTGGACGTGGCAGAGCATGGGCAACCCATACTAAATCATGTATCGAATAACCCAGGCCCTACCATATTTCGTGACAATAAATTATATTTTTCAAAGTGGCCTCTCTTTGACTTTAGTATGGCGCAAAACATAACCAAAGAATATTCTCTTGAAGCCGTAGTTGATTTAAAGTCATTAAGAATAAGTGAAATGAACGTAAATTACCCCGAATGGGTGCAGTATAAAGGATGGTATACAAGTTACCTACTAAATGGTAAAACCATGAATAGCCGTGGAGATTTTATTTACACTTTACAGGGAGATGACAGTATATCAGTTCACTTTAACAACGGTGAAAAAAAGAGGTTTTATGCAGGACTGAGTAAAACGGGCTCAGAAAAAACACCAATAACAAAAAGAACTCAAAAAAATAGAGAAATTGAAGATGTTATGTCCACGACCATTTACTGGGGGATGTTATATGACAAGTATCGAGATCTTTATTACCGTATAGCTGACAATGCCATTCCATTTACTTCTGAACACAGAAGTATCATGTCAGTCCTCGAAAAGCCTTTGAGCATTATTGTTTTGAATAATGAATTTAGCAAAGTTGGAGAGTACGATCTACCCAAAAACATATATTATTTCTATGGCATTTTTATTGGAGAAAATGGGCTTTATATCCCTAGACTTAATTCCAAATACGCAGGTTTCTCAGAAGATTTGGTAACCTTCTCAATCTATAAGCCTTATAAAAATGACAACTAAGTTTAAACTTTTAGCTCTGGTCATTATTGCCTACGGTCTTCTAGGATGTACTCAAAATGAAGAGGAAAAGTTAGAATCATATTTTCAAGAGCTAGGGAGAAGCATAAGTTCCTATAAGTATGTGGCAATAATCAATGTAGATGCTTGCTCCTCTTGTTCAAACATAGTGATGGACTTCTTGGCCATAAATTCCGATAATAAAGATTTACTGGTTATACTATCGTCCATTTCTTTAAAAAAAGCAGGTCTTATGATCGAGGGATATTCTGGTAAGACAGTAATATTAATAGATAGTAACCAATTAGCGCTAAAAAAATATCATTTGATTCAACTAAAACCTGTTATTTATGCTGTTCATGAAAATTTCTTGTCCCAAGAGGTTACCTTATCGGATCTTGGCCAACTTTGGGTGGAAAAATATTTCGATAAATAAGGGGTTATTTTCTATCTATCTTCTTGCCTTATTTTGCACTATGGCTTGCACTTCTGACAAAAGAAATGCTAAATCCACCAAATTTCAAAAGATAGTGGCTAAACCAACTGTGTTGAGAGAAATCAAGATAGACTATGAGCGACACTTCAATGTCAACAAACTAATTATTGAAGATGACCTACTTTATATCTTACAACCATTTATGGGCAAAGCTACCATTATCTCGTTATCCGATGGTAGAATAATAAATGAGATAGCCCTTAGAAAGACTGAACCTAAGGGAAATGAAATTTATTTAAAAGGTGGAATCGCAATTGATATAAAAACGGATAAGAATAAACACTATGTCTTGGAAACAGGTACTCCAAAAATACTTGAGTATAATTCTAGTTGGGATTTGATCAATACTCACCACCTTAGTATTGATTATTTTGTATACGGCCCTCCTGGTATTTTCGAACTAATTGATGGTGAATTGATTATCTCTACTATAGATGACTTTCAAGGTAGGATTACCTATGGTAAGCGATCATTGAAAGCCGATGATCCACTGCTGATATCATACAACCTGAAAGAAATGGAATTGAAAGAGGTTATCAATGCAAAAACCTTTCTACAAGGCGCTGAAACGGACTCAATCCCCTTCTTCAGCATGACCACTTATGACGGAGAGTTTTACTTTACCTCAAAATATGACGCTTCACTGCACAAGTTCAGCAAAAACGGCAAGTATATTTCAAAGGACAAGTCTTATGCAAACTATATTGGCTTTAAAGAAGGTATAGCGAATTCAAATAGAGACCTTGGAATCTTCGATGTTTTTATTGATTCGAAAAATTTGACCTATTTTATTGAGAGAGAGGCTACCGATAATGAACTTTCGAAATTTGAGGTAGTTTCCTTTGACCTTCAAAAAGAGACTTATTGGGAGTTTGAACTTGACAAAAACAATGTTTTGCTTTCTTTTAAAAATGATCAGCTGCATTACCTCAAACAAACGGATGAAGGAAACACCATCGTTACCTTAAAATTCGTGCATTAGTTATTCTTACCAGTCTGGTTATTGATATCAATACAAATAATCGAAAAAGGCCGATTCAGATGATCTGAATCGGCCTTTTTTATTGAACAGGGTTTATCAAATTAACCCAAAGCAACTACTCCAGGCAATTCTCTTCCTTCCATATATTCTAAAAGTGCACCACCACCAGTTGAAACATAAGAAACATCATCACCATGTCCCATTGAGTTAACTGCTGCTGCTGAATCACCTCCTCCAATTAATGAAAAGGCACCTCCTTTTGTGGCTTCGACAATAGCTTCCGCTACAACCTTAGTTCCGTTAGCAAAATTCGACATCTCGAAAACGCCCATCGGTCCATTCCACAAAATGGTTTTAGATTCTTTTATAGTTCTTGCAAATACTTCAGCAGCTTGGGGTCCAATATCTAAACCCATCCATCCATCTGCAATGGCATTGTTCATACTAATTTCTGTATTTGCGTCATTACTGAAAGCATCTGCCACCACGGAATCAATAGGCAGCATCAAGTTGACGCCCAAAGTCTTAGCTTTCTTTATCAAATGAATGGCCAAGTCTAGTTTATCTGCCTCTACTAGTGAATTACCAATACTACCACCCATTGCTTTAAAGAAAGTGTATGACATCCCTCCACCAATGATCAGGTTATCAACCTTGTCTAAAAGACGCTCAATGATTAATATTTTATCTGAAATTTTAGCACCTCCCATAATGGCAGTGTAAGGCTTTTCAGATTTATCTAATACTTTTTGGGCATTATCTAGTTCCGCTTGCATTACATAACCACAACCTTTCTGATCGAAAAATTGAGCGATGACAGAAGTTGAAGCATGGGCTCTATGAGCTGTGCCGAAGGCATCATTAATGTAAATATCACCATGCTCTGCTAAGGATTTGGCGAAATCAACATCTCCTTCAGTCTCTTCATTGTAAAATCTTAAGTTTTCTAGCAAAAGGATTTGGCCAGGTTTTAAATTAGCAGATTGCTCTTTGGCTTCATCGCCAATGCAGTCTGTTCCAAACAAGACTTGAGTATTAAAAACATCGCTCAAATGTTTCACTAAAGGTCTTAATGAATTCTTTGTATCAGGACCTCCTTTTGGTCTACCCAAATGCGACATAAGTACTACTGAACCTCCATGGTTCAAAATGTAATTGATTGTAGGCACAGCCGCCTTGATTCTTGTGTCGTCAGTTATTTCAAAATTATCATTCAGAGGTACGTTAAAATCTACCCTGATAAGGGCGCGCTTACCTTCAAAATTGAAATCGGTAATATTCTTCATAGTAGCATTATTTTATTTGGCCGAAGCCCGTTTTAATCTATCATTAATCGCCCTTCCTAATCCAAGGTCTGGCACAAAATTGATAACTATAGTGTGAAGATGAGGAATTTGATCTAATGCTCGTAAGCTTGTAAATAAATTTTTAGCGGCTTCATTCAAATCTTCATTTTGGGATAACAAATATTGATCGTTAAGATCAAATCGCAGATCAAAATCGGAAAAACCTAGATAACCAAAGCCATGAGTATTAGCAGGCGCTAAACTTTCAAATTCATCAATGGTAATAATATTTTTAGAGGGAGCGTAATGACTCTTTAACATCCCCGGTGCCTGAGGTTGGGAACTAGAATGGGCGTTAACAATAACCTTCCCTACTACCTCTTCTATATCTTCTACAGAAATTCCACCTAACCTAAGCACTGTTGGCAAGTCTTCCTCAAAACTGACAATCGTAGACTCTAATCCGACACTGCATTCACCACCATCTAGAATATAATCAATTTGATCGCCCAATTGATCTTGTACATGCTGTGCTGTAGTTGGGCTGATATATCCAAAAGGATTAGCGCTTGGAGCTGCCAAAGGGTATGACAATATGCTCAAAAGCTTTCTTGCTAATTCATGCTGAGGCATTCGAATTGCAACTGTATCTAATCCAGAAGTGACCAAATCTGGGATTATCTCTTTTCTTTTTAAAAGTACAGTGAGTGGACCTGGCCAAAAAGCGCTCATTAATTTTTGAGCAAGTTCAGAAACCGGCTCAACTAACTCTTCCAGTCGATCAAGACTATGAATATGAACGATTAGTGGATCAAAAGTAGGACGGTTTTTAGCTTCAAAAATCTTAGCAACCACCTTCGCATCGGTAGCATTGCCAGCCAAACCATAGACCGTCTCGGTTGGAATAGCGACTAACTTACCCTCGTCCAGTAATTGTTTTGCTTTGGCAATATCGTCACCAATAATTGCCACTATTGAACACAGTTTTGTGCTATGGCATCACTAGCGCCTTCAAAAGCCAATGACTCTGCGCTTGCCAGATACTGACATCCTTGAGTACGATTATCTCTAGCCAGCTCTGCGAGCCCTAACCAATAATAGGCTTCTGCATATTCAGCATTGATCTCTATTGCCTTTTTTAAATCGAAAATTGCATCATCGGGATTATTGATTCGAAGTTCTGCCTTTCCTTTATTTAAGAAGATGAGTGCATTCTGCGGTTCAATCCTCAATGCAAATTCAAAATCGAAAAGGGCACGATCAAATTCTCCGTACTTAAACAAAATTGCACCGCGGTTGATGTATAAATCCGCCACATTCGGCTGCAAGGCTATGGCACGATCTAAATCAACCATTGCTCCGTTGTCGTTAGCGAGCATTCGCAGTGTATTTGAGCGATTATAAAAAGCACGATAGTCTGTACTATCAACATTTATCGCCTGATCGAAAGTCAAAACCGACTCTTCAAGTTGGCCTATCCTTAACAAAGCCACTCCTTTGGCATTAAGTGCTGTATAGTTGTTGGGGTTTTTAGAAAGCGCTTTATTAAAGCTTTTGATGGCTTCTGCATACGACTCGGTTGCCATTAAATTTCTTCCTTCTTCTACCAGTTCAGTCTCATTTTTGCCACATGAACTGATTGTGAAGGTAAAAATCACAAACAGAATAATTTTTGAAAGCGCTTTCATTTCGATCATTTAGGCCGCAAAGATAAGCTTCACTTTGAGTAAGTGAAAGTATTACTAGTAATTGGTGAGGATTACTCTTTGGGCTACAATCTCATCTAAATATTCAAGCCTGATGATATAAACCCCAGGGGCTACCTTTTGACCCTGCGCACCAGTCCCATCCCAAAAAATCTCATTATCTCCTTCGAAGCCAAAGCCCAGGGCAATGGTTTTGATAACTGCACCTTGGTCGTTGTAAACTCTGGCCCTGATCGAACCTGTTGTGGGAACGCTGAAATTGAGCGCGACTGTGTTGGTGAAAGGATTTGGGAAGGCATTTTTCACCACCAACTTAGTCCCCGTTGAGGTGGTGGGGTCTGGGCTAACATTTGAAATTTGACCTTCAAAAAGGCCATTCCCATGGGTTGCTGCCACAATTTTCCCATCAAGCCTTCTATAATCAATCATGTTGACTGGCGAATTTCCAATTGACAATTCTCCCTCTTGCTCCCAACTGGTATTCTGACCATTCATCGCAGTTGTGCTAAAAACACCAATACTCGTGGCTAAATAAATCTCTCGGTCACCATTGGTTTTGGGAACAATTTTGGCCCATCGTACAGAAGGCCCATTTCCAGTGCCATCTGGGTTTTCTTCAAGATTACCAGAAATATCCTGAAAGCTTTCTCCACCATTATTCGAATAAAATACACTTGGAACTTGATAATTAGAGAAAACCACAATCAACTCGTTGGCATTTTCTGGATTGACCGCAATTGAGTTTACATAAGCACCTTCACTACCAGGGAAGTTGGTAATTTCTGAAACGCTGTAGCCTTCGGAATGGGCATTATCCACCCTGAAAACTTGCCCAGCTGAAGTACCATAATAGAGAATATCGCTTGGCACAGTTGAGATTTCGAGGGCAGACACTGAACCTTCTGCAATACCTGTGTTCGTCAGTTTTTCCCAGTTCACGAAAGTTCTATCTTGAGAGCCAGATGGCACTTGGCTAAGATTTCGGTTTCGCCAGACAAATTCACCTCCGGCATAATACATTCTATTGCCATTGAATACATCCAGAACAAAGGGATTGATAAAAAGAATGGGCTGCGAAGGGTTTCCGCCAGCACCTAAGGGATCAACCCTTGCAAAAGAGGTGAGGGCAAAGTCCTCATTGAAGGTAAGCCGGTACACTTGCCCATTTTGAAAAGAGGAGTAATAATAAACGCCAAAGCGCGTGGTTGCGGTAAAACCACCATCGCCACCAATTACCCTGACCCCAGCTTTTGCGGTATTAAAACCAGTGAGTATGCTACCGTTGTCTTGCAATCCGCCCAAGGCGAAATCATCGTTTGGTGATTTACTGACGGCTATGGTATAAAACTGTGTCGTGATCATACCATTGTTCAATGACTCGTAGCGAACAATATTCTCTAAATTATTCTGTGTTTTGAAAAGCCCACCGTCATTGGCAGTAATCATCACATTGGGATTTGAAGGAAGAAAAACCGCCTCGTGTTGATCGGGGTGATGACCAAAGTAAATGGAACTTCCATTATCGGTGGGATTATAGCCACCAATCCAAGTGGTCGCTCCGTTGGTGCTGAACCCCGTGGTGGAGCGATACAAATTAGTGCCGCCAATGAACACAGTATTCTCATCGGCTGGATGCACCGCAACATATAAATCGTAAGAGTTTTGAGAATCAAAAGCTTCGATTTCATTGCTACCATTAGGCAGATTTCCCGAAAGATCCTGTACAACCTGATTTTGTGCATTGTATTTTCTTAACTCATGGCGATTTGCTCTATCCGTTAAAAAATACACCGTGTTGGGGTTACTTGGAGAGGAACCTACTTCGGTGCGCCTAGAGCCATCCAAATTAAGCCCCGGTAATTTAGCCCAATTTGCCCCATCGTTCGATCTATAGATTCCGCTCAATAAAGACAATTCCCCATTTTGATTGGTTTCACTGCTCAAGGTGGCATAAAAAGTACCATTGGCCGTCCTATGTATATCCGTGTAAAAAATGGAGGATAACTCATTCAGGTCGGTGTTTGGCGCAAGGTTCAAGCGGTCATCACCTAAAACGGTTGTCCAAGTCAATCCGCCATCGGTTGACCTAACAATTCCACCAAAAATGGCCGCAATAATTTCGTCATTGGCGCTATTTGGATTAATCTCTATATCCCAGACATACATAAATGGTGAGGAAAAATTCGCAGGATCGTTCGCTTGTGTGGAAGCCAATGGCTGCCAAGACCTGCCCCCATCAATGGATTTGAAAATCCCATCGCCACGAAACGGAGCTCCTGGTGCACGAGTAGAATTGCCCACAAGCTCTCCAGTGCCATAGTACCAAATATTCTGTTTGCCTGGACGTGTATCTTGTACAATGCAGGTTACACTTTGCAAGTCACTGTTGCTAGTCGTTTTCACCCAGCTTTGACCACCATTTTCTGACCGCCACATTCCACCAGAAATTCCACCTGCTAGAATGATGTTCTCATTCGTTACATCAAGCGCCAAAGCCCTTGTTCTGCCCCCAAAGTTATTCGGCCCTAAAGTTGTCCAATTCAATGCGTTCGAGGCTTGGCTACCCTGCTGATCAGCAGCACTGCGTTGAATATTTCTCAAATCTGCTTGAGCAGCCATTTTCTTGGCGTGTGCTAATTCTAGCTTCCGCATGTTACCCGGCATGGTACCCGTATTTGGATTCACCAGCATTTGCGTTAAATACTCATTTCTCTGCTGAACATTTTCTCTAGAAAAAATTTCTGATTTGGCCTCAGGTGCGGTTACAATTGGGGTTTGCTTTTCCTTTTGTGGAGCAAAAGTAAGAACAAGTGAAAAAACGACCCAGCACGTGATCAGGCCAATTAGCAAACTAGATTTATTCGGAAGATTCATTAGGGCTAAATATAGCGTACAAGGTTAATTTATTTCAGCTTAACGACCTAAACAGCCAAAAATTTCTCGCTTTTTGCATACATACGGATCAAAGAGCCTTCATTGGCTATCATAGAAGGAAGTTTTTGTAAAGGAACCCACTCAACCGAATTCGACTCGTGGTTGGCAAGGGGTTCAGCGCCTTTAGGGGCTTTCAGCAAAAACCGAATATCAAAGTGCTCGTGTTCAGCTACTTCCTTTCTTTCGGGAATGGTATGAATGTCTAAGTCAAAGATTTCGGGTTGAATGAATTCGAAGCCCTTTATCCCCGTTTCTTCCTCTGCCTCTTTGAGTGCCACCTTCCGAACGTCTTCTTCTCCATCAGCATGGCCTCCCGGCTGAAGCCATTTATTCAATTTGGCATGGTGCAAAAGAATCACAGCGGTGCATTCATGGTTGATGATCCAAGCAGAAGCCGTGATATGCCCTGATAATAAAGACCGATCAAAGCAATGCTCATGCCTTAATAGATCAAGGAAGCGCATTTTATACGCTTCCTCAGCTGCAAAGTCACTGTGATAGGTTTTGATCTCGGAAATTAGCTTTTGTCTTAATTTAGAGGCCATCGCTGATTACCACATTGGCTTTATTGAGTTTCCCCTTTTCTAGTTCCGTGATAATTTCACCCGCCCCAATATTGTCCATATCACCCTTTTTGGCCAAAACATAATAAGCGATGGTTTCTACTTTTTTAAAGGTGACCTGACCTTTGTTATTCGTGATTTTGGTTTCTTGAACAGGGTTTTTCTCTGCATCGTAATCCAGTTTATTCTTATAAATCGTGACCTTGGCACCGGGCACAATATTGCCCAATTCATCGATTACAGTAATCTTAAGGTTGGTTTTAAAAATTTGGTCGAAACCAGAATTTGCAGTTCCGAAGGACAAAAAGAATAGGCTTAATGACAGTGTTAATAGTTTCATTTTAGATTGTTTTCTTGGTTAAATAAATAGCTTTTCGATTAACTCATCGAAGTTCAAAGCTTTTGAATACATACGGTCTTGATAGATGTTGGCCATCAATTTTATGTAACTGGGCTTTCGATCGATCAAAACGTATTCGATTAAAATATTGCCATACAACTGGTTGAATTTATTTTTTTCGAGCGGTTCGGCTTGAGGCTTCAAGTACCATTTCTCAATCACCTCTTCATAAGTTTCTCTATCGATTATCCTTCTGTCTTTTTGAGCCAGTTTGTAGTTAAAATCAAGGGCTTTCTCTTTGAAGAAGTCAAACAAATTTCTGAACTCTTCTTTCGTCTTTTCTTGATTAAAACTGATTGCAAAACCATTTGAATAGGGAGATTCCAGCAAATGCACATCTAGCTGAGCTGTGATGCCCTTCTTCTTCAATTGATAGGAATTGTAAACTTCGGACATTAAGTGACCCGCCTCTTCCGAGTTAATCCAAGCATTGTAGCTTTCCAATTCTTGCGTTGTTCGCTCCAATGGCTCATGAATCAACTCCTGACCTACAACAGCCCTTTCTGGAAATAACTTTTTGAATACGTCATCAAAAAAACTCATGCTTTTATTTTAATAGGATTACTCCTGCTGTTTCGAAATGTTCTTCTTTGAGGGCCTTATTTTTCCGAATTCGTCAAAATACAACAGCCCATGGTCGATCAATTCTGAGGCCAAGGTGGTAAACACCTTTACATTTTCTGGAGCCAAAACATCAATTAGCTTTTCAAGATCAAAATCATGAGCATCGACAATGATATTCATGATCTGCTGATGATATTTCTTTCTCAGGCCATCTTCAACTTCTTTTTTCTTGTGCTCAACACAATTGTCGCAAACTCCACAGCGATCATAATTGATCTCTCCAAAATACTCCAACAATTGCTGAGTTCGACAACGGTCTTCATTGTGCAAATAGGCAATTACTGCCTCCATCTTAGCATAAATCAACTTGCGCCTACTTTCAATTTGATGGCTGTCGATATTGAGTTGGTCTACCGAGGCTTTGGGCAAAAGAAATGTGAGCTGTGGCTGGTCCTTTTGCGGAAGGTACTCAAGCACATTTCTTTCCTTCAGGTGGATAAAGGTTTTCTTCAATGCGTCTAACGTAATTCCCAAGGCAGCTGCAATATTATTCTCCTGAATTACAATCGGACTATTGTATACTTCTCCACCATAAAATCGCAAAATGGCCTTGATCAAAGGATCAAAAACTGCGTTGGCGATTTGAAATTCATACATTTCGCGCTGATTGATATTGAACATCAATCGCGATGGCTGATAGAAAGATTCGCTCAATAGAATCAAACCTTGAGACTCCAAAACCTTGATTCCATTGAAAATCTCGATAGGATTTCGCTCGAAGTTCTTGGAAAATACCTGGAAATCGAAATCGAAGCTTTCTGTCGGATGACTGCCATTGGCCAACTGATAATAGTTTCCCAGCATTTGATAAACTTCCTTGATGAGTTTCACTTCTGGCAGTGAATTCTTTGTTCGTTCTCTCAAATCCTCGATGTCCTTTTGATGGCAAAGAATTACTCCAAAAGCCTTCTTCTCGTCTCGCCCTGCACGGCCAGCTTCCTGATAATAGGCTTCCAGGTTGCCAGGCAAGTCCATATGGATCACCACGCGAACATCTGGCTTATCAATTCCCATCCCAAAAGCATTGGTCGAAACAATCACTCGGGTCCGATTATGAATCCAGTCTTCCTGTTTCTTGTTGCGCTCCTCATGGCTTAAGCCTGCATGGTAAAAATCAGCATGGATTTTATGTCGAAGCAATAAATGCGCAATCTCTTTGGCGTGTCTTCGCGAGCTTACATAAACCACCGCAGAGCCTCGAATGCGTTCCAATATCTCTATCAGTTTCCGTTCCTTATGCTCTTCAAAACGCACTGAATAAGAGAGATTGGCCCTTGAAAAACTCTTGGTCAATACCTTTTGATGCCTGAATTCAAGCTTGACCTGAATATCTTCTTTTACTTTTAAAGTAGCCGTGGCCGTCAATGCCATTACCGGCACTTCCGGTAATAATTCCCGAATGGTGGCAATTTCTAAATAGGCCGGCCTGAAATCATAGCCCCATTGCGAAATACAATGGGCTTCGTCTACGGCAATTAGATTTACTCCACGTTTTTGATGGGCGATCTTTATCCTTTCCTGAAAAAGCTCTGTTTTTAAGCGTTCAGGAGAAACATAGAGGAATTTTACGTCTGAGTTGACACAGTTGTCGAGTAGATGATCAATTTCTCTCTTCGACATTCCCGCATGAATTGACTCGGCTGAGATACCTCGTTTCTTCAGCTGATATACTTGGTCCTTCATTAAGGCAATCAAGGGCGAGATTACAATGCAAAGCCCATCATTCACCATGGCTGGCACTTGAAAACAGATTGACTTCCCTCCACCTGTAGGCAACAATGCCAATACATCATTACCTTTTAATGACGCTTCTATGATGTCTTCTTGCAAAGGCCTAAAGGCATTATAGCCCCAATACTTTCTTAATATGTTTAAAGCCTCAGACATTCAATTGAAGATAGGTATTAATTAAGCTTGCGAGAAATTGAGTGGCCTACCAAACTACTTTTTCTTTGTTCAAGAAGGCCGCAATTCCTTTTTGACAATCCTCTGAAGCACGCGCTTTCGCATTCATTTCAGCGGCATAATCAAGTCCTTCGGTCAGGCTCATGTTTTGCACGCCTGCAATCATCTGTTTGGTGAAGGTCATAGACTGCCCAGAGTTCTTTTCCACTAGCGTTTGCGCAAATTGTGCAACTCTTTCCTCTAATTCCATTGGATCTACAGCATGATTGATCAAACCTAGCTTTTCGGCTTCTTCGGCAGAAATCAATTCGCCAGTTAACAGCAGTGATTTTGCCTTGCCCTCGCCTATTTTTCTAAGCAGAAAAACCTTGACAATGGCAGGTATAAAACCAATGCGCACTTCGGTGTAGCCAAACTTGGCCACGTTAGCTGCAAATGAAAAATCACAAACCGTGGCCAAACCTGAACCACCCGCAATGGCATGGCCTTGAATTTTAGCGATTACTACTTTAGGGTGAAGGTAAATTTGCTCGAAAAGCGACCTCAAGTGATTGGAATCGGCCAAGTTCTCTTCGAAACTATTGCTTTGCAAAGATTGTAAATAAGCCAAATCGGCCCCAGCACAAAAAGCCTCTCCTTCGGCAGCCAGTACAATGACTTTGGCATTTTCATCAGTTTCCGCTTGACTAAATGCAGCCTTAAGTTGAGTAACTACCTCTGCATTTAGGGCATTCCTTTTTTCAGCCCTGGTAAGTGTGATGGTGGCAATTCTATTGGCGACTTCGTACCTGACAAAATTCATTCGTTCCATACTTTAGAGAAAAACCCATCGCGATAGATGGAGTGTACTTTCAAATTTAGGCTTTCTGCCTGACTTGTGAGCTTATCTGCTAAGAACTTACGGTTCGATTTGTCGATAATCAAGGTTTTGAACTGAATTTTACCGACCAATTTTTCTAGGTCATTAATACAGTCATTGGAAAGGATAAGGAAATCAGCTGCTAGAGGTGCGCTTAACTCAACCTCTGCCACTCCTTTTGATTTTAGTTGAAGGAATGTTTTACCTTCGAATACTATCCAACGATTCCCATACATTTCATTCACTTTTAAGTTCAGCTGATCGTCCTTTGGTGAGAGACTACTCCCAGCAGTTTGGCGCATTGGCAGGAGATGAAACTTAATTCTATCGGTATCATGCATAAAGGTGCTATCGGCAATCAATTGGCTCTTATTGTCTTTTCTGAAATCTAAAACGGCCTCTCCAGCAACGTCTAAAACAGAAAATTCATGGTTCTTGAATCCTCGCCAATGTAGGGTTTGGCTGATCGCAAAAGCCAGACAAAAAGCCAAAGACCAATTTAAATATTTGAACTTTTTGATTGCGAAAAGAGAAATCAACATTAAAATGGCTGCATAAACAAGCCAAGTTTCTAAGGTAGTCAGGTGTATGCCTTCAATCGTACTTCCTGGGATCTGCTTCACACCAAAAACCATTTTATTGACTAAAACCACAAACTTTTCAGAAAGCCAATTGATGGCATCTCCTAGATAAGGAATGTTGCCAAATGTCAACACTAGTAAACCCATAATGAGCATGGCAAAAGCTGCAGGAATCACAAATAAATTCGAAAACAGAAAGTAAGTGGGAAATTGGTGAAAGTAAAGAATACTCAACGGAGCAGTCGCAATTTGTGCCGCCAAAGAAACACAGCTGATTTCCCAAATCTTATCGAGCCAATGATTATTTAAATCCAGCAGTCTGTAGAACCTTGGCTGCAAATAAACGATTCCGAATACTGCTAAATACGAAAGTTGAAAACCCACACTCATGATCAAATAGGGATTCCAACAAAGCAAAACAAAAGCAGAAGCCGCCAGTGTATTGTAAATACTGCTATTGGTATTTTTGGCTTTCGCGATAGCCACAAAAGAAAACATGGTAACCGCCCGAAGCACAGAGGGAGACAACCCTGTGATAAATGCGTAGGCCCATAACAACAAGATACTGATTGTGGCCATCCACCACCTTCTTTCCCAAGAATTGAGTTTGATCCGCTTGAAAAACAAGAGGATGATTCCATAGATAATCCCAACATGCAGCCCAGAAACGGCCAAGACATGCATGGCACCTGCCGCAGAAAACGAAGCCTGAAGCTCATTATCGAGTTCATCTTTGACCCCTAAAGTAATTGCCAAAAGCACTGCTCTCGCATCCTTATCTTGAATATGGGCGCTCAACAAATCCGCACACTTGTTTCTGGCTTTAATTGAATATTCGAAAGGTTTTTGCCACCAAAAAACTCGATGGCCTACCAAGTGAAATGCTTCACCTACGAACTGTTGATGGAAGATATTATTATAAACGAGGTAATTCCGGAAATCAAATTCCCCTGGGTTTTTTGGCCCTTCAGAAAGGTTGGGGCTCCCTTTGATCAAAAGAATGTCTCCAAATTCAATTTCAGCACCAAGTGCCCGATCAATATAAACGTTCACCTTGCCCGAAGCACTTCTCCATTCTTGGGTCAGCACTTCGATTACTTCAACTTTTAGGTTAATGGATTTAGCCTTTAGCGCAGGTTCTTCTACTACAATGGCCCTATAAGCCATTATTTCACCGCTAATTTTCGACAAGTGGTCAGGTTGATTATCGGCCCGATGTTGCTGAAGCCTGAGAAACCCAGCCAAGAAAAGGAAGCTGAAAGCAAGAAGGAAAAGCAGAGGTTGAAAGCGAAAGGAGCTCTTGAAATTCAGGAGCAAGTAGGCCAAGGCAATCGTAATTAACCAGCCCCAATGCATTGATAGACTCTCATGTGCATAATGATAAACAACCACGCCTAAGATAAACGCTAGCGCAAATCGTATAAATGGAAATTCATTAAAAGTCACATAGTCAAATTAGATACTTGATTGATCATATCAAAGTAAATATCGACCCTAATTATTTTAATGTCGACCGCTCATAAAATTTAAAAATAGCGTAACAGACATGTGAGATAGGGACTCGCCTACATAGCCTACATTTAAAGTTGAAAAGCTAAGTCATGGATCTTTATAATTATTTAAAAACCAACTCAAAATACAAAGTTGATGAGGTGGTGAAGCACATATCAATATCTAAAGATCAGCATATCTATATTCCGGGTCAGTCTACTCATGCCATTTTCGAAATCGTACGCGGTGCAGTGAAAATTGGTAGCTATGGGAGTCAGGGAAGTGAAATTACTTATGACGTTCTTAGCTATCCAGATACTTTCGGAAATCTTAAGTACCTGAATGGTCAATTTTTTGAATTTGCCAAAACCTTGACCGCGACCAACTTGAGAAGCTATCAGCTTGACTTTTATAAGAAAATCATTGTTGAAGACCCCGTAGTTTCCGAATGGTTTAACAAAAATACTGTGAGAAGATGGAGTATCGCTGAGGCCAGATTATTTAGAATTCGATCCGCAGGAAGTTTGGAGCGCATGAAAATTATTTATGACGATTTGAATAGAGTGTTTCTTGATGCTGAAAACAAAAATCATAATCTTTTTTACCTGCTCACTAAACAAGACCTTGGAGATTTAACTGGAATGACCAGACAGACGGTAAGCCAAACTTTAAAAAAACTTCTTGGCCCAAGTTTAAAACACTCTGCATAGATAAAAAAATCAAGTCTTGATTTTAAGAATCAAGACTTGATCAATAATCATCATCTTTTCAGAATGCCCGGAAATAGTACTCCATCAGCGGCAGTAAAATCTAACCCAAGCAAGGCCGCAATTATTGGGGCAACATCTTCTAAGCCGATTTTGTGTACAAGCTTACCTTTAGTAACACCCGCACCCCAAGCCACAAAACCAGTTTCAATTTGTTTGAAATCTGGAAAGTATCCGTGTGTTCCACCTGAACCTCTTTTCAAATCATCGCCAGAAGCTGAACCCGACATAGCCACACCGGGAATGGGAGCAATTGCCAAAAATGCATTCGGATCAGCACCCACTTGCGCCAGTTCTTCTTTCGACACCACCCTGAAAAGCTTTTTGGTTTTTTCAGGTAGGTCATTCAAAATCTGCTTTACCTGAGTCAAGGTTTTAATATCCTTTGGATCTTTCAACATCAAAAAAGCGGCCGCACCAGAAGTGTGAAAAGCAGCTTTCCAGTTTCCTCGGTCTTGCGCAGTAGACATTAGGCCTGCATTGGCCAACCAAACATT
>PCUU01000092.1:32483-116575 GCA_002786855.1 Cytophagales bacterium CG12_big_fil_rev_8_21_14_0_65_40_12
CAAAATTCCAGCCCTCTCTGCTGCTTCCTTTATTTTACCAATCGCTCGGTCTGCCGCAGCTACAGCAAATGGCACCATTTCGCCATCCCTACCTCCTTGGTGCTGAAAGTGATCAGTACCAATTAAGTGTAAAGCAATGAAATTAGGTTTATATTTTTCCAACACATAAGCGGCCATTTCACCAGTTCTATCTTCTCTGTTAAAAAACTCACCATTGAAGGTGTTGTTATTCATTTTTCCTAATACTTCCGTTTCAAGTTCTTCAAAAAAACCATTTGGAACATCCTTGTCGCGCATAGGCTCAATGCGATCAGTTCCTTCTTTCAAATACCAGAATTCCGGAATATTATAGTCTATGGGAGCATCTACCGAAACAGGCCAGATAAAGGCCGCAGATTTCATTCCCTTCGCTCGAACAGCATCCCAAAGGGTCGGTACTTTTATTTCGTTTTCATACCAATACCATGCGCCAGTCTGGCCTTTTTCTTCGAACGGAGAATTATAATAAATACCATGACGAGCAGGCTTGGCACCAGTAATGAGAGTAGTATGCGAAGGGTAAGTCACAGAGGGATAAACACCTCGAACGCCTTCTGCTTTTGTTCCATTTTCTGCCATCCATTTCAAGTTTGGTGCTGGCCATTTAGCCTCCATGTAAAAATCTGGGCGAAAGCCATCAATTGAAACAAGAATAACATGCTGAGCGGCTTGTTGCGCGTTGGCAACAGCACAAATCATTAATAATAACAATACCAATATCTGTTTTTTCATTTTTTAAAACTTTTAAATATGAAAGAGCAGGTGCCTCAGCACCCACCCTTATCACTCCTAATCCACTTAGAATTGAAACTTATTTTCCGAAGGTATAACGAACACCCAATTGCAGTCTCCATGGAGTTCCACCGATTGGTTCATTAGCTACACCTGTTTGTACTGAATAATTGTAAGATTGTGAGGCTTGATCAAAGCTTTGAATCCTCATCAATTGCTGATTTCGACCATAATTATGCGTGTTGCCCTTCGACTTATTCAGGAAATTGGCAAAATTGAAAAGGTCTGCTGAAAACTCTAGGCCGTGATCTCCTGGTAAGGCCAACTTCTTCACTAATCTTAGGTCGACATTGGCAAAGAAAGGGTTGACTCCTCCATTTCTTTCGGCAAAGCCACCAAAATTATCTCTTAGATACTCCTTGAAATGTGCTGGCACCTCTGGATTATTCAAAATGGTGTTGTAGCCATCGATTATTGATTGAGGTGTGCTTGGATCGTTTGGATCAAATATATAGGCCTGATCATTTGAGGTCACAAAATCACCGTTTGCACTGCGGTTCGTGGCAACTACGAAGTTGAAGGGTGCTCCACCTTCTCCAGTCAAAGTTGCCCCCAAAACAAAACCATGAAAGGAAGGTGTTGCGGCATTGACTACAAGTTTCTCTCTAAAATTATTTTCAGAAATCCCATAATTCAAATCTCTTGGATCGCCTTCAACAGGGAGAAAAGTTGAGGTATTGGCCACACAACAATTATAGGATGAATTGTCCTTGGCAACATTTCTGGTGTAGCTGATATTAAAATAACCATCCTTACCCAATCTTGCTGTACCTGTCAGTATTAAAGCGCGCTGTCTTAAAATACCGTCAGATTCTAAAACCAAGGCACGCCCAACCTGATCCGAAATTCTTCCATTTAACCAGTTCGTTTGGGCGTTGTTAGTGATCGTATTGGCAGGAACGAAAACTTCTCTTCCTTCATTGCCAGTAACAAAAAATGGTTCGTTCACAAGGTTTGCTTCTTGATAAACATAGTTGTTGGTAGTGTTACTAATCAAGAAGTTAGCCGCAAGCGAAAATCTATCGTGAAAGTAATGAGTGTAGCTAACATTGGCTTTGGCCACTGTTGGCACTTCAAAATTTTCTCCAACGGCATTGATTGTACTGAATGGAACTTGGCCATCTGGTACTCCTGGCGCAGTGCTAGGGTCTTGCCTGTATAGCGGGAAATTTGGAGTTGGAACATCCGCCCCAACAACATCTATAGCTCCCAGTAAAGTCCCTGAATTTTGAATGTTGTTAACTTGTGCATAGTAATGCGGTTGCGCATTGAATATACCGCCACCTATTTTGAGTATATCAGAATCCTTTCCTCCTACATTCCATATGGCCTGTAATCTGGGCTGGATGTTATTCAAATCTTGTGGCCGATTGTCGGTCCTGATGCCCAGTTCATTAAACACAGTTTGGTTGAACTCCGCAGCTTCTGTGAAAATTGTTCCATCCCAACGGACACCTGCAATTACATCGATATCCGCGTGCACCTTAAACTCAGCTTGTGCAAAGAAAGATAAATCAATGACAGTTTGCTTTACAATTGGTAGTCCTTGCAATGGCACCTCTCTTGCATAGCGGTTAGCGTCTAGATTATCAAAGTCATCCAGTGAATCAAAAAAGAACCTTCCATTTTGCTCATTCGACAACAGTGTTTCCAAATAGGTAATCATGTTATCTGTTCCGAAAGTGAAATTCACATTACCGCGGGTCAAGTAAGAGGTATTTGTGAATTGCAGCATATTTTCAAGGTTGGTTTCCGGAGTAAAACGCTGTCCGCCCAATTGTACAGAACGGGTAGCCGTTGTACCATTTGGCAAAACAGACTGAACATTAACTATGGCCCTTGGTATATTTGAAGATGGCAATTGAGGATTCGGCACAAAGGCCCTTTCAGCATGCTGATATTGCAATTTGAACTCATTAGTGAAATTGGCATTTACGGCCGATCTAAGTGAAATCCCAAAGGTATTCTCTTGTGATTCGAAGTCGGAGTAACTTTCTGCTAAGTTTACATTCGAGTTGTCATTGGTATTAAAGGGGTTGAACCATTTATTATAATTGTTTCGAATAGTCAATCTATGGACTGGATTCAATTGCCAGTCAATTCGGGCAAAGAATGTGTTGGCCTTTGATTGGGTGTCAAACTGACCTAGTTGTTGATCATTGCTTAATCCATATTTGGCACGTCCAATAGCCAAAAATCTATCTAAGTTCGCTTTAGTTATTCCAAGGCGATTTTCATCGTCTTCAGTTCGGATGTCTGCTAGAAAAAGAGGCGAGTTAGCGTCTTGTTGTTCATAGACAGTAAAAAAATGAATTTTGTCTTTAACAACTGGCCCGCCTAAACTAAAACCAAACTGAGTATTACTGAAATCTACATCTCTTTGATTTTCTCGAATATCCAAATCATTCTGAAGCCTGTCGTTTCTATGATAAACAAACGCACTTCCTTGAATTTCATTAGTCCCGGATTTTGTTACTGCTTTTACCGAACCACCACCCTGGCGACCTTCAGTTACGTCATAATCGTTGGTAGAAACTTCGAACGTCCGAATGGCTTCTTGAGAAATCGTATATGGCCCTCTGCCTATCTCACCAGCGGTCAATGTATTTCGGGCATTTAACCCATCGATTGTAACATTGGTTGATGTTCTTCTTTGACCTCCGAGATTCAACCCACCACCACCCTGTAGTGGAGAAAGGCTTATCAGATTTGTAAAATTTCTCCCTTCTGTCGGAAGATTTTGGATTTGTTGCGCATCAATCAAAGTAGATTCACCCTGCCTATCGATGGATGATCGAATTTGCTCTCCCGTAATCTCAATTGTTTCTAACTCTGTAACTGATTCATCTAAGGTAAAATTGATCTTCAACTGATCGCCTTGGCCTACCTGAAAGCCCGACTTCTTTTGAGAACCATAACCCACAAATGACACCGTAACTTCATAGGGCCCACCCAATGGTAACTGCTGAAGACGATACTCTCCAGCCGAATTGGATAACGTTCCGGTTTGAAATCCTGTAGAAGTATTTTTTAGTACAATAGTAGCTCCCGGAATGGTTCCGGCATCTTTACTTTTTATTATGCCTTGAATAGTGGCATCTGTAGCCTGTCCGAACAGTGATGAGGCTAGGAAGCATGTGAAAAAAGCAATCACTAAAGATCGCCTTAAGCTTGATGTTTTTTGGTAGAGTCTTAGTTTCATTGAATTTAATTTTCCGCGAAACTATACCCTCAAAAAAAGGCCTTGTGTTAACTTTTAACATTTGCCAAAAGGTTAACACAAGGCTAACTAACCGCTATATCGAGATGATAATTACTTAATAATGCGGAAACAAAAACTTAAACCACCTTCTGCATTTCGAAATGCTCGATATTGGCTTCCATAAACATTTCTCCAACTTTCTTGAAATCGTATTTGGCATATAAAGGCATGGCGGTAAGTTGTGCATGAAGATAAATCAGTGTGCCTGGCTCGTTGTAATGAAAAAGTACATCGGCCAGAACTGTTGAAACCAATCGCTTGCCTATTCCTGCGCCCCTAAATTCTTTAAGCACAGCAAAGCGTTCTAATTTTATCCCTTTGGCTGTTTTTCTATACCTGGAGGTTCCTGCAACCTCATCTTGGTAATAAGCAATGAAGTGAGTCGATTCCTCATCAAAACCATCAAATTCTTCATCACGATCACATTCTTGCTCCTCGATGAATACTTTTTCACGAATAGCAAAAGCTTGATCAAGCTCTTCTTGGTGCTCTACTTTTTTGACCCGTATCATTGTTTTCTTGATGTTTATCGTAAGCTTGAATAATTTCTTTGACCAATTTATGCCTTACCACGTCATTTGCATCTAAATCCACACGAGCGATCCCTTTGACTCCCTTCAGTATTCTGAGTGACTCCCCAAGCCCTGATTGTTGGTTACGTGGTAAATCAATTTGAGATATATCACCCGTTACAATCACCTTAGAGTTCGGACCCATGCGCGTCAAAAACATTTTCATTTGCATGGCGGTGGTATTTTGGGCTTCATCCAATAAAATGAAGGCATTATTCAAAGTCCTGCCCCTCATGTAGGCTAAGGGTGCAATCTCAATCACTCGGGTTTCTTGGTAAAACTTTAGCTTTTCGGCTGGAATCATTTCATCCAAAGCATCATAAATTGGCCTTAAATAAGGGTCAATCTTTTCCTTCAAATCCCCAGGAAGAAATCCCAAGTTTTCGCCAGCTTCTACGGCCGGACGGGTGATGATGATTTTTTTAACCTCTTTATTTTTAAGCGCCTGAACGGCCATAGCCACTGAAATATAGGTTTTACCTGTCCCCGCAGGGCCTACAGCAAAAACTAAATCATTCTCTTCTACTGCTTTTACCAAGGCCTTTTGATTATCGGACTTAGGTTTGATTACCCCACCCTTCGTTCCGTAAACCAACACACCATCTTCATGACTCGCTTGATTGAACTCAGCTTCGCGCTTGATGTACGATTTGACATTATCATTCGTCACCTTACCAAATTTATGGTAGTGCTGAACCAAAGTGTTTAGGATATCATTGATCTGAATGATATCAGATGCATTTCCTTGAATAAGAATCTCATTTCCGCGAGAAACAATCTTGCTTTTAGGAAAAGCAGAGGCTACTTCTTTGATGTTCTCATTAGCGACTCCAAGGAAGTCGACCATCGCAATGTTTTCGAGTGTAATTAATTTTTCTACCAAATGCTTAACTATGTTTTTGTTAGTTGATTAAGCCTTAAAATTTTCAATACTTTTGCTATACACAAACTTAGAGATTTTAACCGAATAGTCCTTTATGGCCTTAGTCACTTTCACATCTGATTTTGGACATGCTGACCACTACGTGGCAGCAGTAAAGGCTGGTTTACTCTCAAAAAATTCATCTCTTAATATTGTGGACATTAGCCACAGCATAAAGCCTTTTGACATTGCTCATATGGCATTCGTGGTGGGAGCCGTTTTCAAGGATTTTCCAAAAGGCACTGTCCACGTGCTAGGAAGTAACGTTGGGCAGGCCGATCGAGGTTCGTATTTAGCTGCAAAAATTGAAGATCATTTTTTCGTAGCCCCGAATAACGGAATCTTAAGTATTCTTGGCAGCAAAAGTCCAGAAATTGTTACTGTGCTCGATACGCTGGCGGAAAGTACCTTTCCTCAAAGGCATGAAATCATTGATGCGGTGATTCATTTAGCCGACAATAAGGAATTAAGTCAACTAGGCACTGAAACCACAGATTATGTTCAGTTGATGCTCCGCCAACCAAGAGCTACTCGTAAAGAAATCGCTGGCCATGTGATTCATGTAGACCACTATGGTAATTTGGTTACCAATATTAAAAAACAGGATTTCGATATTTTAAGCAAAAGCAAAAATTACAAAATCGTTTTTGGCAGAGATACAGCCAATAAAGTCCATATAAGTTATCATGAGGTAGACCCAGGAGAAGTGGTGTTTCTCTTCAACAGCCTGAATTTATTAGAAATCGCGATAAATCAAGGCAATGCTGCCATGCTGCTTGGTTTGAACTATGATAGTCCAATTGCAATCCAATTTGAAGAATAAATGCTGATCCGAATCGTAAGAATGACTTTTAGGCCCGAAGAAGTGGATGCTTTTCTTGAGCTTTTTGAGCAAACCAAAGAAAAAATTCGCCATTTCGAGGGTTGCTCGCATTTGGAATTGATGCGAGATTATAATCAACCAAACGTGTTTTCGACTTACAGCAAATGGCGCAGTCAAGAAGATTTGAACAATTATAGAGCGTCCGCTTTATTTGCTCAAGTTTGGAAGGAGACGAAATCCAAGTTTGCGGAAAAGCCAATTGCTTTTTCGTTGAAAGAATTCGTGAAAGTGGATTAAAACTTTCCGACCACTAAGTATTGTTTGTTAAATAATCTTTACTCATTTTTGCAACCCCAATACAACACCTGCCCAGGTGGCGGAATTGGTAGACGCGTTGGTCTCAAACACCAATGATTTCACGATCGTGCCGGTTCGACCCCGGCCCTGGGTACAAAACCTCTCGAATTTCGGGAGGTTTTTTTATTGATTACAATCCGCTAGCCTACTCTTGATTTCTCCGTAAATTGCTGCTTATCTTCTAACCAAAAACAATCTTCATTACAATATGTCTATCTCAAAAGAGTCTGAATTAATTGGTATGAAAAAAATTAGCGAAGTAGTGGGCACTACTTTAAAACTAATGAGAGAACACGCCCAAGTGGGCATGTCCACCAAAGAATTAGACGATTTCGGAGGGCAGATTTTAAAAAGCCATGGCGCCAAGTCTGCCCCCTTTGAAACTTATGGCTTTCCGGGCTATTCATGCATCAGCGTGAACGAAGAAGGGGCTCATGGAATTCCTTCCGACAAGAAAGTCTTAAAAGAAGGCGATCTTATTAATATTGATGTTTCTGCTGAACTCAATGGGTTTTGGGCCGATAATGGTGGTTCTTTTGTTTTAGGAAAAGACATCCATAATCATCAGCCTTTGGTGGATGCTTCTAAAAGCATTCTCCACAAAGCGATTCACAGTATTAAAGGTGGGGTGAAAATAGCGGACATCGGTCAGATAATTGAGACCGAAGCAAAAAAATCAGGGTTTAGGGTAATTAGAAACTTAGCCGGTCATGGGGTCGGTAGAAGTTTGCACGAGTCGCCTGATAGTATTTTGAATTACAGAGTAAAAAATAATCACCAAAGGTTCAAGAAAAACACCACCGTGGCGATTGAAACATTTATTTCCACCCGCTCTACCTTGGCCGTTGAATTAAGAGATGGTTGGACATTGGTGGGCAATAAGGGAGGCTACATCACCCAACACGAACACACCATTTTAATTACAGACAATCAACCCGTTATTCTTACTGCGTGTAATGGCATTTGGGATTAAATAGCACTGTTGAGTTTGACTGCATTCACTTTTTTGTGAGAAAATATTTTATCTTGAACTATGGAAAAGGAAATCGTAAAGGAATATTCAAACGGTGAGCTTACCGTGATTTGGAAACCAGCCAAGTGTATTCATGCCGCAGAATGTGTAAAGGCACTTCCTGAAGTGTATAATCCAGCCGAAAAACCTTGGATCAAAGCTGAAAACGCCTCGACCCAAGCACTGAAAGACCAAATCGCAAAATGTCCTTCTGGTGCCTTGAGTTATAAAATGAACGAAAAAGAAGACCAAGAATCGGCTAGCTTAGAAACAAAGGTGGAAGTTTTGGCCAATGGCCCTTTATTGATTTATGGAACCCTGCATGTAAAAAACAAAGACGGTAAGGAAGAAACCAAGAATAAAACCACTGCTTTTTGCCGTTGTGGGTCGTCAAACAACAAGCCCTATTGTGATGGCAGCCATATTAAAGTGGAGTTTAGGGGATAAAGGGATATTCTAAAATCTTTCTGATTACTGCACGTAAATCCTTGCCTCAGAGTACAAATCATAAACTGCGATGATGGCACTATGGCTAGCTGACTCTCCCCACATGGGGTATTTCCGAATCAATGATCGGCTTTCAACATATTCGGCATGATAGTCCGCTTCAAGATCGTCCCAAACCACAAGCATATATTCATAGCGCATTTTGCTTTCCCTGCCTTGTTCAAGCCACTCCTCAAAGGTATCTTCTTCTAAAGATTTGGGATATTCTCTACCATCAAACATAAATTCTTATTCTTTTCTAATGACCAAAGAAGTTGCCTCCAGTAAGCCCTTGGATTCCAAGGTTTCTCTTAAGCGCCTATGGTTCTCCCAAAATTTATCTTCAATCTTCTTCATCAAACGCTTATGTTCAGGTAAATCTTTGATCTTGTCTGTAAGTGGATCATATGGAAAAAGAACCACCCAATACATGTAGTTCTCTTCCTCAGAGAACAATTCCAAATAGTGAAGTGCCTTGTCAAAATCATCATGATGTGCGTAATAGACGGAAAGAGCTAAGTTTTTATAGATAGATTGATCGTTTGAAATGAACTCAAGGTAGTCACTAAAATATTCCTTGGCTTTATCAACCTTCCCTACTTTTTCGAAAACAAAGGCAATTGTTGCGTTCTCTTGTCTATAAATATCAAGTTCGGCCGCCTCTCGCAATTTTATAAACTTGGCGTAGTAGTAATGTGCGCTATCAAAATCACGGTTGAAATAATAAGCCTTTGCCAAGTCTTGCAGTATATCCAATCGGGTAGTGTCCTTTTTCCATTCCGTAAGTACAAGACCTCTCGTTTCATCCCAATCATGATTTTTCCCATATAACATATATGCCTTAACATATTTAGAAAATGGATTCCATGGGTTATAATCCAAAGAAATGTCAACGTATTTCAGGGCCTCCTCTACAAAACCAGTTTGAATTAAAGCATTGCTCAAATGTAAATACAGGTAACTTGTAGTAACAGAATCATAGGCTGCTACATTTAATTGCAACCCTTTGAGGGCGTATTCCAAATATTTCTCAGTATTTGGGCTATAGTTTGCATAAAAATTTGACAGCATGTTGATCACTTGAGCTGAGTTGGGATTGTACTCCAATGCCTTTTCCAAATAAGGCACCGCTTGTACAAATTCCTTATTGTTCAAGTAATATAAAGCCTTAGACAGTAAAGCATCGTCAAGCTTTGGATCGTAAAGCAAAGCCTTATCGGAGTGATTATTAAGCTCTGCCAAGTATTGCTTTTCCTCTTTAAACAAGTCCAAGAAATAATAGCATATGGCCATACCTGCATGGGCTTTGGCAAATTCAGGATCTAAATCAATGGCTTTTTCGAAGTAGCCAATCGCCATGCGATAGCCCTCATCTGTAGCCTTAATGTATTCATTCTGCCCTTTTAAAAAATAATCGTAAGCTTCCAGGTTGTTTGTGGGTTGCTTCTGTATCAGATTTTGCTCTTCAGGAGTAATTATCGCGTTAATTTCAGCAGCAATACTGATGGCAATTTCCTGCTGGAGTTCGAAAATACTAGTGATCTCTCGCTTATACTGTTTGGCCCAGAGGTGCTTGTCGGTACCCGCCTCAATCAACTGAATATTCAACAATATTTCATTGCCTATTTTTTGACCACTACCCTCTACAAAATAACTCACATTCAATTCTTTACCGATTTCAGGGATCGACTTGTCTGTATTCCTGTACTTCTCTGAAGAAGTTCGACTGATCACGCGCAAGTCTTGAATCTTCTGAAGGTTGTTTAAAGTAGATTCCAGTAATCCATTGATCAAGTAGACATTGGTTGAATCCCCACTATCATTTTTGAAGGGCAATACCGCAATGGATTTTTCTAGTGGCACTAGCGATGGTTGGCTCGAAGGTTTAGCAACGAAATAAGCTATAACAAGAACAAGCGCGGTAAGCGCAGCCAAAATCCAAGGAATTCTACTTTTCTCATTAACTGGCCTGTCTTCAACTTGATCAACAATTGGTTACTCGATCTTTCTTTTACTGGCTTCTCCTGGTGGAAAACCATATTCTTCGCGAAAGCATTTTATAAAATACGAAGTGCTGCTAAAACCAACGGCAAATGAGACTTCGGATACATTCTTTGAAGAACTCTGCAACAACACCACTGCTCGTTTCAATCTGACTTGACGAATGAACAAGCTGACCGAAAGACCGGTAGATTTCTTCAGCTTTCGTAAAAGATTCGAGCGACTCATGTTGATCGCCTCTGCAAGTTCGGACACACCAAAATTTTCATCGGCCAGATTCTCTTCAACAACACTCGTGAGTTGACTCAAAAAATCTTTATCCTGATGATTAATCTCTAGCATAAATGGAAACAAAACAGCCTACAAAGGAAGCAATTATTCTGCGAAGCAAAAAACACTCAACAGTGCACAAATCAGGAGTTTAAAAATGCGTTTGCATCATAGTTTATATCGATGCATCATAAAAACTATGATGTCGCCAAACTTGATATTTTAATCAGCATAGCTTTTAACCCACCCTTTGAGCTTTCTATCACCTTTGTAGAGAACAATTTCAAACAATAAAAGGAAAAATCAGAATCATGAAAACTCAAGGAAAAAGTCTAAGTAAAATTTGGTTAGCAGGCGTCATCTGTTTGTTATTTATTGGTGTAGCCTGTGGCAACAAAAATGAGAATACAACAGAAAAAGCAACTCCCACCGAAAAAGTAAACGCACCCAAAATCGACATTCATACAGCTGCGCTCACAGGAAATTTAGAGGTAATTCAGCAACACATTAAAGCGGGTTCAAACCTCAATGAAAAAGAAGCATTCGGTGGCTCAAGCCCATTGATTTCGGCAGCACTATTCAATAAGCCAGAAATAGTAAAAGCACTGATTGAAGCGGGAGCCAACATCAATCAAGTGAATAACGATGGTTCAACGGCCCTGCATTCATCCGCTTTCTTCTGCAATACAGAGGTAGTCGAAATACTTTTGGCACACGGTGCGGATAAAACCGTCAAGAACAATTTTGGATCTACAGCATTAGAATCGGTTGCTGCGCCATTTAGTTATGTGAAAGATATGTACATCATGTTCGGTAAACAGCTGGCGCCCATGGGCTTAAATGTTGATTTAGAGCAAATCGAAAAGACGCGTCCAATCATCGCTGAAATGCTTAAGTAGACATAAAACAACAAAGGTCAAAATCTCAAATAAAATGACAGCAATCAACACTAGAAGATATGATATAGACTGGATCAGGGTAATCGCCATAGGCTTACTCCTTATCTACCATATTGCAATCGGATTTCAGCCATGGGGGCTTTTCATTGGCTTTATACAGAGCGAAAACTCCCTTGCCTCCATTTGGACCCCCATGTCTATGCTGAATGTTTGGAGAATTCCCCTTCTATTTTTTGTAAGTGGGATGGGCGTATTTTTCGCCATTCGAAGAAGGAATTGGAAAGCACTGATCAAGGAAAGGACCGGAAGAATCTTAATTCCCTATTTATTCGGAACAGCCTGTATTGCTCCTCTGCATATCATCATTCTTCAGCATTATTATGGAATGAAAATGACATACATATTCAATCCAGGTCACTTATGGTTTTTAGGAAATATCTTTGTTTACGTGCTAGTGCTTTCGCCCCTCTTCTTTTATTTGAAAAAGCATGAAAATGGTAAAATCGGCTTAGCTATCAAGAAGGTGTTCCAAAGTCCATTTGGATTTGCCGTGATTGTATTGTCATTGATTGCTGAAGTTTTACTCGTCCAGCCAAACCCCTATGAGCTTTATGCGCAAACATGGCATGGCTTCTTTCTAGGGCTTTTGGCGTTTCTGTTTGGATTTTGCTGCGTATACAGCGGAAAAGAGTTTTGGGATTTTATCCTAAAATGGAGATGGGTCTTGATTTTGGTAGCTGTGGGACTTTATGTCTTCCGTTATATAGAGTTTAACCTTCAATCGCCTGATTATTTAATGGCCACTGAAACCTGTTTTTGGGTGTTCTCAGTTTTTGCTTTTGGCTACAAACACCTGAACAAGCCGAGCGCAGCTTTATCCTATTTGAGCCAAGCGGCTTACCCAATTTATATTATCCATATGGCCTTTCTTTATTTGGGATCATCTTTTATTTTCCCATTGGCCATACCTGTAGCACTACAATTTGTTCTGGTTGTTGCCTTTACATTTGTCGGTTGTTTTGGATTTTATGAATTGGTCATCAGAAGGGTTTGGTTTTTACGACCTCTTTTTGGTCTCAGAATGAAGGACAAAACTGAATAAGTTAAAAGTTGGTTATCTCAGGATAACCAACTTTCCAAAACCTTGTTTGCTAAATCCCCTATCTCCTTTGGTAAAGCGAGCGCCTAATTCTTGGCCGTTAGCCTTGAGTTTAACTCGGTAAAGGTAAGTGCCATTGGCCAATTGATCTCCGAATTCATCACGCCCATCCCAAGCATAATTTGTAATGTTATTGCCGATTCTAGTCGGTCCCAATTCATCTTGTGTAATCTCTCGAACTACTCGGCCTGCCACAGTGAAAATCTGAATCGTAATTTGATCGGGAACCTCTGTGCCTGTTAAAGTAAATACAAAGCGGGTACTTGAAGAGAATGGATTAGGATAAGGATAGAAATTGGTAACTGTGGATTCGTTGATCACTTCGAAAGTAATGGAATAAGGGCCAATTCCAGACTGATTACCAGAAGCATCAGTCGCTTCTACCTGGAGCGTATACATTCCATCGGCCAAACCTTCTGGCTTAAATTGAACCCTAAAATTACTGTTTTCAGTCGCTGGACTAAAGGTGACATTGGGATCAGAAAAATTGATCCTTTCCATCTGACACAAGTCGCAAACCGTGCCGAGCATAATATCAATGCCTAAAGTATCTGTTTTGAGTAAAAAGCGGTTGTTATCTCTCAATTCTAGCGCAATCAAAGGAGTTGGTGAAACGATATCACCGTCCAAGATATTCACCCCATCGAAGGTTACATCAACTGCTGGATTGGTTTCATCGCGCAAAACGTTGAAGAAGCCATCGAGCCGAATTACATTGTTGTTGAAATATTGTTCGAGCTCACCGCCATTATTCACGAATACTTGCAAATTATTAAGTCCTATTTTTCCCTTGGTTTCAATCGGAAGATTAAAATCTACCGACTGCCCCGCAGCAACCGCTGGAATTTGAACGGTGGCGGTGACCTCCTCGCGTGTATTCTGATTGAACAGAATGTAGCGCACCTCTAAGGGGCCTTGAAAGGAATATTCAGAAATATTGGTAAACCTAAATTGGGCATTAAACGGCTCTCCCTCTTCCAATTCAATGCCTGTATTTTGGTCGTTTTGCAGAGATACAACTCCTTCTGGAACACCACTGAAGGCAACCGACCAATTTTTTAATTGAGGAGGGTTGGCCAAAGCCCTGTCTGCCATGATCACATAAAACCTCAAAAATGGGTATCGAAGAGGGTCTATGGAGCTTAAGTCGGCCTGATCGAAAGTAATCTGATTAAAAAGCACCGTTTCCGTTCCATCAAATTCCACTCCTACAATGTCAAAAATGAGTTCATCTGTTTCTCCCAAATCAATTCTTTTATTGAACTGCCCCCATGCACTCGCAGGCCCAATGGTTGGTGAAATAACACTTCCGCTATCAATACTCGCCACAATCGAGGCGTCAAAAGTGATTCTGGCCGCCCTTGAATTATCGTTGGCTCCTATGGGCGACCCCACAACTTCTTGCGCCTGTCCTGCCACCTGCCCTTTTCTGCCATACATGATATAAGGTTCACCAGTCTGCAAACTGTTCAATGTAAATCGGCTCGCACCCACTCTTTCCATATCATTTTTTACATCATCTCTCCAAGCATCGTAACTCAGTTCCCCGACACTGAAGAAGAGCACAAAATCCTCCGCATCAACGCCATCGATGTATCGCCTCATCAGACCTTGTGAAGGATCAATGTTGATATCTGAGAGTGCATTATTGGTGAAGGAATTGATAAAGCTGGGCGCTCGTCCACATTTTAATGGATCTTCTTCATCAAAAACGCCATCCGTCTGCAATACAAAGTAAGGCTGACCACTGTCCTTATTGAAAGCAATGGCATTGAATGTACTCAAACCACAAGGATTTGCTGGGATAATCGCCTGCCCGTTGATATTCACTACTACATCTGATGCCCGCTGTCCGCTGGCGTTTTCCGATCCGTAAGTTTCGACTTCAATTGTTGTAGTAGTACCAGCAAATACCCAAATATCACTTGTGCTGCTCTTTGCTACAGAGCTCAATCGTAAGTTTTCGAATTGATCAAATTCCGTTTGCGCCCATCCTCTTGTGCTGTTTTCAATAAAAGTGAAAGTTGAATTATCCCATGGAATGGGATCAAGCACCTGTTCATCCTGAAAAACACTTCTCCAATAGTATTGAATGGTATCGTTGACGGTTGCTGGCAAAAGATCCATTTGAATTGAAGCGATGCCCTTTCCGCTCAGGGTATTAGATTTTAGCCACGGACTATCAAAAGTATTAACAGTATCGATTTGAACCGTAAAATTTCTATCATTCAAACGTAGGTCAGCCGATTGCACAACCAATTCTACACTGGTGGTATTGATGGTTTGAAAATTAAAAGGTGCTGTATTGAAAGTTCCATTTGCAGGGAAAAAGAAAGAGGCTTGAGCGGAATTATTGAACTCGCTCCCTTCGTTAACGCTCCCTTCCAAGTCTAAAAATATCTCGAATTTGTTTTCTCCAAAAAAATCCAATCCCTGATTGCTGATCTCATAGAACACCGTGTCTTGGTACCTGATTGGCTTTACTTTTACTGGCGGCAGATTGACCACCGTTCCATCTTGTAAAGTCCGATTTACGCTTACTGACACAGAATCTGAACTGGTCCTTCCCCCATTGTTGACGATAACGCCCAATTTAAAAAAGGGAGAGGATGCCGTAATCTGCCGTCCATCGCTGGAGCGTAAAAACACATCTTCGGAACGCACAATATAATCCACCTTATCATGACCGAAGAGTGGAACTGCGGGATCTCCTTGAAGTAAAATTTGTTCCGCAGCCGCATTGTCAGTTTCGTCAATCAGCACATTGGTGCTCAAATAATTCTTTATCGCCTCTCTTTGGATATTTCCTATGGATTGGGTCATCCAAAGTGTATCTGCCAATAGCTTATAAAACTCTCGAGTATAATCCCTGAGTGAACTGGCAATTCCAACGTCTGAGTGTGCAATAAAATTTGTAGCTCCTTTGTTTCTGGCCGAAAGCCAATCCTCACCAAACGAACTTCTATCAAAAATTTCGCCTCCACGACAACCATTTACAATGAAGGCGGTGTACCTGCCTTGATTGTTGTAACCATTGCTGGGGTCCGTTACGGTCCCAATATCAATGTCTGTAAAACTGGAAGACGAATGCCCAAAAAAGGTAATGAGTCCTACGCCCTTATTAACTTCCTCAGCAATGTTAAAACGCTGATATGCATTGTTTGTATTTTTTGAAATGTTGTTCACGTTAGCGCCCAGAAAGTCGGAAGAAACTTGATTTCCAAAGCCTGTGATAAACTCCCTGAACCTTACCAATTCATCCGAAGTCAAGCCCCCACTCAACTGTACAATATTCTTTGTCCAGGGTGAATCCTTGATGGTCGCTTCTTTTTCTATGACCTTGTCTAAATAATTGGCTACTTCCTCCGCTGTATTGACGGAAAGTCGCCCCA
Source organism: Cytophagales bacterium CG12_big_fil_rev_8_21_14_0_65_40_12 (assembly GCA_002786855.1). Lineage (GTDB taxonomy): Bacteria > Bacteroidota > Bacteroidia > Cytophagales > Cyclobacteriaceae > Roseivirga. Next base: position 48,470 of record PCUU01000092.1, read on the forward strand.
CAGGTATGGTTGGAACTCTCGAATTATCCGTCAGGCCTTGGGTGTAAAGAATATCCGAACCCGGTGCTCCCATGGTGGGTACTAAATCCCTTCGCGAAACGGCCAAAGGATTAGGCAATCTTTGGACTTGATTATCTACCCTTCTGGCCCTTCCAATAATGAACAAATACTCTGGATTACTATTTCTATAAGCGTGTCTCACGAATCTTCTAATGGCCAACGGAGAGTATTCACCATAGCTGAATTCATCAAAAAGTGTGGTCACATCAGCATAGAGCACATTGAAACTCCCTCCGTCAATAGAACTTCGATAGTCAACATAAGCTTGTACTGGGTCTTCGTATCGGCCGTCCACCGCCTGTCGCAAAACGGGATGCGAAATAATGATGTAATTATTATCGGCAACATTATCATAATTAAAGTTAACTCGCTCGGCTTTAGCGGGAACAAATTTAGACCGGCTTTTCATTAGCACTTGCCGTATCTCATTGCCGGACCTAACTACCCCAGTTAACAAGTTATTGGATAAAGAAGTAGTGCTTTTTCGAATGTTTCTATAATCGGTAATGTCATAAAAATCAGCCTCTTCCACGACATTCTCGACCTGAAGAAGACTGTTGCCTGCTTTGGTTGGAAGATAAAAAATCACGTTTTCTCTGGCCTGAGCATCTATTTCTTGAGGAAAAGTCAATCTCATAAAACCTACCGCTACCCTATCGTCAGGAATTTCAGGAAATCCGACCGCTTCTACCCTAACCACCAGTCTGCCTGTAGACGAAACATCAGTCCATTCAATTTGCGTAGACCTGCTCCCGAAATTACTGTAGTTCAATTGAATGTTCTCGATCACTGGTCTTAGGTTGTCTGTATCTGGCCCCACGTGCACTGTAGTATTATGCAGTCTATTATTAAAGCCTACAATCTGTACGGTAAACCTTGGGGTGCCCTCGCTTTGAACCCCAAGCGAAACATTATTGAATACAAAATCCCTGAAAGTTTTACCGCTACGCAAAGTAAATTCGTTGCGCATGATCGTGTCGCTCACAAACATTTGACCGCGATCATAGCGAGAAGATTTCACCTCCCCATTTGGATTTCCAATCGGATAATACTGGCCAAAAGAAAACTCAGAGGTATAAACATTGAGAATTTCATTGTTGTGGAAGGCAACAGGCGAAAGGCCAGCACTTGGCTCATTCAAAACCTCCATTCTTTTACCCAACCCTTCTGGGCTGGCGGTCAAGAAAAACGCTGTGGTATCAGAAAAGAGGTTATAAAACTTATGAATTTGGTCTGAAGGAAAGTTAAACAATTCAGTGTCTTGCGTACCATCATTCCGTTTACCGAAAAACTCCAAATAATCTCCAGTATCAAGACTTCCGTCATTTCCATCATTCACGTAAATGGCCACTTCTTGCCCTCGATGGAATAATTTTAACTGACTTGGAGCTACATTGGTGAAATCAAAACCAGCTTCAAGCAGGGATTCGTAGGTGAGTCTATGGATATCGTCAGCACCCGTCTTGATCTTATAATAAGTCTGATCATAATCAATCCATTCATTTCCAGCAACTTGAGCTTCTACTGTTTGAATCGAAGCCAAAAGAAACACAACAAATGCCAAAAAGCTATTTATCCTTTTCATCCTTTTCTCTTCGTTTATTTCTTGCATACATTCCTGGAAGGGCTTCCAGAGAATAACTTAAACTGAATACATGTGAATAAGGCGACTCTGCCACATTCCCGATGTCCGTAAGGGCATAATCAATGACCAAATCCTCTAGCTTAAACCCTACTCCCATATTGGGTTGAAAAGTCCAAAAAGTTTGCTCCGAAGCACCTTCCTGCCTAGAAAATTCTTTTATCCTTTGAAAATTACCTATTCCTAATCGGAAGAAAAATTGATGTTCATAGTCGAACTCAAAACCCAACTGAGGTTCAAAAGAAACCAAACCAGTTCTTACCAAAACATTTCTTCGTCCATCAAAAGTAAAAACCAAATCCGCAGAGCCTAACACACCAATTTTATCATTAATCTCGAAAGACCGAGAAGCACCTACAATCATTCTTGGCAAAGTAAGCTCCAGAGAATTGCCTGGCAGAGCATTATTGGTTTGATTAAAAACCGCGGCCAAGTTGGCCTGGTTGATCGACCAAGAATTGAACGTGGTGGAAATATCACGCAACATGACACCAAAATTCCAATCGTAATAACGATACTTTACAGCCACATCAATTCCAAAACCCCAAGCATCAGCAAAATCACCCACTTTTCTTCTGATCACCTTTGCATTGCCTCCAATCGTCAAACCTCGACCAAAGGGTTTGCCAAAGATAAGCCCCACCGAACGTGCGTATGAAATGATCAAGGCATAGTCCTGAGCACTGAAAAAGTCGATGTTGTCATAGTTCAATCTACCATTGTCATCAAAAAGAAATCGAGTATCTGGGATGTCATCAATCCCCAGTCGAATCAATGAAAAAGCTATATGGCTATCTGTATCGACCGCAGTAGCGTAAGAAATGTAGTCGTAATTGGCAATTCCGCCAAAATAGGCTGCATGTTGGGCGGAAAACTGATGCCTGTATTCGATGTCCGTAAGGGCTGCTGGATTCCAATAACCTGCAGTAGCATCATCGGCAACAGAAGTCATGGCGTTTGACATGGCGAGTGCGCGTGCACCTACCCCAATGGCCAAGAATTCATTACTATATTTTGGTGTACTTTGGCTGTAAAGATTTGGCGAAATAACCAAAAGTGAGGTAATTAACATCCAACACAGCCATTTTTCAAGGTTATTTCTCACGATAAGATCGTATCCCTCCGTTATTCAAAATTCAACATATTTACTTTTAAGCGCTGCTGCCTCCAAGACAACTCTCTTAAACCATAAATATTTTAATGACCCACTACAAAGAAAGCAAAAAACATTCAAACAAACTCCAAAAGGCGATTTTTAACAATTTAGTAAACAAGGTAATATTTTTTATACAGTACTATGCAACACATAGTACCTTCTTACGTATATTTGTGCATGAAAAGGTCGCACATCTTAAATAACTCAAGATGAATTTAGAAAACACACAGGTCCAAATGCGGAAAGGAATTCTTGAATTCTGTATCCTTAACATCATTTCGAGGGGCGAGATTTACGCCTCCGATATGCTTGAGGAGCTTACTTCCGCAAAAATAATAGTGGTGGAAGGCACGCTCTACCCACTACTTACCCGGCTTAGAAAAGCAGGTTTATTAGAGTACAAATGGGTGGAATCGAATTCTGGCCCACCACGAAAGTACTACACAATTACGGCTACAGGCACGGACTTTTTGAATAACCTGAAAGCCACTTGGTTGGAACTGGTCGAATCAACCACACAAATCATCTCAAAAAACAACTCATAATTCTGCTGTCATGAAAAAGAATATAAGCATAAATATCAGTGGCATCATATTTCATATCGAAGAAGACGGTTTTGAAACATTAAAAAACTATCTGGATTCCATCAATAAATATTTCTCTACCTACGAAGACAGCGAAGAAATCATTGCTGACATTGAGAGTCGTATTGCAGAAATTTTCTTGGAAAAACTCCAAGAGGGCAACCAAGTCGTGTCCGCAGAAGACGTCACGGCCCTGATAAAAACCATGGGCAATATTTCTGATTTTGAGGCCATAGAAGAGGAGGATGATTTTGAGTCTACTTCAAAAACAAAGACCTCTGAAAAAGCCAAGAGCAGTGATAAATCCCGATCTGAACAAAAAACATCTGATTTTAAGAAGCCAAACAAACTCTATCGTGATTTACAAAGAAAAGTACTTGGTGGAGTCGCCTCTGGTATAGCACATTATTATAACTTCGATCCACTATGGCTTCGGGTCGGCATCTTGTTTGCCATTTTCGGCCTGTTCTTTTTGGGGCCAATAGGCGGTACTGTTTTCTTGGCCTATATCATCATGTGGATTGTTACCCCTGGCAATGAGCATTTGGTTGAAGATAAAAAGATCAAAAAACTATATCGCGATCCCGATGAGCGTGTTCTAGGCGGGGTGTCTGCTGGATTGGCAAAGTACTTTCATACCGAAACCATGTACATCAGGATCCTATTTATCTTTTTGTTCTTCGGGTTTGGCATGGGCCTTATCGCCTACATCATTCTTTGGATCATCACGCCAACGGCCAATTCCTTAACGGATAAAATGCAAATGAAAGGCGAGCCAGTGACTTTGTCTAATATTGACTCGAACATTAAGAAAAGCAAAGAGCCAACTTTTGGCGCCAAAGATGAAGGAACATTTACCAAAGTGCTGCTTTTTCCTTTTAGATTGATCGGGAAGATATTCTCAGGAATCGGCCGTGCCTTTGCTCCATTATTATTGTTCATTGTGGCATTTATCAGGGTAGTCACCGGCCTGATCATTTCAGGCACTGCCCTTTCAATCATCATTTCTATTTTGGCCGTTGGCGGGGTGCTTTTCGGACTTTATAATGGAGATTGGTGGATGTGGGACAATGACTTTGCTTACTTACCCATAGAAGTATTCAGGGCCACCGTTCCCGGTATAGGCATCTTCTTCCTTATCATGGCTTTGTTTATCCCGTTCCTCTATTTGCTTATTGCAGGCATTACCGTGATTGCAAAAAGGAGGGTAATGAGTAGTGCAGTTGGCTGGAGTATTCTAGGATTTTGGTTTATAGCAATAATAGGAGCTGCCGCAACGCTGCCTAACTTTGTTCGCGACTTCCGAGATGAAGGGATCTACAGAGTAACCGAAGATTTAGCAATCGAAGCTGATACATTGAGCATTGGCGTGAATGAAATAAGCTCAGGTCTATTCAACAATTCAAACTTCCGATGGAGCAGTCGTGACTGGTCAAGCGACAGCCATTACACCTCTGATTTTACAGATTTGGACATCATGATGAGCTCAGATGATCAATTCAGGGTAGAAAAAAGATTCAGAGCGAGAGGTAGAAATTTCGAAGATGCCGAAAAAAATGCACAAGGTCTGGTATACAACTATAAAGTAGAAGGCAATAACATCATGTTCGATTCTGAACTCACCTTTCCTAAAGGAGTAGAATTTAGGGCTCAAGAAGTAGATATCACCTTCTATATACCTGAAGGCCGACCATTTAAAATTGAAAGAGGAATGAGAAACCTTTTGGATTACTTTAAATATGATCACACATGGTGGGAAGTTTACAACAATACCTGGATGTATGTTGACGGTGACCTCACCTGCGTTACTTGCACGGATTCAGAATCGATATCGAGAACGGACGATTCCAGCCAAGGCGCTCATCATATTGATTTAGAAGCATTTGATAAAATAGACATTAGCAACGACTTTCTCGTGGTAATAAAAAAGGGAGAAGATTACTCGCTCGATATCGAAGGACCTCAAAACAAGATAGTTCCAGTCGGATTAAAGGTAGTAGATAACGCGCTTAAAATATCTGGTTCAGATTTCAGATTAGACGAGGGGGAATCAGATAAAATAACCATCACAATAACGACTCCCGAATTAACGAGTGTGACCGCCTTCAACAAAGCAGAAATTAGTATTTCTGAATTTGACTTGGGAAAATTAAACTTGAATGTTCATAACAACGCTAAGGTATCATTGAATTCAAAAATAAAATCCTTGTCAATGTTCTTAATGGACGACAGTCGACTGAATTTAGAAAATGACATTCAAGATCTGTTGGCCTTCTTAAGAGACGATTCTCGTCTTTACGGCTATGACGCTTCCATACAGTCTGTACAGTTAGAAGCTGATAATGACGCTAGAGCTAGGCTTAATGTAGAAAAGGAACTCATTGTTACAGCAGAGGGTCGCTCTTCCATCAGTTACAAAGGCAATCCGCGTTTAGAAATCAAGGGACAAAGCACCGCTGCAAGCATCAGCAAATATTAAGTTTCTTATCCACTCAATTGCCCATCAGCAGTCGTATTCGATTTTATTGAATACGCTGCTGATTTTTTAATTCATTCAAAATCAAAAACTTTAGGCTTAAATCGAACGATTTAGGCCTATTTCAAACAAAAAATTCTAACCCCAAGCAACCTTATTTATTATTCATACATCTACCTTGTGAATCAACCAAAAAATGCTTCAAATCAAAAAGTCCAGGTCTGAAGAAAAGCTCATAGAAGCTTGCCGAAAAGGAGATCGGAAATCTCAACGAGAGGTATACGAAAAGTATGCCCCGTTGATGTATGCCGTCTGCAGAAGGTACGTTATGGAGCTTCAAGAAGCAGAAGACATTCTGGTTTGTGGTTTCACGAAGGTCTTTCGGAAAATCGATCAATTTAAAGGCGATGGAAGTTTCGAAGGCTGGATACGAAGAATCATGGTGAACGAATCGTTGACCTACATTCGGAAAAACAAAAGCATGTTTTTGGAAGTAGAGATTGAAAAAGCAGAAAGAGAGCCCGATTATGCACAAATGCACAACCAACTAGAGGTTGAAGATTTGCAGAAAATAATCGATCAGCTGCCGACAGGATACAAAACCGTCTTCAATCTTTACGCCATAGAGGGCTTTTCTCACAAGGAAATTGCAGAAAAGTTGGGAATCAACGAGAACACTTCGAAATCCCAATTGAGCAGAGCTAGAGTACATTTGCAAAAATTGTTACTCCAAGCAGAAGATGTTATGAACAATAAATTAATGCGAAATGAAGGGTAATGAAATTGACGATCTGTTCAGGGAAAAATTCGGCCCACAGAAAATCACCCCATCGGCTGACCTTTGGAACAAGGTCGAAGGCAATTTAGATAATAAGAAAAAGGGCATTTACCTTTGGCTTAGCATAGCTGCGGGCATACTCATTATATTCACTATTGGTAAATTGGCGCTCAATAATTCAACCAATCAGGCTAATAATCCTGAGCTTCAGGCCAATGTAAAAGTTGAAGTTCCTTCGAATAATAAAGAAGTTGCCATGCCTGCTAAAAGCACTGATGCGACCGATAATGCCACAAATACAGCTGAGGCCAAATCTGATAAAGTTAGTCCAAGTCCGAAAGTCCAAGATGCTACCCATCCACTTGTCGCGAAAACAACATCAGATGCTCCTCAAAAAACATTGGTGAACGAAAATGTTGATCAATCAATGAATAGAGCACTCGTAGCCAGTATCAGCAAAATTGATATCAGTCAAAGTGTAGCGCTGAGCGTATCAATAAACATCAATAAACCGATGATTATGCCACTTTCTGTCATGGATGTTTCTAAGGCTGATTATGATGTAACAGATATTGAAACCTCCAAAAAGAAAAAATTCAGTATGCTCGATGGCATCCTCACCTTGGCCAAAGGGGTGAACAATGCCAAAGAAACGCTGTCTGATATCCGTACCGTTAAAAATGACTTTGTGAGCAAAGAATTGAAATATGGTATGAGTACCGAAACAGAGCCCGAAGTCAAAACCCCTAATTCAAAAGACGAAAATTAACAACTCATCATATGAAAACAACATCTACAAAAGTCATAGTTATGCTCATTCTGGTCGTCTCGAGCATGACTCACCTTAAAGCACAAGATCAATTCAATCCTATTGATTTTACCCCTTCGCCATCTACGCTAGAATTCAAGAAGTTCAATAATGACTATTCTTGGATTGCAGACACTTCTGTTCCAGAAGTAACTTACCATGCCGAATCTTCTCAAAAGAGCCGAAAAAGCAATTTATGGGATCGCAGTTTTGACATTGATAATTACTACCCAAGAAGGGGTACAGATGGTTTCGTCAATATCTATATTGGTTTAAATAACTATTTAGAAGATGGTGATTTACCAAATAGCAGCTCCATTTACAGCCTGAATCCCCTCGGCTCTTGGTATGCTGCCCTGAACTTCGATAACGTCACTCATTTTTTTGGCCCATTGTACCTCAATTGGGGAATTGGGGTAAGCATGCAAGATTTTAGTTTCGAAAATACGCGTGTTGAAGTTTTGATAGATAAGGACAATCGCACGATTGATTTTGTGGAACGCAATGATAGGGTAGGCAAAAAGAGTAAAATCAACACTACTTATTTGAACGTTCAACTCGTTCCTACTTTCTCTTTTGGTAGATACAGGTCCTTCCGCGTTGGAGCGGGTGTATATGGTGGATACCGCATCGGCAGTCATGTAAAGTATAAGTACGATGATTTGAATGGCGACAATCAAAAGGACAAAATCAAAGACAACCTATTCCTTAATCCTTTCAAATATGGAGTAAGAGGGCAAATGGGCTGGGGTTCCTTTGACATCTTCTTTAATTACGATTTAACCGAAATGTTCGAAGAAGACGCATCAGCACCAAGATTGACACCTGTCACCTTCGGTGTAATATTCTAAAACAACTCAAAAATTAAAATATCGCAACAATGAAAAAGCAATACAACATTCTATTGATTGCCATTGGATTCCTTTTGGTCAATCAAACCTTAGACGCTCAATGGCGATGGGGAAGATACAACGATTTAGAGCGCTTGGATACGGTGGTCAGCATTCCAAGAAGCAACTCTAATAGCATCTATATCAGTGATAATGATTTCTATTTAAGATTTGGCTTCTTGGGTTTCAACCTAGAAGTTGAAGATGATTGGGATTCAGATTGGAGATCCAGAAGAGGCAGGCCTCGAAATTTCGAATACTTTGAGCGTCACGATCATGGCACATTAAAAAGTCTGGATTTCGAAATTGGCTTAAACAATTTTCTAAACAACGGAGATTTCCCCTCTTCGAGTGATCTGTATCAAGTAAAACCCATCGGATCTACTTATGTGGCTTTGAATTTAAAGCATACTACCTCCGTGAGTGGCCCTTTGTACCTGGATTGGGGTGGCGGCTTTAGCTGGTACAATTACAAATTCGAAAATTCAGCGACCCGTCTTGATCCAAATGGTGGTCAATTGAATTTCGTTGAAGAAAATAACATCGGAAGCTCACTAAAGAGTAAACTCAAGGTTTCTTATCTCAACTTTATGGCCATACCTATGTTTGACTTTAGCCGAGGCAAAAGATTAGTCAGAAAGTATGAAGAAGACGATGTAAGGATTTCATTCAGTCACAAAAAAGGCTTTCGAATTGGTGTTGGCCCTTATGCAGGATTGCGTTTAGGCAACAAGGCCAAATATATTGAAAGGACCGATGGCGACCGTGATAAAATCAAAGGCAAGGGCGGCTATTTCTTGAATGACTTTAGATACGGAGCCAGACTTCAAGTCGGTATTAATGGATTTGATATGTTCGTTAATTACGATTTCAACGAGCTTTTCGAAAACGGCAAAGGCCCAGAATTGAACCCTATCAGTATAGGAGTAGTGTTCTAGCTGAAACTTTCAGAGGGTGACTAATTATTAATGATAGCACTCTCTGACAATATGTGTGATGAACAAAATGACTTAAAATACTCGTGCCTATTTCTTAGAAAAGGATAGCATATAATATTCAAGTTGCTCTTCATTAAGTTGTACTCTTTTCCGAATGTATAATCCATCCTTGCCGACAAAGTCTACAATGCCGAAGCGATTAGGTAAAATAAATTCATCCAACTTTTTTAAGTCTAAATCATAAATAACTAAGAAGTGACTCTTACTATCATGCGATTCGGATGCAGCAGGGCTATAAACTCTATAATAGACTTGATTTTTTTGATCAAAAATCATTGGCCCATAGAAGGCAGTCAGGTTATTATACTCGCCAAGTCTCCGTGTCAAATTTGATTCATTTGGCATAAATTCGTCAAAACTCTTGGCCTCAGAGCTGGCAAATTCAAATTCACTCACTTCTAAATTAAGAGTACTAGTCCGCTTATCAAGGATATAAATATCTCCTGTCTTATTAAATGTAATTAACAGAGTATCAGAATTTGGTATACTGAGAATATAAGGGGTTAAAGCAAGCTCAACATCGTATGCATCAAGAGTAACCAATTTATTATACTTCAAAAGATTTGAGGGCAATGACACTTCCATGAGTCTCCCATTTTTATTATTCCAGTCAATATTTACTAAAAATGGATTGAGATTGCTGGATTTTTTTGAATCACTCTCTTGTTTCAACAAACTTGAAACTCCTAAAAAGATTGACTCATTTGTAACATCAAAATAATTATTACCTCCCTTCATTTTTGGAGCTTCAAAGTCAATGTAGTAAGCACTCCAATCAACACCAGATATGGCATCAACTTTATTAGACTCAAAATAATGTTGGCTAATTATATTACCATTAAAGTCAAATTCCTGAATTCTAAGATTTGAAATCACAATGATGGTATTACTTTTAGGCCTGAAAATGAAGCCTTGGATATTCGATACGGCATGAGGTCCAGAATCAGGAAGAACGATTGTATTTTCAACCTTCCTTGTTTTGAGATCAAAAACATAAATCGCCCCATTTTGACGATTAAGGGCTAGAAATTGTTCCTTAACGTTAGTGTTCAAATAAGTAGCATTTGAATAAACTTGAGAAGCTTTCGAGTCCAACGAGATTACCAAAGAGTCGACAGAAATTTCAAATGTTGACGAGTAAAATTCATTAATCTTTCCTCTTTCACAAGATTGAAAAAATATAAAGCCTAGAATAAGAATTATTTGGTAAACCTCTAGTTTCAGTTTCATATTAGAATCTTAATTCTGCTGGTAAAACATTTAAATCTACCAGCAGAAATGTCTAATCAATATTTTGACGAATTAGGCCCTGTAAATCTTAATCTTGCACGATTCCAAAGACTTCCTTCATCATCACAATGCCTAATTGTGATAATATCACCCTCCGCGCAATTCTTTTCTGTATCTGACAAAATTGCCTCATACATATCCCAGTCACAGGCATAGTAAGTTCCGTTACAGCCCGGAGTACCTCCAAGCGCACTCATAGCAACTGAGCTCATAGCAAAAAGAGCTACTGTAAATACTAACTTCATGTTTTTTTTCATAGTAATTATATTTTGTTGGGTTAAAAAGATTCTAACTCAAATGCATAAACATATCAATTTCAATATCCCAGTCAATATTGGTCTATCATCGAATTTTCAAAAGACGAATTGGATGATAAAACATTTAGAGAATAGTCATATACATTTTGTTTAGAACCTAAAGCGTGATTAAACTACTAATTTTAATTTTGAAAAAAAAAAATAAAATGATGAACTACAGATAGTACGTAGAAAATAACAGATAAAGAGCACTGAATAACACTTCCTGTAATATTGTCCTTAATTCTAAACTCTAACTATTTACCGTTCATTTTTAATTGATTTAAAATGGTTTTGATATGTTCGTTAATTATGATTTCAACGAGCTTTTCGAAAACGGCAAAGGCCCAGAATTGAACCCTATCAGTATAGGAGTAGTGTTCTAACAAAACGCATCATAAAAAAAGGCCAATTAGAACCCACTAATTGGCCTTTTTTTGTGCCTCTAATTTCCTTTTAAGATAGAATACTGCAATAAAAGGAGCAACGACAATTAATAAACATAACACCAAAGAAACTGATGCAAATACTACTCGCCAACTATCTTCAGGTGAACCATAATATTGATAGATCAGTCGCAAATTCTTTACTGATAAATAAACAAAATATAAACTACCCCCCGTGAGTGTAACTTTCTGAAGCCAATTCATTTTCTTGGCAAATGCACTGGCTGTTTGAGTCAAACTGACTGTTGATTTTTTCCCTCTATCCATTTTCTTTCTTCGCCCTTCAACTTAAAAAATTTGATGAAATATTTAGGGCTGGGTCGGTTCGATGTAATTAAAATCAGAAACAAAGAAAATACGATCGCATAAACCATATCTCCTTTTTCGTAAAGCCCATAAGCGCCAATTCCCGCCCCAAAAGACCAGAGAATATTCCTATAAATGATCGGCCACCTCAATCGTTGAATTTTCAAATCAAGCTCAGGTATTGATTCTAGTGCCTTAAGTAAATCCTGCTTCCAGGTAAATGAAGTTCGCATGAGAATGTAGCCAATTCCAGCCACCATTACACCATGAAAAAGAATGTCTGGATCTTCAAAAAAAACGGATCTTAACCCTCCAGCGCTTTCACGCTCCAAAAATGCAAACCCGAAAAACAGCAAAGGCAATAAAAAGATCAAATAAACAATGGATTCAAGCCTTTTTGAAAACTTATCGATATCAAATTCTGGATTATTGAGTTGCATTGTTAATTGGGTACTTGAGCTATAAACAATCACTTGCTAACGAACGTTAGTATGCTTATATTCGCAGCAAATGGAAACTGTTGTAAAGAAAAGCAGAAAGCAGCAAATTGAAGAAAAAGCTACGATTCTTTTTCAAGAAAGAGGCTATGCTGCCACTTCGATGCGTGATTTAGCTCAAGATTTAGGCATTGAAGCCGCAAGTCTTTACTCGCACATCAAATCTAAGGAAGAAATTTTACAAAAGATATGCTTTCGAATGGCCGATGAATTTTTCAGTGCATGGCGCGAAGTAGAACTAGAAAACTCAAGCCAAGCAGCAAAAATGGAAAAGGCCATGATTGCACATGTAAAGGTAATTACAAAAGATACTGACGCTTCTGCCGTTTTCTTTAATGAATGGCGACACTTAAGCGAACCTTTCCTGAGCGAGTTTCTCGGAATGCGCGATGATTACGAAGGGCGATTTAAGAAAATATTAAGAGATGGAATGGCCTCTGGCGAATTCAAGATTGTAGACGAAAAGTTTATGATGCTCACCCTGCTTTCATCGCTCAACTGGACACACAATTGGTATAAGCCTGAAGGAAATTTAACGCCAGAAGAGATTGGTAAACGCCTTTCAGGCCTATTGTTAAACGGATTAAAAAACAGATAATATTATGTACGGAGGTGGAAACGTATTCGAAACAATGAAGGCAACGGCCTTAGCTGACGAAGATCCAATATTATTAGCAGCATTTGAGGCGCGAATTGATCGTGGTGAAAAAATTGAACCCACCGATTGGATGCCTCAATTGTATCGTAAGCAGCTGATCAGAATGATTGAGCAGCATGCTCATTCAGAAATCATCGGTTCATTGCCCGAAGGCACTTGGATTACAAGAGCACCAGGTTTTAAAAGAAAGCTTGCCTTAATGGCGAAGGTTCAAGATGAAGTAGGGCATGCGCAATTGCTCTACTCAGCGGCAGAAACCTTGGGCAAGCCACGCGAAGAAATGATTACTGATTTGATCAACGGCAAATCAAAGTATTCCAATATTTTCAATTACCCAGCCTTTACTTGGGCGGATTCATGCTTTATTTCTTGGTTGGTAGATGCTGGCGCGATTGTAAATCAAATTGCCAACTCAAAAGGTAGTTATGGCCCATATTGCAGAGCGTTGGAAAGAATTTGTGCTGAGGAATCATTCCATTTAAAATATGGCCACCATTGCGTAATTCACTTAGCGACTGGTACTAAAACGCAGCGTGAAATGATGCAGGCTGCTGTAAACCGTTGGTGGGCACCTATGATGCATTTCTTTGGCCCATCTGATAAAATTTCTGTCCACTCAGAAATTCTAATGAAGTGGAAAGTAAAAATGGCATCGAATGACGAGTGTCGTCAGCAATTTTTGGACATGTACGTTCCCAAAATTTGGGAGCTTGGTTTGACGGTTCCTGATGAAAACCTGAAGAAAAATACAGTCACTGGCGAATGGGAATTTACCGAACCCGATTGGGAAGAATTCAAAAGAGTGATCAATGGTGATGGCCCGTGTAATGCAGAACGAATTGCAGTAAGAAGAACAGCGGAAGAAAGAGGCCGCTGGGTGCGCGAAGCATTATTAGCTCCAAAAGCAAAATACGTTGCGCCTTTGGCATAAATCACAATTATGATTTTAAAATCCTTAGATCCACGAGTAACTCGGCTAAGCATCGAGCTCTCCCCAGACGAGAGCTCAGTTGCTAAAGATGGCCTAGATCAATTTGAAACTTATGAGGCCTTTGTTCAATCAAAGGAAGGAAAACCATTCGAACATGCCGGCCCTGTCCATGCACCCAATGAAGAAATGGCTTTCCTTTTTGCCAAAGAGCAGTATAGCCGAAGAGGTATGTTTTGCAACGCCATTTGCGTGATCAAAACTGAGAACATTAAAGTTTCAGAATATACTGATAATGGTCAGGACATCTACAATCTAGTGACTGACCATCCTTCGGGGAATGAGAACGAGAGTTTCGAGATTTTCCATTTGATGAAAAGAGGGAAACAGCATAAACACGAAGGCAGCGTGCTTGCCAAGGATTTTGACGATGCAATGGCCATGGCAAAAAAGGAATTCCAGTCTGATAAGCCAGTATTCAATGTTTGGATTGTGAAATCAGCACATATAATGGCTTCGGAAGATGAAGACAAGGACATTTGGGATACGCTTAAAGAAAAGCAATATCGCGAAGCCACAGACTATAAGGCGGCAGATAAAATTAAAGCATTCAAAGAAAATCAGGCTTAAATGAACACCGAAGCATTAAAAGATTTACTCTACAAAATGGCTGATGATCAATTGATTCTTGGTCACAGAAATTCTGAATGGACGGGTTTTGGCCCTCTTTTAGAGGAAGACATTGCTTTCTCCTCTATGGCTCAAGATAAGGTAGGTCAGAGTTGGCAAATTTATAAGTTACTGAACGAGCTTGGAGAATCTGATCCAGATACAGTTGCATTTATGCGCAATGCCGAACAGTTTCACAATTGCCAATTGGTAGAATTACCCAATGGTGAATATGATTTCAGCCTAATCCGTCATTTTCTATTTGATACTGCTGAAATGATAAGATTCAATCATTTAGCTACATCGAGCTATGCCCCTTTGGCATTATTGGCAAAAAAAATCAAGGGAGAAATTAAGTACCACACGATGCACGCTAATATTTGGGTCAAGCAATTGGGCAGTGCAACTGAGGAGAGCATAATAAGACTTCAAACCTCCCTAGATTCTGCTATGCCTTACGCATTGGGCATTTTTGAGTCGTCAAAGTTCGAGAAAGAACTCATCTCGGAAGGCATTTTCAGAGGAGAGGAAACCGTGAAATCAGAATGGTTGACCCAAGTAAAATCCATTCTTGAGCACACCAAGTTAACTATGCCGAACATTGAGACTATTACTCCTGTTTTTGGTGGTCGATATGGAAAACACACCGCTCATTTACAGCCGCTATTAGACGAGATGTCTGAGGTTTTCAAAGAAGACCCCACTGCGGATTGGTGATTTAGTTAGTAGGGGAAACGAATCTGGAGAAGTTGAGTTAAGACCACAATGAGTAAAGTAGGGAAGATAAGTGAAGAAGAAATAAAGGTTTGGCTTGAAGAAGTCAAAGACCCAGAGATTCCTGTACTTTCTTTGAACGATCTTGGTGTGATCACTGGCATTGACATCGCTGATAATGGAAAGGTAACCGTCAACATGACACCTACCTTTACTGGCTGCCCGGCCATGGATGTGATGAAAAGCGATGTGGAAGACGTGCTTCGCAAAAAAGAAATTCAAGATTTTGAGGTGCGATTGACCTTCGAGACACAATGGAATTCAAATATGATTTCTGAAAAAGGCAGAGCAGCGTTGAAGAAATTTGGCCTAGCCCCTCCCCCTCAACACAACCTGATTGTCGACATTGATCTTTTAGAACATGCGATTTGCCCACAATGCAATAGTGAGAATACCGTGATGAAATCACCCTTCGGCCCTGCTTTGTGCAGATCACTTCATTATTGTAATAACTGTCACCAAGCATTCGAGCAATTCAAGCCGCTTTGATCAACACTTCTCCCAAAGCGAGTCTACAAAGTAATTTTCTCTGTCTGTGAAGTTTCGTACAATTCTAAAGCCTGCATTTTTCGCGAAATCTTCGATCATTTTCAATGAGTATTTCTGAGATACTTCTGTATGAATGGCTTCCCAAGCCTTGAAATAATAAGTCTTTTCTAAAGCCTGGATGGTTACTTCCTGGTCTTTTGTGCTTACTAAATGACTTCTAGTCTCACCTGTAACGGGATTGTAAGTTGGAAAATGAGTGAAGGCCTCCAAATCAAAATCTGCCCCGAGTTCATTATTGATCCGATTGAGTAAGTTGATATTGAATGCTTTTGTCACGCCTAATTGATCGTTGTAAGCGTTAAGAATCACATTGGGATCTTTCATTAAATCAAAACCAATCAAGAGTAAATCGCCTTTGCTCAAGTTCTCTGATAATTTAGAAAGAAACTGTTCAGTAGCTGTATTTGAGAAATTACCAATATTCGAACCTAGAAAGAGCACTACCTCCTTTTGGCAATGATTCTGGTTTAGTTTCGAAAGTGCATCAAAATAGTCGCCCTGTAATGGATTTACCTTTAGTTTTGGTAATTCCTTTTCTAAATCACTGTTAAGTAAATCCAGTACGTGCTGCGAAATATCAATTGGTGAATAATTGAAATCAATGCCCGATGCTACAAAGTGTCTTAACAATACTTTTGTTTTTGTTCCATCACCAGCCCCTAGTTCAATCAAGTTAAACGATTCATCGGCACCCAAGAAACTCCTGAGCATAGAGGCTTTATGCGTATCAAAGATTTCGAATTCGGCACGAGTGAGGTAATATTCACCCAAACCCATGATGGTTTGAAAAAGCTTATCGCCTGCTTCATCATAAAAATACTTTGATGATAGACATTTAGGACTGGCTGAAAGACCTTTATCAATGTCTTTGGCAAAAGTTGAAAGTGAAGCTTTGGTATCAATCATGAATTAAATATTGTGGGCCAATCTGATACCCGTGAAATGCCAACGCAACTGAGGATGGAAAAAGTTTCTGTAGCTTGGTCGAATATGATTTCTGCTTGTGGCATAGGAGCCGCCTCTTAACACCATTTGGTTGACCATGAACTTCCCATTGTATTCTCCAATCGCTCCTTCTGGCTTCGCATAATAAGGATAAGGCAAATAAGCACTGTTTGTCCATTCCCAAGCATCGCCATAAAACTGAGTATTGTTTCCTTTGCGAGGCATTGGTCTAAAGTTTCCATCCTCTACAAAATTGGCTTCTACAGGAACCTGAGGTTCATACATTCGGCAAGCTACTTCCCACTCAAATTCAGTTGGTAAACGCATGCCTTTCCATTTGGCAAAAGCATCAGCTTCATAAAAATTAATATGTGTAACTGGCTCATTTGGATTGATCTCTTCAAGCCCCGCCATAGTATAGTGTTTCCAAACACCATCCTCTTTTAGCCAATAAAATGGTGCTTTGATCTTTTCCTTCTTCACCCATTCAAAACCTTCCATCAGCCAGTGATTAAAATCTTGGTAACCGCCAGCTTCAATAAATTCCAAATATTCACCCGCTGTGACCAATCTATCTTGAATGGCATATTTATGGAGAAAAACTTTGTGAACGCCCTTCTCATTATCAAAGTGGAAACCCTCTTCTTGATGGCCAATGGTATAAATACCTTCGTTTACCGTCAAAAAATTTACTGAGAGATTGGGTGGATAAATCGGACTGTTAAATGACTTATAAGCGGGAAAAAGCGGATTAATCCCTAAAATGTGTTTGATATCATACACCAATAATTCTTGATGTTGCTGTTCGTGATGAAGGCCAATCGTCAAAACTTCGATCATGTTTTTGTCGAGCTCAATATCACCAGAGAGTAATTCGCTCATGTATTGATCTACATAATTGCGATAGGCAAAAATCTCATTTACCCAAGGCCGCGACAAAGCCCCTCTTTCTGAACGGATCCAACGTTCCCCTTCGGTTTCATAATAGCTATTGAAGAGAAAATGATAGTCCTTATCGAATACTTGGTAATTGGGCATCGCCACTTTCAATACAAAATTTTCGAAAAACCAGGTGGTATGGGCCAAATGCCATTTGGGAGGACTGACTTCCACTACAGGCTGCACCACAAAGTCCTCTGGTTGTAAGGGTTTACACAATTCATGCGTAAGCGATCTTACAGTCATGTATTGGGTTAATAAAACTTGGAGCTGAGAGGGTTGATCTTTAATCAGGCTCATTTTATGGAAGACTTAGGTTCAAAGAAGTTCAAACATGAATGTCGGAAATGATGCCCAGACATTCAATTTGAAATCACATTAATTAAGACCTAACTCTTCCTGAAAAGGTTCAAAAATAGTCGTAGAAATGACTAGCCAATTTCAATTACCACACCATCGGTCAATGGATGACTCACGCATGGCAACACGTAACCTTCGTTCAATTCTGCCTCAGAAAGCCCTTCATCTTCGTCCATTTTGACCTTTCCTGAAAGACATTTACCTCGGCAAGCCGTGCACAAGCCGCTTTGACAAGAAAATGGAAGATCGATATCTTCTTCTAGTCCGCGTTCCAAAATTGTTTCACCTGGCGCAACAGAGAATTTGTGCTCTTCACCATCATATATAATGGTCACCTCTCTTGTGATAATCTTATCAGCATCAGCAGCTGGAGCCTCCTTCTTGCTTAAGTCAGAAGTAAAGCTTTCTTTGTGCACTTGAGCCTTGGGGATCGACAAGGCAGCCAAAGCCTGCTCAACAATATCCATCATCGGGCCTGGGCCACACATAAAGTATTCTGTATGATCAGAAGAAAACTGAGGTAAATCGGCCAATGCGGTTTTAATAATTTCTTGTGTCAGGAATCCTCTATGACCTGTCCAGTCTGCCGGAGCTTCACCCAACACATGAATTACCCTAAATCGATCTGCATGTTCAGCTTCCATTTTCTGCAAGCTGGTTTTGAATATGATTGAATTCAAATCACGGTTGGCATATACCAACGAAACTTTCGAATTTGGTTCTTGAGCTAATGCCGACTTGGCG
Organism: Cytophagales bacterium CG12_big_fil_rev_8_21_14_0_65_40_12; assembly: GCA_002786855.1. GTDB lineage: Bacteria > Bacteroidota > Bacteroidia > Cytophagales > Cyclobacteriaceae > Roseivirga. The sequence continues at coordinate 67,263 of PCUU01000092.1, forward strand.
ATTGACATCAAGGGTGTAATTCCACTTCCGCCACCAAAAAGGACAATATGACGGCTATTGGCAGGGTCAAAATCAGTGGTAAAATTCCCAATAGGCTCAAGCACTTCTATCGAATCTCCAGCTTTGAGATTCTGGTTCAAGTGGTTGGACATTAAGCCACCTTCCACTCGTTTTACCGTGACTGCAGGAGAAGGATCTACAAATGGCGAAGTACAAAGGGAATAGGCCCTGCGTTCTTTCTTTCCATTAATTTCTGCTATCAAAGTAAAGAATTGGCCAGATTTGTATTGGATAGCGCCACTTTCAGGTTGCTCAAAGTAAATGCTAATCGCATCAGCAGTTTCTTTTACCACTTCCTTTACTTTCAAATTTAAATGTCCCGCCTTTACCGATGGAATCTCTTTTTTCTCCTCTTGCTTCTTCTTGAATAATCCGAATGCCATGCTCTATTCTTTGATTTTAAACCACTAGTTAATTAACCCATAAAGGGCCTTAACAGTTTTGCGAGTGCAAAAGTAATCATGTTTAATTTAAGGATGAATTCTTATTCCAATTTACCTCTAGACACAAAGACAACTGTTGGCGAAATAAAACCTCAAACTGACACATTTTTGTATCTTTGCGCTTTCTTTTTATTCCAGAAACATGAATCTGAATACACTCACAGCGATTTCCCCTATTGACGGACGTTATCGAAAAGTTTCCAATGCACTCACGCCCTATTTCTCAGAATTCGCACTGATTAAATACCGGGTTGAGATTGAGGTGGAATATTTCATAGCACTTTGTGAGTTACCACTTCCACAACTTGTTTCGGTAAAAGAAGATCAATTTGACGGATTAAGAGAAATCTATAGAACCTTCTCTGAAGCGGATGCTCTGGCCATCAAGGAAATTGAAAAAACGACCAACCACGATGTAAAAGCGGTTGAGTATTTTTTAAAAGATAAATTTGCTTCACTCGGCCTTGGTGAAACCATTGAGTTCATTCATTTCGGTTTGACCTCTCAAGACATTAACAATACCGCGATTCCTCTTTCTATAAAAAGAGCAATGCACCAAGTGATTGAACCTGCTATTTTGGAAGTCAGAAACCAAATCAAAGCAATGGTTGATATGTGGAAGGATGTAGCCATGTTGGCCAAAACCCATGGACAGCCCGCCTCTCCTACTCGCTTGGGTAAAGAAATGGAAGTATTTGCCAACAGAATTGATGAGCAGTTGATTTTGCTTGGGGATATCCCATTTGCCGCCAAATTTGGAGGAGCAACTGGCAATTTCAATGCACACCATGTGGCCTACCCAAAAATTGATTGGGTGGAGTTTGGGAATGATTTTGTAAAGGATGTTTTGGGCTTGCATAGAAGCCATCCCACTACCCAAATTGAGCATTATGATCACTTGGCCGCTTTATTTGATGGTTTAAAAAGAATCAATACGATTCTCATTGATTTTTCGAGAGATGTATGGCAGTACGTTTCTATGAATTACTTCAAACAAAAAATCAAGGAAGGTGAAGTAGGTTCTTCGGCAATGCCGCATAAAGTGAATCCAATTGACTTCGAGAATGCCGAGGGCAACTTGGGCATGGCGAACGCTATTTTCGAGCATCTTTCAGCCAAACTCCCTATTTCAAGATTACAACGGGATTTAACAGACTCCACCGTGCTTCGTAATGTGGGCGTTCCCTTGGGGCATACTTTAATCGCGCTTAAATCTTTGGAAAAAGGGATTACCAAATTGGAATTGAACCAACAAGCCATTGACGCTGATTTGGAAGATAACTGGGCGGTAGTGGCTGAAGCCATTCAAACTATCTTAAGAAGAGAAGGCTATCCAAAACCTTACGAAGCGCTTAAAGGCCTAACCAGGACCAATCAAAAGATCACTTCAGTTGTGATCAAAGAGTTTATCCAAACCTTAGAGGTATCCCCAGAAATAAAAAATGAACTGATGCAAATCAGTCCATTTAACTATACCGGTTTATAAAAAAAGCCCCGAATTCGGGGCTTTTTTTTATTTTCTTTCGATAACTGAATCCGTTTTTGGATCGTATTCTAGTAATTCGTTATAGAGCAATTGATTGTTTTGGAAATCATATAATGTCAAAGCCCTTAACTCGTAGTACGCACCCCAATACTGCTGTAGGGCCGAAACATAACTTCTGATTGCGCTATCCTTATTCGTTCTCGCTCTTGCCAATTCAAGAATTCCAACCTTACCAGCCAAATATCTTCCATTTGTAATTTCGAAACCTTTTAAGGCAATCGCCTCACTCTTCTTAGCCAATTCTATTTGCTCGATAATCTGGCGGAAGTTTCTTACAGCATTAGAGATTTCTTGATCAAAATTGATCATGTCTTGCTCAATATTGAATTCATTGAGCTTTTGCTGCTCAAGTGCCTGATTCATACGCGCTTTATTTCTTCCACCATCAAGTATAGGCAGAGCAAAAGTCAAGGTTACTTGAGAACCTGCAGCGGTATTATCTCCATCATAAACTCCAGAAAGACTATTGGTTTGCGCACTATTATACCCATAAGACGCAATTAAAGAAGCGTTGAACCTTCGGGCCCTTGCCTCGGCAACAGATCTTTGCGCTGCCAAACGCTGCACCTCAAAACTCAAATATTCAGCTCTATTATCCTTTGCATACTTCAGCGCTGTTTCATAATCAATTTCAAAATCAGGAACCTCAAGCGGAGCAACCAATTCAAGGTCTACATTTTCGCTTAAACCAATAAAACTTCTCAATTCCAGCGATAAGGATTGAACTTCCAATTGTGCTTGTTGAGCATCACTCTGAGAGGTTAGTAAATCTAGTTCGGTTTGAAGTAATTGATCCTCAGTAGAAGTACCAATATTGTAGCGTCCTTGTTCTACTCTAAAAACGGTGTCGTTGGCTTGCTCATTTTGTCTTGCAATCTGAAGGTTCTTTTGCTGAACCAACAATCTAAAAAACAATACCGCTGCAGTTTGCGAAGCTTGTTCTAACTCCTGTACATAGCTCCTCTTGCTTTGCTCATATTGCAAGGGTTGAATTTGCCTATCCCATTTGAACGGGTTGACAGCGAATAATGGTTGCTCGATTGAAAAACCAACGGGATCACCTTGATAACGCGTGAAATCATTATCGTAATCATCGAATCTGGCCAAGCGTGAATTAAATGAAACCGTAGTGTTGGTCCAAGGCAAAACTTGCTCCAATCCCAAACTAAGGTTAGAGTTATTCTGATTTACCGATCTAAATGCCACCGACCCATCATTCTGGGCTTGTGCAATGGTTCTATTTACATAATTAGGGAGTGTACCTCTTACTAAAAGTTGAGGTTTCAATTGAGACTTGTACACCTGATAGCTCCAATAGCCTAAAGTTCGCGAAGTCTCCGCTCTTTTGGCATTTCTTGAGTTTTGACGTGCCAATTGGATTACTTCTTCAAGGGTTAACACTTTTTTCTCTTGCGAAAATGATAATTGCGTTAGACCCAGAAGAAAAATTGAAAGTAAAATGACCTTTTTCATGAGTTTTTATTCGTGTCTTAAAGATGTAATTGGATCTTGGCTTGCCGCTCGTCTTGCTGGAGTAATTCCAAAAATAAGACCCACAGTAGCCGCAACTCCAAAGGAAATAACAATTGAAGCAAAACTGATTTCAGTTGGGAAATCGGCCAGGGAAGAAACAGCGAATGCTAATCCTATGCCTAAAATTACCCCTATAATGCCTCCTGACACTGAAATAAGCACAGCTTCAAATAAAAATTGTGATACAATATCAGAAGACTTAGCTCCAATTGAAAGCCTTAAGCCGATTTCTTTTATTCTTTCCATCACAGAAGCCAACATAATATTCATAATTCCAATACCCCCAACTAAAAGGGAAATGGCTGCAATGGCCGCTAAAACGATATTAAAAATATTCTGAGTTCTTTGTTGCTGTTTCAAAAGCAATTCCGGAATGGTAATTTCATAATCTACCACACCGAAGTGTCTGCGCTCGAGCAACCTACTCATGACCTCGGCAGTGGAGCTAAGTTTGGTCGATTCTTCAACTTGCACCACCAGCCTATCGATTTGATGATAATTTTTGGGTGCACTATCCTCATCGCTGCTACCAGATGAAGTAATGACCGCGAAGCCCCCTCCAAAACCACGGAAACTAGTGCCGCCAAAACTCTTTTTCAATCCAGAACCTGTCACTAAATCGCGATTAATATAACGCACAAGAACGGTTTGGATTGGAGTATACACATCCATATTATAGTCACGAATACCGAGATTCGTAATTGCTTTTTCTGAGATGAACCTCTCTTTGAGCACCCCAATTACCTCTAGCCACTGCGAACCCACTTTGATTTTCTTACCCAAGGGATTTTCCTGTGGAAAAAATTTAGACTGAATGCCCTTTCCTATAATACAAACTGGAGCCCCAACCCTCAACTGAATATCGTCAAACATTTGGCCTCCATCCATTTCGAAATTGGCCACCTCAAAATAGCTAGGCTCTACGCCAACTAGCTTTGAGGACCTGCGGATTCCGTTTTTGATGATGTAGGTTTCCAAAAGGATTTCTGGGCTTATCTTTTGAATACCCGGAATGGACTCCCTGATGTTTTCCACATCAAGCAACTTTAATCCTGGAGAAAACTTCTTTTTATCGTCCTCATCTGCCTGACCTAGCTGCTGCTCTACCTGCTCTACTACTGGCTGAACGATGATGTTATTCACACCTACTAATTCAATCTGCTCCAAAATTTCCTTTTGTGCACCATTTCCAATTGCAAGCATTGCGATTACCGCAGCCACACCAAAGATAATCCCAAGCGCTGTAAGCAAGGACCTTAATTGGTTGGCCAGCACCGCTTCCAGCGCTATGTAAAAGTTAAATAATAGACTTTGCTTATTCATAATGCTTAGTCTTTTGTTTGACCAGCTCGTCCTGCTGCGGCACCCGCTGCACCTGTGGTGCTGGCTGGTCGTTGCCCTCCTACACCGGCAGGTCTCTGACCGCCTCTTTGGAACATTTGCTGCATTTGAGATGGGTCTGTAATTCCTCTGTCTTTCAATCTCTGAATCATTTCAGGTGACATTGGGCTACCATCAGGCATTTTCCATTCTAAGTCACCTCCTTCTGGAGCTTCAGGAGCGACTTCGTATTTTTGCATTCTAGTTCCATCCAATTCTGGAATTAGTTTAGGCCCCTTGCCCGACATTCCATCAGGCATACTCAAATAGAGTACATCGCCTTCTTCAACACCCATTTCAATCACGGCATCATTGCTATTGGTCAAGCCTACCTTGACTTCTTGAAGCACTCCACTCTTTTTGATTACATAGTTGATTGAGTCGTTATAAACATGTAAACACTCTAGTGGAACATGTACCACATCTTGCAAATTTTGAGTGATTACGATATTACTCGTAGTCATTGAAGGTCTCAATTCCGAGTCACGCTCATTCACACGCACAATTACCTCAAATACCTTTGCATCTGAATTTGGGTTTTGCTGACCTACACGGGCCACACGCGATACTTTTCCTGAAAGTCTTTTATCCGGGAAAGCGTCCAAGCCAATTTCTACTGGCTGACCCACCTTTACTTTACGAATGTCTACCTCATTAATGAAAGTAGTTGAAATCATGCTAGAAAGATCTGGAAGTTCAGCCACATCTGGTGCGAAAGTATTAATCTGTGAACCTTCAACAATCCTGTCTCCACCAAAGCCTTTGGTATAAATTACCATTCCGTCCTGAGGGGCGTAAATGGTGAAATCCTCCAATAGTTTCAACCCTTTGTCGTAGCGGTCTTGCCTCCTGTTCAAATCGGCAGTTTCTTCAATCATTTTTGATTTCGCTTGCTGCTTTTTCAAGGTGTAATTTTCTATGGCTCTTTCTTTGTCTCTCAAAAGCTTTTCGAGCTCATTCTCATATTTTTTTACCGTAGCTGGCGGCTCATATTGCGATTGCTCTAATTGAAGTTTCTTCTCTTCGATGGAGTAGTCGAGATTAATAAGTTTATCTCGCTCACCTCTCAAAGTCAAAGCAGTATCAATTTTAGCATTGTCGTATTCTGCGATTTGGGCGTCTAGTTGATCCTTTTCTGCTTGGATTTTTTCATAAAGCTCTCCTTTATCCAACTCCGCCACGAATTCACCCTTCCTCACTTGAGTGCCTTCATCGACCAGTTTTTGAATGGTCATGTTTCTAATATTGAAATCTCGGGCGGCAATTGGCCCTACGATTTTTGTAGAACGCTCTGCAGACAATTCCCCAGTTGTGGTTACTTCAACTTTGAATTCACCTTTTTCTGCCGTAGCAAAAAGCGAAACCCCATCCTCTTTGGCTTCTGGATTAAAAACGGTCAGGGCAACCACTATGGCAGTGATTACTACTAGTCCGATAATGATGAGTTTTTTTCTCATGACTCCTTCTATTGTTAGTTTTAAATGTTTGCGAAATTAGGTTGAATAGTGCTGATAACATTTCCACATAAAAAAGTATGTCACCACTAAAATAAAATGGGAAAACGCCATTTACGAATCAAAATCAAACTATTCTAATGCTTAACTGCAAAGTCAGTAGGTTGTTTCAGTACTTTCCAACTTGGTTTAGATGATCATGGTGACGCAAAAGTTTAACCGACACGGACTTCAATTATTGGAACGGTGAATATATGGTGCAAGCACCTAAATGTTCATTTCAATGGTGGCCAATGGTTTCGGTCTTAAACTATATCTTTGAGCAAAATTAATGAATGAAAAAACTTATTAGTTTCTTTTTGCGAAAAGTGCCCCGAAAATACCTTCAGCTCTTTAGCCATCATATTTTGAAAGTGGTGAGCCTATTTATGCGGGGAAATAATGTTACCTGCCCTATTTGTGAAATAAGTTATCGCAAGTTTCTTCCCTATGGCCGATTGCACCCCAGGCCAAATGCGCTTTGCCCAGATTCATTGTCGTTAGAAAGACACCGGTTAATGTGGCTGTATTTAAAGCAGCGTACCAACTTTTTCACTGCTGATTTGAAGCTTTTACACATTGCCCCAGAGCTTTGCTTTATCGATAAATTTAAGGCAATGCCGAATATCGACTATACTTCGGCAGATTTAGAATCTCCATTAGCAGACATTAAAATGGATGTTCACGAAATTCCTTTTGAGGACCATACTTTTGATGTGGTTTTTTGTAATCACGTAATGGAACATGTTGATGATGACATCAAAGCCATGAGCGAGATCAATAGAGTGCTTAAACCTGGAGGATGGGCCATAATACAATCACCGCAGGATTATAGCAGGGATGAAACGCTCGAAGACCCAAATATTACTGACCCTAAAGACCGCGAACGCATTTTTTGGCAGGATGATCATTTGCGACTTTTCGGCCTCGATTATGGTAAACGCTTAGAAAAGGCAGGATTCAAGGTGACTGAAGATCGATTCGTGATGGAATTGCCAGCAGAAACCGTAAGGAAATATGCGCTGCCAGCAAAAGAGATTATTTATTTCTGCGCGAAAGGCTGATTCCCTCGGGGATTCACAAGTTCGTTGATCATACCCATGCCATAACCAATGAGCTGAGTAAAAGCAGCCGCTACGCTGAAAAAACCAATCTTCAAATTCCTGTATTGCAGCGATGCATCCAAAAAAAGCGCTAAAGTAAAGATCGCTATGGCTGAAGCACCTAAATAGAACAACAAGGGACTAATCCAGAGCAAGATTGGCCAAGCAAATAGCCCCAAAACAAAGCATGTTGGAAGCAGATGGACCAATTTTAGTTCTCCCGGAACAAGCTTATTTACATTAATTCTCGCCCTACCAAAAAAATGAAGTTGCCTGTAGAATTGGACAAAACTTGTTCTTCTTTTATGAAACACAAAAGCTTCAGGAATCAGGCCAGTTTTGAACCCTTCTTTGATGATTCGAATGCTAAATTCGATGTCTTCCCCCATTCGGGTAATTCTATAGCCTTTAGTTTTTTCAAAAACAGCTTTTGAAATCCCCATATTGAAGCTTCTAGGGTGAAAAGTCCCCACGTGCTTCTTATTCCCCCTGATCCCGCCTGTCGTAAAGGGAGAGGTCATGGAATAGCTAATGGCTTTTTGAAGAGGTGTAAATGAAGTATGCGCTTTATCAGGGCCACCAAAAGCGTCTAGTTGGTTTTGGTTCAAGGACTTTTCAACTAATTCGAAGTAGTTTTCAGGAATCAAGCAGTCTGAATCGAAAACCACAAAGTAGTCTCCTTTTGCTCTTTCGAAACCATAATTCCTGGAGAAACCTTGTCCTGAATTTTCTTTGAAGAAATACTTGATATTGAGTTGCGACTGAAATTTCGCAACCACTTGGTCACATTTCTTTACAGAACCGTCTTCAACAATGATGACCTCGAAATTTTTATAGGACTGAAGCACTAAGGATTGGAGCAGTTCATCCACTTCATCAGGTCGATTGAAAACGGGAATGACTACCGAATAAAACCTCATGATTTTTTGACGCCAATGGAATCTTCTAAAATATAGTCATTGCTTCGATGAGAATTCATGGTCATCATTTCGCCTAAAAACCCAGCCAGAAACAATTGAACTCCTACAATAATGGCCGCAATGGCCAAAAAGAATAACGGCTGGTCGACAACATCGCGGTAAACATTGGTTTTTGTAATATATATAGCTCTAATTTTTACCCAGCCAATCCAGCCTACGAACAAAAAGCCCAACATGAAGGAGATTGTACCCAGTGTACCGAAAAAATGCATTGGCTTTTTCTTGTACCTAGAAACAAATGAGATGGAGATTAAGTCGAGAAAACCATTGATGAAGCGTTCGAGACCAAACTTGGTAGTGCCATATTTCCTAGCCCTGTGTTCTACTACTTTTTCTCCGATTTTAGCGAAACCATTTCTTTTCGCAATGACAGGGATATAGCGATGCATTTCGCCATAAACATCCAAGGTCCTTACCAAACGTTGATCGTAGGCCTTCAACCCACAGTTAAAATCATGCAACTTAATTCCCGAAAGTATACGGGTGACTCCATTAAAGAATTTGGACGGGATGGTTTTGGAAATAGGGTCGTGCCTTTTCTTTTTCCAGCCCGACACCAAGTGATAGCCCTCTTTGATCATTTGATAGAGTCCTGGAATTTCATCAGGACTGTCTTGGAGATCGGCATCCATGGTAATGACCACATCGCCAAGCGCATGTTTGAACCCGATATTGAGCGCTGCGGATTTTCCGTAGTTACGATTGAATTTGAGCGCTTTAATTGGATAATCAGCAGCCAATTTTTCAATGACTGCCCACGAGCCGTCCGAGCTCCCATCATCTACCATGATTATTTCATAAGTTAAGCCGTGTTCAATCATGACACGGCTTATCCAATTTGTGAGTTCTGGCAATGATTCCTCTTCATTAAAAAGAGGTATAACTACTGAAATTTGTATCAAAATGTTAATATTCGTCTTCTCCGTTTTTCATTATGGCAGAAACAATCGCTCCCCATATTAATCCACCTAATACCACAACGACAACCCCTAAAATCAGTCCTAATTCTGGGTTTGAGAAACCAGACATGAATCGTGAGGATTGCTCAATCTGCTCTTCAGTCATTCCTTGTTCTCTCCAAGTATCATTCATGATCTGTTTCATTCTTTCCATATATTCAGGATCGATGAATTTTATGTAGATGTAGCTTATCACTGATCTCATAACTCCAGCGATTGCAGCAGCCCCAAGGCTTATTCTGAAACCCTCTCCAAATGACATCAATCCGCCATTTTCAGTTTTGAATTCCTTACAAGCCAAAATGTACATTGCAATGGCAATTACAATATTGACAATTTGCAACCAAGAAGGTTGTAGTTCCATGAGCATAGGAATCAAATTAACGACCGTACCTATTGCGCCATAAATGATCCCCCATTTTTTGATGACTTGACCTGTTGTGATTTGTTCTTCCATGATTTCTTTTTTAAGGTTGATGGTTTGAAATTAACAATTTTTCGAAAGTAATGGATAACCCAAGCTACGAAACCAGATTTTACTTAAACGTTTTAATGCAAGGATTAGCGAGCTAAATCAAGCCTGATGCGTTCTGAGAAGAACGCTGAAAATGGGCGTCAGTACCAAACCAATCAACAAACGTTTAACAAAAGCATCAATCACCAAAACGCCAATGGTGGTATTTTGAAGTTTCGAGTATTGATCTAAATAACTCTCTTCACTTAAACCAGCAACAATCATTTCTCGTCTTGACACCAAATCTTCCAGGGCTAATTTGATATACTCCCCTAAAAAATCAGGTTCTACCCACTGCATGAGCACGAAAAAGAAGAGAGAAAAACCAGCCGCAATCGTTAAATACACAATAAAACCAACGGTCATTCCTTGATAAAACCTAAGTGCTCCATTGTTTACGCTGTCTTTATAATCCTTAATTGCTAAAAAAAGAAATACCCCAATCACAAAGACGTCCAACAAGAACGAAACAAGATTTCGCCATGGCTGCTGCCCCATTATATAAAACACCACAAAAGCTAAAACGGTGAATAAAGCAGCCACCACACCATATTTAATGGCGAGTTTGCTTAGCGCAGGATTTACCTTAAACATGCTGAATAAGGTTACCATTGTTTACAATACCCACTACTTTCCCTTTTAAACTTTGATTGATAAAGGGAGAAGCCACAGACTTTGATTGATTCGTGGCGGCATTGTATTTCCATTCCAGAGCAGGAGAAAATAGAGTAAGATTGGCCCTTTCACCTTCTTTAATCATGGGAATTTCTAAACCTAGAATTTTCCTTGGGGCAATGGTGATTTTTTCCAATTGACTTTCGGCACGGTCTCCAAAAGCCTTCAATAAAGCTGGATAGAAGGTTTGAAGTCCAATTACACCGAAATCAGCCAAATCAAATTCTAGTTGCTTACTTTCTTGGTCGTGTGGCTGGTGGTCGCTTACAATTACATCAATCGTACCGTCCAAAACGCCTTCAATCAAAGCTTGCCTATCGGCTTCTTTCCTAAAAGGTGGATTAACCTTAAAATTGGTGTCGAAATCGGATAAGTGCTCATCGGTGAAAATCAAATAATGAATTCCGACATCGGCAGTAACATTTAGGCCTTGTGCCTTGGCTTCTCTTATTCTTCGAACCGCTCCGGCCGAAGAAATCAAACTGAAGTGGATTTTACCCCCCGCATATTTTAATAATTCCAAATCGCGGTCAATCATGATTTCCTCTGCGAGTTCTGGCATTCCCTTCATGCCTAAGCTTGTGCTCATAATTCCTTCATGCATCGTACCGAAGGCCGTGAGCATTTTATCTTCGGGCCTATTGATGAGCACGCCACCAAAAGTCTGAAGGTACTGCAAGCTCTTAAGCAAAATATCGGTATGCCAAATCGGCTCTGTACCATCAGTAAAGGCTACTGCCCCGGCAGTATGGAGATCGATCATCTCTGTCAAATCCTTACCGTGACAACCGAGGGTCACGGCTGCTGCTGGATGTAAATTCACGGTGGCGGTTTTGTTCCACTTGTGGAAATAACTGATGCTATTCTTATTCGAGATGACAGGATCTGTATTTGGCAAAACCAGAACTTCCGTAAAGCCACCCGCAGCTGCCGCAGCAGCGCCAGAGTCCAAATCTTCTTTATGTTCTTTACCAGGATCGGGAATGAGCGATCGCATATCAAACCATCCTGGCGAAACCCTAAGGTCGGGCTGTTCAATGACCAAGCCATCAAAATCTATGTGATCATTGATCTTTTGAATGAAGCCGTTATTAACGAGAATGTCTTTAACTAATGAATGATGGGGAGATGAAGGATCGAAAATCTTTGCACCACGGATAAGGAATTCCATATCACAAATATCGGATTAAAATTATTTCTGCAAAAAGAAAAAATAAAGACAGCATCAGGGCATATTTCCATAGCTCAATTCCCTTCACTCCTGAAGTCAATTCACGGTCAACATCGATGGCCTCTGATGCGCTAATGACATAGATATGTGGGGATTGTGCTATTTCTGCAAGCTCATCCGAGGAATACCGCAGCACAGAAGATTCAGATTTTGAGGCATTAAAAGCCAATGTCCCAATCTCTTGATCGCCTGCCTTCAGTTGATAACTGCCTGCACTAAGCTCATCTTTAGGCACCTCCAAAATTAAACTCTTACCAGAAATCCGCTGATCTGGTGTTATTTTCTTATCTCCATTCTCCAAAGTCAGAATGTCGTCCGCAGAAAGTGCCACTTCTAATGGATAGACTATCGTTTGTTCGTCTGTCAAATAATAGGGCCTGGATAAGTTCACTTTACTGCCCAAAGCAAGCTTGTACATGATTGGAACGAAAAGCGAATGGCTCGGAAAACCTGTGGCAGTGTCGCTAAAATCTGTAGAGAAAAAATAAACATTGCCTTTGGGTGCGGCAGCCTTGGATAGAAAATCGCGACCATTTTTAAAACTTAACACCGCCAATTCACTATTCATTAATCTAAATTTATTGGATGCATCAGGCATTGAAATGGACTCATTTTGTGCTTCGAAAATGCCATCGAAAAAGGGATTTTGAAAGTTGGGTTGTGCCAATTCAAGCCTTTCCTCTGAGTCATTTCTTACAGAAAGCCCAAGCTCCGCATACATTTGAGCTGCGCCTTCTTCAGAAGGGATGATCAGCACCGTAGCATTCGCCTCGAGCACTTTATTCAGAGACGCAATAAGTTGATTGGAAAAATTTGGCAATTGATTCAAAATGATGATATCGGCCAAAACCAATTGTGCATTGTCCAAATTGTTGATATCGAAGGATTGATAATTGAAGAGTTCATTCTCATCAAAAAGCTGCTTTACATAGGGACTTGATTTTGATCCTCTTACCTCATGAACCGCCACCTTTTCTATATTATTGAGCGTAAGGTTAAAGTCATTATCGAAAAGCACCTTTGGATCTTCTAAAGTGATTTTAACTTTATTCAAACCGTTGGCCTTGGGATCAATTTCAAAAGTATACTCTTGTGTACCATTTGCCGAAACATCGATTTGAGCAGTGCTCGCCAGCTGATCACCATAAAAAAGTCTGAGGTTTACCTTCTCAAAGTCTTCAGTTCCTTCATTTCTCACTACCACTTTCAGCTCATTCTTCATTGCTCCCATCAGAAAGCTATTGGCTAAATAAGCTGTATCGAAGTATAGATTACTGCTGATGTCACTTTCAACCGGAAGCAAATAGTAATTTCGGGTGGTGTCATTGATAATTGGATCAAGGGCAATCTCCTGGTTTTTCTGAAAGTCACTGACCAAATAAACATCGCCTCTGAATGAGCTTGCCGCAATTCTTGATTGGATTTCAGCTGGGCTGCGACCGATTCCTGACAATTGCATTTCTGTAAACCTGTCCTTCATTGTTGCTGCCGTATAGCTCGTATTGAGAGAGTTACCGTAGCCGTTTTCTAAGAATTTGAATTTTGCCGATTCTGGATAAGCCCCAACGACCCCATTTGCCAATGAAAAAGCCACATCAAATGCAGATTGTTGGTTATTGACCGGCATGTCCATGCTCATGGAGTTATCTAGGTAAATCAATGCCTCATCGCTCAATTCAAGTGTATTGTTCTTGTCTTTAAAGATGGGTTGGGCGAATGCAAAAATCAGAAATGAGATAAACAGCAGCCTAGAAGCCAGTATCAAGAGTTCAACAGGTTTTCTCTTCGAAGAAGTTTCTTCTTTCACCCTCTTAAGCAAGGCGATGTTTGAAAACTGGATTTTTTTAACCCTTCTAAAATTAAAGAGATGGATGATCACAGGAATGGCCAACGCCAACAGTCCCCAGAGCAAAAGGGGGTTGAGAAACGATAAAACGGAGTAAACTGTCAAAGCGGGTTAATTATGCTAAGCTTTAAAACCATAACTACGCAAAAATTGATTTGAATATACAGTAAGCAGCGAAATTTATTCGAGTGGTTAAATTAATAGGTTTTGATGAGTGCTGCCTGCAACATCAAATTTAAAATTCATCAGGATAAAATTTGCTATACATCATAATACGATGTATCATTGTTCTATGTATTCACGAGAACTATTAAAAGGCATACTCAAACCCATTATTTTGAAGCTACTTTCCGAAGAAGAAAAAATGTACGGTTATGAAATTGTACAGAAAGTAAAGGAAAAAACAGAAGGTAAATTACTGATCAAGGAAGGCTCTCTTTATCCAACCCTTCACGCGCTTACTACTGAAGGATATTTAACTACAGAATCAGTAATAGTAGATAGCAGAACAAGAAAATACTACTCGCTCACAAATAAGGGGAAGGGTTTGGCAATACCAGCAATTCAAGAATTGTTCGACTTTCAAGCGACATTGAAGCTCATATTTGGCAATAAAAATCCAGCTATCTCATGATCAATCAAGCACAAACCAAAATTATACGGGACTACCTTTTAGGTGAAGGATTCACCCATGTGGATTTGCTCGATGATTTGGCTGATCACATTTCGTGCAAAATCGAAATGCTTCTCACGGATTCAGACATAAGCTTCGAAAATGCACTTTTGATAGCACGACAGGAGGTGATACCTGATTATGCCCTTCAAATTGAAGATGATTTAAAATTTCTAACCACTAAAAAACAAAATACCATGATTAAGAAACTCGCATTTATTGGAGGCTACGCAAGTGCAGTATGCCTTTGTTTGTCTATTCTCTTTTTTAGTCAGTCATTACTAGGTTCAAAAAGATCTCAACTGAAAATAGAAGCCACACAAGTTGAAATGATGATGGAAAATCAGATGAATGGAGAAGTATCAGCTAGCAATATCAGCTCAGATTTGACAGAATATCACAGACGTAATCTCATCTCATCTTTCAATAAATTTGAGATGGCCGAGACCTTCCTTATCATATCATTCGCGCTATTTGCTGTGTTCTATCTCCCGTATAAGTTCTACAGCAACTATCAAAGGACTGATCAAGAATTCTATCATGCATAATCAAAAAAGGCCTCGCTAATTATTTAGCGAGGCCTTTTCGTTTTCTAGGTGCAAATATTAAGCTGTTGCCTCTTCAGGAGCATAATCCTCAACAGGAATACAGCTGCACATTAAGTTTCTATCGCCATAAGCCGAATCGATTCTTGCTACTGCTGGCCAGAACTTGGCTTCTTTTACATATTCAGCAGGCCAAACCGCTTTCTCTCTAGAATAAGGTCTCTCCCATTGGCCTTCAAGCACCATGGACTGTGTATGAGGCGCATTTACCAAAACGTTATCCTCTTGGCTCGCCATTCCGTCAGCAATCTCTCTGATTTCTTCACGGATGCTCAACATCGCATCGCAGAAACGATCCAATTCAACTTTAGATTCTGATTCTGTTGGCTCAATCATCAAAGTTCCCGCTACAGGGAAAGATACTGTTGGCGCATGGAAACCATAATCCATTAGTCTCTTCGCAATATCCGTCACCTCAACTTTATAAGCTTTGAAATCGCGACAATCCACGATCATCTCATGAGCACACCTGCCTTTAGAGCCTGCGTATAAAATTTTATACTCCTTCTCTAGTCTAGCCTTAATATAGTTAGCATTTAGAATGGCGATTTTAGTCGCATTGGTCAATCCTTCGGCACCCATCATAGCGATGTAGGCATAAGAGATGGTCAAGATGCTGGCACTGCCCCAAGGCGCTCCAGAAATAGACGTAATCGCATGCTCATTTCCCATATCAACTACTGCACTACCTGGAAGGAACGGTGCGAGATGAGATCTTACTCCGATTGGGCCCATGCCTGGCCCACCTCCACCATGAGGAATACAGAAAGTTTTATGAAGATTCAAGTGGCAAACGTCAGCACCAATGATACCTGGGCTGGTCAAACCAACTTGAGCATTCATGTTAGCTCCATCCATATACACCTGACCACCATGCTGATGGATCAATGCGCAAATATCTTTGATGCTTTCTTCGAAAACTCCGTGGGTAGATGGATAAGTCACCATCAATGCCGCTAAGTTTTCGCTATTTTCTTCAACACGAAGTTTAAGATCATCCATATCGATGTTTCCGCGCTCATCGCACTTCACAAGTACTACGGACATGCCCGCCATTACTGCTGAAGCTGGGTTAGTGCCGTGTGCAGAAGTAGGAATAATGGCCACCGTTCTGTGATGATCTCCTCTGCTTTGATGATAAGCACGGATTACCATAAGCCCTGCATATTCTCCCTGAGCACCAGAGTTGGGCTGTAAAGAAACATCATCAAAACCAGTGATTTCAGAAAGCCAATCTACTAAATCATTGAACATCATTTGATATCCTCGGGTCTGGTAAAGTGGTGCAAATGGGTGAATTCCACCGAATTCTGGCCAAGTAACAGGGGCCATTTCAGCCGTGGCATTCAACTTCATGGTACATGATCCTAACGAGATCATTGAATGTACCAATGACAAATCTTTACTTTCTAACTTCTTGATATAACGAAGCATTTCATGCTCAGAATGATACTGATTGAACACAGGATGTGTCATAAAATCAGTAACTCTTTCTAGTCCATTTGGTAATTCAACTTCTAAGTCAGAAGCTTCTTTATCCAAATCGAACTTCAAAACTTGACCAGTAGCTTCGGCAAAAACCGCAAGAATAGCTTCAATGTCTTCAACTCGAGTCGTTTCATCTACCGCAATACCGATATCTCCATTTTCGAAATAGCGGAAATTCATTTCAGCTACTTCTGCTATGGTCTTAATCTTATCTGCTAATGAAGATTCTGCTTCAATTCTCAAGGTATCAAAATAGACTTCATTCAATTGTTTGAAGTTCAATGAGGCCAAACCTTTTTCCAACAACTTCGCGAAGCCATGAATTTTTAAAGCGATATGCTTGATTCCTTTAGAACCATGATATACGCCATACATTCCAGCCATTACACCAAGCAATACCTGAGCTGTACAGATATTAGAAGTTGCTTTTTCTCTTCTAATGTGCTGCTCTCTTGTCTGAAGCGCCATTCTATACGCCTTGTTGCCTTGGCTATCGATAGAGACCCCGATGATTCTGCCGGGAATTTGGCGCTTAAATTCATCTTTAGTAGCGAAGTAAGCCGCGTGCGGCCCGCCATAGCCCATTGGCACACCAAATCTTTGAGTAGTACCCACCACAGCATCGGCACCCATTTCTCCCGGAGGGGTTAAAATGGCCAATGACATTAAATCAGCAGCAGCGGTCACGAACACATTGTTTTCATGAGCACTTTCTATGAAAGATTTAAAGTCTAAAACTTTACCGTCACCAGCAGGATATTGATAAAGCACACCATAAAGGTCGCTTCTTGTAAGATCAAGTTTATCAATTGGCCCTACTTCTAGATTGATTCCAACAGGGTTCGAACGTGTCTTTAAAAGATCAATGGTCTGTGGGAAGGTATTTTCATCTACAAAGAAAGTATGGGCATCTTTCTTTTCCTTTTTACGCTGGCCCGAGAACATGAACATGGCTTCTGCTGCCGCAGTAGCCTCATCTAACAAAGAAGCATTGGCGATGGCCATGCCCGTTAAATCCATCACCATCGTTTGAAAATTGATCAAAGCCTCTAATCTGCCTTGGGCAATTTCTGCTTGGTATGGAGTGTAAGCCGTGTACCACCCTGGGTTTTCTAAAATATTTCTTTGGATTACGCCAGGAACAATGGTGTCATAATAACCCATTCCGATATATGACTTGAACAACTTGTTCTGCGCGGCAATGTGTCTTAAATCCTTTAAAAACTGAAATTCCGATTTTGGAAGAGGAAGGTTGAGCGGTTTAGCCATTCTAATGCCCGCTGGCACAGTTTCTTCAATTAAAGCATCAAGGCTCGAAAGGCCTATCTCTTTCAACATTTCTGCCACTTCAATTTGATCCGGGCCGTTGTGTCGGTCTTCAAATTTTTGGGTCTTTCTTAAATCAATCTTAGTCATATCCTGTCCTCCAATAATAGGTAAAATCTCTCCTTTCAAAAGATGCACAAATGTAAGAGACTAAGGTTTGAAATCCTTAGTTTTCTCACCAAAAAAGTCTGACCGTCAAAACCTAAAAGTAGGCCAGCAGTGTAACTAATCTGATGTGCTTTTAATTATTTTTCTAGCTTTGAAAAATTAAAAAACTACAACATTAAAACTTAAACTCAATGAAGAGATTATTAACACTCTTAGCAGTGATTTGTTTGGCTTCATTTTCTGCTCAAGCACAAGACAAAACAGCAGTAAAATATGCCAGCACAATTACTCCACAAGACATGAAAGCGAAGCTAAGTGTTTTGGCTTCTGACGACTTTCAGGGAAGAGAAACAGGCACTCCCGGCCAAGAAAAAGCCTCAAAATTTCTTGAAGATTTTTATCAGAAATTAGGCCTCCAAGCACCAGTGGACGGTACTTACCGACAGAAATTCTCGATGTTTCAGTCAGATTGGTCAGATGTTTACATCAAAACGAAGAGCGGTAAAAAAGTAAATGGAAAGGACATTATCTTTTTTGGTAATGCTAACATGGCCAAGGAGTTGAAACTTGCCACAGTATTTGTTGGCAAAGGCGAAACTTTGGACAATATGGATGTTAAAGGCAAAGGTGTTATCGCCATGGCCAGCTCAAGAGAAATGCTCGAAAAGTTGAATGCCTCTGGTGCGAAAGCGGTTTTTATCATCAGTGCCGATGACGAGCAATTCACCCAAACTTTACCAAGACAGGCAAGAAGAGCTCTGTTAAGTAGACTACGTTTCGATAAAGTGGCTGCAGCTGACGAGAGCATGGTTTTTTATATCACCAAAGCTATCGCAGCAGAAATGCTCAACAGCTCCGCAGACAAATTAGAAGCTGCGGCCTCAAATCCTGCTAGTATAAAACCTCGCAGCGTGAGTTTGAAGGTGACCGAAAAACTCAAAGAATTAAAAACCGAAAACATGGTTGCCTTTTTGGAAGGTACCGACCTGAAAGATGAGGTATTGGTGATTTCTTCACACTTCGATCACATTGGCCAAAACGAAGATGGCACCGTGATTAACAATGGTGCTGATGATGATGGTAGTGGTACTACCGGTGTTATGGAAATTGCAGAGGCATTCGCTCAAGCGGCCAAAGAGGGAAATAAGCCAAGAAGAAGCATTTTGTTTCTAAATGTAACTGGTGAGGAAAAAGGCCTTTTGGGTTCTGAGTACTATTCTGAACATCCACTTTACCCAATTGAAAAAACTGTCAATAATTTGAATATTGACATGATCGGAAGAGTTGATCCTGACCATGAAAATGATAGAGATTATGTTTACGTGATCGGTTCGGAGAAGCTTTCTAGCCATTTAAAAGTAATTTCTGAGTACGCCAACATTACCTATACTGGATTGAATTTGGATTACAGATATGATGACCCAAATGATACCAACAGGTTCTATTATCGATCTGACCACTACAACTTCGCCAAAAAAGGCATTCCAATTATCTTCTATTTCAATGGTGTTCATGCGGACTATCACAGACCAACGGATACGGTGGATAAAATCGAATTCGATGTGATGGCAAAAAGAGCGCAGCTCGTTTTCCACACAGCCTGGATTCTGGCCAACAGAGACCAAAGAACTCCTGTGGACAGAGAAGATGACATGACATATAATCGTTAATTAAGATTTTAATTTTGATTGAAAAGGTTACTTTCGAGTAACCTTTTTTTATGGAAAATACGCTACATATACTTAATGGAGATAGCTCCAAGCTTAAATTTGAACAAAGCAGAATAAAAGGCACTGCAACTGTTTGGAGAGATGTACTCAGTGATGGCCCAGTAAGTATTGACTTTGCGAGCCCTGATTTTTGGCAATCGAGAAAAACATTTTTCAGTTCGTTTTTTGGCGTAATCAGTCTCCGATATGAGCAAGATGTAATTGCTGAGTTCAAAAAAATTCAAAAATTCAATGCTTATGATGAGGTGGTACTTTGGTTTGAATATGACCTCTTCTGTCAAATTAATTTGATCGCACTTTTACATTGGTTTAAAAATCAGGAAATAAAAGCCCCCAAAATATCCCTGATCTGCGTGGGATGGGAAGAAGGTTTCGAAGGCTTAGTTGGGCTTGGGGAAATCCCAACTGATGATTATCCGTCACTTTATGAACGCAGAAGAATCTTGGGAAGCAACGATTTTAACTTGGCTTCGGATGCTTATTTGGCCTATTGCTCGGAAGACCCTCGAGATCTTGAAACTTTCATTCTGCTACCATCCAATGAGTTTCCTTATTTAGGACTGGCCTTTATGGCGCATTTAAAAAGATTCCCATCTTCGAAAACTGGTTTTAATGTTATTGAAGAAAAAATAATGGAGCTGATAAATGAGGGAAATACCAATCTCAAATCTTTGATTAGAGAGTTATTGAAATGGCAGCACCTTTTCGGGTTTGGTGATCTTCAATACCTCAAATATTTAGAGAATTTGAAACCAATCTTTAAAGACTTCGAAAACCTAGAACTTAAAAGAGATTTCGACTCAAGCATGATAAAAAGAGATTACTATTTGGGTGGGGCAAATGCTTCCGACTGGCTTTGGGATGATGAATTACAAGAAATTAAGCTGAAGGCCCATTCATAAGCCTTCAACCTTTTAAATTTCGACTTACTGCTTACTTAACCTCACTCGGCCATCACCAGTTCTAATTTCTATTTTGGCGTTTCCGCCAGCCAATTTTACTAATGAGCGATGGTCGCTTTCCTGTAGAGTTTCGAAGTCCGAACTGGTTCTTAAGCTTCCATCGTCTTTTAACACCAGAAATTCTCCACCACCTTTAATCACCACAAAATCCACTCGGGCATCCTCTGCTTTAATGTCATAAATACCATTGTCAGCAATTGCGGTTTCCAAAATCACGCTACCGTCCTGAACATCCATTTCAATT
This sequence comes from Cytophagales bacterium CG12_big_fil_rev_8_21_14_0_65_40_12, assembly GCA_002786855.1. Lineage (GTDB taxonomy): Bacteria > Bacteroidota > Bacteroidia > Cytophagales > Cyclobacteriaceae > Roseivirga. The sequence goes on from PCUU01000092.1 coordinate 88,162, forward strand.
CTATCAAAATTTCCCTTTCGGATGTCCACATCACCATCTTCAATATCTACTGAAATAGCACCGTTACCACCCTCTACTTTCAGATCGCCATCTTCCAATTTGAATTGAAAATCGCTACCGTGACAATCAATCACTTCGATATCACCATCTTCACTTTCTATTGAAATTTTGCCGTCAATATTTCTGATGATGTAATCATCATCTTCACCTTTTACCTTTAGCGAAACGCTCCTTGGCAATTCAATATTAATGGTATAATCCGTTCTGGAATATCCCACTTGAACAGTTACCCCTCCTCTTCTGCGTTCGGTTAAGTAAAGGTTTCCAGCCCTATCTTCAACATCGAATCTAAATTCGTTGCGACCAGAAGAAAAGCCACGTGTTTCAACTACGCGATCAATTTTAACATGGGCATCGGTTCGTGAAGAGCCCGTAATGTTGACATTCGCATCCTCAGAATCTAAGTACAAAGTGCCATTAGTTGCAATGGTATAGGTTTGGTCTAAATGGTATTCACCATCTTTCTGCGCATTTACTGCGAAAGTAGCCAATAAGCCGACCAGACCCATTGCTAAGCTTCTATTCAATCTTTTCATGTTGTTTGAGTTTTTGTTTGTGCTAATTTATTATAAATGAAGTATTTATCATTTTCTTCTGCTCGATTTTTTTGTCTTAACCCTTTGCTTTTTATCCTTAGTTTTTGAACTGGCAGAATACTTATTCTTCTTTTCATGAAAGGCGCCTTTGAAATCAGGATCCTCCCTTTTCTTTATATTATCTATTTCGCGAAGCATTTCTTGCGCCTCAATAAAAGGTGTTTTCTCAATTATCACCCTCGCTGGAATTTCACTTCTATTAATTGGCGTTTGAATTAGTTTTTCGATTTCTGCAATGGCAAATAGCTCCAATGGATTAGCAAAAGTTATGGCAATTCCGGCATTATTCGCTCTACCTGTTCTTCCGATTCTGTGCACATAGTCTTCCGTGATTATTGGCACATCAAAATTAATCACATGACTCACCATACTTATGTCCATACCTCTCGCTGTAACATCAGTGGATACCAGCACACGTACATTACCTTCTTTGAATTCGCTCATGGCATTGATCCGTGTATTCTGACCTTTATTGGCATGAATCACACGTATCGGCCCAAGTCCTCTTCTATCTAAAAACTTGGAAACATTATCGGCATTTGTTCGAGTTTTGGTAAAAACAATCACCCTGGTGAACTCGGGTTCATTCAGGAGGTGTTCTAATAAATTGATTTTAGTTTTGAAGTTGGGTACTTCGTAAAGTTGCTGGTCAATCGTATCCACAACACTGGCCTGTGGTGCAATCTCTACCTTCTCAGGAAATTCCAGAAACTCTTCGGTCAAAGTAATCACCTTGTCGGACATTGTGGCGGAAAAAAGCATGTTTTGCCTTTTGATTGGAACAATCTCCAATACACTCCTGATTTGACCCGCAAAACCCATATCCATCATTTTATCGGCCTCATCCAACACCATAGTTTTAATGGTTTTGGTATGGATAATTCCTTTTTGATAGATATCAAGAAAACGCTGCGGTGTACTTACAATGATGTCGACTCCAGCTTGAATTAACTCAATCTGGGGCTTTGGCCCTAGCCCTCCATAAAGACAAACTATCCTTAAGTCAGTATATTTAGCAAGTGCCTTGGCACTCTCCTCTATCTGCATTACCAATTCTCGAGTTGGTGCTAAAATCAATGCCCTGGCATGTTCGCCTTGGGCGAACTTTAGTTTCATCAATATTGGCAAAACAAAGGCAGCTGTTTTCCCCGTTCCAGTTTGGGCTATACCAAATAAGTCATGGCCTGCCATTGAAATGGGGATTGCCTTTTTTTGAATAGGCGAAGGTTCAGAATAACCCAAATCATCAATCGCATTCAAAAATTGACGGCTTAATTTTAAGTCTTCGAAGGAAAGGTTTTCTTCAACCATAGATTGCGGAGGAAATAATTGGTAATAACTTGCAATTACGTTAACCCACTACACAATAAAAAACTTAGATATGTCTACCCTACTGATACTTAACGGAACCATTGTAAATGAAAACAGAATATTTCAGGCTGATCTATTGGTGAAAAATGGTTTTATAGAGAAAATTGAAAGGGATTTGCAGCATTTGACAGCAGATAAGATTATCGATGCCAGCGGTCTTCACATCTTTCCGGGCTTAATAGACGATCAAGTCCATTTCAGAGAACCTGGTTTAACCCATAAAGGGAATATCTATTCTGAATCAAGGGCTGCCGTAGCTGGCGGGGTAACCTCTTTTATGGAAATGCCTAACACAGTTCCGAATGCTTTGACGCAAGAGCTCTTGGAGGACAAGTATCAAATTGCGGCACAAAACAGCCTTGCTAACTACTCCTTCTTTATGGGAGCATCCAATGACAATATAGCCGAGGTGCTCAAAACCGATCCAAGAAAAGTTTGTGGGATTAAAGTTTTCATGGGTTCTTCAACAGGCAATATGTTGGTGGATAACCAACTTACACTAGAAACTATCTTTGAAAATGCACCTACTCTGATTGCAACGCATTGCGAATCTGAAGAAATAATTCGTGCAAATATTCTCAAGGCAAAACAGCGCTATGGCGAAGATGTCCCTGTGAATCAACACCCAATTATCAGAAGCGAAGAAGCTTGCTATGCCTCTTCATCTTTTGCCGTAAGTCTTGCTAAAAAGAAGGGCGCTAGATTACACATTCTTCATATCTCCACGGCCAAAGAGCTTGAATTATTCGACAATACAATCTCTCTGAAGGATAAAAAAATTACGGCTGAAGCCTGCATCCATCACCTTTGGTTCTCTGATCAAGATTATGCCGAAAAGGGAAATCTCATCAAATGGAATCCTGCAGTTAAAAAGATCACTGATCGTGATGCAATATTACAGGGGGTAATCGATAATAGAATTGATGTTATTGCCACCGACCATGCTCCACATACCTTAGAAGAAAAAGCGAATAGCTATTTTAAAGCACCTTCGGGCGGGCCACTGGTTCAGCACTCTTTAGTAGCGCTTTTGGACCTATATCATCAAGGGAAAATTAGCCTCGAAAAAATTACCGAGAAAACAGCGCACTCAGTTGCCGATCTTTTTCAGATTGATAGAAGAGGTTACTTAAAAGACGGATATCATGCAGATATTGTCATTGCAGATTTAAGTCAACCTTGGACGGTTGAACGTAAAAATATTCTTGCAAAATGCAATTGGTCTCCTTTTGAAGGTCACACCTTCCAATCGAAAATCATGCACACTTTAGTATCTGGAAAACACGTTTACGAAAACGGATCTATAAAAGAGATGGGTTCGGGCGTGAGGATGGAATTTAATCGATAAATTCACACAGCAGAGTTTGCAAATTTAAGTCGAACACTTACATTTGCATTCCAATTTAAATGGTGGTTGTAGCTCAGTTGGTTAGAGCATCGGTTTGTGGTACCGAGGGTCGTGGGTTCGAGCCCCATCTTCCACCCCAAAAGCTTCTCTTCGAGAAGCTTTTTTCATTTCTAGTCTAGATATTTACCTTTCAGATAACTGAAATTCCGATTTTTAGAATCGGAATTTAATTGATCTCTATAAAAAGCATATCTTAGTAACTATGGAACTCGACCAACATCCAGGTAAAAAAATACGATGGATCATTGATACTTATGAAAAAGGCAATACTGCCGAGTTCGCACGCAAAATTTCACTCTCTGGCCCTACAGTAAAATCATACTTGGATGAAAAAACTAAACCTGGATATGATGCAATTCAATCCATCTTAAGGGTATATCCACAAATCAATTTGAACTGGTTTATCCTAAATCAGGGGCCAATAAAAAGAGAGTTAAGTGATGATGAACTTGATATCCTAGAAGAAAACCATCGATTGAGAGAAGGTATAAAGGAACTTTACAAAGCCTATGTTGAAGGAGGAACTTAAGCGTCTCTTCTGATTTTATCGAGAATAGCCTGTGCTTTCAAGGCACGAACCTCTCTTACTTTTTCAGTCTGTACTTTTAATCTCGTTTTCCCTAAAAGCATTTGGATTTGATAAATGAGAATGGTCATAATCAAGGCGAAAATCAATCCAGCAGGCCAAAATTGCTGAATTAAGGCTATTCTCTCAGCCTTCTCTTCCCTGGCCCTCATGAAATTATCAATCTTGGTATTAAAAGCTTGAAGGCTTGGGTTATCATTTTGGTTTCTTTGAACCAGCATCCAATCCTGAATATTGGCAGTGTAGAGATTGCCATAATTGAGCGATTTATCAATATCCGATCGCAGATACGCCTTTTGCAGCCAGTCGTAAATTATGAATAAATCAGGCTCAGCATCTATCTTATCAAAAGTACTTAGGGCTGTTTCCCAACGATTGATGGCTGCATCGGTATTTCCTTTCTTGAATTCCAATTCACCTAAATCAAGCATTGTAATGAATTGGGATCTTGGCGTTGAATATTCCATTTTGAGTGCAAGGGCCTCTTTAAACCACTTCTCTGCCGTCTCCAGATTATTTAGTTTGGAGTAGGTCACTGCCAAATTCTGCAGTGCAATGCCCCGAGTTTCAGGAGCTACATTCTTATTAAAAGCTACCAAAGAAAAAAACTCTTGTGCCTTCAGGAATTCCCCATTCCTGTTTTTTATTAGACCTAACTCATTTAGTGCTCTAGCCAAAGAAACTGTATCTCGCCTATACTCAGATTCCTCCCACATCTCTAAAAGAATCTTACCAGCTCCTTCATAGTCACCGCTATTCTTCATTTGAATAGCCAAGGAATAAGGTAAATCTACCAAATACGACATATCTCCATTCCCTTCGGCAATGAGCCTATAACGCTTGACATATTTCTTGGCCGCTTCGTATGCTTCCTTATAAAACATCGCTGACATTTGATAATCGGAATATCTTGACTTTATAAATGCCAGGTTATCTAGGATTACAATCTTATTATAAAGATCAACGGTATCGCATTTCTGAAGATATTCTAAGGCGTCTAAAAAGTTAATATAAGAAGACTCATAGTCACCCAACTGAATGCCAACAGAACCCATTGCACTTTTGGCCATGACCATGCGATATGTATCTTTTCTAGTCTTTGCAAAATCATAGGCACTTTCCAAAACTGAAATGGCTTTGTCAGTATTTCGATTATCCAATTCAATAAACGCAGTATTAATCATCTTGTCAAAATCAGATTGACTAAATAAAGTCAATTGAATAAGACATAAAAAGACTGTTAATAAAGAAATTTTGTTCATAGAATTCAAACCAAAAATAGAGACACTGAAAAAACAGGACTATTTAAGTTCGAATAAAAGAATTTTAGTTTTTACATCCAACAAAAATTGGATATAAATCAATTAAGATCCAGACCCAGTTCTTGGTCTCCTAGGCTTGATAATAATAGACTCTTCGGTCTCACCTCTGGCATCATCAACATCGACAGTTACACTTGGAACAACTGGCTCCGGAACGGTATCTAGATTATCTGAACAACCGACAGCAAAAATGGCAAGGATGGATAGGGCGATTAACTTTTTCATAAGTGAACAATGTTTAGTTGAGATTCGAATATACATAATTATATAAATCAAATTCAAATTTTTTATCACTTATTTTTTATTTCGTTATAATATGCAAATATTGTAACGATATGCTAATTAAACCTATGTTGCTTGTCGTCACTGAGTAGCGCCACAAATAAAAACAAATTAAAGATTTGAGAGAAGAGAATTAGGGAAAGGAAGAATGAGTAAAAATAAGAAAATATATCTTACTGCCACTCAACAATTCAAGCAAATTTACCTGAATTATGATCGATAATACTATTTTCTAATTCAATCAAAATATTTTCCCTAGACAAAAAGTCGTTAGTGAAGTTGGATGAGTTAAAGTAGGAATCACTTATTTTAACAACACTGCTTGCTTTACTCAAAGGCTTAAAGTCGCCTATTTGCACATTGTTCGACTTCTCAAAGCAATTTTTAAAAATCACCTCATCTGCGGTTATATTATCAATATTGAGATTAGAAAATTGACCGAAAGTGCCTAACTCGAAGCGGCCCGTCTTTAAATTTTTTACAGTGATATCATTAAAACGCTCTGGGCAAAGGAAGAATCTGGATTGATTGGCATTCCTTTCCCCATTGTTCATGATTTGAGCCTGGTCCAACAGATTCTCACAACCAATGTGCAGCACGTCTATTTTATTATTATCCTTTATAAGGAGCGTATTGATTTGGGAATCTGCCAGCAGCAGTTCATTAAACCATTTATTGCGACTCACCAATAGTTTATCTATGATGCAATTTTTGAACTGAATGGATTGAATGCCGCTACATGCTATTTCAATGGTTTCAAAAGTACAATGGTTGAAAATAACATTAGAGGAGAGGTCCAAATCACTAAAAAAAACAGACTTAAATCTTGAATTACCGAATTTCAAGGTGTGCGCGGAGCTACAGCGCGAATTCTTGATCCTTACATCTTCAAATATTCTGAAAGAAAAACCATTGATTAAAAATTCATAGTCTTGACCAGATAATATCTTAAAAAAACTCGATTGATCGATGCTCCTCATATGATTGTGGTTATTTTTCCTTTCAATAAGATTATACCTTAAAGCCGGGTGGATTCAAGGAAAACACTTCTTCACTAGAAAAATTTCGAGTCTCATCATGAACAAAACAGATTTCGTTCAGCGCATGAAAGTACACAAGGGCATAGACTATTCCAAACTAATTCATTAGTTAATATTTTTACCTATAATTGCCGTTTCATTTTTGCACCCATTGGCCCATGGACGAGGCTCAAACCTTATTGTTTACCTAATATCATTTGGCCGATTTATGATACCGCCTAGTGATTAAATCTATAATCACTTGATTTTTAGTTTTTTAACTTGTTAATTCACACTACAAGGAATGCTGTACTCCAATTCCTTGAAGAGACTTATTCGTTTTAATACAATTAATTAGGCCCAAACCTATGCGTACAGTTTTTTCTATTTCTGAGGTGATGGAAGCTCCTATCCATCAATCTTATGTCACTCAACAAATTGAGGATTGGATTAACACGAATAGCTTCTTCCATCATAATGGCCTAGTTTGGCAAATGGGTATTACCGATAGCGAGAATCTTTGCCTTTTGGAAAAACAAATAAGAGGTGACTTAAATTGCAAACATTGGAAGAACTGGAGAACGGATTCTTTCAAAGAAGCAATGGAGGTAATTAGAAATTTGAACAAGTTCCCTCAAGTTTTCAAATCGCCTCATAATAATTACACCAATAAAGGTTTTTGTATTTTCATCTATAAAACCTGCATCCCAAAAAATAGCCAATTGTTTTATAGCCTTCACTCGTGAAGAGTAGACTGGAAAATTTGAAATATTTAACTGATTTGGCTTAAAGTTTAGCATTCGTTTGGCTATCTTAAACCATGCAGCATTCCTTTTTTGATTTTTTCAATTTGAGTTTCGAAAGTCAGATCAAAAGACTTTATCGAGAAGGTGATTTTATCGTTGCTATTCGCTATTACGGTTACAAGATCAATCTCTACCTTTTAGATGATTACTACCTAGAGGTTTTCTATAATCACAAACTCGATAAGATTGAAAAAATTGAATTACTTGATTTTGCTCATTCGAGGATGAAATTTTATGCAGATCAGATTGCGTTGCCTTCTTTTGCCAAGGCCAATTCCTGAAGCTTTTCGAATGCCTTTAATACCTGTGGGACTAACAACCGATTTCCATCATTATGAACAAGCAGGTCACTCTTGGATTTTCTAAGCTCGTCATCCACCTGCTTGGATAAAATATCTCGAATTTGCTCCTTACTTCGATGGGCATCTCTCATTAATACGCGCTCAATTCTCAATTTCTCAGGCGCCAAAACCGTAATGAGATAGTTCATGCTCTTATAAGTCTGGTTTTCAATTAACAAGGCAGCCTCCTTAAGCAATATTTTGTGCTCGTTAAGCTGAGCCCAACGCTGGAAATCCCTTGCTACTGCCGGATGAACAAGTGAATTGAGTTTTTGAAGCTCTGAATCCACTTTGAAGACTCGATCCGCTAAATATACCCTGTTCAACCCTCCATTCGACAGATAACTCTTTTTACCAAAACACGAAATTACCTCATTTCGTAAAACCTCGTCTTCTTTCAACAATAGCTTTGCTCTATCATCTGCATAATAGACAGGCACACCGAGCGTTTCGAAAATTCTACAAACTGTAGACTTTCCAGAACCGATGCCACCGGTGATTCCAACAAGAAAGGGCTTATTCATATATCACCTTCACTTTTGGCTGACTTATTCTAGGATTCATCATTAGAGAACTCTTCGGACGTAATTCTATCGGAATTGTAGAGTCACTTTTCTGCAATTTTCTAAAGTCAACCACCAATTCGACCTCCATTGAATCCGCCTCCTGTGAAAGCTTACTATTCCATTCATAATACAGTGTAACGGTAGATGGGTTAATGTTGACTGACCCCCTATTAAAATTTAGTCTCTTCAATTCCACTTCTCTCGATAATTGCAAAAATTCGGTCACCTCGAATGTTACATTTACTTCATCAACATTGGTTTTAACCAATTCGCTCTTGATACCAATAAGTGGTACATTTTGATTCACATTCTTACCTACAACCCCGTCCCCAAGCCTCAGGATGTATGGGCTTTGAATTGTATCGATTACTGATTTAGGGCCTGTTACAGTTATTTTGTTAGGAGTCAATTCAATGTCTGAAGTCCTCCTTAAGTTGGGTTCAACACTTAAAAAAGTAGAATCAAAAACCACATCAATCTCTCTTCGACCTAAAATATCAATATTAAACTTAATAGTGTCCGCTAAAATGTAGTTGATCTGCACGGGATCAATCAAGGGTGCAATTTCTTGTCTTAGTGCAGCCGCCACTTTATAGTTTTCCCTTAAAGGATCTTCAAGTTCAATGATCAATGGCTCCATTCCAAAACCAAATGATCTGGTCATCAGGTCCCATCCGCCTCCAGCGACCTCAAGCGCAATTCTATCTGGCATTTTTGAGATTGCTACAAAAAGCGAATCATCATAAACTACCTCGATCGGATAATTAATTTGGGTAACATAGTCTGGCTTATTAAGGGCACTAAAAAACCAAAAGGTGGTAGATATTATGATACATAATATTACCACCTTCAATTTTTCGTCCTTTGAACTAGGCGCGTTGAAAGAGCCTTTTAGTTTTTCAATTATTTCTTCTGCACTTATCAATCACTCCTAAGCTTTATCAGCCAATTTTTTACTTGCTTCTAAAGAAATAGCACTTTTCTCAAATTTGATTTTAGCACCTTTCTCAACATCAAGGGTGATGGTATCTTCGTCCATTTCGGCAATTCTACCATGAATACCGCCAATGGTTACGATTCTATCTCCCTTTTTGATGTCATTAATAAAGTTCTTCTGATCCTTCTGCTTCTTCTGTTGTGGACGAATCATGAAGAAATAAAACACGATTGCGATACCTCCAAACAAAAATAACTGTTGAATCCACCCGCTACCACCTGCTGCAGCCTGTAATAAAATACCTTCTATCATCTATATATTTTTAAGGCGCTGGAGTTGTTGCAGTTTGAACAAACCCTCTGAGGCTCAATCTCACTTGTTTTGGATTAGTATTGGCAACTACTGTAATCACTGGGCTTTGTTGCCCGTTTTTGCCTTTACTGTCGTATCGAACCACAATCTCACCAGATGCTCCTGGGGCAATCGGCTCCTTAGAATAGCTTGGTATTGTACAGCCACATGAAGCTGAAGCGCTTTGAATTAACAATGGCTCTGTACCAGCGTTGGTAAACTTGAAGGTATGGTTCACCACCTCACCCTGCTGGATTGTACCAAAGTTATGGAGTGTGTTTTCCCATTTGAAAGCAGCATTGGCTGCAAGATTCTCCTCTGGGTTATTGGCTACAGTTGTTGCAGGAACGCTTCCATTATTGCGGACTATGCCTCCATTTTCGAGTTGATTTACTCGAGTTTCTAGGTTGGCAAGTCTTTTTTCCATGTCGGCATTACCGCAAGAGGTGGCCATCAAAGCCACAGCCAAAAGGCTCAATAGAGTTAGTTTAATTTTCATGATCGTAATTTTTAATTTTTGTCTCCTGATTTAATTTGACCAATGAGGTCATCGACATCACTCAAAAGCTGTTCAGCTTTTAGGCGTGCTTCTGACACCACCTTTTGGCCTTCTTGCTTCGCCTCTGAGGAAGTTTCGTGTTTTCCATTAACAATGTCCTCAATTAGCTCTTCAAGTTGTTTTTTGTATTTATCTAACTGATAAGAAAGTTTATCTCTTGTATTAGACCCTTTATCGGGGGCATATAAAATACCAATGACAGCTCCTGTAGCTGCACCCAGTAAAAACGCTAAAAAGTTACTTCCACCTCTGCTCATTAAATTTCTATTTATTATCCATTAAACCCCGGCCGCTTTTCTTGAGCATGCCGGTAGTCTTTAATTCAACACTGATTACATCCAATATCCCATTGATAAATTGCTTGCTCTTTGGGGTACTGTAATTTTTTGAAAGCTCAATATACTCATTAATGGTAACCTTTACAGGGATGCTCTGAAAATTCAGCATTTCTGCAATGGCCATTTTGAGAATAATTTGATCTGTGATGGCCAACCTATCCACCTCCCAGTTCTTCGTTTTCGCAGCAATGATATCACTGTATTCTTGATCCTTGTCTACTGCTGATTTGAATATTTTTTCAAAAAAGCCTTTGTCTTCTTCCCAATTATTCGAAAAATCTGGAAGGTTGAATTCCTTCGGAATACTGTCTGCCTCTAAATCACGAATGGAGCGACTTACTAAACTTCTGGCAATTGCTTTGTTTTCTTGCCAATAGATGTCCTTTTCTTCGAAATAAGAAAGTATCATGTCAATTTTGAAAATCACTTGCTTTACAATGTGATCCACAATGTTTTTATCGTCTTCGAAAGTCGGATTGGCCGTTCTTCGGTAGGCGTTAAAGGCTTCATCCTTCTTTAATACATCCCTGTACCAACCTTTATAGTTCTCTTCCTCGTCTTCCCAGCTGATGTTCTTTTTAACCAAAGCCACTTGCACCTTTGAAGAATTCCTGAAAAAGTCGATAACTTTGTTCTTCGAAAAATTGAAATCCCCTACCAATAATCTTTCTGGGGAAATCTTGATTTTTTTATCGGCTTCTACCTTTGAGTAATCAGCTAAGGTAATGAGCAGACTTGTTACCTCTAAAAAACGATCGACCAGAGACTCAGCATCTTGAATCATAGAGGAGAGCATGTGCTCAAAGTCCTTCTTTTGATTTGCGAGATAGTTCTTTTGAACTTTGTTGGCCACAGTATGCGAAATTTCTTCAATCACCTCTGACGGATCCAATGGACTTCCGTTGATTTTATGAGCGAAAACTCTTTTGCATTGTTGCCTTTGCTTTTTTAGCAAGTCACGATCTTGAGCTTCCATCGAGTTAAGGTCGGGCTGAAAAGCCTCATCAATTTCGGCCAAACCAATATTATAGTTGGCTTCTTTGCATTGACCATAAGCGAACAAAGATTGCATCGCTTTTACTCTTAATGATCGTCTATTGAGCATTTCAAAATTTTAAAGAACGTGTAAAATTAAAAAAAGTAATAGGGAGTTATAAAAACTCCCTTTGAAATTATTAGAATGAAAGTTTAACCCTTCCAACATCTTCGATTCTCTTTTCGGCCAACAACATGGCAGCTTCTTGTGCTGGAATTCCATCGTTTTCGGCCTTGTTTAAAATACTTGTACAGGTATCGTAAATCTTCTCTGTCCACAAATATGCTAAATCGCTGTTATAGCTACCGCTTAATTCACCAGAAATATTGATAATTCCACCTGCATTTACCACGAAATCGGGTGCATAAACAACGCCTTTATCAATTAACATATTTCCATGGCGCACTTCATCCTTTAATTGATTGTTTGCTGCACCCGTAATTATAGCGCATTTTAACCTAGCAATGGTATCGTCATTGATGGTGGCTCCCATGGCACAAGGCGCATAAATATCTGCATCGATGTCATAAATTTCGTCCATGCCTACGACCGTGGCACCTGATTTTTCAGCTACTTTTTTAAGTCTTTCTTGGTTAAGATCTGTGATAAAAACTTTAGCCCCTTCTTTGGTAAGGTGATCTACCAAGTGCATGCCAACGTGGCCCACACCTTGTACAGTAACTTTTTTACCCTGAAGTGAATCTGAACCATAAGCTTTTTTAGCAGCCGCTTTCATTCCCATGTATACTCCATACGCTGTAACAGGCGAGGGATCTCCGCTACCTCCCATTTCTACAGGCAAGCCCGTAACATGTTTGGTTTCCATACCGATGTGTACCATATCGCCAGTGGTCATGTTCATGTCCTCGGCAGTAATATATTTTCCGCTTAAGCTATTCACAAACTTGCCGAATCTTCTCAAAAAAGCTTCATTCTTAAGTTTTGATGCGTCACCAATGATCACGGCTTTCCCCCCTCCAAGGTTAAGTCCTGATATGGCCGCTTTATAGGTCATCCCGCGTGATAGTCTTAGGGCATCAATCGCTGCTTCTTCTTCGGAAACATAATTCCACATTCTTGTGCCTCCCAATGCAGGACCCAAAACAGTATTATGAATACCAATGATCGCCTTTAATCCAGTAGGTTCGTCATGGCAAAAAACCAATTGTTCGTGGCCTAACTTGGCAGCTTGCTCGAAAACTGAGATACTTCCCACTTTTTCTTTTTCGTTTACCTCCACCATTGTTGTCAATTTGTAGTTTACTTTATCTTTGCCACATCTCTTGCAGATTTGGCTCTTTCTATTGTGGGCAAAAGTAAGCGAAAAGTTGAATAATTCTAAAGAATAACTGACAACGGGCAACCTTATACAGGTCGGTTGTGTTAACAAAAACGTGAAAGAACTTAGCCACCTTAATAAATACCTCTACAAGTACAAGCACCTGCTTATTCTTGGTATTATCTACCTCGTAGCTTCTAATTACTTTGCTATTTGGCCTGCCAAAGTGGTGAGGTATGCCATTGATTATGTTACCGAGAGTTTTGCGCTTTATAATGTTTTTGAAGGTGGACAATTGAGCGAAAATCTCTTCGATAATTTGGAGGTTGGGGTACTTATTTTGGGCGCAGCCATTATCGTAATGGCCTTATTAAGAGGTTTTTTTCTTTTTCTGGTACGACAAACCATTATTGTGATGTCTCGCAAAATTGAATATGATCTAAAGAACGAGATCTATGTTCAATACCAAAATCTTCCATTGAGCTTTTATAGAAAGAACAATACAGGTGATTTAATGAACCGTATTTCAGAAGACGTAAGCCGTGTGCGCATGTATTTGGGGCCTGGCATTATGTACGGCATCAACCTCCTCGTACTTTTTCCGATGGTAATTTATGAAATGCTAAAGGTGAATGCAGAGCTTACTTTTTATGCATTATTGCCATTGCCTTTACTTTCGGTAAGTATCTATTTTGTCAATAACGTGATCAATAAACGATCGGAAGAAATTCAACAAAGTCTGTCCTCCATGTCCACATTTATTCAAGAGGCATTTTCTGGCATTCGGGTTATCAAGGCTTTTGTGAGGGAGAAAGATTCGGTCAATAATTTTGAGAAGGAGAGCGAAAACTACAAGCACAAATCTTTAAAACTGGTGTTCGTCAATGCGCTTTTCTTTCCGTTGATCATGGGATTGATTGGCCTGAGCGTTATTCTCACCATCTACATTGGTGGCAACCAGGTAATCAATGGCCAAATCACTTACGGAAATATCGCTGAATTTGTGATTTACGTGAACATGCTCACCTGGCCCGTAACCGCACTGGGCTGGATTACAAGCATCATTCAAATGGCCGCAGCCTCGCAAAAAAGGATCAATGAATTTTTGAAAGTAGAAAACGACATTGTATCCAAGGAAAACCTTGAAGTCGAAATTGCTGGAAATATCCGCTTCGAAAATGTGAGCTTTACTTACCCTGAATCTGGAACAAAGGCCTTACAAAACGTTTCGTTCGAAGTAAAGGCTGGTGAATCCATTGCGATTATTGGCACTACGGGTTCTGGCAAAACCACAATTGCCAACTTGATTGGACGAATGTACGATGCCGTAGGTGGAGAAATTTTTATTGACGATAGAAGTATCAAAGATTATAATTTGGCAAAACTGCGCTCTCAGACTGGTTTTGTTCCTCAAGATGTTTTTCTCTTTAGCGATTCTATCGAAAGTAATATAGCCTTTGGTGCAGATGGTATTGCCAAGGAAGACATTATTCAGGCTGCCAAGGATGCCGACCTTTACGACAACATTATTGAATTCCCTAAGGGCTTCGAAACCATGTTGGGCGAACGCGGAATTACGCTTTCTGGAGGTCAAAAGCAGCGGGCTTCAATTGCTCGTGCTATTGTAAGGAATCCTAAAATTTTAATTCTGGACGATTCTCTTTCAGCGGTTGACACCAATACAGAAAATACAATTCTCAACAGCCTTGCTAAAATTATGGAAGGCCGAACCTCTGTCATTATCTCCCACCGCGTTTCATCAGCCAAACTTGCCGATAAAATCATTGTGTTAGACGATGGAAAAATCATTGAGCAAGGTACCAATGAATCCTTGTTGGCTGCCAATGGCGTTTATAAAGAGCTTTACGAAAAGCAATTGAATCAAGAAGAAACAGTTGATTAAAGCCTGATATTATTTGCTTTAATTCGATTTGATTGGGCTGTCTATTTCCAAAATATTGGTAGAAACATATTTTTCAATGGTAAACAATTCTGTTGAAAGCCCCTCTTCCTTTGCTTTTTGGCTTATTCGTTCTTCAATTGTAGCTGCACCAGGTATTACCCAATTATGAGCTTCTATTCGTGCACGAATGGCCTTTTTAGATTGGATGCTTATTAATTGATAATCTTCTGGCAATGTGAAATCTTCAGTTGCCAGCATAACCCCAATAAATAGTTTGGTTTCGCCTTTGGCCAATGTGGTGTCGTTGTAATGCATAATAGTTAGAATACCAGGAAGCTCTTGAGATTGTGTTAATTCTTTAGCTTCAAAAAAATAATCCTTTATTTCCTTCGCATCTGATTTTCCTTGAAAAAGCTTACCCGCGACATTGTAGCCATCAACATCAACAACAGTAACTTCTACTGAATTGAGCCCACCCATGTAAACATAAGTCCCTAATCCACCCACTACCAAAACTGCCAAGGCTATTAAAAAAATCTTCTTCATAATCTAAATTGAAAGCACTTCTTTGTATTGCATCTTGTAAAGGTTGGCATAATATCCATTCTTATCCAAAAGTTCTTGATGCGTTCCTGTTTCCTTTATTTCCCCTTTATCCAAAACAATGATCCTGTCCGCATTCTGGATGGTCGATAATCTATGGGCAATCACAATTGAAGTTCGGCCCTTCATCAACTGCTCAATGGCATTTTGAATCATTTCCTCGGTTTCGGTATCCACAGAGGAGGTAGCTTCATCGAGCACAATAATTTGAGGGTCATATACCATTGCCCTCACAAACGAAATCAACTGTCGTTGACCAACCGAAAGGGTCGATCCTCTTTCCATTACGTTGTAGTCAAACCCACCAGGCAATCTTTCAATAAACTTCTTCGCCCCAACAAGCTTGGCAGCTTGTTTGATCTTATCGTCAGATATGTTGGGATTACCGAGGGTTATGTTATTTCTGATCGTGTCAGAAAAAAGGAAAACATCTTGGAGGACTACTCCAATTTTTTCGCGCAGTGCAGACAAATCATATTCTTTCAAATCATGTCCGTCAATTTCGATCGAACCCTTATTGATTTCATAAAACCTGCTGAGCAAACTGATGACCGATGATTTTCCAGCCCCAGTGGCACCCACAAGCGCAATGGTTTCTCCCTCTTTTGCTTGGAAAGAAATGTCCTTGAGCACATACTCCTCTTCATTATAGGCAAACCAAACATTCTTGAACTTTACCTCTCCACGAAAATCTTTCGGCACATAATCCCCCTCATCTACGATATGCTCATCGCTATCTAGTAAATCAAAAATTCGATTGGAACTTACAATTCCCATTTGTAGTGTATTGAACCTGTCGGCAATCATTCTTATGGGCCGGAAGAACATTTGGAGGTACATGATAAAAGAAATAATTACGCCAGGCGCCATGCCCGAATCACTGAGGATGCCACGCGCACCATACCAAACCAACATGCCTATGGCCATGGCTTGGATAATTTCAGCGACTGGAAAATAAATTGCATAGTAGAGCACCGACCTGATATGTGCCTTTTCGTGCTCCTTGTTGATCTCTTTAAACTTTTCGTATTCCCTTTTTTCGGCATTGAAAATTTGAACAATGCTCATCCCTGTAACATGTTCTTGCACAAAGGAATTAAGGTTTGAAACAGCATTACGAACGTCATTGAAAGTGACTTTGATTTTTTCTTTAAAAATGTAGGTACTGAAAATAAGCAATGGAAGGGTAGATAAACTGATCAAAGTGAGCTTCCAATCCATGTAGAACATAAAGCCCATAATGAAGACGAGTTGTAGCATGTCGCCAATTAAAGCGGCAACCCCCTCGCTGAAAACGTTGGATAGGGTTTCTATATCCGAAACATTCCTTGTCACTAATCGCCCGATTGGGGTTTTATCAAAAAACTTTAGTTTGAGCCTTAAAATATGGTTGTAAAGTTTGATTCGAATGTCTTTGATGATGGTTTGGCCCACCCAGCCCGACAAGTAGGTATGCGCATATTGCACCACAGCGGATAAAATAAGGTGAAGTACCAATATGATGAGCATCGTCACCAAGCCGGAATAATCGCCTTTTGGCACATAAACATCAATGGCTTGTGCAACGATCAATGGACGGATAGGCACCAATACCGCCAAAAAAAAGGTCAGGAACACCAACAGATAAAACTGCTTCATGTAGGGTTTTGCAAAACCGAACAGGCGTTGAAGCACCTTGAAATCAACGATATTACCTGTTTTTACTTTTTCCTTTTCCAAAAGAACTATTTTAAATATACAGAGTCGGGGTAAGTTATTTTCGACAGGAATAAACCATGCGCAGGTACTGCCCTTCCAGCGGCCTTTCGATCTTTCATTTCAATAATCTTAACAAAATCTTCGGTACTAAGTTTACCCAAACCTACCTCTAATAAAGTTCCAACCAAAGCACGCACCATGCCCCTTAGAAACCTGTTCGCAGTAACGCGAAAAACCAACGAATCGTTCTCCATTTGCCAACGGGCTTCTTTAACAGAACAAAGAAAATTATTTACTTCTGTTTTCACCTTACTAAAACTCTCAAAATCATACATCCCTATCAATTTTGTTGCAGCTTCATTCATTTTATCAATCGCCAAAGGCTTAGGGAAGTAATAGCTGAGCTGCTGTTTGAAGGGATTTTTATGGGTATGAATAAAGTACTCGTATGATCTTTCAACAGCATCGAATCGCGAATGAGCTTCGGTATTTACTTCGCAAAGGCCATTAATGGCGATGTCTGAAGAAAGAAAGCTATTCAGTTTGAACATGAATTGAAGCGTATCAAGCACCTTTTCCGTGTCAAAATGGGCGACCTGTTGCTTGGCATGTACACCAGTATCTGTTCTACCGCTTCCCATGATGGGGGTAGGCGAGCCAAGCAATTTGGTGAGTGCATCCTCAATTTCAGCCTGCACAGTTGCCGCATTATTCTGAATCTGCCAACCATGGTAGTTGGTTCCGAAATAGCTGATGTCGAGGAAATAGCGCAATTTTTAGAAGTTAGAAATTAGACTTTAGTAGGTAGATTTAGGAATTAAAGAATCGTATCAATTTTTGACATATCGTATCAACTTCATTCATTAAAAAAAATCTTATCTCCATAATACTGTTTGTGATAAAACAATTCGAACTCTTCTCATTCTACCGATTATCAACTTTAAAGAGTTCGGTTTTCGTCAAAATTCTAAGTACTAAGTACTAAATACTAACTACTTACACTTTCTCATAAATAATGGCCGCGCCTTGGCCTACACCGATGCACATGGTTGCCAAGCCATATTTTACATTGGCTCGTTTTTGCATTTCGTGCAGCAGAGTGGCCGAAATTCTGGTACCGCTTGCACCCAATGGATGACCTATGGCGATAGAACCCCCATTAACATTGACAATAGACGGATCAATGCCTAATTCTTGAATACAAGGTATCGCTTGAGCTGCAAAAGCCTCGTTGATTTCGGCTAAATCGATGTCATTAATGGTTAAGCCTGCCCTTTTCAAAGCTTTTTGAGTGGCCGGAATTGGCCCCACGCCCATAAAATCTGGACTTACCCCTGCAATCGCAATGGATACCACCCTGGCCATTGGTTTTAGATTGAAAGTTTTTAAAGTGGCTTCATTGACCATTAAAGAAGCCGCTGCGCCATCATTAATTCCAGAGGAATTTCCTGCGGTGACTGTACCATTTTTTTTAAATGCCGGGCTTAAAGCTGCTAATTTTTCTATCGAAGAAAGCCGTGGATGCTCATCCTTATCAAAAACTAAAGCGTCTCCTTTTCTCTGTGGGATTTCAACAGCTGAAATTTCATTGTTGAACTTACCTGCCTCATGGGCAGCTTGATATTTCAATTGCGTATTGTGTGCAAATTCATCTTGTGCCTCTCTACTCACTTTCCACTTTTCTGCTACGTTTTCAGCAGTTTCTCCCATGGCAAAAGGATAATGCAATTCGGAAAGCTTAGGATTGATAAATCTCCAGCCAATGGTCGTATCGTACATTTCAGTTGCTCTGCCGTAAGCAGTGTCAGATTTGCCCAAAACGAAAGGGGCGCGTGTCATGCTTTCCACTCCCCCTGCAATGTAAGCACCAGCTTCGCCCAACATCAAGGCCCTTGAAGCGTCCATGATGGACTGCAAGCCTGAGGCACAAAGCCTGTTCACGGTGACTCCACCCGTTTCAATTGGTAAACCAGCTAAAAGCAAAGCCATTCTGGCCACATTTCGGTTGTCTTCTCCGGCTTGATTTGCAGCGCCAAAAATAACATCTTCCACGAATTTAGGATCGAAAGAAGGATTACGCGCGATCAATGCTTTGATAACGTGCGCTGCCAAGTCATCTGGCCGAACGGAGGCTAAAGTACCCCCGAATTTCCCAACTGGAGTTCTGAGTATATCGACAATGTATGCTGTTTCCATTTTTGAATTTTGGATTGATGATTTTCGAGGTACGAAGTAACTCAATTTAGACACTAAGGTAAAACCGTTTCTACTAAATCATAGCTCGTTGGTAATCCTCATGATAGTCTTATGGTTAAAATTTAGATGAAATCGTAATTCCAACATCTTCCATCGTAAATCGATTTGGCTATCTTTGCCCAAAACTTATCAAGATCATGTTACAGCGCATTCAAAGCATTTTTTTATTCGGAGTTTCACTATGTATGGGCATGGCCTTGGCTTATTACATCTGGGGCGAAGCTAATCCAGAGCAAACTAAGGGCATTGTTTTCTCCGCTATCGACATGCAAATTATTGATTTTGGCGCTGGTACTGCCGACAGATCTGATGATCAAGTCTTAGAAACCCAAAACACTTGGTATTTAGCTGCTTTGGCCATTGCTGCATCGTTAATTGCACTTATTTCCATTTTTCAATTCAAAAATAGATTGACGCAAATGAAATTGGGAGCACTTAACTCTATGCTAATGGTTGCCTTTTTGGGGATTTGCTTTTATAAAGTCAATCAATTCGAATCGCTAGTAAATCCACTAGCGCAAGGCAATTTCCAGTTGGGATTTTTCTTTCCGGCAGTAGCTTTGGTATTGAATGCCGTTGCCAACCGTTTTATCCGAAAGGACGAAAAGTTAGTGAAGTCTGTGGATAGGATTAGATAATCAAAAGTCTTAGTCTTTTATCTCCTCTAGTTTCAAAAGCTTAAAAGAGAAATAGTCTTCTTTATTAACCTCGTTTTCGGGGTGGTTCATAGAGATGTAAAGTCCCTCTCTGCCCACAAAAGCATTATTAGGGAGATAGGCCTGATTTTCAAATAGCTTCTCTGTGATGACTTCCAATTGTTCGTTCAACACCATAATCGCAAATGATTTTGGATAAACCGCTAGATCACGGTATTGGCTGGGGTCTATGTTTTCTAATTCAGGAAAGCAAAAACGATAATAAACCCTTCTTATCGGATCAAAAATCAATGCTCCATAGTGTTGAGAAGTAGTGAAATACCTACCTCGATCCATCGCTGTTCCCTCTAATGGCAACCGCTCAAATTCATCTTTAAAGAATTTACTTTTCGCTTCTTTCTTGATCGATGGCCCATTTTCTAATTCAGCAGCATAAATATTATGATCACCGAAGAATGAATAAACGATTCTATTTTCATCATTGGCCATACTGAACTCAAAATGCTTTTTAAAGTCCGCCCAGTAATCTGATGGATAAAAAAAAGGATGTTTCTTTGATTCACCCGTCTTCAGATCAACACTATAACCTAAATTAGTCGTTGCTAACTCTTCATTTGATTTAGTGGTATAACTCCCTGGAGGAAGCGCCTTAAAGAAAAAACTGCCTTTATGAATAAAAGGGATTGAAGAAAATTTTGTAGAGGAGATCATTGGGACAGAATAACCCAATGGTTCCTTGAATCTATACTTGCTGAGAGAGTCATTCTCAAGGTTGACCATAAAATAAACCGCCCCAGCTGAGTTGAAAAGAAAAATAGAATCTAGATTCTGAACAAATACGCTACTCAAATTACCAACTCCTTCAGCGCCCTCTCTTTCGAATGTTAATGTTTTTAGAAGTGATGCTTTCTTCGTTGAATAGATTTCGAGGGAGTTATTAAATATGTTTACCGAAAACAGCAAGTCATTCTCACCTCCATTTTGATCCAAATAAGAATATAAATAGGGACTTATATTGGATGTAGCGGAGTCAATGGGGATTTCTAATATCTCATCCGTAACTAGAAGTTCAAATTCAGTATTGAGCTTTTCCTGAGTTTTAGAAGCACAACCAACGGATACACAAATAACAAATAGGACTATGAGTTTCCATTTTGAATTTGTCATTGCATAAGTTATCCGTTGAGCCTATCTACTTATTAATGGTAGTAATTGCAATCTTGAAAATCAGATTGGAATTTGCTGGTATAATTCCCGAAGCCGAATTGGCGTAGCCATAAACTGATGGAATAATAAAAGTACCCGCCCCTTCTTCCTCAAGCAATAAAGTACCAATTTCGAAACCAGGAATTACCATGCCACGGCCTATGATAAATCCGAAGGGAACGTAATTTCGGTTTTCGTTAAATATGTTATTATCTCTGGCCTTTTGCTCATCGCTGGTGTCCACAAAGGTGCCATCCAATAAACTGAGCTCGTAGTTGACGTAAACGGTATCGCCAGAAGCGGCTTCAATGTCATTGCCGTCTTCATTGATGATGTACCTCATTTTGGAATTGGGCTCTATTTCAACCGTAAGATTGTTGGCGGCTACATAAGCATCGATCAACTTAAGGTCAATTTCTAATTGAAGTACTGGATTGTAGGGTTCTGGTAAATCTTTCGAACAGGATTGAACCATCACAATGACCAACATTAAGCTTACCAAAATTCTTGTTACCGTATTTCCTTTTAACTCCTTCATGCTCAAATTTTAATTTCTTTAACAACCTCCAATTTTGACACGACCTGAATTGTTTTAGTTGTATCCGATTTGCAAATATACATGCCTTGAGGCTTGAAAAATGTTAAACTTTCTGAATTTTAGTGGATAAGAAAACTGGAAGACAAACAAATACGGCCACCATTGAAAACACCAGCCCGCCAATGGTACCAATGGCCAAAGCAAACCAAAAAACTTCGTTTTCTCCCTCCATTAAAAAAGGAATCAATCCAAAACAGGTAGATAGAATGGTCAGCAAAATTGGCATGGATTTACCTAAAACAGAGCGCAAAACCGCTCGATTATACTGCTTTAAACTTGTGTTATTTAAATCGTTGACAATGAAAATTGCCGCATTCACCACCAAACCACCCAACATTACAAAGGCCGCATAGCCCCCTTGATCAAATGAAAAATCGAATAACGAAAAAATTAAGAAAAGGCCTATAAAGGAAATTGGAATGGTGATTATGATGTAAAAGGGTTGTTTCAGGTTTTCGAAAAGTATGGCACAGATAAAGAAGATGCCCAAAATCAAATAGCCCAATAGGCCATATTTTCGCTTTTCTTTCGCAAACCTGAAGTAATTATCCTGCACATCAATTTGGTAACCCACTGGCAAACTCAACTTCATTTCTTCTATCACCTTATCACGGTATTGGGCTCCAAATTTGGGCGATCCCAGATAATCAAAAGCCACCAATCGTAAGTATTGCCTGTCCTCCTTGTGGATTTCGTTGGCAGTTTCTTCAAAGCTCAAACTCGCATAATCACTCACTTTTAACAACCTGCTGGTATCGATAGGCAAGGCCTCTTGCATCAAATCGTATTTCGAGAAAGCCTTGGCATTATTTGATTTCACAAAAATTGGCAATCGCTCTTCGTTATAATTGGCAGCAGCCGAAGCCCCATTGGGCAGCGTATAATCCGAAATGACACTTACGATCTCACCACGGCTCACCCCCGCCCTGGCCAATCTATCGACATCAAAATCCATTACATACTCGCTGCTTTTGCCCATTCCATAGCCCATTTGCTCATTGGTATTTACCACTTGGATCCTTGGGTGACTCAGCAGTTTTTGCGCCATCACTTCGGCTTGCCGATCGAGTTCATCATAGTTATAGCCCCGCATTCTAATCCTGAAACTCGGGATTTCATCGCGTTCACCGCCCACGCTAAATCCTCTGCCCACCCCGTAAACCGACCATTGCACCCCAGTTAAATCTACGGAACGCGCCTGCAGCCTCCCTTTGAGCTGATAAGGCAGTGCAGAATACTCATATTCTGGCTCGAAAGTAATTTCTACTCTGCCGGTTCGGTTGTTTACGTAGGTGATGAATTTATCAACCCCCTTTACCCCTTCTAAATACTCTTCCACCTTAGAAATCACAAAATTGGCATCTTCTAGTGTTGTGCCCAATGGCAGTGTGGCCTGCACCGTAAGTCGGGTTTGTTCGGCTTGGCGATAGTAATAACCTTCATAAACTTCGGTCATAAATTTTCGCAGGGCACCGCCAAAAATTTTATCAGTAATCGGTCGGATTTCGTCCTGATAAGTATCGCTACCGATAGACTTATTGTACCAATCCTGACCCTCCCATTGCACAGGCAGTTTGAAAACCGGTAAGCCAAAGGCCAAGATGACGAGCACGATAAAGGACTTTCTAAAACGAACAAAAAAACCAATTACTGTACCATAAGCCTTGAACCATTTGACCTTTCTTCTGAGCTGCGCGATTGAGAAAAGCTGAGCCCTTTGCAACTGCTCTTTGAAGAGAAGTTGATATAATGCGGGGGTGAAAAATAGCGCTATCACCAAAGAAACCGCCAAATTAATGGCCACCACAATTGAAAAATCGGTCAGGTCCCTGCGGTCTTCTTCTGGCAAGAGCAGTACCATCAAAAGCGCCATTATGGTGGTAAGCGAGGCCGCCAACAGCGCCACAAAAATATTTCTGTTCTTTTTGCGATACATGTGATCGAGCATCACAATGGCATTGTCTACAATTAACCCGAAAGAAATGGTGAGGCCCGCTATGGAGAAGATATGCAGCTCAACATCCAATGCATAAATGATAATCGCAGTGATACAAAGGTTGATGGCGATACCCAAAAAAAGCGTGAAAAGATATTTCACTTTTCGATTGATCAAAAAGATAAAAACCAACAGAATGATGACGGAAAGACCCGTTCTATTGTAAACCTTGTCCATTTCCTTATTCAAAAACTCGGTATCGTCCCGCTCCAAGAGCACTTCCATTTCTGCTGGTAAAGTAGGCTTCAGCAATGCTATTTCATTTCTGATTTGTTCGGCCAATACAATTTTATTCACTCCTTCGCGGGCGTAAATACTCAGGTTAATGGCATTTCGCCCGTTGATGCGCTGATAACTTGTAGGCGATTGCTCCTCAATAAAGACCTTGGCCACATCTTTCAAAATCAAGTCTTTGCCTTCCATCTTACCAATGATAGCTTGTTCTAAACTTTCTAGGCTATTGATCTCGGACGAAGTTCTAAAGTAAAATTGCTGTCCAGCCGCATTTTTGACCAAACCGGGATAATTGACATCCTGAAAAAGGTTTAAGCTGTTCACAATGTCATTCTTCGAAAGGCCATAGCGCAGCATCATTTGAGGATCAAAATTGACAGTGATTTGCAAATCATTGGCGCCAGTAACCTCTACCCTTTTTATTTCCTTGATGGCCGATAGTGATTTTTGAATGTATTCTTCTACATCCTTTTTTATTTTGTAGGATGCATAGGGTCCATTGACCGAGTACAACAAAATAGGTGATTCTGCCTTGTTTTGTGTTTCGCCACCCCGCTGCTCTACCCTTGGGTACGACATATTTTCAGGGAGTTTTTTATAGATATTTCGAATGACCGCATTGACCTCAAACTTTCTAAACTCCATGTCTTCTCCCTTATCGAAAGAAAGCTCAATAGTACCTTGATTGTACCTAGAAATGCTATACACTTTATTGATGCCCTCGATTTGCGAAATGGCATTTTCGAGAGGTGAAGTAGCCAAACGCTCCACAATATCAGGCGAAGATTTGGGCAGTGTGTAAGTGATGGTAATGGCCGGCTTGGTATAGCGCGGAGTAAAATTAATATTGAGCTTAGGAATTAACGCAACCCCGACCATGGCCAGCACCACAAATACAATTACCAATCGGAAGGGTCGCTTCATTGTTGAAAGATATTAGATTCAGATTTACAAACCCAATATTTATAAATTATAGATGATGAAAGTTCAAAAACAAAATCAAAGCGCGAGACTATGCGAACACTGCTTCGTTACGATTTACAATTGAGTATGTTTCAACTACTAATTTGTGCTTATCAATTTTATTTAGTCTTTTTTTTACAAAATTCATTTGAAAATCAAAATAAACTTACTACATTCAACTTGCCTTTCAGTACCGGTATGAAAAGGCAAGGGTTATAAATCCACCCTCCAATTCGGGAAGAGATAAATATTAAATAATTATCACTATGTTAAAAATCAAATATTTTCTAGCTTCGATGACTTTCGTTTTTGCGATCTTCTTCTCTCTTAACACCTATGGGAGTTGTGAGGTCAGTTCAGTTGAAAGTGAAAACACTGGACATTGCCGAAGAGAGCCAGGAGGGACTGCAGATTTATGTTATGGTTATGGCACAGGGCCAGCATGTAGCGGCAGCATACCAGTAATTGGATAATTTTTTAAAAAAACTAAGTGAAGAGTACGAAATTTCGTACCCTTCACTTTAAAATTACATTATGAACTTACGAAAACACATATTGCCCTTATTCTCTCTAATTCTACTCTCTTGTAGCACAATCTCGGAGAAAAATAATAACAATGAGGCAAATTCCCAGAATAGTAAAGCGTTGACCAGTACTGGCAATATTGAGTTCCCTTTAGACAGTCTAACGGGTTTCAAAAGTCTGTCCTTTTCAATTGATCATTTAAACGATTCTAGCGAAACAGTATCATTTATCAATAGACAGACTAACTCATTGTACGTCTATTCTTTAGCAAATAAACAAGTTGAAAAAATCCATAAATTCGATATGCAAGGCCCCAAGGGAGTTGGTGCTTTAGCGGCTGGCTCTCATTTGATCCATAATCGAGATTCCATTTTTATCTACAATCCCAATTTAGGGACACTTTTTCTATTTAACGGAGACACTCAATTGACCAATAAATTCAAAATAGTGGATTTTAATAATTCCAACCTCCAAATCATTCCCGAACCTATAGGATTGGCTAAATTTCAGATTGTTGGTAAAGAAATATTTTTTCCTTCAACATTGGCACAGCCATTGAATGATTATTCCAATACACCCAGTCAAACTATAGTCAATATTGTAACAGGCGCGATACGCTATGATTTTGTTTTTCCAAAAATTTATTCCGAAGCCTATTGGGGTGGCTCCTTTAAATACTTCTCTACGCTAGCTTTTGACGGTCAAAATATCCTAATCAATTTTCCAATCGATGAAAACATTCATATTCGAAACATCGAAAACCAAACCAATTCAAAAGCAAAAATTCCGTCAAATCAAATATCCGCATTCGAGCCGATGGATGAGGATATTAAGTTTGGGACCAAACCTAGGGATGACTCCTTTTATCAAAAACAAGATTTATACAGCTTCTCCAATTCAGATTTTGCGGGTCTGCTATATGACCAATTCAGAAACGTCTATTACAGGATTGTCTATGCTCGACCGACCTTAGAGGAGGTGAAGGGTGGTGATTGGATTCCCGATATATCCATAATAACATTTAATCAGCAGTTCCAAATACTTTCAGAAATTCTGCTTGAGAAAGAAAAATATGACCCGTCAATGATAGGTGTCTCCAAAGATGGATTGCTAATTGCCCGTAAAGATCTTTATTCAAATGACGAAAACAATTTAACCCTTGAGATATTCAAACTACAATAGTTCTTACATCATTATACTCATTCTTTTGCTTGTGTTATCATGCAACAAAACCGAGGATAAATTGATACTCCTTAATAAGCAAATTAGAAAAATTAACCCTTCACTTCTAACTTTTGATCGAATTATTATAATTCCAGGTGAAGGTTGCGGGGGTTGTATTTCAAGTGCGACAAGTTATATAATTAGTGAAGAAATACCTCAAGACCTACGTATTCATACTGTTTTCACTAATGTCGGTGATTATAAACTTTTCAGAAATCAAATAGGATATCAATTAAACCCGGAAGATTATTCACTTGACAGTAGCAACTATCTACGGTTAGATAAAATATCGTCAATATACCCACAATTAATAATCATTGAAAAAGGCAAGATAATTGGTGCCATTGACTTTGATCCAATTGCTAACCCAACACTGAAAAATCCGTTGAACTAGTTTAGCCAATTTCACTAGATAACCACCAGTCTATATTTTAGATAAGAAAGAATCTGTTTTTCATTCTCAAGAAATAAGTAATATTTACTCTCAAGATAAACAACTGTAGCAAGGATAGGAGGAATGGGGTACTCTCTAATTTTTATATAACTGACTTATTAGTTTAAAATTCAATATTTAGCCCTATTTTTGGCTATTATGAAACATTTTTTTTCGATAGTGATTTTAATGCTACTGTCTTTAGCTTGTCAACAGCAAAAAACTGTAGTTGAAGAGCCTGATCTTGAGGCCTTGCGCAAAGAAGTAAAACCAACCGAAGTGGCTGTGGCCACAGCTGAGTACAGGCCTTTTGAGTTTCTGGTCAATGCTACAGGCACCATTGAGTCGGTATATGAGCTCAAAATCAATTTCGAAACCAGCGGATACCTCGAAAAACTATCGATTCAAAATGGCCAAAGGGTCAAGAAAGGTCAGATCATCGGTCAACTTGAAAACCGAAACGAAAGATTTGCCGTGGAAAAAGCCAAAGTTGCTGTTGAAAAGGCTTACCTCAACTACAGGAATGACTCTATCACCAGAGGAACTTCTATCAACAAAGACGTTATCAATACTTTCGAATTGAATTCAGGCCTAAAGGATGCTCGAATCAGCCTTCGCGAAGCCGAAATCAATCTTGAAAACACTATTTTAAAAGCACCTTCAGACGGTGTGATCGTGGATTTAGAATTCAAACAGGGCAGCTTAGTTTCTGCTGGCAATACCCTGTGCTCCATATACGACCCCAACAATTTAACACTCACCGCCAAGGTATTGGAAACCGACTTTGGCTTTCTCAGGTCTGGTCTTGTTGCAGATGTTTTTCCTTTGGCCCGCAGGACCCAATCCTTTGTGGCCCATGTTTCGGAAATCAATCCACGGGTAGATGAAAATGGAATGATTGAGGTAAAACTCAAATTAAAAGATACCGAGGGCTTGTTGCCCGGCATGAATGCCAATGCCATTGTGCGTGTTCCTCAAGCCAAAAACATTATTGTGCCACGAGAAGCCTTGGTAATCAAAAGCGGCAAAGAAGTCATTTTCACTTTAGAAAATGGTTTGGCGAAATGGAAGTACGTGAAAACTGGTTTAGACAATGGCGTGGACATTGAAGTGCTGGAAGGCCTAGAAGATGGCAATAGCGTGATCATCAGCAACAACTTGCAAATTGCGCATGACGCAAGAGTAAGCATTGCGACTCAAGAACTTTCCACTTCGAACAATTAAGTCAAATGGTTAAATTTTTAATCAATAGACCTGTTGCC
>PCUU01000045.1 GCA_002786855.1 Cytophagales bacterium CG12_big_fil_rev_8_21_14_0_65_40_12
AAACACACAAGTAGTTGAATCATTAAAGCAGCTATTAATTAACTATCAGGTACATTATCAAAACCTTAGACTATTTCATTGGAATGTTAAAGGCCCATTCTTCTTCGTTCTGCACGCTAAATTTGAAGAACTTTATTTAGACGCTGCGCTGAAAGTAGACGAAATTGCCGAACGCATTCTCGCCTTAGAAGGTACACCAAAAGGTTCGTTGAAAAACATTTTAAAGCATGCACAAATCGAGTCATATGACGAGGTGATCAATGCCGAAAATATGGTAGAAGCCATCGTGAGTGCAAATGCCATTTTGATTGCCAATGTAGAAGAACTTTTAAAAATAGCTGCTGAGGCCAATGACGAAGGTACTCTTGATATCTTTACCAGCTACATCCAGTTATTGCAGAAAGAGAATTGGATGTTGAAATCGTTTTTAAAAAGCTAATATGAATTTTCATACCAGGAAATGGGTAAAGCCAGAAGACCTCAATCCGAATGGTTCATTATTCGGAGGTCGTCTTCTGGAATGGATTGATGAGGAAGCGGCACTTTACACCATTGTGCAGCTTGAAAATAAGCGCATTGTCACCAAATTCATTTCAGAAATTAATTTCATCAACGCCCCAGTCCAAGGCGATATTATAGAAATAGGTATTGAAGCCGTTGCCTTTGGTAACAGCTCGATTACGCTTCGATGCGAAGTAAGGAATAAACTTACCCGAGAGGATATTCTGAGCATTGACAAAATCATTATGGTGAACCTCGGAGAAGACGGCAAACCCGCTGCTCATGGTAAAACGAAGATTCAGTTTGTAAGGGATAGGTTAGGTTAAGATTCAAACTCTGGGATTATCAACCCATGTCATTGAATAGATTTTCATCCTGAGGCACGAAGGAACTTAAGACCCTTCGTGTCTTAGGGAAAGAATATTAAGGGCTAACTGCTATTCCTGAAATTTCGCCTTCAGGGGAAAAGGATGAATCACTAATATAGATTTTTCACAAAAGATTAATATAGAAAAAAGGCGGTTCATCGGAGAAGATTTAAGATATTGATTTGCATTAACTTGAATTGTCTTTTTAAAGCATCAATCAACCTTTAACCCAATGAACATTCTTCTCAGTTACCCTATTTTTCCAACAAGTTTTTGGTCATTTGAAAAAGCAGTGCAAGGCATTGGTAAAAAGGCATTTATGCCGCCATTAAGTCTCGTAACTGTCGCTGCTTTGCTCCCTCAAGAATGGAATTACCGATTGAAGGACAGGAACATTGAGCCTGTAACAGAAGACGATTGGGAGTGGGCCGATATGGTAATGTTTTCTGGCATGATTGCTCAAAAGGAAGACTTTATGGGGCAAATCAAAGAGGCAAAAAGGCGAGGAAAACCCGTAGTGGTAGGAGGGCCTTATGCGACTTCTTTGCCTAACGATATGCTCAATGCTGGTGCTGACTTTCTGGTATTGGATGAAGGGGAATATACAATCAGTTTATTTGTTGATGCGCTAAAAAGAGGTGAAACATCGGGTATTTTTCGATCAAAGGACAAGCCAGACGTAACATTAAGCCCTGTGCCACGCTTTGATTTACTTGATATGGATGCTTATTTCTTGATGGCCATCCAATACTCAAGAGGCTGTCCTTTTCAGTGTGAATTCTGTGATATTATTATTTTGTATGGTCGAAAACCACGCACAAAAACGTTTAGTCAAGTTGAAAAGGAATTGGATGCACTACTGAAATTAGGCTGGAAAGGCGGTATTTTCTTCGTTGATGATAACTTTATCGGAAATAAGCGAACCGTAAAACCATTCCTTGAAAAACTCATCGATTGGCAGACCGATAATGGTTATCCTTTCAGTTTTACCACTGAGGCATCCATAGATATGGCGCAAGATGATGAGCTGCTTCGATTGATGGCAGTGAGTAAATTTTCTACCGTTTTCATCGGTATCGAAACGCCTGATACAGATAGTTTGAAGCTTACGCTTAAGCATCAAAACAACAGGCAGCCAATGAACGAGTCGTTGGAGAAAATTGCTAAATCTGGACTTAGGATTATGGCTGGGTTCATCATTGGTTTTGATGGTGAAAAGAAGGGAGCAGGGCCTCGTGTTTTTGAATTCGCAACACAAAATGCAATTCCAGGAGTGACATTCAGTATGTTGCAAGCGCTGCCCGGCACTGCTTTATGGGACAGACTCAAAGTTGAAAATAGGCTCTTGGATGATGCTAACCTCAATCAAACCACCTTATTGAATTTTATACCCACTCGACCTATAGAAGATATTGCCGAAGAATATGTAGAGACGTTCTGGCAACTCTACGATCCTAAAAATTACCTTAAACGAGTGTTTGATCACTTTATGTTGGTTGGGCAAGCAGAGGTACACCGTAACCCCGAGCTGCGTAAGAAAATGGCCAATAAGCACAAGTCTGATTTCGATTTGAAAGGTGTGATTTTTGGCTTGAAAATGTTCGTGAAGATGGGATTAATCCGAAGCACAAGATTCGTGTTTTGGAAGTACTTACTCAAAATGTACAAACACAATCGAGGAGGCATTGGTAACTTCTTGACATTTGTCGTTTTCATGGAGCACTTTTTACCTTATCGCAAATTAGTGAAGAAGGAAATTGAAGCTGCTCTTAAGGCACGTGTCC
The DNA here is from genome assembly GCA_002786855.1 of Cytophagales bacterium CG12_big_fil_rev_8_21_14_0_65_40_12. GTDB lineage: Bacteria > Bacteroidota > Bacteroidia > Cytophagales > Cyclobacteriaceae > Roseivirga. The sequence continues at coordinate 2,654 of PCUU01000045.1, forward strand.
ATGAAGAACTTAAGGTGATGGATCCTAAGATTGAATTGTCTGAGACTTTAGAGAGTGGGATAGAGTGGTATAAAGCGAGTTAATAAGGGCTTTTTGTTCCATCTAGTAAGCGTTTCAATTGCTGTTATTATATAGATTTCTATCCTGACGTAGGAATGAACTTTTAGACCCTTCGTGCCTGCACTACTCTTTGGCGCAGACTTGAACAAACTAGGAGCGGAAGACGATGGTAGAGATGATCTATTCATTTCATGCTTTCTGCCTCTGCTGTTCAAAACCAACCCCAATAAAGAGTAATTTTTTTGTGTCCTGCGCAGCCAAACTTCAACGAGAGCAGTAAGGGGGAAAACTGCTGATTATGAAAAAGAATTTTTTACACTTGATGTTGCTTGTCACTTTTGTCATTTCTGCTTGTGGTGGTGGCAGTGAAAGCGAACCTGACCCTTGTAGCATTCCCATTAACCTCACTGTTTCTAATCAACAAAACGCTGCCGCTGGTCAATCAACAGGCTCGTTTGTGGTGATGGCTACTGGTGGGAATGGGGGATTTCAATACCAATTGAACAATGGTAGCTTTCAGTCTTCGGGTACTTTTAATGGGTTGGCAGCTGGTAGCTATAATGTTACCGCAAGAGATAGTCAGCAATGTACCCAGACGATTCAAGTTACGGTAGATGAAGACGCCCAAACCAGCGTGCCGTCTTTTGCCAATGTAGTATTGCCAATTATGCAAAGTTTTTGTGCTACCTCTGGGTGTCACGTGACAGGAGGCTCGGCACCTTTTACAATTACAGGACATGAGGACGTTGCACCGAGGGCGACCAGTATTAAATCCCGCGTGGCAGCGCAAACAATGCCACCATCGGGTTCAGCATCATTAAGCAGCAATCAAATCTCTGCTATCGTGGCATGGGTAGATGGAGGGGCGCCAAATAATTAGTAGGCGTTTTTAATTTTGACTTTCTGAATAAAAGTTAGTTACTTTTGTAATATGAAGACTTTCACCAAAGTACCCCGCTTCATGAAAAGTTTCTACTTTCTTTTCGGAGCCTTCTTCGTTGTTTGGATGTTGTTTGTGGATTCAAACGACTTCGTGACCCAGATTAGATTACGATCTAAACTCAATGCACTTGAGGGTCAAAAGGAATATTACCTTGAAAAAAAGGTTGAGGTCCTGAAAAATCGTGAAGAGCTAACCACCAACCAAGAATTGTTGGAAAAATTTGCTCGTGAGAAATATTTAATGAAAAAAAGTTCGGAAGATCTCTATGTTGTCGTAACCGAAGATTAGCCAAATAAAATATTCAAGATCAAGTCCTCAAACGAGGACTTTTTTCGTTCTACCAATATGAAAAGATTCTGCACCTTATACATTGTGCTCTTTGCCATCGCTCCTGCTTTAAATGCTCAGGTGTACTTCGAAGAAAAAGAGGAACAAAAGACTGATTCTGTAAAGACCAGTGATTTTAAAGAACGAGTGTATACTGGAGGCAATTTTTCATTGAACCTTGGTAGTAACTTCAGCTATATCGACATCTCTCCTTTGGCGGGTTACATGCTAACGCCAACTTTGTCGGTTGGCTTAGGGGCCACTTATCTATACCTTTCGCGCAAATATGTTATTCTTCCTTCAGGAAATACCTTTAAGGTAAACAGCAGCGTGTATGGCGGAAGGACCTTTATGAGGAAGAATATCCTTGAAACCTATTTTGCACATATGGAATTTGAAGCCTTGAATGTTGAGTTTGCATCGAATACCAATAATGAGAATACGATAAGGGAATGGGTGCCTGGTTTATTTATTGGTGGTGGCATTTTTCAACCTGTGTTGGGCAGAGGAGGCGTCAACCTTACCATTCTCTACAACCTATTGCACGATGAGCTTAAATCACCCTATAACAGTGCATTTGTAATTAGGGCTGGGGTAACGCTTTAACTACTTAAACTCAACCCCAAACTTTTCTCCAACAGCTTTTAAGTCATCAACGACAGGTTGCAATAACGGAATACCTTCAGCCATACGGATCGCTTCCATTTTTCTTTCTGGGTCTCCAGGGATCACAACAGGCTGACTAGGATCAATAGGGGTAGAATTTCTAAAACGCTGGATCCAATTGTCCATATGAGATTTGAAATCTTCCGCAGGTCGGAATGCATCTACTCTCATAGCGCCAAAGAAATGCCCTAAACCTTCGCCTACTGGATCGCTCACCGGATCAATAAAGCTTACAAATGGCGGAGCCCAAGGCCCGTAATTTGCCCCTGAAAGTACAGCCGAAAAAATATCCACTATCGAACCGAGAATATAGCCTTTATGGCTACCATGCAAGCGGCTTCCACCCAAAGGCCTTAATGCACCTCCCTCATTTACTCCGAAAGAATTTGTGGTTTCTAAGCCCTCTTTGTCTTGAAGCCAGCCTTGGGGGGCAGGGTCGCCTTTGCGCTGAAGTATCTCTAGTTTGCCATTGGCGGCAGTAGTGGTTGCAAAATCACCTACAAAATGAGGTTCTGTTCCTGCTGGAATGGCCACGGCTATAGGGTTGGTGCCGAGCATTCTTTCTTTCGAGAAAGTCGGAGAAACTAATGGACTGGCATTGGTCATCGAAATGCCAATCATATCCTTTTCAACCGCCATTAGTGAATGGTAGCCAGCAATTCCATAATGATTAGAATTTCTAACAGCGACCCAGCCAGTGCCTACTTTTTCGGCTTTTTCCATCGCAATTTTCATTGCGAAAGGAGCTACTACAAGCCCCAAGCCCGCATCTCCGTCCACAACAGCCGTACTTGGCGTTTCATGAACTACCTTAATATTAGGAGTAGCGTTGATTCTACCCTTTTCCCAAAGTCTTACATATCCCTTAAGTCTTGCAACGCCATGAGAATCAATTCCTCTTAAATCTGCTGAAAGCAATGTCTTTGTGGCTTGATCTGCCTCGACTTCGGGACAGCCCATGGCCAGAAAAACAGATTTTGAGAAATTGAAAAGGGATTTATATGCGTAATTGGCCATAAATGGAGGGTTTTATTACTGATTAATTTCCTCTTCCTTTTCTTCCTCTATCGAAGAAAGAAGCGAAAACAATACACCTTCTTTAAGTGCATAAGCACAAGCGGTGATGGTATTGGTTTTTAAATGCTGAAGAACAAAGTTGATTAAACAAGCCGCAACTACAATCATATCCACTCTCATGGTGACCATGCCGGGTATTTCTAGTCGTTGCTGTTTGTTTTTTGTAATCAATTCTTGATAAATATTTTGAAAATCAGATCGACTTAATTCGAAGGTCAGCGATTCCGAATCTTTTATGATGTTATTTTCTTGGGTATGAATTTCGGTGAGCGTGTCGAATGTTCCTGAACAACCAATTAGGTTTTGAGGCTTGAATTCTTCAATGGCAAGCAATAGCGAATCTAATTCAGCTGCCAGCCAAATACCCATTTCTTCTATCTTAGAGGCGGGCATAGGGTCAATGCCATGAAACTTGTCCAACAGACGTTGTGCACCAATTTCAAAACTTTGCTTCCAGAGTATTTGGCTTTCCGTGCCAATGATAAACTCTACACTTCCGCCACCAATATCCATTACCAATTGTGGTCTGTCATCGAAAGGGACGGCCCATTTGGCACCGTAAAAAATAAGCTCAGCCTCTTTGTCGCCAGAGATGATATTAATTTCTATTCCAGTTTGTGATTTGATCTCATCGAGCAGTTGTTGCCCGTTTTTGGCTGATCTGATTGCGCTGGTTGCCACACCAGTGATTTTTGAGACATGAAATTGATCGGTAACCGTCTTAAAAACCTTAAGCGTATGGAGGGCACGCTTTTGTGCATCGGCTGAAATTCTACCTTTACTGATGCCGTTTTTGCCAATTTTTACCGCTATTTTTTCTTTATAGAGCGTTTTTAACACCTTGTTCTCACTGATTTCAACAATGAACAAGTGAAAGGTGTTGGTGCCTAAATCTATAATTGCAATGCGCTCTTTCATCCCTCTGGCAATTTGGGCGAAGATAAAGTATTCTACATTAAAACGAATATTTAAAGCTGGTGAATAGATGGCGAATATGTTCTTTTTTTGTCCCTGCCTCCATATATTTGACCACCACAAAAAAGCATACCTATGGCTGAGAAAAACACTCCGAATTATAAATCAAAAGCAGAAAAGTTAGCGCTTCTTACACAAAAAAATGAAGAGGCCTTGTTGGGTGGAGGCCAAAAGAGAATTGATGCGCAGCACAAAAGAGGGAAGCTTACAGCGCGCGAAAGAGTAGAATTGCTTTTGGATGAAGGTAGTTTTGAAGAAATCGGAAAATTTGTAGAGCACCGCGCTACCGATTTTGGCCTTGAAAAGGAAATTTATTTAGGGGATGGTGTAGTTACAGGCTATGGGACTGTGCATGGTCGTTTGGTTTATATTTATTCGCAAGATTTCACCGTGTTTGGCGGCTCGCTTTCAGAAACCCATGCCGAAAAGATTGTGAAGATCATGGAACTGGCCATGAAAAATGGAGCGCCAATCATAGGTTTGAATGACTCGGGCGGTGCCCGAATTCAAGAAGGCGTAGTGTCGCTAGGCGGCTATGCCGATATTTTCTATCGCAATACATTGGCATCAGGAGTTGTTCCTCAAATCTCAGCCATTATGGGCCCTTGCGCAGGCGGTGCCGTTTATTCGCCCGCCATTACTGACTTTATTTTCATGGTGGAAAATACCTCTTATATGTTCGTGACGGGTCCAAATGTGGTGAAGACCGTAACACAAGAGGAAGTTACTTCTGAAGAACTGGGCGGAGCAAGCACCCACAGCACCAAAAGTGGCGTTACACATTTTTCTTCTGCCAATGAGGTACAGTGTATCAACGAAATCAAACAGTTGCTCTCTTATATTCCTCAAAATTGTGAAGATACAGCTCCGGTTTATGCTTATGAATTAGGGGATGAGCAAAGGAAGAAATTGGATGATATCATCCCAGAAAACCCAAATCAACCTTACGATATGCGCGAGGTGATTGATGGTATTGTGGATGAAGACTCATTCTTCGAGGTACATAAGAATTTTGCTGAAAATATTGTGGTTGGCTTTGCACGAATTGGAGGCAGATCAATTGGGATTGTAGGCAATCAGCCTGCTTCAATGGCCGGGGTTTTAGATATTAATGCAAGTGTGAAAGGTGCTCGATTCGTGCGTTTTTGCGATTGTTTCAATGTGCCATTGCTTGTGCTAGAAGATGTTCCGGGCTTTTTACCGGGCACAGACCAAGAATGGAATGCCATTATCACGAATGGAGCAAAGCTACTTTATGCCTTTTCAGAAGCTACAGTTCCAAGAATTACAGTGATTACTAGAAAAGCATATGGTGGAGCCTATGATGTGATGAATTCGAAACACATCGGAGCTGATATGAATTATGCGTGGCCTTCGGCCGAAATTGCAGTAATGGGGGCTAAAGGGGCTGCTGAAATTATTTTCAAGAGAGAAATTGCGACTGATTCTGATCCAGAAGTCAAACTGCAAGAGAAGGTAGATGAGTATACTGAAAAGTTCGCTAATCCATATCGCGCAGCCCGAAGAGGTTATGTGGACGAAGTGATTTTCCCTAATGAGACTAGAAAGAAATTAATCAGAGCTTTTGGAATGTTAGAGAATAAGGTGGCTACGCTGCCCAAAAAGAAACATGGTAATATTCCACTTTAATAGGGAAGGCCTTGAGGATTACAAAGTATCAAACGAGATTACTAAAAACAGATAAATGATGGATAAGCACAGCGAGAGTTTTTTAGTTAAATATTTAAATAATGCATCACCGACAGGTTTTGAGTCTTCAGGCCAGCAAATTTGGTTGGACTATGTGAAGCCTTATGCGGATACTTATTTCACAGATAAATACGGAACCGCAGTGGCTGTATTCAATCCTGATGCGCCCTATAAAGTGGTGATCGAAGCACATGCTGATGAAATCAGTTGGTTTGTAAATTATATCGATGACAACGGTTATATCTATGTCATCAGAAATGGTGGATCGGACCATCAAATTGCACCATCAAAGCGGGTTAATATTCATACTGAAAAAGGAGTGGTCAAAGGTGTATTCGGTTGGCCGGCAATTCATGTTCGAGATAAGGAAACGGAGAAAACCCCAACGCTTCGCAATATCTTCATCGATGTGGGAGCAGCGAATAAAGCTGAGGTACTTGAAATGGGCATCCACGTTGGAACGGTCATCACTTTCGATGATGAGGTGTTCAAGTTGAACAAGAAATTCTGGTGCGGAAGAGCTTTAGACAACCGAATTGGAGGTTTTATGATTGCTGAGGTAGCGAGAAGAATTCATGAAAGTGGTAAGAAACTTCCTTTTGGGCTTTATGTTGTCAACTCAGTGCAAGAAGAAATTGGCTTGCGTGGTGCCGAAATGATTGCGGCAAGAATTAAACCTGACGTTGCAATTATTACCGATGTTTGTCATGATACAGCTTCGCCAATGTATGAAAAGCAATTGCAAGGTGACCAGAAATGCGGTTTGGGCCCTGTGCTTTCTTATGGGCCAGCAGTGCATAATAACTTGTTGAAGATGCTGATCGAAGTTGCTGAAAAGAACAAGATAGCCTTCCAACGTCATGCAAGTTCAAGATCAACTGGAACGGATACGGATGCCTTTGCTTATTCTAATGAAGGAGTGCCTTCAGCTTTAATTTCTTTGGCGCTGAAGTACATGCATACCACAGTAGAAACCGCAAGTGAAAGTGATATAGAGCAAGTAATCCAGTTGATGTATCAATTTGTGATTCAACTTGGTGCTGATCACGATTTCAGCTATTTGAAATAGGTGAGCACACAGGATCTAAAGCTGAACTCTCCTTTAAAACCTGCTTGACCCTCCAAAAGTTGAAGTCATTATTTAAGAAGGAATGAATAGGAGCAGCTAAAATGTAAAATATACTTTTGGAGGGCTTAAAACTTAATCGTAGAAGCGGAGAGAATATTGAGAATTCAATGAATAAGCTACTCAGAGTAAGAGATCAAATGGGGAAGGAAGTTATTATTTCTTTCCCACCTCAACGCATTATATCACTTGTTCCGTCTCAAACCGAATTGCTTTATGATTTAGGTTTGGAAGATAGGGTGGTTGGGATCACCAAATTCTGTGTACATCCGAAGGCTTGGCAGCAGTCGAAAGCTATTGTAGGAGGAACAAAGCAATTCAAATTCGATGTAATAGACTTGCTAAAACCCGATTTAATCATTGGAAACAAGGAGGAAAACTACAAAGAAGGTATTGATCAATTGAGCGCTAAATATCCTGTTTGGATGAGTGATATTGCTAGTATCGATCAAGCCTTAGATATGATCTTGGCGCTGGGAAACATTACAGATGAACGAGTAAAGGCTATTTCTCTTTCTGAAAGAATTAAGGAGGGCTTCGCGAGTTTCGGTTACAAAAAAAGGAAGAAGACCATTTATTTGATTTGGAAGGCGCCTTATATGGCTGCTGGTCGAGGTACTTTCATTGATGAGATTATGGATTTTTCTGGCTTTGAAAATGTAATTGAAGCACCTCGATATCCAGAATTAATATTTGATCAAATTGTGAATCTCGCCCCAGAGGTAATTCTACTTTCTTCTGAACCTTACCCTTTTAAAGAAAAGCATATTGAAGAATTTAGAACAGCGCTTCCAAATTCTGAAATCAAATTAGTCGATGGGGAAATGTTCAGTTGGTATGGAAGTAGAATGCTCCGTGCCGTGGATTACTTAAAGGCACTATAGAAAAAATGGGGAAGACCCAGCATCTTCCCCGAATGAGGTTACTCGAACACCGCAAAAGCGTTGCACGTGTCAGTACTGTAACACTCCCAAATATCTTGTTTTGTAAAGCCTAATCTATTCATGGCCTCTTCATGTATACCCGATCTATATTTAGCGGCCAAGGCCTTTTTATTCAGTCCCTTTGATGATGATGCGCGATAGAAATAGGTCTTTGAATAACTAATGCCCATCTCTTGTTCTTCACCTGGTTTTAAAATTTCAGGTGTATTGATCGTCCATTCACCACTTTCAGTTTTAAATCGAATGGCAACTTCTAATTTTTTAGAAGACCTGTTTTTAAAGAATATTCGATACCTCTTTTTTGTAGGTATGGTTAATGAATCATGAAAATATTGCTGGGAAGGGGAACTGTAAAAACTGACCTCCATCGAGTCTTCATAAGAAGCCAAAAGAGCACTTTCGGAGTTGCCGGTAGCTTTTTCAACATTGCGCATGTTGAGTAAGGCCACCAGACCCGTGTACAACACGAGCACTGAAATCGTGACAGTTTTCATAACGTTTAGGTGAAACGGACTTAAAGATGAGAGATAAATATGTAATATTCAACATATTTACATAAAAAGTTTTGTTGACTGAGGTGCTCAGTCGTTTGAAGGGCTTGAGAAACCCATCTGGAATGGAGATTTGGCTGTTTTCAGTACCTAATCAGGGTAGAATTTATTTTGATTTTAACACAAGGGGTGCTATGACCTGAATCCAAAGGTCATAACCTTTTTTATTCATGTGCAATCCATCTTCAATAAAAAGCTCCTTTTTGAGAGAGCCATCAGGGTTGAGCATTGGAGGCCAGATATCGGCAAATTGAACTCTGGTGGAAAGCTCAGTGGAGGCTTTGATCACTTTGTTCATCTTCTCATATTCGGTGCGGAGGGCCGCGCGGGCGATACTTGGCTTTGGGGAAATGATCACAATGCTTTCTATAATTTTGTTTTCTAGTAGACTTGATACCAAGGCCGTAAGGTCACTCACGATTTGAATTGGGGATTTACCAGAATTAAGGTCATTATCTCCTTCGTATATGAAAACTTGGCGAGGGTTGAATTGATCAATAAGAAGGCTTTTATAATGGATCAAATCTGATGTTTCTGATCCTCCAAAACCTGTATTGATCACATTATCGTTTGGGAAGTAAGATTTGAAATCCACCCAAAGTCTTATGCTGGAACTACCCGTGAAAACAATTCTGTTGGCCTCAGGATAATTATTTGCTGTATTCTCAAATTTCTTTACCTCTTCCGCAAAACGCAAGGGGTCTTGTGCAAAAGCTGTGAATGATAATAGGAGGATTAAAATAGAGGCATAAATACGTTTCATGCCTCAAAGTAATCAATCCCTATTAAATTCTTGCTTGATAAGTATACAACTGGAAGTATCGTCCTTCTTTTGCAATAAGTTCGTCATGCGTTCCCCTTTCAGCTATTTCACCATTTTCTATTACTAGAATTTGGTCGGCTTTGCGAATGGTACTTAAACGGTGAGCAATTACAAAAGTGGTTCTGCCTTCCATCAAAGTCGATAAACTTTCTTGAATGAATGATTCACTTTCAGTATCAAGATTTGAAGTAGCTTCATCTAAGATTAGAATTCGGGGATCGGCCAATACTGCTCTTGCGATTGCAATTCTTTGACGTTGACCTCCTGATAATTTTACACCACGCTCGCCAATAACGGTTTCTAATCCCAAGTCGAATCTATCTGTAAATTCATTTACATAAGCCGCTTTCACCGCTGCTTGAACTTGATCTTCTGTGGCGTTTGGCCTAGGGAAAAGTATGTTTTCTCTAATAGTGCCTTCGAACAAAAAGTCATCTTGTAAAACCACCCCTAATTTTCTGCGGTAACTTTTTAAAAGCACAGTGGAAAGATCAATTCCGTCAATCGTGATTTTACCTTCTTTTGGGTTTAAGAATGTAGCTGCTAAACCAGCAATGGTTGATTTTCCAGAACCTGAAGTACCTACCAAGGCAGTAACAGAACCCGAAGGTGCTTTAAAACTGATATTCTTCAATACATCAACTCCTTCTTCGTAAGAAAAGGTAACGTTATCAAAGCTCATATCAGCTCTAGTGTCTTTTAGCTCAACTGTTCTATTTTCATCTTCGTCTTCGGCTTTCATTTTCATGATTTCCTCAGTACGATCAAGTCCTGCGAAAGCCTCGGTAATCTGACTTCCAATATTTGACATTTGAACGATTGGAGCGATCATAACGGCTAAATAGGCAATAAAGGCCACCAATTCACCTGGAGTCATGTCTCCTTGAATAATGTAGTAACCACCTATGCCTAGGATTCCAGTACTGGCTACTCCTGCTAAAAGAAAAGTAGCTGAGCTAGTGACAAGCGCAGTGGCTGTTAATGTTTTCTTTACGTTTTGATAGAGTTCATCTACGCCTTTTTCGAAGGTTGCGATTTCTTGAAGCTCTGCACCAAAGCCTTTAATTACACGAACACCATTTAATGTTTCGGTTAACCTGCCAGTTACTTCTGCGTTCAATTGGCCTCTTTTTCTGAAAATGGGACGCAAATAACCAAAGGCTTTCATGGCAATGAGCCCGAAAATGATCACCGGAGCCAACACAAAAGCAGTTAGTTTTGGACTCATGTCAATCAACATGTACATCACGCCAACAGAAGTAAGTAAACCACCTACCAGCTGTACTAAGCCAGTTCCAACTAAGTTTCTAACCCCTTCAACATCAGTCATTATCCTAGAAACTAGCGCTCCAGATTTTGTGCTATCAAAGTAGTTGATGGGTAGAGAGAGTATTTTCTTTTGGACCTTAACCCTTAGTTCTGAAATCAGTTTTTGAGCTTGAACGCTTAATAAGCGTGTTAATGCAAAGCCTGTAACTGCCGAGGTAATAATAGAGGCAATAGTAATTGAAATCACCCACTTTAGTTCGCCAAGGTCTTTGTTAATGACCACATCGTCCAACAGGTATTTTGTTGCCCAAGGCAATACAAGGCTAGCCCCGCTACGAAGAAGTATCAATAATAAACCAAATAGGAGCAAGCCCCTTTTCGGCCAAATAATAGTGTTGAAGACCTGTTTTGTGGTGATGTTGTTGAGTTTTTTCTTCTTGGCAGCCATAGTAAGGTAAGATTAACGAACTTCCAACCGTATTGAAAGCCAGTAAGTTCAATCGATGAAAAGTAATTTAAGCGACTTTTTATTGAGTAGCCAATTCAACATCTTTCCAGAAGCCAGGGTATGATTTTTTAACCACATCGGGGTTTTTAATGACTATTTCTTGCTGAGTACAGAGGGGGGCAAAAGCCATGGCCATTCTGTGATCATCGTAAGTCTCAATTTCGATGGGTGCTGTGGACACCTCAAAATTTGATCTTAACTCAAATACTTCTGGTTCAATCTCTTTCAACTTAACATTGAATTTTTTGAGCTCTTTTTTCAGTGCCTTGATACGATTGGTTTCTTTAATGCGAAGACTTTCAAGGCCAGTCATGGTGCATTTGATTTTTTTAGCTGCACAGACAACCGCGATGGTTTGCGCCAAGTCCGGGCTGTCACTAAAGTCTATGCTGACTTCGCTGGCATGAGGAATTTTTTGGAGTAGCACTCCATCCGCTTCAAAGGTGCTCATTACGCCCAATTGGTTCATCATATGAACAATGGCTATATCACCTTGAAGTGACTTTTGCCGTAAGCCCTTAAGTTTTAAGGTGGCATTGTCAGCAAGTGCAACAAAACTATACCAGTAGCTAGCCCCAGACCAATCTGATTCTACTGTATAAGGATACTCCTTGTATTGCTGCGGACGAATTTCTATAGTTTGATTGGTCCAATTGGCTCCTACTCCGAACAAACGCATCATGTCCAATGTCATTTGGATGTAGGGACGAGAGCCGATTTTGCCTTTCAACTCTAAGCTCAAACCCTTGGGAAGGGAAGGGGCAATCATTAAAATAGCGGATATAAACTGAGAGCTGACATCCCCTTTCATTTTAATATGATTGGTCTTTTGCTCAATAATTGGCTTTACCCTCAGCGGTGGATAGCCTTCATTTTTCAGGTATTTGACTTTAGCGCCAATTTGTTTGAGCGCAACTCCCAAAATCTTGATTGGCCTTTCTTGCATTCGAGGAGTGCCTGTAAGGATTCTTGTTTGATTGCCCACTGCCGTTAATGCAGTCAGAAAACGCATTGTGGTCCCAGCATCAAGTACATCCAATGTTTCTTCTTCGCTGGCGAGCAACTTGAGCATGGTTTGGGTATCGCGTGCTTCGGAAATGTTTTGAATCTGAGAAAGATTGCCTGAAAGTGCGTTGAGAATTAAAGCCCTATTGCTCTCACTTTTCGATGCGGGAAGAGGAATTTCAACTTCCTTTATGATGGGTGAGTGCTTAAGATGAATCTTATCCACGATATTATTGCTTGAGTTTGGTGAAGTAAAAAAGGGAATCGATTACGTCTTTTTCGTCCACTGCGATGTCATAAGTGGCGCTGCCAATTCCCCTTAATAGCGAATGATTAAGTTGACGGCCTTGGTTTTTTTTGTCTTGGTACATGAGTTTCACGATGCCTACAAAATCCTCTTTTCTGATGTTAATGTCAGGATAAATTTTGAGAATTGAATCAGAAATTTGCTTTAGATTTTCAGCGGAAAGACCCAAAAGTTTTTTTGACAAGTAGGCTTCACAAATCATCCCGATGGCAATCGCCTCGCCATGAAGTAGCTTGAATTCGCTTGGTAGATAATAGCTTTCGATCCCATGGCCAACGGTATGTCCAAAATTTAAAATCTTTCTTAAACCAGCTTCTTTTGGGTCGGCTTTGACTACGGCATTTTTGATTTCTACAGAGTGTGCAATTACTGCTTCCCAATTGTCAATCTCCAAACCTTTGGTGATTGCTTGGTCGAAATAATCTGCATCTGCAATAAGTCCGTGCTTTATCACTTCAGCAAAGCCTGATCGAAGTTCTTTATTAGATAATGTTTTCAGGAATATGGGGTCGATCAATACAGCTTCAGGGTCTTGAAAAAAGCCAAGGTGATTTTTGAAGCCCATAAAATCGATGCCCAGTTTTCCACCAACATTGGCATCAACTGCTGCTAATAAGGTGGTTGGAATATTGACAAAACGAATACCTCTTTTATAAGTGACCGCACAAAAACCACCCATATCGCCAATCACGCCACCACCCAAATTGATCAAGAGTGCTTTTCTGTCGAAGTTATTGAGGGTCATTTGCTCCCAAATGTGTTCGCAAGTGCGGAGGGTTTTGTGTTCTTCGCCCGAACTGATTTCTATCAGTAAATGCGGAGGAAGCAATTCCTTGATTAAAGGATAGCAATTCGCAAGCGTGTTCTCATCGACAAGAACGGCCAATTGCGAATGGCTAATTTCCTTTAAGCAAAGAGGTAAAGTGGTTTTTATTTTATCTATTATGATGTCACTCATAGGTTGGCCATTGGGCGCATTTCTTTTAGTTGGGCTTCCTGCTTTTTAACGGATTCCTCATGGATGGCAAATAAAAGGCTTTTCATGAACTTTTCGGTCATGTTTTTCTTAATGCCTTCTTTAATCCTGCTGTCCATTACTTCTTGCCAACGACTAGGCTGATAAACGGCCAAATTGTGTTCCCTTTTGTATTCGCCTACTTGCTCTATGACTTTGAAACGTTCTGAAAAAAGCTCTAAAATTTGAGAATCTAGTAAGTCGATTTTGTGACGGTACTTGTCAATTTCAGTGAGCATTTCTGGATGCTCATCAACATTTTCTCTGAAGATGAGGCTATCATAAATGATCTTCAGCATGTCAGGAGTGATTTGCTGCTTGGCATCACTCCATGCATTATCAGGATCGTGATGAGTTTCAATCATCAATCCGTCCAATCCAAAATTGATGGCGCGTTGGCTCACCGCACCAATGATTTCGCGTGTTCCGCAAATGTGGCTTGGATCACAAATCACAGATAAGCCCGGTACCATTCTCTTCAAGTGAATTGGCATTGACCATTCTGGCTTGTTTCTGTAGCGCTTTTCGTAGGGATCAGAAAATCCTCTATGTATTCCAGCTACTTTATTAATGCCAACTTTATTCAATCTTTCAAAAGCTCCTAGCCAAAGCTGCAAATCTGGATTGATAGGGTTCTTCACCATTACAGGAATATCAACACCCTTGAGCGCTTCGCATATTTCTTGTACCGAAAATGGATTTACCGTAGTTCTTGCCCCAATCCAAAGCACTTCAACGCCAGCTTTCAATGCAGCTTCTACATGCTTGGTTTTGGCTACTTCAACCGTAACAGGCACATTCAGAATTTCCTTGGCCGCATCTAGCCATTCCAATGCTTCAGATCCAACCCCCTCAAAAGAGCCGGGTCTCGTTCGGGGTTTCCAAATACCTGCCCTGAATAATTCAACCGGACTGCCTTTCAATCCTTTGGCAATAGTTTCAATTTGCTGCGGGCTTTCTGCGCTGCATGGGCCAGCAATCAGAACATGTTCTGATAATCCTAAGCCCCAATCTTTAATGTCGATGATGTCCATAATAATGTTTAGTCAAAAAAAAAGCCCGACTCTTTCGAACCGGGCTATGAAATTTCTTTAAGTTTTTTCAATGTAAGCGCAGGCTCGATCTCTCGTGAGTTCTAAAGTAAAAGAAGTAATAAAAGAAGCCTGCTGTATTGATCATGGCATAAACTTAGGTATCTAATCCGTAAGTCAAAACATTATTAATAAAATTTTTTGTGCAATCGATTTACCCCTCGATTAGTGTGAAGGTTGTTTTGTTGTCAGGATGATCTTCTATGTTTTCAGCAATAAGCAATAGATTATTTGTTTCGATCGCTTCTTTGCTAGAGATTACTGCTGCCGTTTTCTCGCGATTGTTCACTAACTCTTGAATTGCGCCAGCGGTACTGGTGCTTGATATAAAGGTGATGTGGCTATATTTAGAAAAGAACTTTTGAGTCTCTTTAATGGCCATGGTATGAGAATATATCTTGGTGATTTCTCTCAACGAAAGTGGCCGATTGCTTCCCAAGCACAGGTTGACAGGCAAATCATATTCTTGAACAATCTTGAACTGGGCAGCTCTTATGCGTTCCAAGTTATTGCTCACCAATCCAGAGGCGTTGTTGCGCACTGCAATCAATGCTTTTTTGATTTTCCCTTCTTTTAATGCTGTGAAGATGTCATCAAAATTATTGAAGAAGGAAAAGCTCAAATTGGGCAAGAAACGCTGCCTTGCAATGTCGTGATATGTGTTTTCGGGGCCGAGTAGTCCTAGGTCAGTCATTTGTTTTCGATGCTTTGTCCGAATTAAATACGGAAGTCTGTATTCTTACGGATTGTTGGTGAATATGTCGATAAAGTTCGCGAATAAATTCTGGATCTAGGTTTAAAGATTTTGCCCATTCTGATCTCGACTGCAAAATCTCTTTCCAACGGCTGATTTGAAAAATGGCAACGTTGTTTTCTTTTTTATAATCACCAATTTTTTCCACCAGACTTAAGCGGGTTGCGATGGCTTCTAAAATTTCTCTGTCGGCTTGGTCGATTTGTTCTCTGATGATTTCAAGTTGATTAATAATGCTTTCATCATTGAAAGCATGTTCCCGAAGGATCAATTGATCCAAAAGTATTGTGAAATTGGCAGGAGTGAGTTGTTGTTGGCTATCGCTCAAGGCATTGTCAGGGTCAAAATGCGTTTCGATCATTAGGCCATCATAGTCTAAATCAAGCGCCCTTTGAGAAAGTTCGCCAATCAAAGCCCTTTTTCCGCCCATATGGCTCGGATCGCAAATCATTGGGATGTTTGGAAATTCACTTTTGAATTCCATGGCAATTTGCCAAAATGGGGTATTCCTGTATTTACTAGGTTGAAAAGTTTGAAAGCCTCTATGGATTGCGCCCAATTGCTCAATGCCGTTTTTCACGAAGCGTTCAATGGCACCTTTCCAAAGTGCCAATTCTGGATTGATTGGATTTTTAACGAATACAGGAATTTTCACGCCCTTTAAGGCATCTGCAATTTCTTGAACATTAAATGGGTTCACAGTGGTCCTTGCGCCAATCCAAACCATAGATACGTCATTTTTCAATGCAATTTCAACATGTTCTGCCGTGGCCACTTCGGTAGCAAACTTGATATTAAAAACAGATTTAGCCTCTTCAATCCATTCAAAAGCGGCTTCTCCCATGCCCTCAAAAGAGCCTGGCCGGGTTCGGGGTTTCCAAATGCCACCACGCACATAATCTAGTTTGGCCAATGGGAGTCCCTCTAAAGTAGAGAAGAGTTGTTCCTTACTTTCTACACTACAGGGTCCCGCTATGATTAGTGGTTTAGTACGGTTCAAAGGCCGTTTATCTAAGCTCTTTTCGGACATGGATCAATCGTTTGCTTATCGTCATAACAAAGGTAGGAGACTATCTGTTTGTTACTATATTTGCCCCTTCGAATATGGCTATGGAACTAAAAAAGTTTGTTGATTTTGACAACCTTACGAACGCCTTTGCAGCACGGACTGACGAGGCGTTGAAAAAGGCAAATTTTGTATTTTCAACAATGCAGTCGCCTACCTTGGTGAAGGTGGGTTCTCAACTCATGGAATTCTCTCTGAATGTTGGTCTTCCGGTGAAGGGATTAATTAAGAAAACCATTTTCAACCTTTTTTGCGGTGGCGAAACCTTAGATGGTTGTCAACGCGCTACAAATCAACTTGCTGCCTTTAATGTGGGGGCCATTTATGATTATTCTGTCGAAGGAGAAAAGTCAGAAGAGGGTTTTGATGCCACCACAGAAGAGATTTTGAAGACCATTGAACGCGCTGGTCAATTTGAATTTATCCGCTTCTCTGCTTTTAAGGTGACAGGGTTGGCGCACTTTGATTTGCTGACCAAAATTCATGCAGGTGAGAAGTTGAGTAAAGAAGAGCAGGCGGCTTATGCGCGGGTGCATGATAGAGTAGACCGTATTTGCGCTTTAGCCAAGAAAATGGATGTCTCTGTATTGATTGATGCCGAAGAAACTTGGATTCAAAAGCCAATTACAGAAATTACGGTAGCCATGATGGCCAAATACAATACCGAAAAGGCACTGATTTACTATACTTTTCAAATGTACTGCCATGCCATGTTAGCCCATTTGAAAGAACTGCATTTGCATTCAAAAGAAAATGGATACCGACTTGGTGCCAAATTAGTGCGTGGTGCATACATGGAAAAGGAAGCTGCCAGGGCTGAGGCGATGGGCTATGAAAATCCAATTCAACCCAGTAAAGAAGCCACCGACAGAGATTTCGACTTAGGCACTAAATATTGCATCGAACACATTCATGAAATTGGCCTTTTTGCTGGTTCTCATAATGAAAAGAGCAATTATTTAATCACCCATTATTTAGAAGAATTTGGATTACCAAGGAACGATCACCGCGTTTATTTCGGTCAACTTTTTGGCATGAGCGACCATATTTCTTTCAATTTGGCTGAGGCTGGGTTTAATGTGATCAAGTACGTGCCTTATGGCCCAATCAAAGCTACCATTCCTTACCTGATTCGCAGGGCCAATGAAAATACGTCTGTAAAAGGACAAAGTGGAAGAGAGTTGACTTTGATTAGAAAAGAACGGGCGAGAAGGAAGGGACTAAAAAAAGGTTAAACCAATAAGTTGCGGCCATATTTTGCTATAAATAAAAGCCTTAATTAGTATTCCAATTAAGGCTTTTTTTGATGGACATCCTTATTTCTTAATTAGTACCTCGCTAGCTTCCTTTAAGGTAAACTTGATCATTGGCACTTCATTTATACTTTCGTGCTTTGTAATATTTACCCTTACATCCTCTCCCTTTATGTTTAAGTCATCAGGCATTTCTAAAATAGCGTCTTTTCCATAGATGCGCATTTTTTCCTTTATCTCGCGTAATGTCCCTGTCAATTTAACCTCCAAAACTTCAGGCTTAGGGCCTTGGTTATAGAAGTAAAACTTAACATTCTTAGAAGTATTCACTGTGTCCATTACATCTTCAGTAATCGTTTCGGATTTCACATTTAAATCAACAGCAATTTCTTTGAATTCATCTACTAATGCAGGTTCAGCCACATCGGTACAAGCATAAGCAATTAATAATGTGCCTAAAATAGGCAAAGCGAGTAACGGTTTTAATTTGTTCATGATATTTGAGTTTAATTGTTGTATCATTTTTAACCTTTTCTGAATTGGATGCTCATTGAAACCAGACAGAAGTGAGTTGTCAATTTTTGATAAGGTAAATTGAAGTAATGAGCGTTCGTAACTTTTGGCATTAACATAGTTCACAACCTCTTGATCTGCGATGTACTCATGTTGCAGTCGAATCGACTTCGCATACAGATAACTGATGGGATTGAACCATAAAATGCATTTGAGTAGCTCGAAAAGAAGAATATCCAAAGAATGCTTGCCATCAATATGGGCCAATTCATGCCTGATGATTTGATCCTTTAAATTTTGGTTCGCATTGAGTTCCTTTCCTATAAATATGGAGTTGAAGAAGCTAAAGGCTTCCATTCCTTCTATTTCAATCACTTCGATTTGCCCACTTTTTAATGAAGGCCAATGGATGATTTTCTTCTTAACACCCATCAATTTATTCACAAGTAAGGCAATCGATATAATCAGACCAGCGATATAAACTGTTGCTAAAATGGCTGTTGGGTTGGATGTTCCGTGGTCTAACAGAATGGTATGTCCGGGCAGATCCATCGCTCCAGATGCGATTTGTTCCTCTGCTTTCACAAAAGGCAAGCTGACTTGGATGCTCAGAAAAGGAATGATCAAAGAAGTCAGTACAGAAATTAGTAGGTAAATTCTGTTGATAGAAAGGAGTTTCTGGTTCCTTAGAAACAACCAGTAAAAGCCATAGAAACTTGCCAAGCAAACGGACGATTCGAAAAGAAAATTATTCATTGTCTTTGAGTTTTTTCATTAAGTCTTCTACCTGATCCACACTCAATTTTTTCTCTTGCACCATAAATGAGAAGAGCTTTTCGGCCGAGCCTTCAAAATGACTGCTTAAAAATCCATTGATGAAATTTTTAGTGTAAGCCTTCTTTTTTACCGCTGCGGAATACACAAAAGTGTTCCCCACCTTTTCTCGGGTTACAAAACCTTTGCCTTCTAAAAGTTTAATAAAGGTGCCTACCGTATTATAGGCTGGTTTTGGATCGGGCATTTGTTCGACAATGTCTTTGATAAACATCTTTTCGTTAGCCCAAACGATCTGCATGATTTGCTCTTCTGCTTTTGTTAATTCTTTCATAACTCCTAATTCTTTCGGAAAACTCTTAAAACTTTCGGATAACTCCTAATTTTTTAGGAGAAAAATGTTTCAGTGGCCTTTAGATAACTTGTTTCCTTATTTTCCGCTTTAGCTTCTTAAACTTCATAAGTACGATTCTCGAGCCTCGAACTGCGAAAATCCAAAATCGTCCATCGTAAATGGTCCAACTTCTTAGGAGTCCAATTTAAGTCACTCTAAAAACTCAGGAACTTTCGATTCAGAGAGGTTTAATTGTTTAATAAATCTTATTGAATCGCTAAATTGCGCCTCGAAAAATTTAAGCAATGCAGATTTTAAGCGAACAGGAAATTGTTAGAAGGCAAGAAAGGGAAGAACTCCAACAGCTTGGTATTAACCCGTATCCATCAGAAACTTACGAGGTAACTGCGCTTTCGAAGGATATTTTGGAAAACTTCGAAAAGGAGCCTGAGCGCTTTAAGGAAATCACCATTGCGGGGAGAATGATGAGCCGTAGAATCATGGGTTCGGCCTCTTTTGCCGAAGTTCAGGATTCAGCCGGTAGAATTCAGGTCTATGTGCGCAGAGATGATATTTGCCCAACTGAGGATAAAACCCTCTACAATACGGTATTCAAAAAAACCTTGAGCATTGGCGATTTTATCGGCATCAAAGGCTATGTATTCGTGACGCAAGTGGGAGAAATTTCAGTGCACGTTACTGAAATGAAAATATTAACGAAGGCGCTAAAGCCTTTGCCATTGCCTAAAACCGATGCAGAAGGCAAAATCCACGATGCCTTCACCGATCCAGAACAACGATACAGACAGCGTTATGTTGATTTGGTGGTGAATCCACATGTGAAAGAAGCTTTTATCAAGCGCACGAAAATGGTGAATTCTATGCGTCAATTCTTGGCGGATAGAGGTTACCTAGAAGTAGAAACGCCAATTCTTCAGCCGCTTTATGGGGGTGCTGCTGCGCGACCTTTCAAAACGCATCACAATACTTTGGACATGACCCTCTATTTGCGAATTGCGAATGAGTTGTATCTGAAAAGATTGATCGTGGGTGGTTTCGATGGGGTTTTCGAATTCTCTAAAGACTTTAGAAACGAAGGAATGTCTCGTTTCCATAATCCAGAATTTACCCAAGTAGAGCTGTACGTAGCTTACAAAGATTACAATTGGATGATGGACATGGTGGAGGAAATGGTAGAGAAAGTGGCAATTGATCTTCATGGTACCACCAAAGTGCAAGTGGGTGAAAACCTGATCGATTTCGCCAGACCTTGGAAGCGTTACACCATGTTCGAAGCCATTGAGCACTTTACTGGAATTGATATTTCTGCAATGGATGAAGCTGAGCTGAGAGAAACAGCGAAAAAGCTAAAAGTGGACACTGACGATTCGATGGGTAAAGGAAAACTGATCGATGAAATTTTTGGAGAGCATTGCGAAGGCAAATTGATTCAGCCGACATACATCACCGATTATCCAGTGGAAATGTCGCCTTTGGCGAAAAAGCACAGGACCAAGGAAGGCTTGGTAGAAAGATTCGAAGCCATTTGTAATGGTAAAGAAATTTGTAATGCCTTCTCTGAGCTGAACGACCCTATCGATCAAAGAGAACGATTTGAAGAGCAATTGGAGTTAGGTAAAAGAGGGGATGACGAAGCCATGACCCTTGACGAAGATTTCCTCCGTGCTTTGGAATATGGTATGCCGCCAACAGCAGGTTTGGGCATTGGTATTGATCGTTTGTCCATGATCATGACCAATTCTAATTCCATCCAAGATGTGTTGTTCTTCCCTCAAATGAAACCAGAGAAGAAAGCCAAAATGACTACCGATGAGGAGTTTGTAGCGCATGGTGTGCGGTTGGAATTGGTGCAAATCTTAAGAAAACTGAACATCAATACCCTCAATCAATTGAAGGAGCAAACCGCTTCTAAATTGTTGAATGATTTAGGCGGCATGAGAAAAAAGCTGAAACTTCAGGATGTTGCGGCAGCTACTTTAGACGAGATTCAAGGCTGGTTGTAAAGATTAGAAAAAGCTAAAAATTAGAAAGCCATTTTGCGAAAGCGAAATGGTTTTTTGGTTTCTTAAATATTGGAAGGGGTTTGTGTTTTAAGCAGTTCTTTGTTAAGTGCCACTAATTTTAATTAATTGTTTTTCGGAAGTTCCAATTATACTGTTTTCGGAAGTTTCATACGTCAATCTATTGTATTTGATCATTTCTTTTTTGTTAAACATTGATTTATGAATCGTTCTGAATTCAACTGGTACTTTAACAGAAAGATCAATTTTCAATAGGAGATCGGGAGCAATGGCTATCCATAGGTATTTGTGATCCTCAATTATAGGTTTGTCACCAAGAATTAATGATGGTTTTTTATATCTATATAAAGTCCATTTAGAGCTCAAAATATCTATTATTGAGCTCATTAATTCATCACGATCTGTGTAAATATTAATAAAGTGTAAAAGCCGTTCAAACTTCGCTAACCCATTATTTTCAAAATTTTCTTTCTGCTTTTTTTGATAGTAAATGTTTCGTGTTTTTTGGAGATAGATAAATATTGAAATCTCAGTTTTGGATTTTATGTCGGGTATTTTTCTAATTTTTATTACTTGCTCTAGTGAGTCTTTTACACTGTTTTCTATTCCTGTATATTTATTTTCAATATTAAGTAATAGTAACCCAGTGTTAGTTCTATAGTAATCTGTTACTTTTGAGTAGTGTTCGGGGAAATAACGGAGACAATAGTCCAAAACTTCAGATTCGTTTAGTTCAGCGATCCCGCCATTACGCTCGATGAATAAATTGGCTGTTTTATCCGTTCTGATTTTAAGATTTTTCAAGGATAAAGCTTTAACCAGAACTTCGCGAGCTTTGACTCCTACATTTTTTTGATGTCTAAAATTATTTAGATAATCGGTATTCCAAAAAGCTGTCCAGAAACATGGATTGTAATGTGGTTTGTTCGTCATTAAAATGTAAGCTATAAAACAATAGCAAGTTCTAGAAAGTAAGAGCTTTATTACAATGAAGTTTTTTAATTATCTAATAAATGTATCGTTCTGAAATTGAATAAACTATTTCAGAGCGATTTCACCCCCACAAGTCATCTCGCAGATTCCGAGGCATCGGAATTTCACGATAGAAAGTTAACCTGTTGCTATTTCTCATATTCCTGGTTTACTGAAAAAGATTCCTGCGGAATGACTTAAAATGGGGAGGAGATTAATTCGATGTTCGCAGCTTGGCTTACTTTAAAGAAATTGAAACATGATTTTGAGTTTTTCATCGGCTGAATATCTATTTTAGTCGGACTATTAGTAAACCTATTTTTTAGCTAATGGCCAGTCCAACATGATTTCATTCAAATCCCTTATTCAATTGGATCGCGATGCCGATCTGCCAATCTACTTACAATTGCACAACGCCTTGGTGAAATTGATCAAGTCGGGAATTTTAAAAGGAGGAACAAAATTGCCAGGAACTAGAAGCTTGGCTGAGCAACTCACCCTGCACCGGAAAACCGTGATTGCGGCCTATGACGAGCTTTTGAGTCAGGGCTGGACAGAAGCCACACCTTCGAAGGGGACATTTGTGAGCAATAAATTACCAGAAATTCAGCCTGTGGGAAATGCTACCGATGGTAGACATCAGGCGAATGCGGGTTTTAGTTTTGATCCTAATAGGAATTTGCATCGGCACTATCCTACCAAAAAGCAACAACTTGTCCTTGATGAAGGGATTCCCGATGTAAGAATTGCTCCAATGACTGAAATTCTGAGACACTATCGAGGGATTATTTCGCGAAGCTATAATGCGAAACACTTGGCTTATGGCTCATTTTATGGCGATGAGTCATTAAGAATAACCCTCGCAAATTATCTACAAGAAACCAGAGGAATTGCTTGCACTCCAGAAAATGTGATGATCACCCGAGGTAGTCAAATGGGCATGTATTTGTCTTCGCAGTTGATCCATAAATCAGGCGGTTATAGCGTGGTAGGAAATACAAATTACATCGCGGCAAATCTTACTTTAGAAGATGCTGGAGCCAAGTTGCTCTTCGCTAAGGTGGATGAAAATGGTTTGGTGACAACCGATATTGAGGCTTTTTGTAAAACATATGACGTCAAATCAGTCTTTGTAACCTCTCACCATCATCATCCCACCACAGTTACTTTGAGTCCCGAGCGAAGGCTTCATTTGGTAGAATTAGCGCGAACCTATGGCTTTGCTATTTTAGAGGACGACTACGATTATGATTTTCATTATCAACGTGCTCCATTGCTGCCTTTGGCGAGCACAGATGCTGGCAATCATGTGATTTATATGGGAGCGATGTGTAAAATAGTGGCTCCCGCTATTCGAGTAGGTTATTTGGTTGGGCCGAAGGATTTTATTGAAGCTGCTGGTCATTTTAGAAGGATTATCGATAGACAAGGCGATGCCATCATGGAAAGGGCCATCGCTCTAATGATTGAGCAAGGAGATTTACAAAGACATATTCGAAAGGCGCTGAAGACCTATCAAGAAAGACGGGATCATTTTTATCAGTTACTTCAAACTCATTTATCACCTTATTTAGAATTTCAAGTACCAGAAGGAGGGATGGCCTTCTGGGTAATTCTTAGAAAAGATATCAATTGGGCTAAAGTGGCGCAAAGTTGCTTAGAAAAGGGTTTAATTATTCCTGATTATGTGAATTATGATCCTTACAATGCTGGTCATAATGGAATTAGAATGGGCTTTGCTGCTTTGAATAAAGATGAACAAATAGAAGTAGTTTCAATCCTCAAGTCATGTTTAGAAAAAATTTCTGCAAATTAATTTTTGAAAATGTCCCCAGAAGTTCTGAGTCATCGTCATTGGGCAAATCACGTACAATTCAATTTTTTGAAACCAAAAATTTTTAACAACATGAAGAAGTTTTTATACCTGTTTAGAGGTGGCGATGCTAGAATGGCCGAAATGTCACCAGAAGAAGTACAAGCGGAAATGGCCAAATGGGGAGTTTGGATGCAAGGATTGGCCGAAAGAGGTCAATTGATAGATGGTTTGCCCTTAAAAGCTGAAGGCATGCAAGTGTCTAAGAAAGGTCAATTGATTACCGATGGGCCATTTGCCGAAGGTGCTGAAATTGTTGGGGGCTATTTAATGGTCAATGCCACAGACTTAAAACAAGCAGTCGAAATTTCAAAAGGCTGCCCAATTTTAGAGGCCGAAGATGGTAATATTGAAGTAAGAGAAATTGCTGATATGTAAGTCTTGGCACTAGATTTCGGTCTATTTTTTGGTGCTATTCAATCTCCTTTCTGAATTCAGAAAGGAGATTTTCATTTCAAACTAAACTCATCTCCAGCTAAATAAATTGAGAGTTTGATATCCTTTTGGCCTAATTTTTTTCCTTGAAGTTTAGCCTTCTTGCCTCCCGCATCGAACACTAATACCTGAGAAGCACCAACCACTTTTACCTTATCGCCCGAAACCACAATGGCGGTGGACTCATCAATGCCAATACATTTAATTTCTGGATGCTCCATGGTCAATGTCAGCATACGGTTATAGCGGCTTCTTTTTACAAAATGTTGGTCGATGATGGCTTTCTTCAAGAATCCCAAACCATTGGCCAATTCGACATTGCCTTGCTCCATCACCTTAAAGCCGCCTTCTTCATCGGGGTAAGCCACTTGAGTTCCAGTGATCATTTTTTCACTCATTACTGCCGCACCCGCACTTGTGCCTGCAATCATTCCTCCGTTATTAAAGCAATCCCAAATGGCTTTTTCAATTTCAGTGCCTGCCACAATTCCCATGAATCTATTTTGGTCACCACCAGAAATGTAAATCAACTTGGCTTTTCTAATGGAATCAAGCAAAACAGGGTTTGGCGTTTCACCTTTCTCGAAGTTAAAAGCGGTAGCGTTTTTAATACCATTATCGGTGAATTGCTTTTTGCCAGAGGCCATAGCTTCATCGCCATACATTGTTGACATTGGCAATACCACAGCGTATCCTTCGGTTCTTAAACCAGCTTCATCAATCATGGCATTGATCAATGAAGCAGGCCGACTACCACCGCCTATGATAAAGAGCTTGCCTTGTTTCTTTTGGGCGATACTTACCTGACTGAATAAAATAAGGCTTAAAAATATTAGTAGTGGTCTTTTCATAATTGATTTGCTTCAGGCTTTGGGCTAGTTTCGTTTCTTAAATTTCAATCAAGTTATCAATTATTCTCCAAGCCATTGATTACGAGCCATTTCGCCTTGGTCAGATAATGACACTTGGTAAATAGAGAAGTAATTTCCTTCATCGGCAGTCAATTCGAAATTCAGCTTTCTTCCAAATCTGTTGATTTCAAGTTGAATGGTTTGAGATTTTTCAAAATCTAAAGTTCCATAATTGAGTACTTCATCTTTAAGGCTAAGCACTTCTTCGGCAGGTGAGTTGGGTGCTAAGGCATCAATAAAATGGCGTCCTCCTTGTTCAGTCACTTTAATTCCGAAACGCTTTTCTTCTGGCTTTGCCGAAGATTTAAGTTCGAAATTCAAACCAAATTGAGGGAATAAAATGGAAAGTTCCTTTTCGAATGATTCAGTCCCTGAGATGTAATGCTCGAAATAATCGCTTAATGAAGACTCATAAACTTCTTCGCAAATTTGTTGGTAATCTTCGAATGTATACCCCTTTTGGTTTTCCCCAAACCGAATCCACATCAACTTCATTACATCATCCAGGCTTTTCTTATGATCTGTTTTGATTCGAATTTTAAGATCAAGGATCAAAGCCAATAATGCGCCTTCATTATAAATGGACACTTTTCTGCCTGGCACGCCTTTTTCATAGCCGTCCAACCATAAGTCATAGGAAGAACTTGCAACGGACATGTTCTTGCGTCCATCATTTAAATAGTGTCTTTCGAGGAGTTTATTTAACTCAATTAGATATTCTTCCAAACTGAATACACCACTTCGTTGTAAGAAAAGGTCGCCATAATAGGTGGTTACACCTTCAGTCACAAAACCTGTTTCATGATAGTTTTCGGATTGAAAATCATAGGGCACCATCTCCTTCGGTCGAAGCCGGATGACATTCCAGGTATGGAAAAGCTCATGGCAACTCACACCAAGGAATTCCTTATAAAGCGGTCTTTCATTCAACTCAGAAGAAGGCCCCAAAGTGATTACTGTAGAATTCCAATGTTCAACGCCATGGTAATGTCGGTAGGGCAAACACTGATAAATAAAGTGGTAGTCTTTGCATGGAAAACCGCCCATGACTTCAATTTGTAATTCGGTAAATCGTCTAAAATCATGGACAACATCCTCTTCAGTTCTCGGAAATTCACCTACAATCCATAGATAGAATTGATATCCTTGAACTTCATAGCTTATCTTTTTCAATTTTTTGGTAGCCACTAATGGGCTATCCACCAAATGATAATAATTATCTGTTTTAAAGAGTTGCGGACCTACTTGCGCTAAGCCCGTTGCAAATTGATAATCTTCGGGCACTTTGATCTCAACGGAACAAGACTCGCTCAATCTACCTTCTGCATAAAGCAAACAATTGATGAAGTTAATATAAAGCTGTTCTTCGTCTAACCAAGAATTCCCGGCATCCATTAAAAAGGCATAGTAGCTATACTTTATGGTGAGCTGCTTTAATCCGACACTTTCAACAATCCATTTGTCCTTAGTTAACTTATTGTAGGCTATGGTATTTCCATTTTCATCATAAGCCTTAATGTTCATGATGTTTTTAGCGAAGTTTTGAATAGTATATCTCCCCGGTCTCCACGAAGGTAAATTGAGTATTATTTGGTCTTGCTCAATGTTGGATAGCTTAAGTGCGATATCAATAATATGCTTATTCGGATTGCCGTAAGAGATGGTATAATGCATGTTCGAATTTAATTTAATGGCTTTGCGCTTTACACAATTACTGAAATAATTTTGGGGGCCAAACGAATCGAGTTTCGAAAAACGAGCCCTGTGCCGATTTTGGGCATATTTTCATTACCTTTGATGCCAGAGGAAATACTTAAACATTTTCTTGTTCACGTTGGCATATCTAAAAAAGCTGCCTATCTTTGCAGTCCTTTTTGGAACAGACCATAAGAAATTAATTATACAATGAAAAGAACATTCCAACCTTCGCAGAGAAAAAGAAAGAACAAGCACGGCTTCAGAGCAAGAATGGAATCAGCTAACGGTAGAAGAGTTCTGGCTAGCAGAAGAGCTAAAGGCAGACATAAATTGACCGTTTCTGACGAGAAAAAAGGCAAGAAGTAATCTTCTCCTCGGCCGAGGTTTTCATATTTTAAAACCTCAAAGTCATCGAACCCAAGAAATTGAAATACACTTTCCCGAAAACGGAGAGATTGCATAGCAAAAAAATAATTCAGGAGCTTTTCGAAAAAGGCTCCTCTTTTTATTTGTACCCCTTCAAGATTGTTTACATATCGAATCCATACGATAATGACCAATCTTTGCCTCAATTCTTAGTTTCTGTATCTAAGAAGAAATTCAAAAAAGCCGTTGATCGAAATAAGATCAAGCGCAGAATTAAGGAAGCTTACCGTCTTAATAAGCATTCACTTGAGCATGAAGAGGCCACAACGAAGTCACTTTGCCTTGGCTTGATTTATACAGGCAAGGAAATCCACGAATACAAACTCATTGAATCGAAAGTAAAGAAGCTCATTGCAAGGCTTGTTGAGTTGAATTCAGAAGTTTCTGAGTAAAAAGCCTCCCA
Source organism: Cytophagales bacterium CG12_big_fil_rev_8_21_14_0_65_40_12 (assembly GCA_002786855.1). Taxonomy (GTDB): domain Bacteria; phylum Bacteroidota; class Bacteroidia; order Cytophagales; family Cyclobacteriaceae; genus Roseivirga. The sequence continues at coordinate 30,505 of PCUU01000045.1, forward strand.
TTCAACCGATTAGTTTTCCGCTTCGGTTTATGCATTCTTATTTCTTCGCCATATATTGAGTCATTCTACCGAAATTGTAATTTCGAATAACAGAACGGCACAATGACCGTTTGGCTCACAATATGAATAAGAAGATGTCAAAGAATAAATTCAAGAAGCGATATGTGATTTTAGTCCTTTTGTCGGGCTTCGCGCTTTGGTCTTTTACGGCTCCACAAAACGATAAGTACTTCGAAATCCTTAAAAACCTCGATATTTTCGCCACAATGTATAAAGAGGTCAACGCCAATTATGTTGACGATATTAATCCTAATACTTTCATGCGAGTCGGGATTGACGAAATGCTCAACCGGCTCGATCCTTACACTAACTTTTATTCAGAAGATCAGATTGAAGACGCTCGCACAGAAAATACAGGGGAATATGGTGGTATCGGTGCTCAAGTCGCGCTTATCGATAATAAAGTAATGATTTTAATGCCTGATAAAGGATTTTCTGCAGCCAAAGCTGGTTTGAAAAGGGGTGATGAAATTATCAGTATCGATGGAATTGATGTAAAAGGCAACTTTGAACGGGCTAGTGAATACATTAAAGGTCAGGCTTCCAAAAAAGTAAAACTAAAAGTCAATAGACAAAATGTGGGTACATTAGATATCAGTGTTGACTTGGAAAAAATAGACTTACCAAATGTGCCCTATTTCGGAATGGTGACTGCGGATATTGGAATTATCAAACAAACTGGATTTACGAATGATGCTTCAAAGGAAGTGAAAAGTGCGCTGCGTGAACTTAAAAAGCAAGGAGCTAATAAAGTGATTCTCGACTTACGAGGCAATCCAGGTGGTTTACTCAATGAGGCGGTCAATATTTCTAACATATTCATTCCTAAAGGAGAGTTGGTAGTAACCACAAAAGGAAAGTTAGAAGAGACCAATGCGACTTATAAAACTTTAAATTCTTCAACAGATGAAGAAATACCATTGGTGGTGCTCACTTCTAGCAATAGCGCATCAGCCTCTGAGATTGTGGCTGGAGTGATTCAAGATTATGATCGTGGTGTAATCGTTGGGCAGAAATCCTTTGGAAAAGGATTGGTACAGAGAACTTTACCACTTTCTTATAATTCTCAAATGAAGGTCACTATTGCAAAATATTACACACCAAGCGGGAGATGCATTCAAGCGCTTGACTATGGAAATCGGAATGAGGATGGCAGTGTAGGCAAGGTACCCGATTCTTTAAAAACACTTTTCAAGACAAGAGGGGGGAGGCCAGTTTATGATGGAGGCGGAGTAGATCCTGATTTATTGGTGGATGCAAAGAAGTTGGCACCTGTGACAATTGGAATGTTAAGAGAAAGCTTGCTACTAAAATTCGGCAATCAATATGAAACACAAATCGATTCGATTGCAGACATTAAAGATTTTCAAATCACCGATAAAATATTCAATGATTTCAAGGCTTGGGCTTTAACCCAAGATTTTGATTATGCCAGCCCACTTGAGAAAGAAGTCGAAAGACTCAAGGAGGTGGCACAGTCAAATGACGCATTGGGTAAAATTCAAAGTCAGATTTCGCAAATCGAAAAGGCTCTCGGTCATGACAAGGCCGCTGATATTGAGGCTAACAAACTCCAGTTAAAGCAATTATTAAAAGAGGAATTTGTCTCTAGGTTCTATTTAGAAGAAGGAAGATTAGAAGCTTCTTTCGAAAATGACCAAGATTTAAAGCAAGCCATTCAAGTGTTGAATGATTCGGCTAAGTATGCTAAGATAATTAAGGGTCAGTAATTCTTCATCCCAGACTTGATCAACCTATAAATATTGGACTACATCCTGCTCTTTCTAATAGGTATTATAGGCGGTTTTCTAGCAGGCCTTATTGGAATTGGCGGAGGGGTGCTTTACATACTCATTCTGCCTTATCTACTTCTAGAGATGGGCTATCCAGATGCTGAAATTGTTCAGTTTACGATTGCAAATTCCTTGGTGGGTACTATGTTCGCAGCGCTCTCAGGTAATATTGCACTCATTCTTAAGAAGGAATTCTACTGGAAGGAAGTGATTATTATGGGCGGTTTTGCCACTGTTTGCTCATTGCTTTGCTTAAACTTGGTCGTCAATACACCATTTTATCAAAGAGATAAATTCAATTTGGTTGTAATTGGCTTGCTCTTGTTCATTGCCTACCGAACTTTGAAAGGGACTAGAAAGCAACCTAATCCAGAAATGCATCCAATTGAGGACCTGAAAATCGGGGGTATTGGCGCTTTGGCCGGGATACTTTCAGCGCTTTCAGGTCTTGGCGGAGGAGTCATTATTATTTCTGCCTTAAATCTCAAGTTCAATGTCGACATGAAAAAGGCAAAGTCGATTTCCTTAGGCGTCATCTTCATCAGTTCATTCATAATGTCAATTTCCAATTTGTTTGAAAGCCCAGTTCTTGAGCTCAAAGGAAATAACATAGGTTATATTGTCTGGCCGCTTGCGCTGATTTTATCTGCGGGCGTTGTAATTGGCTCTCCTTTGGGAGTAAGATTTGCTAGGAAGCTTTCTAATCGCACCATCAGTTATATCTTTGTACTGTTTTTAGTAGTGGTGATTGTAGATAAGTTACTTCAGCTTATTGCCTAAGGCCCGTTCTGTTTTCAATTTTAACCCAAGATCATTGTGATCAAAATTCTAAGTATTGAGACCTCGACAACTGTCTGCTCGGTTTGTATATCTGTGGATGGAGTGCCATTAGCCTATCAGAAAATGTTTCTGGAAAAATCTCATTCCAGCTTATTGACCATAATAATCGACCAGTTGATGAAGCAAGTAGATTTGTCAATGAACGACCTCGATGCCATAGCGGTGTCTAAAGGCCCTGGCTCATACACAGGATTAAGAATTGGAGTAAGCACTGCCAAAGGGCTTTGTTACGCGCTCGATAAGCCCTTGATAGCAATCAATACTTTGTTGGCCATGGCGCATGAGGTTAATCAAGTGAATCATTCAAAACTGTTATTATGCCCAATGATTGATGCAAGACGAATGGAAGTTTATACTGCCATATTCGATCATGAACTCAATCAAATCGAAGCGACTAACGCAAAAGTATTAGATGAAACTTCTTTTCAAGGAACATTAGATAAAGGTCAAGCGTTGTTCTTCGGAAATGGCGCAGATAAGTTCAAGGACTTTAGAGTGGAAGAAGCCAATATTGTACTTATAGAGAATATTAGTCCGTCAGCCTCATCAATCGGCAGTTTGGCCTTTGAAGCTTATCAAAGAAATGAGTTTGAAGATTTGGCTTATTTCGAGCCCTATTACTTGAAGGACTTTATTGCTACCAAACCGAAGAAATTATTATAAGATGGAAGAGAAGGAAATTATCAATCGTGTGGCAAGTAGTCCGATAGTCACCTTGAACCTCGAAGATTATTATCATGGGGGAGAAAGAGTTGAATACGATATTGCTCAACACCTCTTTCAAGGGTTGATTTTAAAGGAGAAGGACTTCAGAGAATTTATTAAAGACCACGATTGGTCAATTTATCAAGGTAAAAACGTAGCGCTTTTTTGTTCCGAGGATGCTATCGTCCCAACTTGGGCTTATATGCTCTTGGCTACGAAGCTTTCGCCTTATGCCAATATAGTTGTATTTGGAAAAAACGAAGTGCTTGAGTTCGCACTTTTCAAAGAGGCACTCTCGAAAATCGACTTGACTTTATTCGAAAATCGACCTGTCGTGATTAAAGGATGCGGAGATTTACCAATTTCTGAATCCGCATATGTAGAAATTACTCGACTACTAATGCCTGTTGCAAAATCAATAATGTATGGTGAACCGTGTAGTACGGTACCTTTATACAAAAAATCTTCGCGCTCTAGCAATTGATCTTCAAGTCGTTAACTTTTTATTTAAAAAATCTCTGGAGAAGGTTTGGATTCCTAAGGATTACCATGCTACATTTGCATCCCGTTTGAACGAAGCGGACACAAATTGAAAAGCTTACACCAACGAAACTTTAAATTATTTTTTGATTTAGTTAGTTGGAATTAGAAAAGATTAGTTTACCTTTGCATCCGCTTTGGGAGAGACCAGAGGGA
>PCUU01000052.1:0-1055 GCA_002786855.1 Cytophagales bacterium CG12_big_fil_rev_8_21_14_0_65_40_12
ATTGCAAAGAAGACAAGAAGCGGCCATCGTGGCGGCCTCCAATGTGGCTAATTCGGAGATAGTAGACCCAGCGGTAGCCCCAACTGAACCTTTCTTTCCCAATTATCAACTCAATTATTTGGTAGGGGGAGCCTTAGGCCTGATCATTCCACTACTTTTTATTGTATTACGAGAATTAACCTTCAATCGTATTGAAACGCGAGGGCAGCTTGAACGCATCACTTCCATTCCCATTATTGGGGTCATAGGTCATAATGAGCAAACTTCAAATTTGGCTATTTTGGATAAACCTAAATCCATGATTGCCGAAACCTTCAGGTCATTGCGGTCCAATCTACAGTATTTCAGTACTGAGAAGGATTTGCAAACCATTTTAGTGACCTCAGGATCATCTGGAGAGGGAAAATCTTTTTGTTCAACTAATTTGGCATCGATCATGGCCATCAGCGGAAAAAAGACACTATTGATGGGCTTGGATTTAAGAAAACCGAAACTTTACGATGACTTTGGTTTGAGCAATGACCTAGGTATTTCCAATTATTTGGGGGGCTTTGTAGAAATGAAGGACATTATCTTACATTCGGAGTACAGTAATTTGGATATGATTTTTGCAGGGCCTGTACCTCCCAACCCCGCTGAACTATTGATGGGGCATAAGATGGAGAACCTGATGGAATACCTGAAGGCCACTTATGAAATCATCATCATAGATACCCCTCCCATAGGGGTGGTTTCCGATACTTTTGGCCTGTTGAAATATTCAGATATTAATCTTTACTTGGTGAGGCACCTCTATACTCAGCAGGACTCTATTAAACCGCTGAATGACTATGTAGAAAGGGGCATGGTAAAGAATATCGCCATTATCTTAAATGACTTTAAGGCCAGAACTGGTTATGGCTATGGCTACAATTACGGTTACGGTTATGGTTACGGTTATGGTTACGGTTATGGCTATGGTTACGGTTATGGCAATAAATATGGAGGAGGCTATTACGAAGATCAGGCCGATAGGAAGTCTCAAAAGCTCTTGAAGCGAATAACAAAGAAGCCAT
>PCUU01000052.1:1072-4213 GCA_002786855.1 Cytophagales bacterium CG12_big_fil_rev_8_21_14_0_65_40_12
CCACGCTCTTATTGACTGTTTATGGACAGCTCATTTTAAAATGGAGGATTTTAAAGTATGGGGCTTTGCCAGTAGATTTTAAGCCCAAACTGGTTTTTCTGTTGAAACTTTTTTTGGATCCTTATATCTTATCGGGCTTTGTAGCCGCTTTTTTGGCCTCTATTTTATGGATGGCGGCCATGACCAAATTAGAACTTTCAAAGGCGTACCCAGTCATGAGTTTGGCGCCAGCCTTGGTGTTTTTCTTGAGTATTTTGATGCTCAATGAAAGTTATTCGCATGGAAAACTTATCGGCTTAATCTTAATAGGGATTGGGGTAATTGTTACTTTTAAATTCTGAATTTTGAATGTTGTCATTACACAATCTAATTACATCCCCTGGAAAGGGTATTTTGATGCTATAGCTATTGCTGACTATTTTGTAATTTTTGACGAAATGCAATATACACGCAGAGATTGGAGAAATAGGAATAAGATCAAAACCGCTCAAGGATTACAATGGTTAACTGTTCCAGTTGAAGTCAAGGGAAAGTTTTTTCAAAAAATTAGTGATACTTGTATTGCAGAAAAAGATTGGGCAGAAAAGCATTTCCGAAGTATTCAACATGCTTATGCTAAGTCTCCGTGCTTCCAAGAGATGAAACCCATGGTCCATGAATGGTATAATGAAGCCGCAAAAAAGACCACGATAACGGAGGTCAATATGGTTTTTTTAAAGGGTATTGCCCATTGGCTTGCCCTGCCAACTGTTTTTTTGCAATCCAAGGACTTTGACTTAATGGAAGATAAAACAGAACGGCTAGTACACATTTGTAAAGAATTAAAGGCAACTGACTATTATACTGGTGGTGCAGCAAAAGCCTATATGAATGAGGAGGCTTTTGCGGATGAGAATATTAGCGTACATTATTTTGATTATTCAGGTTATCCAGAATATCCTCAGCTTCACGGTGCATTTGAACATGGAGTAACAATCCTGGATATGTTGTTTAATTTAGGTTCGAATGTAGGCGAATACATGAAGTTTAAATTAGAAAAATGACCGAAACAATAATTCAGAAAGTCAATCAGTATTATTCTGAAAAAATAACCGCTTTTGGTGCGACTCCTCGTGGGGTAGATTGGAATTCTATTGAATCTCAAGAAGTTAGATTTTATCAGTTACTCAAAGTAATTAGCACTGAAAATTTTGATATCCTTGATTATGGTTCAGGTTATGGAGCTCTATATGAGTTTTTAAGGAGGAATTATTCAGTTAATTTTCACTATACTGGGTTTGATTTAAGCCCAAAGATGATTCAACATGCTATTGAAATATATCCAGCTAACGAGAATGTTAGTTGGGTGAGTAGTTTGAAAGAGAATCAAACATTTGATTTCATCATCGCCAGCGGTATTTTCAATGTCAAGCTTGATATTGAAAATCAAGCATGGGAAGAATATATTTTGGATACAATCAATCAAATTAATAAGCTTTCTAAAAAGGGTTTTGCTTTTAATATGCTGACTAATTACTCAGACAAAGAGAGGCGGCAAGAGAAGTTGTATTATGCCTCTCCAGAAGAAATATTCGCTTTTTGTAAGAAAAATTTCTCTAAGAACGTGGCTTTGCTTCATGATTACAATTTATATGAATTCACGATAATTGTCAGAAAATGAAAACTAAAAAACTCGTCATATTTGGTAATGGAGACATCGCGCAAATTGCAAATGACTATTTCACAAATGATTCTGAATGCGAAGTTGTGGCGTTCACAATTGATAGAGCTTTTAAGGAAACGGATTATTTTTTAGGGTTACCAGTAATTCCTTTTGAAGAGTTGGAAAAGGAGTATCCACCTACTCAGTTTAGTTTGTTTATAGCATTGAGTTACACCAATATGAATAGACTAAGAGAGAAAAAATTTATGGAAGCAAAGAGCAAAGGATATGAACTAGTCTCTTATATAAGTAGCAAGGCTTCTTATCTTTCAAAATTTTCCTGCGGAGACAATTGCTTTATTTTCGAGGACAATACTATACAGCCTTATGTGAAAATAGGTGATAATGTTACGTTGTGGAGTGGAAATCACATTGGACATCATTCAATTATTGAAAATCATAATTTCATTAGCTCACATGTTGTTATTTCTGGTCATTGTACCATTAAGCCTTATTGCTTTTTAGGGGTAAATAGCACTTTGGCACATAAAGTAACCTTGGCGGAAGGTACACTCTTAGGAGCAGGAGTGGTGATTAGTAAAGATACTGAAAGTAATGGTGTATATGTTGCGCCACGTCCTATTAAAATTGATAAAACTAGCGATCAAATCAGGCTATGAAAATAAACATTCTCAGTAAAAAAGAATTCTTAAACAGTGTTTATAATAACACTGAGGATTTTATTGAACGTATTGAAAAACCGGAAGCCTTCATTGTGAAGAGATTTTACAATGAAGATGTTATTACTCAAATAAGAAATAGGACTTTTGAAAATGGACAAAAATCCGAGCCTTCTTGGCACCCTTGTTTTGATGGCTGTCCTGATTTTCACAGAATTCATAATAATTACCCAAACGCACATGTGAAGGCCATTATGCACGCCTATTATCATCATGGCTATTATGAAAGTAACGATGACTTATTTGAGTATTTCTCAGAGATATTCGATATCAAAAATTTTCTTGCTGGAACTCCAAAGGGGAGCTATATAAAGAATATTCCTTCAGAATTTTTTATTGCTAGGGTAAATATTCATAATTACCCAAGAGGAGGAGGATATCAAATGCCACACGTAGATCCAGTTTCTAAATTCGCAAAGATTCAGACGATTGTACAAGCATCAAAATGGCAAAGTGATTTTTCTTCTGGAGGTGTTTATGCTTGTCTAGAGAAAGATGGGACAAGGTTTTATATTGACCCACATACTGAAGTGGGTGATTTAATTGTCCTTTCACCTAATATTATTCATGGTGTTGAAGAGATCGATAAAGAGGAAACCATAGACTGGGAAATTAATTCAGGGAGGTGGATGATTATGCCTATTATAATACATTCGGATTATGAGTCGAATATGAATGTTAAACCGAAGGAGGTTTTGTAAATGAAGATTTCAATAGTTAGTTCTTTGTATTATTCTCAAAAGTATATTGAAGACTTTT
>PCUU01000052.1:4263-38686 GCA_002786855.1 Cytophagales bacterium CG12_big_fil_rev_8_21_14_0_65_40_12
AAGACAATCGCATAAAAATAATTGAGTTATCGAGAAACTATGGTGCAGCAGCAGCTCGATGGGAGGGAATGAAACTTAGTAAAGGAGAACTTGTATTTACATTAGATGCAGATTTAGAGGAGGATCCAAGTTTGTTGCTTACGTTTTATGATAAAATAAAAAGCAATGAAGAAACAGATGTCGTATTTGGCTACTTGGAAAACCGTAAGGGAGGAATTGTGGAAAAAATGTCAGGATGGTTTTTCTACAATCTTTTTAAAATTCTCAGCGGAATTGAAATAATTGGAAGTCCTGTTTGGGCAAGATTAATGAGGCGCTCATATGTAGAAGCGTTGCTTCAACATACTGAGCAACACCTATTTGCAATAGGCATTATGAAAATCGTAGGATTTAAACAACTGGGCCTTCCCATAACCAAAAAAAGTAAGGGGTATACTTCTTATTCACTAAGAAAAAAAGTGTCCCAAATGCTGGAAAGTTTCATTTCTTTCAGTGATAAGCCTCTGAAAATAATAAGTTCAATCGGTCTGTTTATTTCGTTTTTGTCACTGCTATTTATTTTTTACATCCTGACCAGCAAACTGTTTTTTGAAGAATATCAATCGGGATGGAGTTCTTTGATCGCTTCAGTGTTCTTTGTTGGTGGGCTTAATCTTTCTGCTATCGGTATTATCGGTTTATATGTGGGTAAAAACTTTCAACAAAGCAAAAATAGGCCAAGAGCAATAGTAAAAAACACCTTCAACTTCTGAAATTATGGATGTAACCAAAAATGATGATCATCAAGAGGATATCGATCTTTTATTAAAGGGGAATCTTATTCCAAAAAGAGGCATCATACATATTGGTGCACATGAAGGTCAAGAAGTGGCTAAATACTTGGCATTGGGTTTTAAAAAAATCATGCTAATTGAAGCGAATTCTGAGTTAGTCGAATTGCTCAATGATAAGTTTAGAAATGTGAGTGAAGTTGTAGTGGTATTTCAAGCAATATCTGACATTGAGGGAACCATAGACTTCCACATACATACTAGTAGGTCGGGTAGTACCGAGCCTGCAAGTATTCTTAAAATGAAGGAATTTAATAAAATTGTTAAAACACTCTCTACGCCTAAAACCATACAGGTGCCAACATGTCGTTTAGAGAGCTTATTCAAAGACCAATATGAACTTGAAGACTACAATTTCATCAATGTAGATGTACAAGGAGCCGAACTTCATGTTTTTAAAGGGGCTAGTAGCATATTACCCCACTTTGATGCCATTATTAGTGAAGTAAATTTAATTGAACTTTACGAGGGTGCAGCTTTAGAAGAGGAAATCGTTGATTATCTAGAGAAGCATTCTTTCATTAAGGAGAAATGTATTTATCATGAGTTGTATGAAGGGGAACGCCATTTTAAAGCATGGGGAGAATGCTTATTTTTAAACAAAGGTAAAGCAAATGAAATGGCATAAAGTTGGCAACATTTTCACTCCTGAAAAACATTTGGTAAACAAGGGGCTATCTTTTGGTGCTGTTCCTTTGGTAGGAGCGATTCATAATAACTTAGTTGACATTTATTTTACGGTAAGGAATAATCTTAATCAATCATTATTCTTTAAAGCAGTTTTTGATTTTGACGACAACTATAGAATAGTGGATTTAACAACTAGGTCACTCCTTGAACTAGGAGAACCTGGAACCTTTGATGAAAATGGAGTAATGGCATGCCAATTTATTAATATCAATGGTGAAGAGTTTATCTATTATCAAGGTTGGAATATAGCACAAACTGTTCCCTTTCGAAATGCGATTGGTTTAGCAAGGTATAATACTAAAAATTCAATGTTTGAAAAAATATCAAGCGGACCCATTCTTGATAGGAGCATTTATGATCCATGTTTTGTAGCCACTCCATTTGTTTTGCAAGAAGCAAAAAATCGTTTTTTAATGTATTACCTATCGTGTGATCGATGGATAAAAATACAGGGGGGGGTATTGCATCAATACAATATAAAAATTGCGCACAGCACAAATGGTATTGATTGGAGTAGAAATGGAGAAATAGCCATAGATTATGCCAATGAATATGAGTATGCTTTTTCAGTTCCCAGGGTTATAAAAGAAGATGGTATTTATAAGATGTGGTATTCATACAGAGGTGGTAAAGGACATCTAACGTATCGATTAGGCTATGCAGAATCAGATGATGGAATTAAATGGGAAAGAAAAGATGAGCTAATTGGTATTGATGTCTCCGCCCAAGGCTGGGATAGTGAGATGATTAGTTATCCATATGTTTTTGATTACCTCAATAAAAGGTACTTGTTGTATAATGGCAATAATTATGGAGCAAGTGGTTTTGGTTTAGCTATATGGGAGAACTAAGTCAAATTGGATTCAATAAGCCCTATCTCACGGGAAAAGAGGCACATTATATTGAAGAAGCCATCCATTCAAGGAAGATATCGGGCAATGGTATTTACACTCAAAAATGCCATCATTTTTTTCGAGAAAGGTATAGCTTTGGTAAGTGCCTTTTGACGACCTCTTGTACCGATGCACTGGAAATGGCGGCTATTCTATTAAACATCCAACCGGGTGATGAAGTGATTATGCCTTCTTATACTTTTGTCAGCACGGCCAATGCCTTTGTACTAAGAGGAGCCAGAATTGTATTTGCCGATTCACGACCAGATCATCCAGGTATCAATGAAAATTTAATAGAAGAACTAATTACCCCTAAAACCAAGGCTATAGTGGTGGTACATTACGCAGGAGTGGCCTGCGATATGGATGTGGTGATGGACATTGCCAATAGGCATCACCTGTTTGTGGTGGAAGATGCGGCTCAGGCCATTGATAGTTATTATAAAGGGAAACCATTAGGCAGTATTGGTCATTTAGCGGCTTTTTCTTTTCATGAAACCAAAAATATCATCAGTGGAGAAGGAGGGATGCTGGTCATTAATGCCCCCCAATTCGAGCAAAGGGCTGAAATTATTTGGGAAAAAGGCACGAATCGCTCGGCATTTTTTAGGGGCGAGGTGGATAAATACAATTGGGTGGATATGGGTTCGTCCTTTTTACCTTCAGAGATTATTGCGGCTTTTCTTTATGCCCAACTTGAAAATCTAGAGGACATCCAGCGAAAACGAAAACAACATTGGCAGCAGTATGAGCAGGAATTGAGTAAAGCAATCCTCGGCTGCATTGCATTGCCGACATTGCCAGAATATGCTTCGAACAATGCCCATATGTTTTATTTGACCTGTGGGAGTGGAGAGATTAGGGCAGCTTTAATCGATCATCTCAGAAACAATGGGGTAAATGCCGTTTTTCATTATTTGGCGCTGCACAAAAGCCCTTTTTATGAAAGTCGGCATGATCGTAGAAACTTGCCCCAAACAGACCGATATTCTGAGCACTTGGTCAGATTGCCTCTCTTTTATGAACTGACACCCATTCAAATCACTAAAATCACACAATTAATACTTCAGTTTTGCAATTCTTATCCCAATTGACCGAAAAAGAGGGCATTTGGTATAGCACAAGCACCGGTGCTATTTCTTATCCCGAAGAAGGCAACGCAATTTGTTTTCAACTAGAAGAGCATAGTTATTGGTTCACTCACAGAAATGATTGCTTTGCCTATTTAATCAATAAGTACGGCAATAAAGGTCTCTTTGCTGATATCGGTGGTGGAAACGGTTTTGTAAGTGCGAGACTTCAGGAAGAGGGTCATCAGGTGGTTTTAATAGAGCCTGGTCAGATAGGCTGCCGAAATGCCAAGAAGCGAGGCATAGAAAACGTAGTGTGCGCAAGGCTCGAAGATATTGAATGGGCCAAAGGAGAATTACAAAATGTAGGGGTTTTTGATGTAGTTGAGCATATAGAAGATCACGATGGATTCTTAAAAACCATTCACTCTGCCTTGGCCGAAAATGGAAAGTTATTTATTTCGGTGCCCTCCTTCCAACATTTGTGGTCCGAAGATGATAAAGATGGTGGGCATTATCGGAGGTACACCCACAAAAGCATGGCCCAACTATTGAAAACTACTGGTTTTGAAGTGCTTTATTCAAACTACTGCTTTGCAGCCCTCCACCTGCCAATTTATCTCTTCCGAACACTCCCTTCCAAGTTGGGACTTAGAAAAAACCCGGTTAAAAATGTCGCAAAAGAACATGGGACAGAAAAGGGCTTCTTGGTACAGTGGATCATGAAGTTGCTAAAGGTTGAGCTATCGAAAATACAAAGAGGAAAGCAAATCCCCTTTGGTAGTAGTTTAGTAATTGTAGCAATTAAAAGAACTCTATGATAAAGGAAAGAGTTGATAAATTACCATTTTTATTGAGCCTGGCAACGGTCTTACTATTTGTATCCTTGTATTGGGTAAAGGGAGAAAATAGTTACATAAATAGTTTTGACAATCTTGATTCAGTAACAATTTTTTTTCGATCCTTGAACCAAGGAAACGCTCAGTTTTTAAATAATGAAACAATGGTTGACGGCATGATTGGTCTTCAGCCTAGGCAGGTTTACCCTTCTGAATTCGAAGTGCTTCTTTGGTTGGACTATTTTTTCGGAACTCTATGGGCTTGGATTATTAACTTTAGCTTGGTTCACCTAATCGCATTCGTATCTTTTTATTTTTTCATAAAGCGGATTCTTCTAAATATTTCTGAAAATGCAGATGCCTCAATAGAGTGGTATGCAAGTTTATCGGCATTAATATTTGCACTATTTAATTTTTGGACAAATGCAGGTTTGTCTGTAGCTGGATTAGGGCTTTTGGGATTGTCCATTCTTCTCATTAACGAACATCGCTTGAAGAGCGCACTATTCTTGACATTAATATATGGCTTTTATTCGAGCTTTATTCTTGTAGGTATATTTGTTGGGTTGATTTATGGGGTGTTCGTAATTGTCTATATAAGAAAGTTAATTATTGAGAGAACTTTAGTTTGGCATTCAATTAACCTTTTGCTCCTAGGCTCTATTTATGTTGTAGTCAATTATCGTTTATTTAGTTCTATTCTCTTTTCAAACTTTGAATCACATCGCATAGAATTTAGTCAATCTTCAATTTCTAAATCATGGAATTTAGGAAGCACATTTGATATATTGGTTCATGGTCATAATCATGCCGCTAATTATAGCGCTTGGATTGGATACTTCTCTATTTTGGCAGCGATAATCCTTTTGATTACCAAAAAATATCACCAATCCAAAACATCACTATTATTGTCATCTCTTTTCCTCACGATTTCGATTTCGCTGTTATTTTTAATGGCTGCTCCTATCCGAACACAGTTGTCACAAATACCACTTATTGGAATGGTTCAATTGGATAGGTTTTATTTTCTCTTACCATTTCTAACGTTAGTAATATTCACATTAGGTATGTATTACATTCGTTTTCCAAAAGCTTTAATCTTTAAAGTTATTATCGTTTTGGCTTTGATAGCGAATTCTTTTCTTTTTGAATTGAATTGGAACTCAACCATAAGGGATATTTTTGGCATGAATAATTTCAAATCAACTTATCATGACTTTTATAGAATTAAGTTGATGACTCAAGTAAAGACCTACCTGGAGAATGAAGATTATCAAAGAGTTATGTCATTTGGTATGCATCCTGCAGTCGCGATTTACAATGGTATTCGATCTGCTGATGGTTACTTAGCAAATTATTCATTAGAAAGTAAGCATAGGTTCGCTGAGGTGATTGAAAATGAAATTGCCAAGAATGAAGACTTAGAAAGTTATTTCTTGAGATGGGGAAGTAGGGCTTATTTATACAATGCTCAAATATTTAATGAGTTTGATTTTCTAAAACCTGATCAGTCGTTTAAGAATGATTTTAACTATAAGGCAATTGATTCGATGGGCGTTGATTACATCCTCAGTGTCGTTAGAATTTTAGATGAACAATTAGCGCTAGAGACTCAATTTCAAGAGGGAGATGAGATAATATATATCTACTCGATTAAGACAAATAAAATTTAAAGGTGAGCTTTATTAAGCAGTTGATGAGAAGGTACTTTAAGACCTTTACTTTTTTTTATAGCTATTTAGGCAATAGGATTTTTTTAGTCCTATTTTTTAGTCTCTTGGTTGGGGTATTAGATGGTTTCGGTTTAACAATGTTCATTCCTCTTTTGGAGATGATTGATACAAATAGTGTAAGCTCCGAAGATAACTTAGGTTTAATCAAATACATTTCTAATTTTTTTAAGTATTTGAATATCCCATTCAATTTATCTACTATAATGATTTTCATAGTCGTGTTTTTTGCACTAAAAGGATTGTTTAAGTATTTGGAAGGGTATTGTCGTGTTATATTTCAACAATTCTTTATGAGAAGGATTAGAATTGATAACGCAGAAGCATTATCCTTGCTTGGCTATCAAAATTTCTGCAAAATAGATTCAGGGCGAATTCAGAATACGTTTAGCTCAGAAATCTCTCGAGTTAATATGGCATTCTTTAATTTCTTTTTAGCCGCTCAATCAATAATATTTTTGCTTGTTTATATTGGATTAGCGTTGGTTACGAATGCCCAATTTGCCCTATTAGTTGCTGTCGGAGGATTAGTAACTAATGTTTTTTTTAGGTTTTTATATCGTAGAACGAAATTGGCTTCTAGAATTTATACACAAGAAGCAGAGAGCTTTGAGGGTTTATTAATTCAAAAAGTAAATAATTTCAAATATCTTAAAGCAACAGGATACATCAGAGAATATACGAATAAGGTTAAGGATAGGATATTCGCTTTAGAAAAAGTGCAAAGAAGACTTGGCTTATTAGATATTGGAATGCAAGCTACTCGAGAGCCATTAATTATCTTGGTTGTTGTGATTGTAATGGTTGTTCAAGTAAAGTATTTTTCAGAGCCAATAGCAAGTATAATTTTAAGTCTATTGTTCTTTTACCGAGCACTTACTTATGTTATGGCTCTACAGAAACAATGGAATTCATTTTTGAGTGTATCCGGATCGTTAGAGAATATGATCTCTTTTATTGAAGAATTGAAACAAGGAGAAGAGATTTATGGAACTCGCAAATTCGTGCGATTTAGGGATAAGTTAAGTTTAAATAGTGTCAGGTTTTCTTATGACGAAAGACAGGTGATCAGAAATGTTGATTTGAACATTTATAAGAATGAAACAATTGCCTTTGTCGGTGAAAGTGGCTCCGGAAAAACTACCCTTATGAATATTTTGGTTGGTTTGCTTCGGCCAACTGGAGGTGTAATATCGATTGAGGATATTGATTATGAAAAACTAGATATTTCTACATTTCAACATCGAATTGGTTATATCACGCAAGAGCCAGTGATTTTTTCGGATACTGTATTTAATAACGTGACTTTTTGGGATGAGCGTACGGACAAGAATTTTGAGAGATTTGAAGATGTCTTGAGAAAAGCTGCTATTTATGATTTTATTCAAGATCAACCACTAAAGGAAAATGCACTTTTAGGAACGAATGGCATTAATCTTAGTGGAGGTCAAAAGCAAAGATTGTCAATAGCTAGAGAACTGTATAAAGAAGTGGATTTTTTAATGATGGATGAAGCCACTTCAGCTTTGGATTCTGAAACGGAAAGGGTAATTCAAAACCATATAGAGTCGCTAAAAGGACTTTATACTATTATAATCATTGCACACAGGTTGTCGACTGTTCGGAATGCTGATAGAATTGTTCTGGTAAGAAATGGGGAGATTGACGAAATTGGAGATTTTGAAACGCTAATGATGAAATCTAAGGTGTTTAAAAGAATGGTTGAACTACAAGAGTTTTAAGTTAAGTATACAATTGAATGTACACAGATAAAACTATTTTAATCACCGGGGGCACCGGTTCTTTGGGCAAAGCCCTCACCAAGCATATTTTGCTGGTATATCCAGAAATCAAGAAGTTGATCATTTTTTCTAGGGATGAGCAGAAGCAGTTCCAGATGGCGCAGGAATTTCCTGAATCTGAGTATCCTCAAATTCGTTACTTTATTGGTGATGTAAGAGATTACGAACGTCTGAAAAGAGCATTTCAACAGGTCGATTTTGTGATCCATGCCGCTGCCATGAAACATGTGCACATTGCCGAATACAATCCTGAGGAATGTATCAAAACGAATGTGGATGGTGCGCAAAACGTGATCAATGCTTGTTTGGCCACCAATGTACAAAGGGTAGTGGCGCTTTCTACCGATAAGGCATGCGCCCCGATCAATCTATATGGAGCTACCAAACTGACCTCCGATAAGCTATTTATTGCGGCCAATAATATTAAAGGACATAATCCCATTCGGTTCTCAGTCGTCCGCTACGGGAATGTGATGGGCTCCAATGGTTCGGTCATTCCATTCTTTATCAATAAGAAGGCATCAGGTATTTTACCCATCACTGACCCGAAGATGACCCGTTTTAATATCAGCTTACAAGGCGGAGTAGATATGGTAATGCATGCCTTGGAACAGGCCGTGGGTGGAGAGTTATTTGTGCCAAAAATCCCTTCTTATCGCATTATGGATGTGGCCGAGGCAGTGGGGCCAGAATGTGAGAAGCCTGTTGTGGGCATCCGCCCCGGAGAAAAAGTACATGAAGAGATGATCACCTCTTCTGACTCCTACAATACCTATGATTTGGGCAAGTACTATGTGATCGTACCCACGCAGCCCGCCCGTCCATTGAGGGAGTTTTTGGACCAAAACAATTATAAAAAGGTGAAGGAAGGCTTTAGTTATACTTCTGGAGAGAATACGGAATGGGAAACGGTGGAAAGTTTACGTTCCCTTATTTTGGAGCATGTGGACCCTGACTTTAGAGTTTAATGAGCACTATCATTCCTTACGGTCGACAAAACATTACTGACGAAGATATTCAGGCAGTGGTGGAGGTATTAAAATCGGATTACCTTACCCAAGGCCCCAATATTGCCACCTTTGAAGCCGCCTTTGCTCAATATGTAGGTGCTCAATATGCAGTGGCGGTGGCCAATGGGACGGCCGCATTACACCTTTGTACTTTGGCGCTGGGGGTGAAGGAAGGTGATAAAGTGATTACAACGCCCATCACCTTTGCTGCCTCTGCCAACTGCGTTCGTTATTGTGGTGGTGAAGTCGTTTTTTCAGATATTGATCCAAACACCTATTTACTTGATATCGAAAAGGTAAGATCCTTATTGGAATCCTCGCCCAAAGGCACTTATCAAGGACTCATTCCAGTTGACTTCGCAGGCAGGGCAAATGATCTTGAGGCATTTCGAACTTTAGCGGATGAATATGGCCTATGGATCATTGAAGATGCCTGTCATGCACCAGGTGGTTATTTTGTTGATTCGAGGGGAGACCAGCAAAACTGCGGCAATGGAAACTTTGCTGATTTGGCTATTTTCTCATTTCATCCAGTAAAGCATATTGCTGCTGGGGAAGGAGGGATGATCACCACCAATGACAAGTCCCTGTATGAAAAACTGTTGATGCTGCGTACCCACGGCATCACCAAAGACGCTTCTCAATTCCAAAACAGCCTTGATTTTGCGATAGGTACTACTCAATACCCAATACCCAATACCCAATACCCAAAACCCACCACCCAATACCCCCTATGGTACATGGAAATGCAAATCCTCGGCTACAATTACCGCCTTACGGATTTTCAGGCAGCTTTGGGCTTAAGCCAATTGAAAAGGGCGGACAGCGGAATGGCACGAAGAAAAGAGATCGCAGCTATTTATTTTGAAGCCTTTAAAGATAAACCATTTATCAAAGGCCAGTCAGGCGTAATTGAAGGCCATGCCTATCACCTGTATGTAATTGAAGTAGATGACCGCTTAGGGCTGTACAATTACCTGAGGACAAAGAATATATTTGCTCAAATTCATTATATCCCTTGCCATTTGATGCCTTATTATAGGCAGTATGGGTGGAAAGAAGGAGATATGCCCAATGCAGAAGCCTATTACTCAAAATGCATCAGTCTGCCGATGTATCCGACTTTGTCGGGAGAGGAGCAGTCATTCGTCATAACATCAATCGACCAGTTTTATAGTTAATTTATGGAAATCAAATACTGTAGCAATTGCCTTTTTCCTGAAACAAAACCTGATTTATCATTCAATGATGAAGGCGTATGTTCCGCCTGTACTGCAGCTGAGCTCAAGGATCAGGGCATTGATTGGGAGGAACGTGCCAAGCAGTTCCATGAGATTGTAGACCATTACCGTTTGCCCAAGGAAAAGACAGGATGGGACTGCATAGTACCTGTGAGCGGAGGCAAGGACAGTACCTACCAGGCCTATTTTATGAAAGAAGTCTGTGGCTTGAATCCTTTGTGTGTCTGTTTTGAAACCACCATGGTAACAGCGCTAGGGCAGGCCAACTTGGACAATCTCACCAAAATGGGCATGGATGTTATTCACTTTAAGAAAAACAATGCCGCCTACAAAAAAATGGTCATTGAAGGGTTTAAGCGCTTAGGAGATGAAATGTGGCCCAACCATATAGGGATTTTTACCATTCCAGTTTTAATGGCGGTAAAATTTAATATCCCACTGATCATTTGGGGGGAAAACCCACAAAAGGAATACGGAGGCCCTTCATTGGATTCCGTGCAAAGTCGCATTTTAAACAGGCGGTGGCTCGAAGAGTTCGGTGGCCTTTTGGGCAATAGGATCCAAGACATGGTGGGTGTCGAAGGATTGACCGAAAAAGAACTTTCCCCTTATTTTTATCCATCAGATGAAGAAATCAACCGCGTAGGGGTGACAGGGGTTTTTTTGGGGAGTTATTTTTTCTGGGATGCCAGAAAGCAATTGGAAATTGTGAAGCAATATGGCTTCGGGGTCAAAGAGGATGGCCCTATAGAAGGCACCTACACTAATTATGAAAACCTAGACGAGAAATTGGTGGGTCTTCATGACTATCTGAAATATGTAAAATATGGTTTTGGGCGTGCCACAGATCACGTTGGGATCGATATTCGAAATAAAAGAATGACAAGAGCAGAGGGGCTGGAATTGGTAAAGGCCTACGATGGTAAATATCCTTATTATGGAGTCAATAATTTTGTTGAATATTCAGGGATGTCCAAAGAAGAAATTGATGCCATTATCGACTCATTTACCAATCCCATTTTGTTCAAACAGGACGAAAACGGAAAATTTCTAAGGGACGAAGCAGGTAATTTGGTACGTACCTTTGAGGTAAAGTAAATTTATGATAGCCATCGTTAATTACGGCATGGGCAATTTGGCATCTGTGAAAAAGGCCTTGGATGCGCTTTCATTGCCAAACCTGATCACGGACAATCATGAGGATATCAAACGTGCTGATGCGATCATACTTCCGGGGGTAGGCTCTTTTCATCAAGGGATGCAAAACTTGGAGGATAGGGGGCTTGTCGGATTATTGACCGAAGAGGTGTTGGTGAAGAAGAAACAATTCTTGGGGATTTGCTTGGGAATGCAGCTAATTTTCAAACACGGAACAGAGCCATATCCATGCGCAGGTTTGGGCTGGATTGATGGTACGGTGATCAAATTTGAAGACGGAAAGTTGAGGGTACCCCATATGGGCTGGAATACAATTGTGCCTGTCATGGAAAACGTGTTTCCCCATGATTTGAACGGTGATTATTATTTCATCCACACCTACCATGCCGTCCCCGAAAATTCAAAAGTAGTGGCCGCCAAAGTAAATTATATGGGAGAAGTGGTAGCCAGTGTGAAGCAAGACAATATTTTCGCCACCCAGTTTCACCCTGAAAAGAGCCAAAAACTGGGACTTGCATTGCTAAGCGCATATTTCCAAGGTCATGCTTAAACTGCGCATTATCCCCATACTGACCTTTAATGGCTTTGCCTTGGTCAAGACCAAGCAATTTGGAAACCCACGCATGGTAGGCAATCCCGTTCAAACCGCACGGGTGTATAATGCTAGAGGGGTGGATGAGTTGGTTTTCCTTGATATTTTTGCTTCGACACAACAACGAAAACTCAATCTAAAATTAATAGGCGATGTCATTAAGGAGTGTTTTATGCCGGTGGCCATTGGTGGTGGCATCAATACTTTGGAGGACATCAATGACCTGCTTCAAATAGGTGCCGATAAAGTAGTGATCAAAGCAAAGGCATTGAGTGATGCTTTGTTCATTAAAGAGGCGGTTCGTTTTTTCGGAAGCCAATGCATCAGTATTGCGATTGATGCCAGTCCGAGCGAAGGCAAGTATTTTATCAAGCAAAATGAAGCAAAAGAGCTGATTTCTGTAGGGGATTTTATTGACCAAATGGAAGATTGTGATGTTGGGGAGTATATTTTGAATGCGACACACCATGATGGTATGATGAACGGTTTTGATTTGGACTTGATCAATTTTGTGAGCGGTTTAACCAATAAACCTATCGTTGCAGTAGGTGGCGCAGGAAATCCAGCACATTTTGTAACACTATTTACAAATACAACAGTTGAGGCAGTCGGAAGTGCGAGTATCTACCACTTTACGCAGTATACGCCCCTTGATGTTAAATTGGAGTTGAAGAAAAACGGTTTCCCGGTTAGACTATGAAGTGTTTGGCAATAATTCCAGCCCGAGGGGGGAGTAAAAGAATCCCAAGAAAGAATATCAAGGATTTCTTTGGTAAACCAATTATGGCCTATTCTATAGAAGCCGCACTCAGCAGCGGCCTCTTTGATGAGGTAATGGTGTCCACTGACGATGTTGAAATTGCAGAGATTGCGATGACTTGGGGCGCTAAAGTGCCTTTCTATAGGTCTGAAATCAATGCTAATGATTCAGCAACAACGAAGGATGTAATCGATGAGGTGATCTCCACTTATGCAAAAAATGGAACCTACTTTGATTATGTATGCTGTATTTATTCCACAGCTCCCTTGACCGCAAAAGATCATTTGATCAAGGGGTTGGAATTGTTGAAAAACGGCAATTTAAAGACGGTAATGCCCGTGGTGAAAAGTGCCCCAATTGGCAGAAGTTTGAGGCTTACCCCAGATCAGCGGACGGAGATGATTTGGCCAGAACATCTCAATACACGGTCCCAAGACCTTGAATCCAATTACTTTGATGCAGGGCAGTGGTATTGGCTGAGCCAGCAAGGATTGGCAGATACTATTTATAATGATCGCACTGGAGCAATAGTGTTGTCGGAGCTTGAGGTTCAGGACATCGATACCCCCATTGATTGGAAAATGGCAGAGTTAAAATATCAATTACAACTAAAAACAGACTGAAATGAGTACATTTAAAACGCCACAGGAAGAATTTTGGGCAGGTGACTTTGGAGACCAATACATCAATAGGAATCAAGGCGCCAATCTTTTGGCTTCAAACCTGAATTTTTTCACAAAGGCATTGGCGCAGGTACAGAAAATGGATTCCTGCATTGAATTTGGAGCCAATATTGGTATGAACCTAAAAGCATTGGGTTTGATCTTTCCGAATGCCAAGTTCCAAGGGGTCGAGATCAATCCAACCGCAGCTGAAGAATTGGGTGATTTGATAGGAAAAGAGAACGTTTTCAACCAGTCCATTTTCGACTTTGCCCCGAAGGGAAAGGTCAATCTTTCTTTGATCAAGGGTGTTTTGATCCACATCAACCCAGATATGCTGCCTACGGTTTATGAGAAACTTTATGAGGCGACAAATCGGTACATATTGATTGCTGAATATTATAATCCTTCACCGGTGGCCATCAGCTACAGGGGCCATGCAGACCGACTGTTCAAACGTGATTTTGCTGGTGAGCTCATGGACAAATACAATGATCTTAGACTGGTGGACTATGGCTTTGGCTATCGAAGGGATAACAAGTTTCCAGTAGATGATATTACTTGGTTCTTATTGGAAAAGGGCATCTAAATTAATCCTTGGCAGACTTGAGACTTCCCAGGGCCTATAAATCACTGAACCAACAGGTCTTTATAGACGAAGAGTACCACATTGTACCCATAAGGGAGCAAGATCGCCATGATATTATGCGATGGCGAAATGAACAAATTTATCACTTGCGCCAAGCTGAACCACTAAATAAAGAAAAGCAAGACTGGTATTTTGAAAATGTAGTTGCTAAACTATTCGACCAAGAACAACCTGATCAAATCTTATTTTCTTATTTGAAAAACGGGGAGTGCATTGGCTATGGAGGTCTGGTCCATATCAATTGGGTGGATAGGCATGCGGAGATATCCTTCATTATGGATACCGAACTTGAAGCAGAGGGTTTTGAGTTTCATTGGAAGAATTACCTAGGCTTGATTGAACAGGTAGCCTTTGAGGATCTGCAATTGCACAAAATTTTCACTTATGCTTTTGATATTAGGCCCAGGCTCTATCAAGCACTTGATGACCGAGGTTTTCGAAATGAAACCAGATTGAAGGAGCATTGCTATTTTGATGGGGCTTTTAGGGATGTGGTGATTCATGCTAAATTCAATTCGGGAATTGTGCTTAAGCCTGCCCATGTCAATGATGCAGAAATCACCTATCAATGGGCATGTGATAAGGAAGTTAGGCGTTATTCGATTTCTAAACATGAGATTTTTGATCAGGAACACTCTGAGTGGTTCTTTGCCAAACTAAATGATCCCGATTGCTTGTACTTTATCGCATATAACTCCAAAGTGGCAATAGGTTCTTTTAGGGTTGATATTGATCCCAATGGAGTGGGAACAATCAGTTACCTGCTCTCCTCTAAATTTCATGGAAAGGGACTGGGCGGCAATTTGTTGAAGGAAGGGGTCGATCTTGTGAAAAAGGATTCGAGGATCACGGTACTGCTTGGGAAAGTGTTTGAAGAAAACAAGGTGTCCTGTTTGTTGTTCGAAAGGTTGGGCTTTAGTTTGGAGAGCAATGAGTCGGTTCCCTTGGTTTATAAAAAAATGATAAGATGAAAATTGGTGACTTTGAAATAAACGATTCATCTCCCGTGTTCATTATTGCTGAATTATCGGCAAACCACAACGGGAGCTTGGCAACCGCGGCCGAAACAATAAGAGCAGCCAAAAGAGCTGGGGCCGATGCCATAAAGTTTCAGACCTATACGGCAGATACGATCACCATTGATTGCGATAAAGAAGACTTTATTATCAAAGATACCATCTGGGGGGGCAGAAAATTATATGACCTTTACAAGGAAGCATACACCCCATGGGAATGGCACCAGGAACTTTTTGAGGTGGCCAAAGAAGAGGGTTTGGTTTGTTTCTCGTCCCCTTTTGATAAAACAGCAGTTGATTTTCTTGAAGATTTGAACGTTCCCGCCTACAAGATTGCCTCTTTCGAAATTACTGATATTCCATTGATAGAGTATGTCGCCTCAAAGGGTAAACCTGTGATCATCTCCACTGGAATTGCCGAGCAGTCTGATATTGAACTCGCCTTGGAAGCCTGCCGCAACGTGGGGAATAACGATATTGCCCTTTTGAAATGTACCTCGAGTTATCCCGCCCCAATCAATGAGGCCAATATGGCAATGGTCAAAGATTTGGCAGAACGATATGGGGTAGTTTCAGGCCTTTCCGATCATACCATGGGAGCAACCGTACCTATTGTTGCGACATGTTTTGGAGCTAAAATCATTGAAAAACATTTTATTTTAGACCGATCTATTGGTGGCCCGGATGCTTCCTTTTCCATGAATGAAGCCGAATTTACAGCCATGGTCAAAGCCGTAAGAGAAGCTGAGTTGGCCATTGGTAAGGTAGATTATACACTAACAGAAAAGCAGAAGAAAGGCAAGGATTTTAGCCGATCACTGTACGTGGTAAAAGATATTAGGGCGGGTGAAGTAATCACCGAAGAAAATGTAAGAAGCATTCGGCCAGGCTTTGGCTTGCATCCTAAGCACTCGAAGGAAATACTTGGAAAAACTACGAAATCGGACATTCAAGCTGGTGAAAGAATGTCGTTTGAGAATTTTTATAAGGATAATGCTTAGACTTTAAGAGAATGATTAATAATTGGTTAAGGTATTTAATCGAAAAAAATAAACGCATTTTATGGGATAAGACCTTTAGGTATACTGTGGAGGGTACCGTGGGAATACATGCCAGTAACAAACTACTTAGTCAAAAATGGGGTGCTAAATACTTCGATAACGATTTCCTTTTAAAAAAGAAGTCCGACACATTATTTATCTTAGGTAGTGGGCCAAGTATAAATCTAATAAGTGACAATCAATGGGAAGAAATATCGGACCATGACTCTTTTGGTTTTAACTACTGGTTCTTGCATGATTTCATACCTGATTTTTACATGTTTCAAATGCCTCCAGAAGTTGAGCTTCATGATGTGACTCTAAATATGATTGAAAGAGTTAAAAATGAGTACAAGCATATACCAATAATACTCAGAGGTGATGGTAATATTAATCTGGAGTTCGATTTAAACGATAACCGGTTGAGTTTATTCAAACAAGGTGAGATTTACTTAATTAACGAATATCCAATTCATATGCACGTAGAGGTAGATTTACCAATCCTATTTGAATATCTAAGTGTTATGGGAATGTTGTCATTTAATAGCATTTCTTCTTTTGTACCGAAAATGAGAAGCTCCATAATGATGTTAATAACTCTAGGTTATCAAATGGGCTACAAGAATATTGTTCTTTGTGGAGTAGATATGAATAGTGGTTTTGAGCATTTTTATGACCATAAAGATTACAAAAAACTCTATAAAGAATTAGGCTTAGATATTATCGCCAAAAATAGTATGTCAGGCTTTGAGGTATTCACAAATGAAAGACAGTCCAAAAACACTGTACCAAAATACATCAAGTATTTTCGCGATTGGGCTTATGAAATGAATGGCGTGAAACTAATGATTGCTAGCGAGAATACTGTTCTTTATCCGGAAATTGATCTTTACCAATTTAGATCTAAATAATTTAGTCAAAATATTTCTTTGCGTTATTTGTTAATTTGGACTTTCATGAGACTTTCTGGCAAGGTACATTGTTAGGAGAAGATGTTTCTGCGAATGGTCAGAACACCTCTCTTGGTTAAATGATATCTGAGACAGTTGTAGTTAACAGTATTGGTAAAAAAAAATGGTTTTCATCAGGATAAATTTGGTCAGAAATAATGTTCTGATTGAATATACTTATTCTGAGGATTTCCGTGAATCGTTAAACATCCAGATTATCTAGGCTACAATATTGGATGTTTTCAAATAATAAAACATCAAGATATTTGAATTAAATTTTGAAAGCTTTTTAATGTGATTAAAAAGCTATGATATTAGGACTGATCTAACCAAATACATAAAATGGAAATCTTGGCTCTCTATTATTCTAGATCAATCAAAAAAATGGTAATCTCCATTCTATTTAAGAAATCTCTATGAAAGTCGTTATTATAAACGCTCACATTGAGGACTCTTTAGGCGGGAGTGAAATGCAATGTGATTTAATTGCACAAGGGTTGACCTCCAAAGGACACGATGTAATTTATGCTTCTGTAGGCAAGTTCAGATTAGCTAGCTATCCAATGGTTAAATATAAGGTATTGCCATTGAATCTAGATTGCAAAAATGAGGTTGCTCTTTTTCTTGAGCATGAGCTTCCAGACATTATTTATTGGCGTTATAACAGGAAACAGTTAAAACATGTTGTTATGGCGAAAGAGCTACTAAGGATTCCTATGGTATTTGCTGTATCGAGTGTTCATGATTCAATGCCTATTTCATTCAAAGGTTATTCTAAAGGTTATGGTTTAAAAGGTTTTATGAAGCAATTGGCTCGAATTTATCGAAGTTACCTAAGCCTTAACTTAATAAAGAAAGTAGACGGCATATCAGTTCTAAACAGTCAACTGCTTCACAAACTTCCTAATAAAAAACAAATCACAATATGGAATGCAGCAACGCTAGAAATGGAACACTTTGAATGGGAAAGACCATATGTGATTTGGGTGGCAAATATTAAACAAATAAAAAGGCCAGAAAAGTACATTGAATTGGCATCGAGAATGGCGCAGTCCTCATTGGATCTGGACTTTTTGATGGTAGGAGACATTCATGAATCAATCCCATATGAAGTCATGATTCAAGATGCCAAAAAGTTACCAAATTTTCATTTTTTAGGTAAGCAAAGTCCAGAGTTAGTGAATGGGATACTCAAAAGCGCCATTTGTCTTGTACATACCTGTGAGCCAGAGGGGTTTGGTAATAATTTTATTCAAGCATGGCTTCAAGGATGTCCAACAATTACCCTAGACCATGATCCAGATGGATTAATTCAGCGAAATGACCTAGGTTTTGTTTCTAGAACAATTGAACAAATGGCTTCTGATGTTTTAGATATTTTCTTGAATAAAGAGTTGCAGAAATTTAAAGGAGATAAAGCAAGAAATTTTGCAAAGCAACATTTTACCCCTGAGGCCTTAACCATTAGGGTAGAGTCTTTTCTCAAGGAGGTAATTAACTCAAAAGTACATAATTGATTGAAATCCTATAATGGAAAGTAAAAAGTTGCGCATTGGTATTTTAACAGAAAGCAATCATTTGCCCGCTTGGTCATATAAAATGTTAGAACACCTTTTGTCATTTGACTGTGCGGAAATTGTGCTTAATATTAAAAAGAAAAGTACTTCAACTCCTAAGAGAAGTTTTTTTTCCAAGCTTATAAGCGAGCCACAACATGCTCTATTCTTTCTTTATAAGAAATATGACGAGAGAAGGAACAGCCCAAAACCAAGTGCCTTTACGCTTAGGCCACTTGAATCATTGATTCAGTGTGAAACCCTTGAAGTTGTGCCTAAAAGCACAAAGTTTAGTGATCGTTTTTCTCAGGAGGATTTGGACATCATTAAAACATATGAAATTGATATTTTAGTTAGACTTGGGTTTAATATCTTAAGGGGTGATATACTCAAAGTTGCTAGATACGGTGTTTGGTCGTACCATCATGGTGATAATCACTTGAACAGAGGTGGCCCCGCAGGCACTTGGGAAGTTTTGAATCATTGGCCCGAAACAGGTGCATTATTGCAAATTTTAACAGAGGATTTGGATGGGGGTATTCAACTCGATACCTGTAGCATTCAAACCCAAAAAAAGAGCCTAATTAAAAATAGGAATATGCTTTATTGGAAGTCTTGTGGAATGCTTCCTTTAAAAGTGAAAGAACTTTATGATTTAGGTGAGGAGTCATTTTTTCAAAAGATTGACAAACTAAATTCTGGCATTTCATTGTATGATGCTCCGCTCTATAAGATGCCTAAAAACAGAGATATGTTTAGCCCTTTATGGACTAAATTGATGCTTCGATTAGGACGAAGATTTTATAAGATGTTTTATTTCGATCAATGGATACTGCTCTTCGAATGGAATACTAACAATAAGTTGGCGTCCTCTTTTTTTAGGTTTAAGAGAATTTTACCACCAAAGGATCGGATTTGGGCGGATCCTTTCTTAATAGAAAGGAATGGCAAACACTATGTTTTTCTTGAAGAGCTTATTCTAGGTAAAAGAAAAAAAGCACATATCTCAGTGATGGAGTTAGATAAGAAAGGTAATTATACAACTCCTATAAAAGTGATAGAAGAAGACTGGCATTTATCTTATCCTTTCGTATTTCTGCATAACGATCGGTTATATTTAATCCCAGAGTCCAATGAAAATAATACTGTTGATTTGTATGTTTCTAGGCAATTCCCGTTTCAATGGGAGAGGAATAAAACGTTATTGTCAAACATAAAAGCATCAGATACTACTTTATTTTACCATAATTCTTTGTTTTGGATGTTCACAGCAGTAGCACCGATCCCAGGGACGAGTACTCTAGATGAACTATATCTCTATTATTCAGATGATATTGAATCCGAGAATTGGAAGCCACATCCAAAAAACCCAATTGTCAAGCATGCAAGATTTGCTAGGCCTGCTGGGTCAATATTTGAGTATAACGGTAAATTAATAAGACCTTCACAAAATAATGCTGGGCATTATGGAGCGGGAATTAATTTTCAAGAAATTCTGATTCTAAATGAAAACGAATACTTAGAACAGAATATGGAGTCGGTTAGCCCTAATTGGGATAAAGACTTAATTTCTGCACATACATTTAACAGATTGGGTGGGTTAACTATTATTGATGCTTTAATTAAGCGTAGAAAATAGCTGAAATGCGAGGGAATCATGTACTCATTGCCGTCATGAGTTATAATAGAGGTGAGTTTCTAGAGAATCTGATTCAAAGTATAAAGGCTCTTTTTCATTTCAATTATGAACTCTATTTATTCGATGATAGTAGTGATGATCCCTATACTTTAAAAGTATTAGAACGATTTAAAGAACATGTGGTTTCGAATGTATCACATAATCATGATCATAATCATAATCATGATCATAATCATAATCATAATATAAAACACAAAGGACTATATGCAAACATGAACAGGGCACTTGAGATGTCATATAAATCTGACGTTGATTATTTAATGATTTTTCAAGATGATACTCAAGTAATTCGAAAAGTCAATGCATCTGAAATTGAGCGTTATACATCAATTTTCAGAAAAAATAATATCGCCCAATTGGTATGTACCTTTTTTAAAAAAAATCATCAAAAACCGTACTTCAGCTTGTTAAGTTATGAAGAGTCAACTGACGCATTTTATCCATTGTTAACCAATCGCGATTATATGTTAGGCATTGCTGACATGGGTATCTATGACATTAAGTCACTTAAGAAGGTAAATTGGTTTTTCGAAAATAATGAGTTAGAAAATCAAAATAAAGGTAAGAAATTAGGCTTGAATCGAGCTGTTCTTAGATTTCCTTTTTTGGCATACTTGCCATGGCCAGCAGTTTTTAGATACAAAGGCAGTTTTATGAAAAGACGCTTTATGCGCTTTTCTGATTGGTATTTTAAAGCTGGTTTTCATCCACTTCAATATCTAACCGATCAGGAGACTAGTAAAATCATGAATGATCGTTCGCCTACAATTCTTTTTGAAGATGATATTTTGAAAACGAAGTACGGAATTACCCTTTCTGAGCCATGGAATTTTTATCAAGCTACCTTCGAATGGAAGAGAAGAGTTAAGAGCTTACTTAAGCTTAAACAACACAATAATCAATGAGTCTCAGAATCCTCTATTTATCAACTTCTTATATCCCTTACAGAAGAGCTGACAGTGTTCATGTAATGAAAATGTGTAATGCTTTGGCTTTCAATGGATTCGATGTTACGTTGGTAGCTAAAAAGTCTTCCAAATATCGCGAACTTTCAACAAGGAATGATTATGAGTTTTATGGAGTTGAAAATGGATTTAAAATAAGAAAGGTTTGGAGACCTACCTTCAAAGGTGGGGATTTAATTTTTACAATTCTGTGTCTAAGCTATACCTTCCTAAGATTTTTTAAAACAGATATTATTTACAGCAGGAGTAATTCTCTAGCACTGTTAACAGCTTTTCTAAACATTCCTCTAGTCTATGAGATTCATGGTTTGCCTAATGACTCTAGAGGACAAAGGATTCACAAACGAATTATGGGTTTGAAGAACTTAAGAACGATTGTCGTAATTTCTGAAGCCTTGAAACAAGATATCTTGGTCTTAAATCCTGAAATTTTGAATAAGGTCATTGTAGCACATGACGGTGCCGATATAATAGATCATCCACATTCGGGAGAGTCATTAATCAAGATTCAGGTTGGATATATAGGTCATTTATATTCGGGTCGAGGGATAGAGCTGATTTTAGAATGTGCTAAAAACCTGCCTGATTTTGATTTCAATATCATAGGAGGGGAGGAAGTTCACATTGATTACTTTAAAAAGCGATACCAAATCCCTAATGTCATATTTCATGGATTCGTAAGTCCTGGAGAATTAAATCTGTTGTATGGCAAACAAGATATTCTGCTTATGCCATATCAGAAGCAAGTAGGAATAGCATCTGGTACATTAGATACTTCAAAATGGATGTCACCAATGAAAATGTTTGAGTATATGGCATCAGGAAAGGCGATTATTTCTTCCGAAATCAGCGTTTTGAAAGAGGTTTTAACTCATGAACATAATGCAATTCTACTACCTCCAGATCAAATAGATAAATGGATTGATGAAATCAAAATTCTTGCTTTGGATTCTAAAAAAAGAGAATTTCTTGGGCGAAATGCTCTCAATGATTTAAAAATGAGCTATACATGGAACTCGAGGGCAAAGAAAGTCATGTCCTTTAGAAGTTAAGGTTCAAATCATGTGCGGAATCTTTGGTTATATCACTAAAAATAAAAGTCTTCCAGGTAAAGAGGCATTAATCCGAGCAACGGACAAAATGATCAGTCGTGGTCCCGACCATGGTGGATACTGGAATAATAATGAAGTTTTTTTAGGAATGAGAAGGCTTTCAATTATTGACCTGAACTCAGGGAATCAGCCTTTTTTTTTCCAAGGGGAGGATGTTGTACTCGTTTTCAACGGG
Source organism: Cytophagales bacterium CG12_big_fil_rev_8_21_14_0_65_40_12 (assembly GCA_002786855.1). GTDB lineage: Bacteria > Bacteroidota > Bacteroidia > Cytophagales > Cyclobacteriaceae > Roseivirga. Next base: position 26,703 of record PCUU01000052.1, read on the forward strand.
GAGATATATAATTACAAAGAGGTAAAAGAAGAGCTATCCAAGCTTGGTTACAAGTTCAAGACTACATCTGATACTGAAGTAATTTTATTGGGTTATATCCAATGGGGAAAGGAGATATTGCAGCGGCTTAACGGTATGTTTGCTTTCGCTATCTATGATGATCGCAACAAGGAGCTGTTTATTGCAAGAGATCGATTGGGTGAAAAACCTCTTTTTCTCTATGAAGATGATGGAAAGCTGATTTTTGCCTCCGAAATCAAGTCAATTTTAGCTTGTGATGTGGTAGATAAGACCCTCGATTCGGACATTATCAATTATTACTTCACTTTTGGATACAGTAAACCTCAAAAAAGCATTTTCAAAAAAATTCGAAAACTTAATCCTGGCTCCTATTTTCTGATAAAAGAGAATCAGGTGCAAGAAAACAGATATTGGAGTTTGTCAGACTTTCAACTTTTGTCTGATTCAGAAGATACTGTTGAAAAGAATGTTGGGCAACTTCTCGATGATGCCGTTGAAATGCGAATGGTGGCAGATGTACCGGTTGGTGCTTTTCTGAGTGGTGGCATTGACTCTAGTTTGTTGGTGGCAATGATGCGAAAACATCACGACAATGTTCAAACCTTCACAATTGGCTTTGATGCTTCCAAGGGTTATGATGAAACACAGGATGCGAAGGCCGTAGCAAAACATCTTGGTGTGAAAAACACTTGTTTTACCTTAGGTGAGAATGAGCTGATGAAAGTATTGCCCGATTTAGCGGGCTATTATGATGAGCCCTTTGCAGATGCCGCGGCATTTCCATTGTATTGTTTAAGCGAATTCACCAAATCTTCTGCCAAAGTCATCCTTTCAGGAGATGGCGGTGATGAGCTCTTTGCTGGCTATGGAAGGTATAAAAATGCAGCTCGTTATTCGAAATTGGCCAAACTAAGCAAAGTAGTGCCTCAATCTTTTTCACCAATCTTTGATGCCGTTTCGAAAATTTCAGGTAAAAAACACCTCAATGGTGTAGGAGTAGGCGATTACTTCGATTTCTATCAGAGGTCTTTTGAGATCACCCTTTCGGAAGAAAGGGATGCGCTGCTTCTGGATATGGTCGATAATTCGAGTCTATTCAGTGAAGATTATAGGGCACTAGGTAATTTCTATACAGAACATGGCGGTGAGGATCTAGTCAATCAAATGGGATACATGGATTTAGGGACTCGATTAGTGGAGTCTTTTCTTCAAAAGACGGACAGGGCCATGATGGCGCAGAGCATAGAAGGCAGGCTTCCGTTTTTAGACCACAGATTGGTGGAATATGCAATGAAAATACCAAGTCGTCTAAAGATAAAAGGTGGGGAGCCTAAATATTTGTTAAAGAGAATCTTGGAGAAATACTTACCCTATCATTTAGTTTATAAACCAAAACATGGCTTCAATGTACCATTGGAAGAGTGGGTGGTGACCAAATTTTTTACTTATTTGGAAGAGATTTTACTGGATAGACAATGTTTGGATCGGGGTATATTTAAGGAGCAGTATATCATAAAAATGCTAGCAGAAACGAAAGCTGGAAAAGATACTTATACCAGAAAACTGTGGCTGCTTTTGAATTTTGAACTTTGGTGCCGAGAAAATATCTAAAATAAGAATAGTGCTATTTAATTCAATTGAGTTCTTAATATTTTTGCCAGTAACCCTCATTGCTTATTGGCTTCTAAACAACTGTCTGAGAGCTCAGAATATCCTCTTACTACTGTCTAGCTATCTTTTCTACGGTTGGTGGGATTGGCGATTCTTAACTTTAATATTTGTTAGTACATTTGTAGATTTTTTTGTCGGTAGAAAAATACATGAAGTAAATGAAGCAAAAATTAGGAAAAGGTGGAAATGGGTCAGCGTTGCCTTCAATCTTGGTCTTTTAGGTTTTTTTAAATACTATAACTTTTTTGTAAATTCATTTGAATCAGCTTTCGCTAGGCATGGGGTCAACTTGGACTCATGGACTTTGCAGATCATTTTGCCCGTTGGAATTAGCTTCTATACTTTCCAAACCATGTCCCATACCCTAGATATTTACAATAACAAATTAAAACCAACTAATGACTTTATTTCCTTTAGTGCATTTGTTTCCTTTTTTCCTCAGCTGGTAGCCGGCCCCATTGAACGTGCGTCAAATCTTTTGCCTCAGCTACTCAACAAACGAGCATTCACCTATCAGCAGTCTGTAGAAGGATCTAAGGCTTATTCTATGGGGGATGTTCAAAAAGATCGTTATTGCCGACTCTTTGGCTCCATTGGTAAATGAAATTTTTAATAGTTATCAGAATCAGCCCGGGCAAGTACTTATTATGGGAGCAGTGCTTTTTGCATTTCAAATTTATGGTGATTTTAGTGGGTACTCTGATGTTGCGAGAGGGATATCTAAACTGTTGGGAATAGAGTTGATGGTTAATTTCAATATGCCCTACTTTTCTAGAAGTATCGGTGAGTTTTGGCGTAGATGGCATATATCATTATCAACTTGGTTTAGAGATTATGTATATATTCCTCTAGGAGGATCCAGAGAGGGTAAACTGATTGGAATAAGAAATGTGTTTATAATTTTTGTTGTTAGCGGTCTTTGGCATGGTGCTAATTGGACATTTATTGTTTGGGGCTTGATTCATTCTTTACTCTTTATACCGTCCTTTTTGGTGGGAAATAATAGATTTTATAGTGGTGATTTGGTCAATCAAGGAAGTTGGCTACCTTCTATTAGTTCAGTATTACGGTTGTCCATGACTTTTATTTCAGTGACTTTGGCTTGGGTTTTTTTTAGATCCGAGAGTTTGGGCAATGCCATTGAATATTTAACGCTTATCCCTCAATTTTCAGAGGTTATTGAATCGGGTGTAGTGATTGGTAAAAAGATTCCCATCTACTTAATTTTGCTTATTGGAATTGAGTATCTCTTGATGCGAGGAATTCCGAAACCAATAGTTCGCCTGCGTTGGTTTTTTTATGTTTTGGCAGGAATTATAATTTACAGTTCCTTTCTTGAAAATCAAGAGGCTCAATTTATCTATTTTCAGTTTTGATGAGAAGGTTTTTAATAAAAGTAATCCTATATTTCTTAATTTGTTTTGGACTCATTATAGGTATTTATTTCTTTGGTGCACTCAAAAATGAACCCTATGTTGATGCTTTTTACAGAAGGTTTACTAAACATCATTCAGGTTCAGTTATTCTAGGAACCTCAAGGGCAGCACAAGGAATAGAACCTAGTGTTTTGAATAAGTCTTTGGGTGGAGATTTTTATAATTTTAGTTTTACAATGCTGATGTCCTCTTTTGAGTTATCATACTTCAAAGCCATTCAGGCTAAGACTTCCTGGGCTGATTATGACCCAACTCGTATGACTATTATAGCCGTTGATCCTTGGTCTATTAGAGAGGTACTTTCTTTGGGGCCGGCTGAAGAAAGGATTGAAGATGAATATTTATATTCTTATACCTCTAAGTGGTCTTATTTTAGACCGAATTTTAAGTATTTGTTCAACGAGAAAGTTCATTTATCTGGTCTCTTTGCGACAAGAGAAAGATATGTAAATGAATTCGGCCGCTATGTAATACCTTTTGACACCACTTATTTGATTAATAATTATGAAAAGAGAGTTGAAGAGATTTTGCAAGTTTACAGAGAAAGACCAAGGTTTCGTGACAGTAAAATTTCTGAGTATAGATTAAATAGCTTAGTTCAAATCATTGATTATTGCAGCCAATTTGGGGAGGTTTATCTTTTGAGAATTCCAGTATCTCTAGAAATGAGAAATTTGGAGAATGAGCTTCATGCTGGTTTTGATGATCTAATGGATGAAATTTGCGCTAATCATAAAATTGACTATTTAAATTTTATTCAAGAAAGTGCTAATTATCAAACGGTTGATGGAAATCATATTTGGAATGGAGATGTCGAGAGATTCTCTAGGGAACTATCAAAGCAAATTATGCTTAAAAGAAATAGTTCTAATTTTTAATTACTTACAAACTATTTAATCACTTATTAGAATTCGTTTAGATAATAATTGAGTTACTAACTTAGTGCTAAACTGATTGATTTTCAAATGAAAACTGTTTTATGATTTTCTATTGTGAGTTCCGAGGTATCGGAACGAAGGAACAATTAGGCTATAGACCCTTCTCCCGAGACTTCGGGATCAGGGAAAGAAGCTTTTCATAGATGCTTAAGAAGCCAAATTTATTGACGGCAGGTCGATAGTTCATGCTTTGGTATCTTTCTAAATAACCCTAAATAATAATTTGTCAAGACATATAGCCTTTGGTGTCAAGAGTCAATTTAACGTTTAATCAGCTTTTAATAATGAACGTAGCCATAATCACTGCCCGAGCAGGCAGTAAATCCATAATCAATAAGAATATTTTAGAAGTTAAGGGTAAGCCACTTATCTATTACCCAATTAAGGCTTCTTTAGATGCGCTGAAAATAGATAAGGTCTTTGTATCGACTGATGGAGAAGGAATTGCCGAGGCTTCTGAAAAGTATGGAGCGATTGTAATTCCACGTCCAGATGAATTAGGAGGTGATACGGTCAATCACGGAGAGGTCATCAAACATGCCGTTGAATGGGTTGATGAACGCTACGATAACTTGGAGAACGTGGTACTGCTTTTAGGCAATACGGTGTATGTGGATGGATCAATCATTGATAAATGTCTTCAAAAATTGGATGACGAAAAGGAATTGGATTCTTGCATGACGGTTTGGGAGGCCCAAGATGACCATCCTTTCAGGGCCATGGAGATTTCTGATGAGGGTTTATTAAGACCTTATGGCAACGTGGAGCGCAATGTATCCACTGAAAGGCAGTCCTATAAAAAAGCCTATTATTATGACCAAGGGGTTTGGGCATTTAGAAAGTATACCGTTCAGTCTCACGATGGGCCAAACCCATGGTGGTGGATGGGCAAAAAATCCGCACCGGTCTTACGTACCTGGGTAACAGGTCGGGATATTCATACCTACTTTGATGTAGGTATTAGTGAATGGTGGCTAGAAGGTTTGGATAAGATTAAAGAAATTTTGAATAAAAGTTCAGAAGATGGTCTTTAAAAATTGGGAGTCGCCATAATGTTTGATTGTCTTCTTAATTCAAATCTATTCACGTATTCGTCTAAATTTTCTTGATTAATGAACTCATCAAAGTCAATGTCTTGAAGATTGTATCCTTTTTCGAGAAAGAAAGTCAGTAATTCATTGGATTTAGAAATCCAGTCCATTTCATTCTTTTTCCAAATATCTGGAGAAAATTCAAATAGGCATGATGGTTTGAGTTTAGAGAATACTCGATTAGCTCCTTGAAGTACTTCATATTCGAATCCTTCAACATCTATTTTGATAAAATTAATTTCACCTATTTGATGATTTTCAACATATTGATCTAAACTAATCACTTTAACCTTTTCACTTATTCCTTGTTGAACCTGATTTTCGAGTATTCGACCTCCACCTCTGTTACCTGGCATTTGAGTCAAAGTCAATGTGCCAGATTTACTTCCAAGACCTAGATTATTCGTGATCACATTCGATAAGTTGTTAAGTGAAATATTTTCGGTTAGAGCAGAATATATTTCCTTCTGAGGTTCAAAGGCATGAACTGATCCTTGATTGCCAGTGAGCATTGCGGATAATAAGGTGAAATAGCCAATATTAGCACCAATATCAATTACTACATCATTTGGTTTTACTGTTTGTGTAAAGTGCTTGGTGATGTTCTTTTCCCAGATTTTATGCTGATAGATATACCAGTCAACCTCACCAAACTCTGGGTTAACGGAAATCTTAAACTGGATTAACTGGGATAGCGAAATTTCTACTATAGTTTTATCCTTAAAAGTAGATCGTTGCAACAGTTTGAATGCACTAATGAGTACTTTCTTGAGTCCGATTGTTTTTAAAGCAGGTTTAATTTTTTTAAGAAATTTTGATTTCTTAATGCTTTGGTAGATTAGCACGTTTACTTTTGTCATAATCGATCAATTATTCAGCTTTAAATAAAACGAATATACTTGATTTACTAGAATTTAAAATATGAGATTACTCACAACAACGTCTTCATTCGGAAAAGTAGACCCAAGGCCTCTTCAGCTACTGGAGGAAGCGGGCTTTGATATGACCTTAAATCCTTTTGGAAGAACTTTAACAATAGAAGAGTCACTCTCTGTAATGGAAGGCTACGATGCCTTGATTGCCGGTACAGAAAAGCTTAATGCAGAGGTACTGGCTTCGGCCAAAAGCTTAAAGTACCTTTGTCGATTAGGAGCGGGCATGGATAATGTGGATTTTGAGGCTGCAGAAAAATTCAATATCAAAGTAGAAAATACCCCAAGTGCCCATGTGGATGGGGTGGCTGAACTTACCTTGGGAGGGATTTTGTCTTGCCTGCGAAGCATTGCCAACGCCCATACCAATATTACCAATGGTGTTTGGGAAAAGCCAATGGGGGGACTTTTGAAAGGGAAAACAGTGGGCATTATTGGTTTGGGCAGGGTAGGTTGTAGACTGGTTGAGTTGCTCAGTCCTTTTAAAGTGAAGGTATTGGCCTTCGATGTCCACCAAAACACTGATTTCGCGAAAAATAACGGAGTCTTTTTCGTTACCATGGATGAATTGGTGACTATGTCCGATATTATTTCTATCCATACTCCATTTACGCCAGAAGCGAAACACATGATCAATGCGGATTTTTTTACTAAGGCGAAGAAAACCCTTTGCCTCGTCAATGCATCACGGGGTGGTTTGGTGGATGAGGCGGCATTATTTGCGTTTTTAAACGCAAACCCGAGTGCTTCTGCTTACCTTGATACTTTCGAGAATGAGCCTTATCACGGTCCATTATGTCAATTAAAAAATTGCACGCTGACCCCTCATATTGGCTCATATGCGAGCGAGGTAAGGATAAATATGGAGATGGAAGCTGCTCAAAATGTGATTAATTTTTTCAAGAAGAGATGAGCAAAGTTTTAGTAACCGGAGGAGCAGGATTTTTGGGAAGTCATATTGCCGATGCCTTATCGGATCAAGGTCATCAAGTGACGGTGTTTGACCTTCATGAGTCACCCTATCTGAGGGCCGATCAAAGCTTTATCCATGGCGATATTAGAGATTTTGAAGCCTTAAAGGCACAAACCAAAGGGTTTGAATACATTTATCATTTGGCGGCTTTGGCAGATTTGAATGAGGCCAAATCTAAACCTCTTGAAACCGTGGCCATCAACGTTCAAGGCACTGTAAATTTATTGGAAGCTGCGCGTTTGAACGGTATCCAGCGGTTTGTTTTCGGATCAACCGTTTACGTGTATTCACGCGAAGGAGGATTTTACCGCTGCAGCAAGCAGGCTTGCGAAAATTATGTAGAAGAATTCCAAAAGCGCTATGGCTTGGATTACACCATCCTGCGCTATGGCAGCCTTTATGGCCCCCGAACAGACATGGCCAATGGGGTGTATCGATTGCTTAAAACTTTTATGGAGAAGGACGCTATGGAGCATAGTGGAAAATCTTCAGACCAAAGGGACTACATTCACGTATTTGATGCCGCTCGCTTAAGTGCAAGTATTTTGTCGCCTCAATATGCCAATAAACAATATATCCTTACAGGAAATGATCGCCTTCAATTGGCGGACTTGTATAAAATGTTCGGTGAGATTTTAGATAAAAAAGTAGAGGTGAAATTTTTGGGAGATATTGGAGCCTCCAATGGTCACTATAATATTACCCCATATGCTTACACACCCAAAATTGGCCATAAATTGGTTTCGAATGAATATGTAGATATGGGGCAAGGATTACTTCAAGTGATCGAGGAAATCGCTTCAAAAGGAAACCATTGAAAACCATGCAATCCCTTCAAATAAAACGACCTAGTTGGGAAGAATTATCTCAATATGCCTGTGTGTTCTTTGATTTCGATGGTGTAATTGTTGAATCTGGCGATATCAAAACAGAGGCATTCATGGAACTTTATGCCGAATTCGGCATTCAAGAAGCGGTGAAAAAGCACCACTTAGAAAATCAAGGTGTATCTCGATTCGATAAGTTTGAGTGGATTGCCAAATACCTGCTCAATGAGGTATATACAGCCGAAAAAGGAGCGGAGTTAAGCGCGCGTTTTTCTGCTTTGGTCAAGGAGAAGGTCATTGCATCGCCATCCGTACCCGGCATCGCGGAGTTGATTTTGGCATTGAGAAGAAACAGTGCCTTTTTGGTGGTAGCTTCGGGTACTCCAGAGGCCGAACTGAAAGAAATTATGAACAAAAGAGGGATTGATGTTCATTTTGACGAAATCCATGGCAGTCCTAAAAGTAAGGCGAGCATTGTTCAATCGGTAATGAAAGCAGGGGCTTACCCTTCAGGGAAATGTTTGTTCATAGGTGATGCAAGTACTGACTATGATGCGGCCCGGCAAGAGGGCCTGGACTTTTACGCGCGCTTAACTCCAGAATTGGCGGACTATTGGTCTTCGACCGATTACCGATTTGGTACTGAAGATTTCAATCAAATAGTATATTGAAGAAAAAAATCCTTTTCGTAAGGCCGACATTAGGCTATGGGGGAGCAGATAGAGTCACTTTAAACTTGTTGAAGGGATTTGATAGGGAGGCCTATACCTGCGATTTGGCTTTGATGCGGGCAGAGGGGGAGTTTATCCCCGACATTCCACAAGATGTCAAGGTCTTTGATTTAAAAGCAAATTCACTTTGGAGCATGTGGCAACCTTTAAAAAGGTTGCTCAAAACCTCTGACTACGACATTCTCTATTCTACCTGTGGGGGGGCTTCTATGCCGATGATGCTAGCGGTATTACTCGCTAAATACAGAGGTGTGACAGTGGTTTCAGAGCGAAATATTCTGTTTCCACCCAATAAGAGCAAATTAAAGCGCAGATTGATGCTTTTGCTCAAAAGTGTTTTATACAAAAGGGCAACCTGGGTTACGGCCGTCTCAAAGGGAGTGGCCGAAGAGTGTATTCAAGGCCTAGGACTGAGTCATGCGCGAGTAGTAGTGGTAAATAATCCGATCATTAATGAAGATTTGGTATTGGGAAAGGACGAAATCCTAGAAAATACCTTCTTTCAGAAATTCGATCAGATTATGCTTTCTATTGGACGTTTCGAATGGCAGAAGGACTATGATACTTTATTGGAGGCTTTTGAAAAAGTCGCTCAAATCAACACGAATGTCGGCTTGTTCATTTTAGGAAAAGGCCCTCTGGCGGCTCATTACAAGGCCAAAATAGCGGCTATGGGGCTGCAAGAAAGAATAGAATTGGGCGGTTTCGATAAAAATCCTTTCAAGTACTTGTCGGCTTGTGACGTGTATGTATTAAGTTCGCGCCATGAAGGAATGCCTGGAGTATTGATACAAGCGATGGCTTGTGGTACGGCCTGCGTGGCCACAGATTGCCCAACAGGACCGAACGAATTAATTATCCATGAAGTGAATGGTCTGCTTGTGCCTGTAGGAGATGTGGAAGGTATGGCAGAAGCCATGCTCAAGATTCTTCATGACAAAGCGCTAAGGACCCGTTTTGCTCAGCATGCACCAGCGTCAGTGCTTAGATTTCATGCCGATAAGGCCATAACCTCTTATTTCAACTTTTTAGGCTGATGAAAATAGCCATTCTGATCACAAACCCCAATCATCATGTAGATTTAACCATCGAGGTGGCCATGGCTTTAAAGCAACTTGGTCATACGGTAAAGTACATCTCTCTATGTGAAATAAGGAGAATGCCCAGCCCGAAAGAAAGGTTTTTGGCAAGACAAATTGATTTTGAGGCCTTTCCTCCTTTGCCTGGGCAATTGAAGCCAAGCTCAGGTAAAGTAAGTTTAGGAAGTGATCAGGGAATTAAGAGAAAAGTAGTGAGGAGCCTTTTTTGGCATTTGAAAATTAGACCTTTCATCAAAAAGGCCATAAATGGCTTGGATTTAGTGCTTTTGATGAATGATGCCGCTTTCCCTGGAGATAGGATTGTTTATGTATTGAAAAGAAGAAAGATTCCTTTTGATCTACTGCAAGAGGGCATTAGATTTCCACTACCGAATGAATCAGATTCGCATTATGGTGGAGCAGGTGCCAGAAAGATTTATGCTTGGGGAGAAAGGTCTGCCCTTCATTTCGAAAAAGTCAAGTCGAAGGGGAGTCAAGTGGTGGTTACTGGTTCTCCGCGCTTTGATCAGTTTATGGAATTGCTCAGCAGCAATCCGATTCATCCGACAGAACGTATCTTAGGGGTATTCACTAATCCAATCGATGATCAAGGTTTCTGTTCGCACTCTGAGAAAATGTTGATTTTTGAAAATTTTGTAAAGCGAAGTGCTGAGCATTTGAACAAAGAAGCAATTGCGCTTGGCATTAAATGCCATCCCAGAGAGGACGAGCAGGAATATCTTTTGATTGCCAAACGGCACGTGAATAAAATAATGCTTTTGCCAAAAGAGATCATTAAGGCCATACAGTGGGTAGAAGCAGGTGTTATCATGGCATCTACTGTAGGCCTAGAATTACTGGCAGCTGGCAAAGGGCTGGCGCAATTGGAAATTCCGAACTATGGTTACGTGTTCGACTACCAAGAGTCTGATAATTATTTACCGATCCCATTGAATGGGGCCATTGATTTGACTAATTTAAGGTCGTTGAATAGGCATTCGGATTATTTTGAGAGCCATGTTCAAGCGGGCAAGAGCAGCGACAATTTAGTGAAGGCTATCACCAGTAAATGCTAGAGATTTTCAAACATACCTTAGGCGCTAAGGGTTGGCTAAAAGCCTGGGCAATCTATTTGATTGCTTTTCCGTACTATATTTTTCCTGCAGGAAGTGCACAGCCCTCAGATATCTTCGTTGCATTGATGATTGGCTTTTATATTTTGGCTGGCAAATGGGAACTAAAAGGGGAGTCCAAGCAAGTTTTTGGTAAGTTTTTGAACTTCTGTATCTATTTATCTGTCGTTAATTTTGGCGTTTTTATTTCCCTTTTAGGTCAGCGCAATAGTGGTTTGCCATGGTATTTTCTTTGTGCTTTTTATATTTTTAACCTATTGGTCATGGGTTTTGCACTTTCATTATTTAAACAATACGGTAAAGCATTCTTATACACTACTGCTTATGCATGTGTTATTTCAGCAATAGCACAAATTGTGCTTTCTCGCTTCATTTCAAATCCAGTTGATGATATTCGTGGGGTATTATTCTTTACCAATCCTAATCAATTGGGCTACTACAGTTTATGCGGCTTAGCAATTATTTTGATTATGGAGACAGCTATAAAGTTACCAAAGCTGATCATTTATTTAAGTTTTTTATTGTTTACCTATATGGCTGTTTTAAGTGTGTCAAAAGCCGCTTTGGGCTCTATGATTATACTTTTTGGGGCATACTTAATAGCCAACAAAATTTTCTCAGTTCGAAATCTCCTCGCATTGCTTTTTGTTGGAGGTATAAGTCTATTTGTTTTCTCTAAAACTGAAATAGGCTCAAATTTTCAGAATGCGTTGGATATAAGGGAGGCAAACGAAGCCGATAGACCTGATGAAATTACGGAATGGCAGTATAGAGGTTATGACCGCATAACCAACCATCCAGAATATTTGGTTTTTGGAGCTGGAGAGGGGGGGTACAATCGATTTGATACTTTTATAGACAATCATGAGATGCATTCTTCATTTGGTACTATCATTTTCTGCTACGGTATTCCCGGTACTGTTTTGTTTCTGATGTTTGTTTATGCCGTACTAAAAAAATTATCATGGTTTTATTTGGTGTATGCTTTGCCTCTGTTTGCTTACGGTGTTACCCATATGGGTTTAAGGTTTACTATTTTTTGGGTGGCATTGATGATGTTCCCGATCATCAGGGCAGAGCGAGAAAGAGTGAAGCAAATGCAATTCATCATGTCCAACAAAAAGTTAAGGGATAGATTGTTGCAGCTGCGTA
>PCUU01000018.1 GCA_002786855.1 Cytophagales bacterium CG12_big_fil_rev_8_21_14_0_65_40_12
GCAGGCCAGGTGAAGAACCTCAAACTGATGATCAAGAAGTAAGCAAGTAAACAAGGCGAAGGGGCAGGGCAACCTGCCCCAAGCCGACAGGATATCTGGGCTGGGGCGACCCAAAACAGTGTTTAGGTGAATAGAAAACCCCGATCAGATGGATCGGGGTTTTGTTTTTTAGGGCTGGCCAACACAAGCCAAATAGAACTGAACTAAAACTACCCCAATAGGGTAGCGGAAGTTAAACATTATGTGTTCAACTTTAGGTTTGGATGTATCAACATCCGATCCGTTGCTCAAGCTTTTGTGGGTTATTATTCAATGGTGACGTTGAATAGATGAATCATAAATGAGAGGAAAGGATAAAAGTTATTATGATCACCTCAACCATAATAGTCATTTCTGGAATTATGGGCCTTCTTTGGGTTAAGAAGGTTCATAATAACTTCACAAGGCTCGTTAACATCATGCTTTCTGTAAGTGCGATTAGTACGGCTATTCCTTATTTAGGTATTTCTTCATATTCACCCTACGCAATTGCCTTTTTTTCTCTTTTAGCCAGCTTTGAAGCTACAAATTCCTTTTCTATGAAAAGGCAACAGGTGATCTTTATGGTCATATCTGGAATTACTTTTTTTGCGCTTTCTCTAGCATCATTGTTTCCAATCCCTTTCGAAATTCCTTATTGGCTATTCTCTTTGGCTTTCTTAAGCGCTTTTGCTTTTTATTGGAAATCGAAAAAGAAGAACATCTTTTCTAGGACTGGAATATTGATTGTATGGAGTGGTATCGCGCTTGCATGGCTCATCAGCCCTTTGCTTTCAATGTTCTGATATCCTCGGTAAGTCTTACCATTTCTAAACCGATGGTACCGTTATAAACCCCACGAATATGGCCTTTGCCGTCCACGAGAATGAAGTTTTCTGTATGAAGAAACTCATCCGTACTTCGGTTCAAGCCAATTTCTTTTTCAGCAAAAAAGGACTGACGCGCCAAACGGTAAATCTGTTCCGTGTCGCCAGTAAGCAAATTCCACTGCTGATCGTTGATTTGATGAACCTCTGCGTAGTTTTTCAATACTGAAACACTGTCCACCCAAGGCATAACAGAAAATGAAATCAGCTGAATTTCTTTATCGTCTTCAAATTCCTTTTGCACCCTCGCCAAGTTCGAGGTCATTTTAGGGCAAATACTTGGGCATATAGTAAAGAAGAAGTCGGCTACGTAAATTTTACCAGCTAGGCTTTCATTGCTTACCAATTCACCATTTTGGTTAAGAAGGCTAAATTCTTGAATGGTATGCAGTTCGTTTATGCCATTGTCTGCTTTATCTAACCAAATAGGAGTAAAATCAGCCGAGTTATAGTAGGGTAAGGGAATTTCCTCATCTTGGCGCTGTGTATTGTTCGCGCAGCCCCAAACTACTAAAAGGAGTAAGCTAAAAAGGAACCGCTGTAAATTCTCCATTGCTTTCTACTGATTTACAATTTTTTAAACCTACTAAGCCATACCGATGTCCATTTTTCACTACATAGTTGGCACGAATACTTCCATCGGAGTCCCACATTTTTTGAGAGCCTACTTCAAAGCCCATTTCATGATGAAACTCTTTATAAGGTTTTCCATCCATTTGCCATTCTCTATATTCTCCATGATGCAAGCCATCAACGAAAGTGTATTCGAATTTTTTCTGGCCACTCGGCCACCAGCCTTGATGAAAACCCACTTTTTTGTTGGCTTTAAAGTATCGCCTTTCGATTTGATTTCCACTTTCGTCATATACTTCGGCCATTCCTTCTCGTTTCCCTTCCACGTATCCTGTTTTGGAAAGCAGCCTGCCTTGCTGGGAATATTTGACCAAGTAACCATTAAATGGCAAGTTGTTGAACATCAGCAATGCGCCTTTCTGTTGCAAGCCAGCAGTTCCGATTTCTACTTCAATTGCTGAAATGGTATCAAAACTTAAAGCGGCAGTCTCTCTGGTAGTGCAATTCCACAGCAGGCAGCTCAACAATATGGTGCCAACAAATTTCATTATTGACTCACCGTACCTGGGACTCCAAAAAATCCTGATCCATTGATGTAAGGGTCTTCAGCAGTGATGTGGTAGTGATAAGTACCCAGAGGATAATCCGCTGTGGCATGATTGTGACCATGGTAATCATCCAAAAAGCTTGCAGTAACGGGTACACCATTTTCATAGGGACCATACACAGGAAAACCATCCAATAACCAGCCTAACAGCACATTATTGCCTAAGGTAGTCGTAAGGAAAGTGGGTTCTTGGTGATAATGATACTGACCAACCTGCTGAGGATGACCAAGGTATTGATCAAAACTGTCGATTTCACTTGTCAAAGGTTGATTGTTTGGGCCAGCATATTGATTATAAAAAACCACCCCATTCAATGAAATCCCAATAGGTCCAAGAGGAGTTGCGGGGTGATTGGTGGATTCAACAGGTTCGTATGGAATTCGGAGCGTAATGCTCTGAACAGCAATTTTGTTTGGGTTCAATTGAAAATTGGCATTTGTACCATTGTATTCTTCATAACGAGGGTCGGTGGCGTTGAAGTAGGGGCTGCCATGATTTGGAATGTTATCCGTTTCTATGACAATGAAAATACCGTCTACGTATACATTCACATTATCCGTGAATTTTTCGAATACAGCAGGTAACTCTTTGGTGGTTGTAGATTCTGGCGTTGCATCTGTCGTTAAGCAGCCTTGAAGCAAAGCAACAGCCACTACCGCTATTGTAAGGTGTAATTTTAGTTTCATCATTGTTTATTTAACTATCACTTTAGACGCCAGAAGTTGATCAAACTTGCGCATATTTTTAATTTCTGAAAAATTAATTTCCCAAACAATGCAATCTACATTTAGAAATTGGCTTCCTGAAGCTTACCTGCCAATTGAAAAAGAGTCAGTTCTGCTAATTTAGCTTCATATTTGGCCTGAATAAGGCTGGTTTGGGCAATCAATAAATTGGTTTGCGAAGTTCTAAATTCAATCGAACTCACTTGGCCTAGGCGATATTGCTCTTCCGTTCTTTCAAAATTCAGCTGATTAGTGCTCAAGTTATTTTCTTGGGCTTGCACTATGAATTGCTTATTCCGAAAATCTCCCCAAGCATTTTCGAAATTCAACTGTAGTTGATTTTGTATTTGGAGTAATAATGTCTCTTGCGTGCTTTCATTGATTTTGGCATTTTGAATGGCGGTTTTCGTGAGTCCACCGTCAAAAATATTCCAACCAAAAGTAAGCCCTCCAGTCAAGCCATTCGAAGAGTTGGACGCGGTGAATGAAGCACTGTTGTTATTTCCCTTTCTGTAATTGTAGCCACCATTTAAACTCAGCGTTGGCAGGTAGTTGGTCGAAGTGATCTGCGTATCGAATTGCCTCAGGCTTACATCAGATTGAGCAATAAGGTATTGCACGTTTTGTGTCAATAGCTGATTTTCAAACGCATCTTTATCATCAATAACAGAAATCGTTAAGGTGGTATCCACACTGTAGTCAATTGGGGCTACATTCCTTCCAAGGATGTAATTGAGGTTTCGCTTGGCATTGCTGAAGTTTTGGCGTGCATTCAAGTAATTGATGCTGTCAGTATTCACATCCACTTCAGCATTCGATACATCGAGCTTGGTATTTCGGCCGTAATCAAAACCATATTGTGCGCGTACCAATCGCTCTTTTGAAATACTCAAAGTCTCTATCAAGCTTTCGAGGTTTTGTTCCAGCCTAGCGACCTCGTAATAAGCCGTAAAGGCTTGTAAAAGTGTATTTTCCAAAACGGCCCTGGCATTGAGTTGACTTCTGTTCAGGTTTTCTTGGTTGCGCGAGATATTGTATTTCCGGTTAAAGCCGTCAAATAGAACATAATTCAGGCTTATCCCAGCATTTTTACTGTCAGACTTCGCGCCATCGAGTGATCTTTCAGAACCGTCCTGAAACTCCACAGCAATGTTGTCCTTGTTGTAATTGATGCCTGCCGTAGCATTTAAGGTTGGTAAATAGCCAGAATTGAAAATGCTAGTGTTGTTTTTTGCCGTTTCCACAGCGTTTTCGGCTACTTTCACATCAAAACTGCTTTCTAAAATAATCTTGATGATCTCTGATTTAGAAAGTAAAGTTTGCGCTTCTGTCTGCTCTATAATAAACCATGCAGCGATTATTAGAATGTATTTCAATTTAATCATGTGATTCAGCATTTAATTCAATAACAGCACGTTCGACTTCTTCTTTACTTACTTTATTTCCGCTGACCAACCATTTGAAGCCTACTTTGATGGAATTGGTGATGGAAAGTAGAAGAGGCAAGACCAATAAGGTAAGTATAGTGGCGACTGCAATTCCATAAGCAATAGAAATGGCCATTGGGATCAAGAATTGAGCTTGTCGGCTCTTTTCTAAAATCAAAGGTGCCAAACCTGCAATTGTAGTCAATGAAGTTAGGAATATTGCCCTGAATCTTGATTTTGCAGCTTCGTACAGTGCCTCATCGTATTCCATTCCTTCCTTTAGGTTACCATTGAATTTGCCGATCAGTACCAAACCATCGTTCACCATAATGCCTATTAGGGCGATAATGCCTAGCCAAGAAAGAATATTGATAGGAAAATTGTGAATGTAATGCCCCCAGGCTACTCCAATTAGACTCAAGGGAATAAGCAGGAACAACAAAATCGGTTGGCTATACGACCTGAAAGTAAAGGCGATCGTTACGTAAATCAGCAAAAGTATGGCGGGGATTACGTTGAGCGCTGAAGCGATAAGCTTATCTGCTTCACGGTTTTGTCCCTCATAGGATGGACTTACAGTTGGGTATTTTGATAAAATTTCTGGTAGAATGTTATTTTTTATGTCGGCTAGAATGTCTGTGGCACTTTCAGATGGATCTGTAAGGTCAGCTGAAATTTGAATTTCTCTTCTGCCTTCTAAATGGTTGATAGCCACCTCGCCTCGCTCAATGGTGTAATCAGCAATTTCGGCAAAAGGAATTCGGGAGCCATCGGCAGTCCTGATTTTCATTTCATCCAATTTATTGATGCTCGATCGGTTTTCGGCATCGTAGCGCACCCATACCCTGATCTCATCTTGCCCACGTTGAAAGCGCTGCGCTTGAAATCCAAAGAAAGCATACCTCACTTGGCTCATTACTTCTTGCGTACTCAATCCTACCAAATAGGCCTTTTCCTTTAAGTTGATTTTGATTTCTTTAATGCCCTGAGGATCGTTGTCTGTAATGTCTTTGAGCAGGCCGTTGTTCTGTAACGCGGTTTTCAGTTCCTCCTTAGCTGCCTTTAACTCGGTAATATTATTTCCTAAAAGGGAAACCGAAACTGGACTTCCTCCAAAATTTCCACCCGAACCAAATACAATCGATTCTGCACCGTAAACCGGGCCAACGGCCTTTCTTATGGCTTCTGAAATCACAGCGGATTGTACATCGCGTAATTCGCCAGGCAATAAGTTGATGTCTAAGGTGCCATTGCCTGTGCCAGGGCCGAGACTTTTGATTACATTTTCGACTACCTGACGATTATCGTATTGTTTTGCGGTGAATTCTTCATTGATCAACCAAGTTTTCTCTTCTATAACAGAAAGAATTGAATCTGTGATGGAAACACTGGTTCCCTCGGGCATTTTCAAACTAATGGTTACTCTATCGCTGGCTACCATTGGGAAGAAGGTTGTTTTGATCAGTCCTCCGCCAATTGAACCAACAGTGAGGATCAATAGGGCAATTGAAAAAGCCAAGGTCAAGAATTTATTGGTAAGTGCAAATCGTAAGAATTTAGCGTAAAGCTTATCTCTCAAAAAACCAATAATGGCGTCTCCAATCTTGTTGATTTGTCTCAGTTTTGAAAAGACCCTCGCCAAACCTTTCTTTCTTACGTTCGGGTCTTCGGGCACCAAGGCCTTAGAATGGGCGATATGCGCGGGGAGAATCAAAAGGGCTTCGATCAGAGAAATGGAAAGGGTGAGGATCACCACAATGGACACTTCTCCAAAAAACTCACCTATTCTACCTTCCAAAAACAGGAAAGTACTAAAGGCCAATAGTGTAGTAATAATAGCCGAAACAATAGGGGGGATCACTTCCATTGTTCCGTCAATGGCCGCCTGAACTCGGTTTTTCCCTTTTTCATAATGATGATAGATATTTTCTGCCACCACAATTCCATCATCTACCAAAATACCAATCACGATAATCATTCCGAAAAGGGAGAGCACATTGATGGTGACGTCTAATCCGGGCGCGAAAATGAACATGCCCAAAAAGGAGATAGGAAGGCCGAAAGCTACCCAAAAAGCCAATCGAGTATTCAAGAAAAGCGAAAGGAAAAAGAGCACCAAGGCCATGCCTATGATCGCATTCTCGGTAAGTAAAACAGTACGTTGATTAAGGGTAATTGAGGAATCGCTCACAATATTGAGCGTTACGTTGCTATAGCGTTGATTGAATTCGGTAATGTATTTTTTTACGGTAGCTGCCGTTGAGAGCAGGTCTTCATCGTTGGTGTTGCTGATGCTAACGTTCACCGCCAAATCTCCATTCAAGAAGCTGGCATTCGGGCTTTCAGTAAACCTGTCCCTAACCTCAGCAACATCCCTTAAGCGGATCACATTGCCAGATGGATCTGCCCGAACAATCAAATAGTCAAGCTCTTTGGCGATGTACGACCTGCTGTTGGCACGAATCAAATATTCCTCAATATCAGTTTTGATATTTCCACCTGTCACCAGAATATTCTCTCGGGCTACCGTTTGGGCCACCTCTTCAAATGTTAGATTATAGGCCAAAAGGTCCTTTTCTCTTACTGCAATTTCGATTTCTTCTGTGGGAAACCCAGAGATGGCCACTTGCGAGATTCCTTCAATGCCTCTCAAATCGTTTTCTATTTCGCGGGCAATTTCCTTTAGGGTCTTGAGCGGCACGTTTTTGCCACTTAATGCGAACCCAATGGTTTCTCGTGTGCTTTCTGTTTTGCTTACGACCAATGGCTCCATGCCTGTTGGATATGAGGGGACTCTATCCACTGCATTTTTTACTTCTGA
Organism: Cytophagales bacterium CG12_big_fil_rev_8_21_14_0_65_40_12; assembly: GCA_002786855.1. GTDB lineage: Bacteria > Bacteroidota > Bacteroidia > Cytophagales > Cyclobacteriaceae > Roseivirga. Next base: position 7,060 of record PCUU01000018.1, read on the forward strand.
AAGCATGACATCAATATCACGTCCCTTTTCAATTTCAACTGTGATTCTGCCAGAGTTTTCGTTGCTCACAGAAGTCACCCTATCGACTCCTACGAGGCCTTTTAGATTGTCTTCAATTTTGAGGACGATCCCTTCTTCAATTTCTTGAGGCGATGCTCCCGGATAAGTAATGCCGACATTGATGATTTTGGATTCATTCAAAGGGAAAAATGATGACTTCATTTTGAACATGCCCAGCACGCCAAAAACCATAATGGCAAGCATCATTACATTAACCGCCACCGGATATTTAATGAAAAAACTAATGATTTTCCGCATGGCTTATTGAACTAAGGAGTTGTTGGTTTTGGTGGATTTTACAAGCATACCGTCATAGGCACCTGGAATAGGCCTATTGAGCATTTCTGTGCCATCAGGAAGTCCTTTTATAATGGCCGATTTATCGGTAAAGTAGACAGCAGAAACTTCCTTCAACTCTAAGTGATCACCGTTGACGATAAAAACCTGATTTTCATTGACCAACAGGTTACGTGGAATTTCCAAGGCGTCTTTTTCGGATTTTGCGGCAATGTTGGCTTCCAAATACATTCCTTCAATAAGTCCTTCTCCATTTACACCTATGTAGACTTGGATGGTTTGGGTATTTTGATCGATACGACCGTTGACTCTTTTTACTGTGCCTAACCATTCCCTTTCGCCCGAAAGGTTCGAAAGTGCCACGTTTTCTCCCACTTTCAGAATGTCCATGAATTGGGCATTGACGTTTACTTCAAGTTCGAATTCGTTTGGGTCGATAAATTCCCCAAGTTTTTGGCCAGATCGGATGAGTGTTCCTGGATTGACCAAAGTTTCTGTGAGCACGCCATCAAAAGGCGCGCTGAGTTTGTATTTTTTATAGCGTTCCTCAAGGTTTTTGATCGAATAAAAAGTAGATACTACCTGACGACCATTTACGAAATATTTTTCCTTGTCATTGAGCGGCTCGGGCAGTGGCACCAAGTCTTTTTCAATATCGAATTGTTGAATGTAAGCTTCCCAGTTTTTGAATGATGCTGGATAGTCAAACCTTAAATCGGGCATCATAGATGTAATTAAGTCGAAAAGCGTGCTTCTCTGGGCGATTAGGCTGGTGTAAAATTCGCGGCTGTCGATATTCAATAGCACCTCGCCACGCTTGTAATACTGCCCTGCTTTAAAGGCTTTATTGGTGGGTTGAAATATTCCTTGAACTTCGGCAAATAGCTCGATTTTTCTCGAAGCAACAAGATTTCCGTTAGCATTGATCACAATTGGAATTTCGCTGTTCACCACCGACTGGCTAAAAACGGTTTTAATGGTTTTTGGAACTTCCGAAATGGGCCTTTTATTATTGTCGATCAGGTTTTTGGCCAGCAACCCAGCTCCAGCTAAAAAAATAAGACCTAATACAAGGCCAATGATTTTTCGTGTCATAGTTAATATGGTGTAAAGTATCTTAATGGAATCCTGTCCATTTTTGTTCAATGAAATTGGAATTAATTCTTGCAATAGCTAGACAAGCCAATACTTTCATGGTTTAGTTGGAATATTAATTATCAATGGAATCGTTTTCCGTATTGTAAAACTAAAATGGGTTATGACCAATTTGATCATAACCCATTATTAAATTCTTCTTGTCGAGTTTATAAGGTGATTTGACCACCAACTACAATACCATTACTGAAAGCACCTCTCACACTATGGGTTTCTCCTGGCGCCAAATTGCCACCACTTAAAAAGTTCAAGGGCACATAGCCATCCGTTCTGAATAACTCCACAAATAATTTAGAAGAGTTATTGATCATCCCTGATAAGCCTAAAATGATCTGATTTTGTCTTTCCCAAGGTGCTCCATCAGGGCCAGCGATATAGTTCGAAAATTCAGCAGAAAGGGCATAAAGTACTTTTCCTTCGGTATTCAAATTATACTTGGCACCTAAATCCAAAGAGGATACTTTGGAGGCTTCAAATTGATCTAAAGGAGGGGTAGGGTTAAAAGTACCCGGCCATACCCTAAAGGTTTTCGCAAAACCACCTTTTATAAAAAGGTTTTCATTGATTTTAAGATTTCCATACACTGTATAGGCTGGGTTGTTGTCCGTACATGGATTGAAATGCACGACAGGGAAGGCATGGCAATAAGCACTTCCGAACACAAATGATCCACCCACCATTAAATCAGTCTTTTCGCCTAGGCTCATTACATAATTGAGGTCCGAAACAAAGTTGTTGATTTTAGAAGGTACGTTGGTTCCGTTGCCTACAGGTGTCGCCAAAGCCCTGAATTGACTTCCGCCTTGTACCGCCATAAATTTGGTATGAATACCACCTTTTCTGTACCCAATTTGAGCACCATAGCCCAGCCCACCGAAAGCATGCCACATGGTTGAATTTGTGAACGGGCTTACGGTACCCATTTGGCCAAAAGGAGCATCCATTTTGCCAATGGCACCATAAAGTGGTGATTTGTTCAAATCCCCAATGACCACAAAGGCCTTTACCAGTTGGATTTGGTTCCGGGTAAGTGTGGTGATTGTTCCTGCGCCAAAGCTTTGCTCGGGATTATAAAGCAATTCTGCATGGGCTGTTAACCAATTGTTGACTGCTCCAGTTGCTGAAATTTGAAACGAATGAACAACAGCTTCTGTCACCGATTTACCAATCTGATTGTTGGAGGTAGGGTGACGCATCAAGTAAGCAAACTTTGAGTCTGTATTTGATCGCTGATAATCGAATATGGAAATAAGCGAGGTGCCAATCGTTAAACTCTTGTCTCTTAGCGCTCCTTTCTGGCGCTCTTCAAGTAGAATATTTACTTTTCTTAAATTTTGGTTGGGTTCCAGCATTTTATAGGCGAACTCGGAATTGATTCCAATGCTTCCCCGCGTTGAGTCGGAGCGCTCTTGGGCAATGGTCCAATGGCATAAAACCATTAAAATAAAAATATACTTCTTCATAAAATACCAGTAGTTTTGGTTAGTTAGTAGTGATTTGACCTGTATAGAAATAGCCTTCCCTAATGTCAGAAAGGCGACTTAAATAATTCAGCAATGCTACTGTTTTTGTTTGATTTGCGCAACTAATTTAAGTCGGGAATAGGCGACAAAAACTTATTTTTCAATCTATGGGAGAGCACTTTTTTTGAAAGTGATGAAAGTGGAAATTTCGTTATTCTTGCCCACTCTAAATTTGAACATGGATCTAAAGTGGGTTTAAATTTTTCAACATGCATTAGATTCCTTAACTTCATTTTCATTTTTTCATTTGTTGCCATGCCTAAGACCCACGTAGCGCGAAGGATTGTGATCAATGCACCTGTCGCAAAAGTATTCGAGATCATGAGTAACCTTAATTTTTGGCAAGCTTGGTCGCCTTGGTTGATCATGGAGCCTGAATGTAAGGTGACTGTTCGCCAGGACAATAAGTACTACGAATGGGAAGGTAAACGAATTGGCTCAGGCAATATGCTGATTACCAGTGAAAAGGAAAATGAAAGTGTAGCCATGGATTTGGTGTTTTTAAAACCATGGAAATCTAAATCCAAGGTACGTTTCGAGCTAAAACCGCAAGCTGATGTCACTGAGGTCAATTGGTACATGGAAGGCAGCCTGCCATTTTTTATGTTTTGGATGATAACGATGATGGAAAACTTTATTGGCATGGACTTCGACAGAGGGCTCAATCTGCTCAAAGAATATGTTGAAGATGGAGAAGTACATTCTAAACTCGAATTTAAAGGAACTTCTGATTTTGCGCACACAAAGTACGTAGGCATCAAATCGACTTGCAGCATGAGCGAGCTTAGTGAAAAAATGTCGCAAGATTTTGGCAGACTAGGGGAGTGGATGACGCAAAATGCTGAATTAAGCGATGGCAAAATGTTTTCGATTTATCACAAATGGGACATGGCAAAAGGTACTGCTGTGTATACGGCTGCGTTGGGAGCCAACCGAATTCCAGATAATTTACCAATGGGCTTTGTAACGGGTGAAATACCTGCAACCAAGATCATCACGATTCGCCATATCGGCCCATATCATCATTTGGGCAATGCTTGGAGCACTGCTTTTTCGATGCATCGAGGTAAAGAATTCAAACCCAAAAAGTCGATTCCGCCTTTCGAACTGTACGTCAATACACCCATGGACACCGATTCAAAAGCTTTGATCACAGATATTAACTTTGCCATTAATGGTTAATCATCTTCTTCCCAGTCTTCAGGATTAAAAGGAATATCGTCATCGGGGTCTATGTCATGGGCACTTACACCAGGAGGGTTAAACAGGCCCCAACGGTCGATGATATAATTAGATGAATCGAAAGAGGCTACCCAATCAATAAATAGAAGCCTGAATTCGTCTATAGCATCCCGAATTAATTGATAGTAATGCACTTCTTTAAAGCCGAAAGCCTTTAAGCTATGACAATGAAGATATAAGTCTCTGGCGGCTTTACGAATGATGGCGGCACACTCCATCCGAATATCATAAATATCGCCACCTTCTGCGCCAGCAATCTTTGCGCATATAACACTTGCATCTTGCAGCATAAAGGATTTTGTGTAACTCAATTCGGTTTGATCGTCAGGGATGAGTTCAGCCACTTTTCGGGTAAGCTCATAAATCTCTTTGCCTTTTTTGTAAATGGCCAATTTCCGTGGATTGACCATTTCATCATCTTCTTCTTCAAACATGATTAAAAATACATAAGAAAATTAATGACCGGCTGGTTTTAATGGCTAAACCTTGAATTTTTCAGGAGGACTTCGGATGGGGCTTAGGCTAAATCGACTTTATGCATGTTGCCCAACTCGTGGTCTTACAATTCAAAACCGTTGAAACGGTTTGGTTAAATCTGTAATTCATAGCCCACGGTTTAAACCGTGGGCTACGAATTGGTCTGCTTTAAAGAATGGTTTTAACCATTTGTCGAACTCATGTCCATCTGTTAGGCCAGTCGAATCAAGCATTGCAAATGCCCTTATGCCTGATTCCTAATTTCCTGATCCCCTGATTCACTGATTCACTGATGCTCCTCCCCAATGCCCAATACCCAAACATTACGTCAATTGCCTTATTGAGTAGTGTTGTTATACCGAATAGGTTTGTAGAGGTATCAATCATATTCCTTCAAACCATGAAAAAACTTCTTTTCTCACTCGCTTTAGTTATTTCAATTGGGGCATTCGCTCAGGTAAGTATTCCACCAGCGGAATTACAGTCTCACCCAAGCTATGCTTCCTATCAACAGGCCAAACAATCAAATAACCTAAGCGCCAAGCTCAATGCAGCGATTGATTTGATGGAGGTTTATCCAGAAAATTCTCAGGCTTTTTTATTGACTTCTATGGCATTGTATAGCAACAACAAACCCACCAATGCAGTGGATTTAGTAAAATGGGCAGTAGCCTATAACAGCTACGATGGTGCAAGCAGCTATTATGGCTTTATGTATTCAGTATTTGCCAATATGCCCGAAACAGCCAAAGATTTTTTATGGAACATGCAGAGCTTGGGTGAAAGTGCGGAAAATATGCAGCGGACCAGCCAAAACTTGAATGGGTACCTCAATTCGCTGGCAAGCTATCCTCAATTGACGAATGCCGTGCAAAAGGCGAGAGGTTACCTTACTAATTACAATCAAGAAAGCATAGCACGGGCCAAAGCTACCTATGATTATTTAGCATCTAGCCTTGGGGCCTCCTATGAAGGAATCGCCAATAATGAAACTGCCGATAAAATTTTGGCAGATTGGGTGGCAGCCGAAGCAGCAGTGAAACAAGGTTTGATTTCTAGAATGTTGTACAATGATGCATTGGTGAGTTTAGCGGCAATGGCAGAAAAGGTAAATTTCGTTTTTGGGCAGAAGCTGGAGCCACATTTAGAGAAGATCGTTTTCGATCAAGCTAATTACAGTTTGCCTTCGCGCTATCGTGCTTATGTAAAACTGGCCGGTCTTCAGGCGGCTTTAAAGCGTTGGGACAAAGTAGAATCTGCCAGCAATCTTATACTGACGGAACTAAAGGGCAATCTTCCTTCTACTTCGATATTGGCCAAAACCTACTTTTACCTTACCATGGCACTCACCGAGCAACGAAAATTGGCAGATGCTTCGGGTATGGCCGATGGTTATGCCGCTATTTTACCAAAACTCAAATCGCCCGAATATTTAGCCGAGGCTTACTATGTGATTTTGAGGGCTTACGCATTCAACAAAGAGATCGAAAAAGGCAAGGCCATCGCCCAGCGTGCCGAAAATTTCCTTAGAACTCCGGGAATCGACCAATACGAATACGTCAACTTTGTGAAAAACGGGCTTTCCACTACAGCCAATATTTTGGGCGGAGGTGATGCATTGGCACTTACAGGCAACCCTTATAATGATGGCGTTCGATTTATGGGAAGCAACCAATATGCTGAAGCTGCTGTGCAATTCGAAAAAGCCCGCGAAGAGGAGATCGCAGCGCTGGACAAACTAGACCCATTGGCGCAGCGTGGTTACCTTGATAAATTTCAACGCATCAACGGATTCTTGGCCTCAGCTTATTACGAAACCAAGCAATTCGATAAAATTTATGATGTGATTGAATCGAACCGATCTTACTCGCTTTTGAATGACAAAAGAAGTGGGAAAAAACAGCTCAGCCTCAAAGAACTTCAAGCGGTACTTGGTGAAAAGGAAGCCTATCTCTCATTTATAGATGTTTCTAAAGGTACTACCTACGAAGGCACTTATTTGATGTGTTTGGTTACCAAAAAAGAAGTGTTCACCCGATACAACAGGTCGGCTGGTGCTTTTGTAGATTTATTGGAGAGCGATCCTGAGCTTGTGGTTTTAGAAAAAGAGTTAGCGCAACAGGAGTTCAGAAGTCCGAATCTTGATTATTTAACGGGTCAAAAAACACGCAAGCTCAACATGTTCGGGCCTGGCGAATTCAAATTAATGACGCAGTACCTAAGAAAACATATGGAGGCCAAAGTGGTAGACGGCCAATATGTGTTTTTCCAGAAAGAGAAGGTGCCAGATTTATTAAAGCGTTTCCACGTTACCTTTATCGATGGTTTAGAAGAAAAACTACAAGGCATTACCAAATTAACGATCAGCCCTGAGGGACTCATCGGTACGATTCCTTTCGATGCCCTGATCGACTTTGATGGACGCTATTTAGCCGAACGCTTTGAAATCGGCTACATCCCGAATGCTGCTCTACTGCACACTTTGAGAACCCAGCCTAAAACGACCTATGAAAAAAGCGTATTGGGCTTTGGCGGAGCAACATATGCCAACTACACTACTGCCAAAGCGCCATTGAACTCACTGGGCGACTTGGAAAAACTTCGCTTTCGCGTAAGGGAAGACTTACAAAAGAACCAACCGCTAGATTATGCTTTTGCCACCTTCCAAGGAGAAGAGCCAATGGGATATTTGCAGGGAGGAAGAAAAGAAGTGGTGATCATCAAAGACATTATTCCCAATAGCGATGCTCGTTTGGACGATATGATGACTGAGAATGAACTCAAGCGCATGAGCAAAGCGAATGAATTAGGAAAATTTAAGGCCGTGCATTTGTCGAGCCATGCCAGCGTACATCCTTATGTATTTGATTTAAGTGCCATTGCCATGACGGTAAAATCAACACCAGTAAATGGAGAGGATGGAATGCTCGTAGTAGGAGAGTTAGAAAAACTAAACTTGCCTGTTGATTTTGTGATGCTCAGCGCCTGCCAAACTGCATTGGGGGTAGAGTCGCCAGGAGATGGCATCAAAGGTCTGAACCAAGCCATTTTCAATGCCGGGGCCAACAGCAGCTTGACTTCATTATGGAGTGTAAGTGATTCAGGCACCATGTACCTCAGTGTAGAATTATATGATCGAATGTTCAACAAAAAAATGACGACTACCGCAGCTTTGGCCGAGGTAAAACGCAATTTCATTGCAGGTAAATATGGCGATCAAAAGCATCCATATTTCTGGGCTCCATTTATTTATACAGGGTATTGAGGGTTGATTGATATAACAGCAAATGCTGAATCTAACCATCATTGCTCCTCCGCTGAAGCTTAAGCGCAAGCGTTGCGAACCTGCCGAAGTTCTTCGAAGCGATGCTACTGGCGTGAAGCAATCTCCCAGCCCAGCAACAAAGATCTAAGATTGCTTCGTCACCTTTCTTAGCTGTCGCAAGAAAGGTTTCTCGCAATGACGCTCCGATCTTGTTTTTGCGGTTATTTATTGCAAGCAGAAATTATAATTAACAGGGTTATAAATCTTGAGGATGACTGCGTTAACCGTCATTGCGAACCTGCCGTAGTTTTTCGGAGTGATAAGATTTACGTGAAGCAATCTCTTTTTCAGGTAACGTTTGGGATAGATTGCTTCGTCACCTTTCTTCGCTACCGCAAGAAAGGTTTCTGCGCCAACGCTGAAGCTAAGGCGAAAGCGTGCGCAATGACGCTCCGATTTTGCGTTTGCAGTAACGTGCACTAAAGATGAAGTAATGAAATCTCAATCAATTTTATTAATTTGAATTCATGCCAAAAGGAGGTTTTGTTTATTTAGTAACCAACTTAACCCACTCCACTCTTTATACAGGAGTCACCTCTGACCTTGTTTCACGAATTATTCAACATCGCGAGAAACATTTTCCAAATTCCTTTACAGCCAAGTATAAGTGTTGTAAGCTAGTATATTATCAGGCTTTCGGTCATATAGAATCGGCAATAGAAGAAGAGAAAAGAATTAAAGGAGGGTCACGAGCTAAGAAAATCAAGTTAATAGAATCCATGAATCCAAACTGGGAAGATCTCTATAATCACATTAAGGATTGGTGAAATGGTTAGAGATTGCTTCGTCATAAGCCTTTGCCTTCGCAAGGCTTATTTCTCGCAATGACGCTCCGATTTTGTCTTTGCGGTTTTTGTAGCAAACAGAAAGTATCATTATCAGGGTTATAAATATTGAGGATGACTGTGATAACCATCATTGCTCCTCCGCTGAAGCTTTAGCGCAAGCGTTGCGAACCAGCTGATGCTATTCGGAGTGGTGGTGTATATGTGAAGCAATCTCTAGTTCAAATTACATTATCTGCTTGCTAGAGACTGCTTCGTTACAGTCCATTGCTATCGCATGGTCTGTGCCTCGCAGTGACGCTCCGATTAGGCGTTTGTGGTCATTGTCCTTTATAGCCCACGGTTTAAACCGTGGGCTATAAATTGGTCTGTTTTATGGAATGGTTTTAACCATTTTGAATAACTATCCAAGTGCTCCTTTGCGAAGAATAGCAGCAGTAATGAGATTACTCTAAGTAATCTCATTACTCAATGACCTGATTACTAGCGTCCCCGATTTCCCGATTCCCTGATTTCCTGATTCCTGATTCCTGATTCCTTGATTCCCCGATTCCCTGATTTCCTGATTTCCTGATTCCTGATCCCCGATTCCCTGATCCCTGATCCCCGATTTCCTGATCCCTGATTCGCCAATTACCAAACATTACGTCAATTGCCTTATTGAACCGACTTAGGCTGGCAGGTAAGTTTGTAAGGTACTTAAAACCTGTTCAGTCATGCGTCCTGAAAAAAAAGCCTTTATTCTCTTAATATCCCTTTTTTCAATTTTTGCTTGCGACCCCAAAGAAGATGTTGATCCAACGGTTGAGGCCGTTCAAAACGTCACTTTTAAGAAAATCATGGAGCTTTCTCCCTTTGCAGCTGCCCAAAATATCAGCGTTAGCCCAAATGAGAAGTATATGATATTTTCATATAAAGAGAATACTGCCGTAAAGAATTATTACTCCAAAGATGGAGGAGAAACAGCTCAGGAACTGTTTATCTATGGAAATGACAAGGACAAGCCGATCCAAACGAATATTAGTAACGGTGGCTTATTTGTAACCACTGACGGAGGAGTGTATGACCTGAACAATATCCGTTCGGGCTCTGCCGCCTTTTATTATGCAAAGGGAGTCACTGATTCAGGAAAACTGGTTTACATTCAGAATGATGGCGCCAATGGCAAAACCTTCTTTATCGACAATAACGGCACCTATGAAAATACTGGGGTGCGATTAACCATGGACGAAAATTTTTACCTAGGCACTTCAGGCGAAAAAATGGGTTTCTTCGATTGGCGGAACAGGACCATTGCCGAGTTTGATGTCAGTGCACAAACCTATACCCAAACTACTTTAACCAACTTAAACTATTCGCAGCTCTATGGACTTGGAAATAGCCAAAATAAAGTAAAAACTGACTATAGTTACGGTCATTTTGCTTACGCGAAAGAAGGAGGGGTAATCATCATCACTCCAAGTCAAGAAATTCGGTATTATGATTATCCTGCTGACTATCAGATTTTTCAAAATACAGAGGGTGGCATGAAGCTGTTTGGCGACCATGCCTATGTCAACATCTTCGACCGATGGGGAGGAAAGAAAGTATATGTGGCTTCAGGCACTACATTAGAACCCATGAATCACGATTTTGCAGTTTGCCGAGTGGGAGATAAGGTCTACAGCCAAGGCTTTTTAGAAAATGGTACACGTTTTAAAAGCGGGATTATTAAGGAGTCTGATGGGGTAAAAGCTTATTTGCCACTTGAGTATGAATTCGAATTTGCCTCAAACCAAATGTTTGGAAAAACCTATGTTTTGGGTGATTATGCCTATGCGAGCGATAAGGTGTATGATCTCAATGCAGAGACTTATGCTACTTCGCCAATAGGCGAAATTGTAAGTATTTATCATGATACTGGAAAAACACTGGCCTATACGGCAACAGGAACATATAGCAGCACCGATGGTAAAAATTGGACAGAAGAATCCACAGCACCTATGAAACCAGAATTGGTCACCAAAGGCACGGATGGAAAATATCATGCACTTAATTTGACCCAGCAAGTTTATGTGTCGCCAAGTACTCAAGCCAAAACCTATTCAGTAGATATTGAAGCTTATGTTTCTTCCAATGGAATTCAGTGGGAGCTAGTGGCAGGTTCGGCCACCAACAAGTCAGGAACTGGCCCACGGTCGATGACTTCTGATGGTAAGGTTTTCTTTCTTGACAATAATGTAGGTAGGGCAGGTATTTCCTTTTTCAGCGAAGACTTTGGGGAAAGTTGGGTGAGGATTGTCAATGGTGAAAATACTACTACTGGACAGGCTGTTTCCTTAGATTTTCAAACTAGTGAATTTGAACTGAGCAATGGCAAGTTCTTATCAGTGCGTTTTGAATTCAGCGGACAAATGTTTCTAACTACTTGCGCAAACTCCATAGGCGACTGCACTGAAATAGAAATTCAGCCAAGTTTCAATACAGAAAGTATGTATCAGTTCGATGATGGTTCTACCACACTCAGCTCCAACGATGAATTAGTCTTCAATACTTTGGATGGAATTTACCTTTCCAGCAGCTTGAAATAGCCATGAAAGAGCAACTCCCACTTTCTCCAGAAGACATTAAAAAGCTGAAGAAGCAAATGATTCCTATGCTCATCTTTCCCTTTGCGGTGGTGGTCATGTTTACGGTTTTCTATAAACTGGCTTTCAAGAACATGGACGATAGCTTCTTTCAGGACGGCATCAGCGAAAAGATCTTTATGGGATTTGCGCTGTTTTTCTTGGGCATTGTTGGCTACATGGTCTGGACTTCGGTCATCGATATAAAGCGGGGATTCAAATACCGCATTACAGGGGTTGTTACCGACAAACGGTTGAACATCCAGACCTCTACAAGGCATGGTTCTGCAGGGGGAAGATCAGGCAGTTCTGGCACCAGTTCCAGCACCACTCGACATTATTACCTCTACATCAACGATGAAGAGTTTTCGGTAGACTATAAGCACTATACCCGTGTGAAGGTGGGCGCTACGGTGGTGATGGACAGGGCACCAAAGTCCAGGCTCACCCTTTCTTTAACAGTACTGGCTAAAGAAGCCGAAGATCCACAGGCAACGAATCAAAACCGTGCAGAGAACATCAAGTTTCTGGAGAGCGAGATGCGGGAAGAGCGCTTTAGCGACAATGATCTTCAAGCGCTGAAGCAGATTTTCAGAGCGTACACCAAACGCAAGTTGCTCTTTATGCTACCCTTTGTAGTTGTTATTTTTGGAATGATCACCAATGGATTGCTGGGTTTTCTTATCGTGCTATTCCCCTTGTTTGTGGTGCCTTTGTGGCAGGGAGTAAGCGCCTTGCGCAGATGGGGCGAATACATCAGAAACAAAGGCTACGCCCACAAACGCGGAGTCACAGCTTTGGTGGAAGACAAGCTCACCGTTACGGGCAACCGTAGGAAAGGAACAAATAAAGTCATTACCACTCGTGGTACATTATCGGTAAGCACGGTGCTTTATGACAGTCTGAACGTAGGGGAGAAGGTGATCATTTTCTTCCCTAAGTACGGCAAACTACCGCTAAGTGTGATGAAGCTGAATAAGGAGGAGTTTTATCTTTTCTAGAATTAACCTTTGCGCTCTCAGCGCCCTTAGCGATAAAATTTAACCGCAAAGCACGCTAAGGTCGCAGAGTTTGCTCTTGATTCGCATCAAGTTGGAATTTGTTATTTGCCCTTTTGGGATTTACCGAAGGTCTATAGTTGAGTCGCAGGTCAGTCCTGTTTAATTGAGAAAGGCAGCACGTACGGTGCTGCTTTTTTTATTACGACTGCTATCATGAGTGGGGATAAGAAAGCACTTGCATCTCGTCTCGCACATAGCCACGCCTTGATTTAAATTTATTAATTGTGGCGGACTATCCAATCTCCACCAAAATACCCTTACCGATGAAACCCCATTCATTCATAGCATTTGTTACCAGCTTTTATATTTTACAAAGCGCAATTTCAAAGTTTTCGCCAGGTTGCCCTTCATATTCAATCTCATAGAACCGTAGTTGCTCCACAGGAATTGGTTTGAGCAGTTTGAAATTACAATATTGAAGAAACTCAAATTCTTGCTTCTGAGACATATTGGGAATTTCTCTTCTCAAAAAGTCTAACGCCTCTTTAGCTGTTTTACCATCTTCCTTTTCGAGATCCTCATCAGGTACATCACGAACCTCAATCATTATTGGTTTGGTTTCTATATCAATGTATTGGCGGAAATTGAATAAATCTATCTCAGAGGGGATATTAACCTCAATTCCTTCATTTTGGAGCAGTTCGTATAATTGAATACACCTTTCCAGAATCTCACTTCCATACTTGTTCAAAACGGAATATGTAGCAGCTCGAATTCTGCTTAATGAAACGTAAATGCCATCATGTCGATAATAAAGGTTCAGGCTGTTTCCTTTTTCGTCCACTAGTTCATGAATACCTTGATGAACCATTGCCCATGATGAATCTTTCAGTTCTTGGTGCTTTAAATTATGAGGAATATGAGTTTCACATAGTTCGAAAAGGAATTTGAGCACATCTAAATTTCTTAATTCGATATTAGGGTTTATGGTGCCTAAACCGTGCTTCTTGATCGAATCTAAAAATATGGTTGATGTTCCATGAAAATACTTGAAATTCATGTTATAGAAGTTCAATTGCTCTTTTCAGAGATTTTAGTTGTTCATAAGTCATTTTATTGATTGACGCGCGAAAAATTCCTTCATCGCCTTCTGCTTTATGAGTTCGACAAGATTTAATAATTGACTGAACACTTCCCCATTTGTATTCGGGCACTTCATTTTCATGCATCATGTCAATTTCACATACTGCATCTGTTAGTTGTTGTTCAAGGACTCCACGCCCCTTAAGTTTATCTTGAGCTTTTTCTCTAAGCTCCTTAAATCTTCTGTAAGTTGGTCTCATAGAGTAGATTTATTGCTGGTAACTTTGTGTATTGAGCACATTTATGCACGATATATTTCCAATAATTTACTAAAAATCCGCATTAGCCACCCCCCCATTTGTTGTATAACGTGCATAATTTCCATTTCCAGAAAAGCACAGGAGTCTAAAAAAGTCAGTGTGTTTTTTTCTTCACGGAAGTAAAGAATTTAAAAGAATATTAACAAGGGAAGGGGTTTGGAAGTGTTGGTGATGATTTCTCTAAGGCAATGCCACCCTTAACCCCGTCAGCGGTGGACAGCTAAGTCCGTTGTAGTTTCGGCTTGCACTGATGTCCTCCGCTGGCGGAGGTGGACATTCCAGTAAGCTCAGCTCTAAATGACCCATTGAACAGGTTTCTCCCCTGATTTCCTTTCTTCTTACTTCTCATTACCCAAATCCCACTACCCAATACACCCAAAGATTACGTCAATTGCCTTATTGAATGCCGCAGGTGCTCAACCTAAGTTTGATGTATTAATTATGAACTAATCAAATAATGATGAAACGACATTTATTCTTTTTTGCGATCATTCTTTTTGCATCTTCTTCCCTGTCAGTAGCGCAAGAGGTGCAGGAGTATAAGGTTAAAATGCTAGGGCCGGCCAATCTAAATTTTAGGAAAAGCCCAAAGAGAGTTGTGATTTCCGACTTTCAAGTGAATTACCAAACTGCCTTGAGTCTAGAAGACGAAAAGAAAGGCGGAAAAATGTTCAGAGGTGGATTGAAAGGTGATGCAAAGGCGTCCTTGACCTTGGTACTTGAGGGTTTAGATCAAGAAGCACTACAAAAACTTACCGATCAACTCTACGCTGATTATGTGAAGGAACTTCAATCACAAGGATTTGAAGTCGCTCCAATCGAGGAAGTTTGGAACCATAAATTATACCAAACGAGCCGCGATAAACGATGGGAATTGAAAGCCGGCAACGGGGCAGAGCGCGGTGAACGTTTTGGTATGTTGCTAACCAGACCTTCAACCCACAAATTTGTGGTTTCTAAAAAGGAATTCGACAAAACGAAGGCTGGAATTGCCACGCTGGCTGATTATGAAACTGGTACCGAACGAAAAATCGCCACTCAGAAGAACGATTTCATTTTCAATAAAGTGGTGGTGGTTATCAATGCTTTCGAAGATGCGCAAGGCGAAGGTTCAAAGGCATTGGGAAGGTTAGCAGGTACGGCACAAGTAAAAGCCGAAACGAATTTTAAGGTGAGCGAATTTAGCGTTATAAAATTCAATTTTGGAGAAGTTATGCCAAGGGGTGGAATAGTAGTTTCAGATGTTTTGGAGAAACAAAAATTTGATGCTTTTCAAAGGGCAGATGTAGACAAGTTGGGCACCGATTATGGAAATATAATGACTGTCTGGGAAGTTGAAAACAGGGAAGACTCTGATTATATCACTGTGAAATGCGACCCGAAGAAATTCATTAAAGGTGCAGAATTAGGAACTTCTGCCTTTTTAAAGAGTGCCGTGAAAGAGTTAGCAGACAAGTCTAATTAATGATTGGGATAGAAGATTTTAGTTAGAATACGCTGATTAGACGTTGAGTGGGTCTTTAAAAGGCCGCTCAACGATAATCAATAATAGATTATACCTCAACCAATTCAAACAAATCAATTTGTTCTCTATTTTTAGGCAATGTCTTCATTCCATCAACTTCGATTTGTAATAACAGTTTCATTGCTGCAATTGATTAGTCTCTGCTCACTGGCGCAGAATACAACTCAATCAGCTATTGACGCGCTCAAAGATTCTCTCGCTATTAAAACCGGAAAGGAGAGGGTAGAGATATTAGGAGATTTGGGCTTTAAATACCGAACCATCAACAAGGACAGTGCCTGGCATTACGTGCTCTTGGCCGATAAGGAAGCAAAGGCCACTGGAGATAGGGATCTTCAAGGCAGAATTTCAATGAATTTGGCGATTCTAAAAACAGAGGCTGGCGATTATGAAGACGCTATTTCCTCCTATAAACTGGCCATGACCTTGGTAGATTCTACCAATGGTTCACCCACATTGAGTTTTGTTTATCACAATATGGCCAATGCCTACGAGCGCATGGGTGTGATTGATACCGCCATTTACTATTCATTAAAGGCACTCAGGCGTTACGAAATTGCCAATGATTCCCTGAGAATGGCTTCTGTCCGATTGAATATAGCGAGCCAATACAGGGTGATTAAGGAATATGAACTGTCAGAAAAGGTGAATATGGAGGCTTTGGAAATGTACAGGGCCTTAGGTGATGTGTTTTTTCAGGCGGCCATTGAAAACAATTTGGCCTTACTCAATAATGATCAAGAGCGGTATGAAAAAGCCTTGGTACATGCCAAAGAATCCTTAAAACTATGGCAGTCTGTTGGGCAAAGATTGGTAATTGCTTATAGCTATACCAATCTAGGAATTGCTCAAAAAGGCCTCAATCAGTTGAATGAGGCAGAAGAATCCCTTAAAAATGCCCTGAAACTTCAACAAGAACGAGGAGACCGATATGAAGTAATATTCCTGAAAATGCACCTTGCAGATGTTCTAAATAGACGAGGCAATTATGCGGAAGCCGCAGATTTGGGTAAGGAAGCTTACCAAGGAGCGGTTGATGATGATCTGCTTACTTTCCAGCAGAAAACGGCCCTAACACTTAGCAGGATTTACGAAAATCAGCGGAACTACCAGAATGCTTTGGTCTACCTGCAAAAGAGCACGGCCGCTCAGGACAGTCTTTTTATTACAGAAAAGGCCAAGGAGGTGTTAAAACTCAAAGAGCAATACGAAACCGAGCAAAAGGAAAACGAAATCCTTCGGCAGCAAAATGAGCTGGTGAAGAGCGACCTGGCATTGAAAAAGCGTGATATTATACTTTTGGCGGGTGGTGGAATGGCCGCGCTATTTTTGGTCATCGGTTTTGTGGTATTTAGAGACCAACGATTGAAGGCAAGGGCACAAGAACGTGAGGCAGCCTTGCAGCGCGCAATGATTGAGGCCAAAGCCCAAGAAAGCCTGAAAGAGCAACGCATTCGAATTGCCAGAGATTTGCACGATAACATAGGTTCCCAGCTTACCTATATCACTTCAATTATTGAAAGCGCAAAGAAAGGGATAGATCAAGGAGAAGCCTATATAACGGGTAAATTGGTGCAAATGGGCCAGTTTGCTATTATTACAATTTCAGAACTGCGCGATACGATTTGGGCCATGAATAAAGACGAAATAAGTCTGGTCGATATTCAGGAAAGGACCAAAGAATTGGCGGCAATGGTTCATGAAGCCACAGATGACGCTATTATGGTAAAAATTGAAAGCGACCCGAGCGATGTGGTATTCAATTCTTTTGCAGGAATGAACCTTTTCAGGATAATTCAAGAAGGGGTAAATAATGCCGTTAAGCACTCCAAAACAACCCAAATTCACATAAAATTTAATGAAATGGCCGAGAGTGTCGGAGTAAGTATTTCCGATACAGGAAAAGGTTTTAACTTAAAAGATAAGTCCTTGGGCAATGGATTGAGAATCATGAAAACACGTGCCGAAAAATCAGGGATTGACTTGGTATTGGAAAGTACGATCGGCAAAGGCACAACCATTCAGCTTAACCTCGCCAAACCTTAAATGCACTTAGATGAAAATTAAAACCGCGATTGTAGACGATAATAGCTTTTTAGCAAGGGTCATCAACGAGAAACTATCCGAATATGAAGACATCGATATCAAATACACCGTCTATAATGGAAGTGAGTTTTTGGCTAAACTGGAGAAAAATCATAACCTAGATTTGGTGTTGATGGACATTGAAATGCCAGTGTTGGACGGCATCGAAACGGTGACCATCATCAAGCAAAAATATCCTCATATTAAAGTGATCATGCTTACGGTTTTCGATAATGACGAAAACATTTTCAATTCGATTCGGGCTGGGGCAGATGGCTATTTGTTGAAGGAAGTGTCTGGAGAAAAGCTATACCGATCCATTGTTGAAACCATGGAAGGCGGTGCAGCAATGAGCCCTTCTATTGCCGTAAAAACTTTAAAGCTTCTGCGTTTTCCCGAAAAACGAGAGTTACTAACCATTGACGAAGACCTAATAGAATTGAGTACTCGCGAACGGGAAGTATTGGAGCAGTTGGCCGAAGGCTTGAGTTATACGCTAATTGCGAATAATCTATTCCTATCACCAAGTACAGTGAGGAAACACATCGAAAATATTTACAAAAAACTGCAAGTCCATAATAAGCTGGAAGCAGTCCAAAAGGCCAGAAGGCAGAGTTTGATTTGACTTTCTTATTTTCTAAGCACTGAGATTTTGACGATTTTTCCTTCTTTGATTTCATAAATCACGGCCAATTCTATGGTTTCTGAGCTGCCCAGTCGGCCGGTTATTGATTCATGGTCAATCACTTGGTTGCCTAAAACAATCCTATTGATCAGCTTAGAATGCAACTCGGGAGATTTTGCAAATAACAAAGCATAGGTGCTTTTGACGGCATCAAACCCTTCTGCCAAAACTTGACCATTCGCAAAATTGTACAATACCACATTTTGAGCCATCGTGTCCATGAATTTCGAGATGTCGCGCTGATTATAAGCATCAAGCTGCTGTTGAACAATTTGCTCGGGACTTTGAGATTGCATGGTAAAGATGGACAGCGCAAAAAGGATAATGATAGATTTCATTTTATGCAATATAGGTGGAGTAAAAAGGAGGGAGGATAGCGTAAAACCGCATTCCTCCCTCAAGTCAGGTTTAATCCTTGTAATCCAATGGAGGAGGTCCAGCAGGAATTAACCCTTCATAAACATAATTTCCTTTGCGTTGTTTGAATTCTGCTTTAACCGCTTCTCTCAGTTTAGCATCTTCAAACATATCCACCATGGTCATGGCCAAAGCTTTGGCGGCATAATCCATTCCTTTATGGCCTATGGACATTCCACTGCAAGCGACCACAGCCCAACTGTGCCACGGAGTGCCTTTTGGGGCGGTAGTAACGCCAAGCCTTACGGTGGGCACAACAAAGCTTACATCGCCCACATCGGTAGAGCCTCCCATTGGATGCTCTTGAGTAGCCTCTAATGGATTGATTTTCATGTCCATGCCTACTTGTGGTTTATCTGTTTCCTTTTGAATCAGCTTCGCGAAGTTGGTTTCTTCATCTGTATATTTAATCTCTCCTAAATATTCAAGGTTGGCCTGCATCTTTTCGCCACCAGTCCTATTGACGAGTATTTCGTGGATGCCGCTGATCAAACTGACTTTATAATCAACATTGGCCATAATTGCAGCACCTTCGGCAATGCGTTCAATTTGTTTCCAAACTGTGACCATTCCATCGCGCTTGGTATCGCGTACTCTTGTCCAAATACGCGAATAGTCAGGCACCACATTCACAACTTTTCCTGCATCCTGAATATGGTAATGGATGCGAACGGTTGGCTTGATGTGTTCTCGATAATAATTGATTCCTGAAGTGTAAAGCTCTAACGCATCAGACGCGCTTCTTCCATTCCAAGGGTCGGCCGAAGCGTGTGCTGCTTGCCCGTAGAATTCAACCATGAAATCCACTAGCGCTAAACTGCTTTGAACATCCGCTTTGGTTTCGGCACTTGGGTGCCAATCCAGCATTACGTCTACGTCATCGAAAAGCCCAGCCCTGATCATCCACAACTTGCCAAAGAACTTTTCTTCTGCTGGCGTGGCATAAAATCTGACTGTGCCTTTGAGCTTACCGCTTTCAATAAGTTCTTTCACCGCAGTGGCAGCTCCTAATGAGGCAGTTCCAAATAAATTATGTCCGCAGCCATGGCCAGCACCTTCTTCATTCATTGGGTCTTTGGTAGGTACTGCTTTTTGAGACAAGCCGGGCAAAGCATCGAACTCACCCATAATGCCAATGATAGGCAAGCCACTTCCGTACTCTGCGACAAAGGCAGTTGGAATTTCACCTACGCCTTTGGTCACTTTGAATCCGTTGGCCTCGGCATAGGCGGCTAAAGCGGCAGATGAATTGGCTTCGTGAAAAGCAGTCTCTTCATAACTCCAAATCTTATCACTCAATGTGGTCAGTTCAGAAAATTTACTGTCAATCGAAGTGATTACCGCTTTCTTGTTGTTAGAAATGGCAGGTTTTTTCTGTGCAAAACTTTGACTCATGGTCAAAATGCACAGCAATACAATTAAAGTGGGTCTGGTCATATTAAGGTTGATTTAAAAACAAAAGATAAGCAAGTTTTAATAAAGTATTCAAGACGACATGCCTTCAATATTTTCTCAATGAATCGAATCGCAAATTGAACTTGTGGCAATCACTTGTGAGTTGGTGATTGAAAATATAAAACTTATACCGATGGAAAAGAAGTTGCCCCTGCCTCCATTTACTGAAGAAACTGCAAAAATTAAAATTCAAATGGCGGAAGATGCATGGAATAGCCAAGACCCTGAACGTGTTTCCAAGGCATATACAGCCGATAGTGAATGGCGTAATCGCGATCAGTTTATCAATGGAAGAGAAAGCATTAAGGCTTTTTTGAGCGAAAAATGGAAAAAGGAACTCCATTATAAACTCAAAAAGGAGTATTGGGCGCACAGTGGTAACAGAATTGCAGTCCGGTTTGAATATGAATATCAAACCGAAGCTGGGGATTGGTTCAGGGCTTATGGAAACGAGAACTGGGAGTTTGATAAAAATGGTTTGATGCAAAAACGTTTTGCTAGCATCAATGACCTGCCTATTCTGGCCTCTGAAAGGAAATTGTTATGAATTATGCCAAACTAGCTTTTAGTGATGCGATTAAAGCGTTACAGGAAAAATTTGGAAGTCGTAAAAACTATGAGCGAATGGAGCAGTTTCGCTCAACTGACGGTTTGACTGCCAACGAAATGGATTTTGTTGCTCAGCGCGATAGCTTTTATATGTCGAGTTTGGGCGAAAATGGGTTTCCTTATATTCAGCATAGGGGAGGTCCAAAGGGCTTTTTGAAAGTATTGGACAATCGGAGATTGGCTTTTTTAGATTTCTCTGGCAATATGCAATACATCACCTTGGGTAATTTACAGCACAGCAGCAAAGTGTCGCTGTTTTTAATGGATTATGCGAACAAAGTACGTTTAAAGATTTACGCCAAGGCGCAAGTGCTCGAATTGGGTGAACAGATTGATTTGGAACAAGCCTTAGTTTTGCCAGGCTATAAACATAGGGCAGAAAGAATAATGGTGTTTTATATCGAAGCCTTTGATTGGAACTGTTCGCAGCACATTACGCAGCGGTATACAGCAGATGAAATTCAAGTGGCTTTTACAAGTCAAAGTGAGTACCTCACTAAATTGGAATCTGAGGTGAAGGCATTAAAAGAAGCGCTAAAAA
This sequence comes from Cytophagales bacterium CG12_big_fil_rev_8_21_14_0_65_40_12, assembly GCA_002786855.1. Lineage (GTDB taxonomy): Bacteria > Bacteroidota > Bacteroidia > Cytophagales > Cyclobacteriaceae > Roseivirga. The sequence continues at coordinate 28,251 of PCUU01000018.1, forward strand.
GTAAGCGCTAAGGCTTGATTTTATCGCTTGCTCAACTTAATATGGACAGCCTGTAAACTTTCTTGGTCTGTTACTTCTGCCATATGGCCATGTTTCTTGGGGTCAAAATCAATATTTTCAGGTAAATAGTCCTGAGCAATAAACATCGTTCCGCTACCAAAATCTTGAAAATCACCATTTTGAAGGGTGATTCTTAATGTTCCTTTTTGAATCAGGATAAGGGTGGGGTCTCCCGCAACATGCCACTCGGTTTTATAACCTGGATGGCTTTCTCTAATCCTGAAATTCAGGGCATCGATGCGTTCGGTTAAAATCATTCCTCCACGCAATTGCTGTGGAAATACTTCTTGGCCAAAAACGGTGACAAAATCTTGGTTTACAGAAATGGTGGGTATTGCGATTGCTGGCATGTTTCAAAAGGAATGATCGGCTCAAATTTAGAAATTTACTTGTTTCTTCCTTTGGCCGAACAAATAGACTAATTTTGTTGGTTAATACTCTCATTATTACCAAATATTAGGGTTAGTGCTGGTAAAAATAAACATTGTATTTTTCTTCATTAGTTATTAAATTTGATGGTAAATACAGGCAGTAAATCAAATATTAAGCTTTAATGATGGTAAATACTAGCAATGATTGGCTCTCAATGACGGATAAGGCTATCTTGATCAAAATAGGTGCTTTTATAAAGCAGATGCGCTTAGCCCAAAACAAAACGCAGTCCCAAATCGCCACAGAAGCTGGCCTAAACCGATGGACTGTAAGCCAAGCAGAAAAAGGGGAGTCCATAACATTGGCAAGTTTGGTACAGTTGCTCAGGGCACTGGATGCACTTTATGTACTTGGGCAGTTTAATTTCGAGGATGAAATCAGCCCATTGGCCTACGCAAAGCTCAAGAAGGACAAGCGCAAAAGAGCTAGGCCTAAGGACATAAATCAAGTAAACGATAATGGTGATTTGGGATGGTAGATGTTGCTGAAGTAAAAATCTGGGGAGCATTGGTCGGGGCTGTCCGTTGGGATGAAAGCCAGCAATTGGCCAGTTTTGAATACGATCCTAAATTCATTCAAAAGGGTTGGGATCTATCTCCAATCAAAATGCCCATTGGTAATGGCGCACGGATTTATCGTTTTCCCGAGTTAAGGAAAGGGAAGAACGATTCAGAAGATACTTTCAGAGGACTTCCAGGTCTTTTGGCCGATGCCTTGCCTGATCGCTATGGTAATCAATTGATCAATATTTGGCTCACTCAGCAAAGCCGATCTTCCAATAGTATGAATCCAGTCGAACAATTGTGTTTTATTGGAGCAAGGGCGATGGGCGCCTTAGAGTTTGAGCCTGCGCAAATGCCTAAGAATCCGGGGGTATTCGATATAGAGATTGATAGTTTGGTTGAAGTGGCTCATAAGATTCTATCAAAAAAAGAGTCATTCCAAACGAACCTTAGCCATAACGAACAACAAGCACTGACCGAAATATTGAAGATTGGGACTTCCGCAGGGGGAGCACGTCCCAAAGCAGTAATTGCTTACAACGAGAAAACGGGAGAGGTGAAATCAGGGCAAACCAATACTTCCAAAGGTTTTGAACATTGGCTATTAAAATTAGATGGAGTCAGCGATGCCCAATTTGGTGAAAGTCAAGGCTGGGGCAGAATTGAATACGCCTATTACCAAATGGCCACAACCGCTGGCATCGATATGATGGAATCGAAACTTTTGGAAGAAAATGGGCGTGCTCATTTTATGACGAAGCGCTTCGATAGGGAAGGAAACAATACCAAGCACCATATGCAAACGCTTTGCGGCATTCAGCATTTCGATTATAATCAGATGAATGCCTACAGTTATGAGCAGCTGTTTCAGACCATGCGCATGTTGCGATTGACTTACCCAGAAGCTGAGCAAATGTTCAGGCGAATGGTATTCAATGTCTTGGCCAAGAACTGTGATGATCACACCAAGAATTTTGCTTTTATACTCAAGAGGGGAGAGCGATGGGCCCTAGCACCAGCCTATGATCTCTGTTATGCTTATGATCCAACCAATGTTTGGGTAAATCAGCAAACCCTAAGTGTGAATGGAAAGCGCAATGGGTTTAACAAACAAGACCTTCTGGCCGTAGCCCAGCAAATGAACATTAAAAAGCCTCTCCTCATCATTGAAGAAATACAGCAAGCGATAAGCCAATGGCCGAGATTTGCTAGCGAAAATGGAGTATCCAAATCAAAAGCCCAGGCGATGCAAAAGACTTTTCCCGTGCTATAAAACCATTTGATTTTAAATGTGTCTTGGAAATCAGGGCTTACATCAAAAAGCCATAAGGCAGAAATCCTTTTGTTATGCAGTCCTTGGTTTCTACCTTTACGCCTCTATCAATCAAATGGGAAATTTTAAATTAATCACATCCGGAACTACTCCACCTTGAGGGATTGGGCTTCAAAACCACCAATTTTTATTTTCATTTTGTTTAAGGCTTGATTCTCTATTCAAAAGGTCATTTTTGTGCCCTTCATTATTCTTATGAAACAGTATTTTAAATTATTCGACTTTCAACAGAAGGTCAATTACAAAAACGAAGTCTTGTCTGGCTTAACTGTCGCGCTCGCCTTAGTGCCTGAAGCAGTAGCTTTTGCGCTTATTGCTGGGCTTTCACCTTTAACAGGTCTTTATGCAGCGTTTGTGATGGGACTGATCACTTCTATTCTCGGTGGTCGGCCGGGGATGATTTCTGGTGCTACAGGTGCCGTTGCGGTGGTCATCGTGTCGTTGGCAAAAGATCATGGCGTTGAATATGTATTTGCAGCGGTGGTGCTGGCAGGGGCGATTCAGTTCTTGGCTGGAATGCTAAAACTAGGCAAGCTCATGAGGTTGGTGCCTCACCCTGTTATTTTTGGATTTGTTAACGGTTTGGCCATTATCATTTTTACCTCTCAATTGACCCAATTCAAAAATGCGGAAGGAAACTGGCTTACAGGAACACCAATGTATATTTTACTGGGTTTGGTTTTGCTCACCATGCTGATCATTTGGGGTTTGCCAAAGTTGAGCAAAGTAATTCCCGCCTCATTGGTGGCTATTTTGGTTGTTTTTGGAATTGTTGTGTTCTTCAATATCGAAACCAAAACAGTAGGGGACATTGCTTCCATAAAAGGAGGTTTCCCTCCGTTTCATATTCCAAATATTCCTTTCAATTGGGATACACTGATGTTGATTCTTCCATATTCGGCCATAGTTGCGGGAGTGGGTTTAATAGAAAGTTTGCTCACCCTCAATATTGTGGATGAAATCACAGAATCAAGAGGGAGGAGTAATAAAGAGGCCGTAGCACAGGGCATTGCAAATATCGTTTCTGGTTTCTTTTCCGGAATGGGCGGTTGTGCCATGATTGGGCAAAGCCTGATCAACATTTCGAATGGGGCTAGAGCGAGACTTTCTGGCATTGTGGCCTCAGTGATGCTATTGGTTTTTGTGATGTTCGGCTCAAGCCTAATTGAAAAAGTACCGATGGCCGCATTGACGGGTTTGATGATTATGGTGGCCATAGGCACCTTCGAATGGGCGAGTTTCAAAACTATTAACAGAATGCCAAAGTCCGATATATTGGTGATGGTTTTGGTGACCCTGGTGACCGTGTTTTTACACAATCTGGCATTGGCAGTTTTGGTGGGAGTTATTATTTCTGCTTTGGTTTTTGCTTGGGACAACTCAAAAAGAATCAGGGCACGAAAATCCATTGATGAGCATGGCGTAAAGCATTATGAGATTTATGGCCCCTTGTTTTTCGGTTCTATAGCTGCCTTCAATGATAAGTTTGATGTCCATAACGATCCAGATGAAGTGATCATTGATTTTTATGAAAGCCGTGTGGTAGATATGTCTGCTATTGAAGCTTTGAATAAAATCACCGAGCGCTATAGAAAAGCTGGGAAAAAAGTGCATCTAAAGCACCTGAGCCCTGATTGCAAGACGCTTTTGGCCAATGCCGATGAAATCATAGATGTAAATGTGTTGGAAGATCCTACATATAAAGTGATGACCAACTCGCTGTAAACTTTATTTGGATTTAGGATTGAAAAGGAAGCAAGCTGTCCAAATCCTGCATTTGCTATGTGTTTTGTACTAACTGGAGAGGCTTGCTATAACCGCTTTCTAGTTTGATCTCGATTTTCTCGAAGAAGTGAAGGTATTATGCCCATTCAGGGCTTAGTTAAGTTTACACCGAATTAAGGATGAGCTTGCACCCATTCTTATAATTTTTCTCCCCATTGGGGCAAAGCACTGATATTCCGACTCACATAGTCCCGAAAGGGCTTTGTGTCTATGCGAAAGCTTTCTAATTTGATGATCGAAACTGCCTGTGTTGAGGGATTTAAAAGAGCAGTAAATACAGCAATGTTGATGGTTTTTTCTACTTTTGGTTTTATACAAAGCAATGAGACAATCCTAAATTCTTATGTCTGATTCTAGAGCTTATTCTCTTTCGCATTACACCAAGAAGATCGAAAGACAAACCAAAGTTATTTTCTTTCTAACCACCTTAATCGTCTCATTTCTACTGGTCTACTTTTTAAGAGACCCTAGTTTTAACCCCACTCAAGATTACACCCTTTTTCTGCTTTTTTTTGCAATTGGACTTTGGATTACAGAAGCCATACCACCCTTTGCAGTCGGGATTTTAATCATTGGTTTTTTGGTCTTTACTATGGGGTCGAATCCAGACATAGACGTTAAGCAATATGTGCAAACTTGGTCAGATGGAGTTATTTGGCTATTTCTGGGAGGTTTTTTTCTTGCAGAAGCAATGCATAAAACTCAACTTGATGTATCTCTTTTAAAGTTTGTCTTGCCCAAGCTAGGGAGTAATTCTAGGAATGTTTTGCTCGGACTGATGATGGTGACGGCTGTGTTGTCAATGCTCATGAGCAACACTGCCACAACCTCTATGATATTGGGCGCTATTACTCCTTTGATTTTGACTTTGGGAAACAAAGCTCCGTTGGTTAGGGCATTGATCATTGGCGTACCGGCAGCAGCTTCTTTGGGAGGAATGGGAACGATTATAGGTTCTGCTCCGAATGCCATAGCCGTTGGTGCACTTGAATCTGTTGGTATTACCATTTCTTTTATTGAATGGATGATTATTGGACTTCCTGCTGCCGCTGTGTTGGTTTTTTGCTTTTACAAGATGTTGGTACATCGCTATAAACTGAAAACAGAAATAATATCCCTTGATTTTCTGGCGGTAAATTCTGCCACTTCTAGTACAGATGGCGAAGAAGAGAATATAAAGAGGAATATTGTTATTGTGGTGTTGATAGGCACATTATTGCTCTGGCTGACATCTCAATGGACGGGCATTCCTGTTGCCGTGGTTTCTGGAATTCCCATTATACTATTGACTATGTTGGGTATAATTGATTCTAAAGACGTTCGTAAACTTCCTTGGGATACATTGATGTTAGTCGCTGGTGGGTTGTCTTTAGGCTTAGCCATTCAAGAACAGGGCATCGCTCAATATTTCATTCAAAGCATTGAGCATTTCAACCTTAATTATTACGTCTTGATTATAATTTTTGGCTATGCTTCTGTGGTATTTTCTAATTTCATGAGCAATACAGCGGCAACCACTATTTTAGTGCCTTTGGGTATTTCCTTGGTTTCTCTCATCTCAGTAGCGAACGTGGCTTTTTTGCCAATAGTAATCGGCTTGGCCGCTTCATGTGCTTTATTCTTACCTGTTTCTACTCCTCCAAATGCAGTTGCTTTTAGTTTAGGAGTGGTTGATCAAAAAGAATTTTTCCCTGGGGGCTTATTGATTGCGCTAATTGGACCTGCGGTAATTATTTCTTTCACCTTATTGATCTTAAACCTTTTAAACCTTGGTTGAGATTTCCCACAAATTCCATCGCGTCCCGATACAAGCTTTCTACCTTTTTTGTCCGCATCACGGATGAAATGGATTTTGGGATTATGCTGATTTTTCTATCAAACGCTGAAAGTTCAACTCATCTAATGCAGTGGTGACAAACCTCTCG
>PCUU01000057.1:0-33913 GCA_002786855.1 Cytophagales bacterium CG12_big_fil_rev_8_21_14_0_65_40_12
TCTTCACCAGCCCAAGGCTTTTCACTCTCGTGTAAAAATTTATGTGCAATCCGGTGGATTTGAGGTCTTTCATGCTCAATGTCAATCCCAATAGGGCCAACAGAAGATAAGGCAGCAGCACCAAATCCTTTCGCATGCGAGATGGAAATATGGAGTCCCTCAAGATTCAGGTGAGGCTTGCCGAATTGGTCTTTATAAACTTCGTATTTCAAACCTGGGATTAGAGCTTTTAATGCCAGTCTTGCAGAAAGCCATTCGAGCTTTTTACTTTCTATCTTGTTCCCGTCCAGTATGGCTTGGTCTTCACCCGAAGGCGCAAAAAGAGAAATCAATTCGTCCAAAGTCTCCTCTGTTTTCCAGATGGCCATTGAAACTCCGTTCGCGATTTCCTCTTTATGAAATAAAGGCATGAATTTATAATTGGCTTAGCAGCTTGAATCCTTAGTTTTACAACCAAGTCGAAATATAATCCTTTTCAAAAGCTATGGCGCAGGTAAATGTCAAAAAACTCAATACAGTAGGCGGACATCAGGATTGCGTTTATACCCTCGCCAAAGGCCCAAACCCCAATCAATTCTTTTCTGCCGGAGCCGATGGCGTGATTGCCCTTTGGGATTTGGAGGACATAGACAATGGTAGAATGGTAGCCAAAGTGCCAAGTTCGGTGTATGCCATTTGTTATTATCCAGAAAGAAACGCCCTGATCATCGGCCAGAATTTCGAAGGCCTGCACATCATTGATATTGATCAGCAGATTGAATTGGCTTCGATCAAACTTTCGCCCTCCCAAATTTTCGATATCAAAGTGATTAAAGACCGCATCATTGTGGCGCAGGGCAATGGCTATGTTCATATTTTGGACATCAGGACTTTAGAGACGGTTCACGTGATTCGAGATACGGAGAAAAGTGCACGCACGCTATCCGTTTCAGAGAAGAATGCGCATTTGGCGGTAGGCTATAGCGATAATAAAATCAGGATTTACTCCTTAAAAGATTGGCACTTGGTGAAAGAAATTGATGCCCATAAAATTTCGGTTTTTACCGTACGATACAGCCCCAATGAACGTTTCTTGCTCAGTGGAAGTAGGGATGCGCACCTCAAGGTATGGGATGTGATCGATGGCTACAGTTTAAAGGAGTCCATAGTGGCGCACATGTACGCAATTAACCACCTGGAATTTAGTCCTGATAACAAACATTTTGTAACTTGTAGCATGGATAAGTCCATAAAGGTCTGGGATGCTGCGACTTATCAACTCCTTAAAGTTATAGACAAAGCACGTCATGCGGGTCATGGCACCTCCATCAATAAATTACTTTGGAGCGAGCATAACAACCTATTAATTTCGGCCAGTGACGACCGCAGTATTTCCATTTGGGACATCAATTTTTAATTTTTCCGAACAATGAACATTACACCCTTAGAAATTAGGCAAAAGGTTTTCGAAAAGAATTTTAGAGGCTACGATAAAGACGAAGTAGCTGCTTTTCTTACTTCACTCTCAGTTGAGTGGGAAAAACTCCAAGACCAAACTAAGGAGTTAAAATATAAGCTCGAAGCGGCCGAAAAGGAGGTCATGAAGCTGCGCGAAGTTGAAAACTCGCTTTTCAGAACTTTAAAAACGGCCGAAGATACCGGAGCAAACATGGTAGAGCAAGCCAATAAAACGGCCCAACTCCATATGCGCGAAACCGAAATGAAAGCTGATGCGCTGATGAGCGAGGCCAAGCACAGGGCCAAATCTATAATTGAAGATGCTGAAAATAGAGCGGGCGCGATCATCGAAGATATGGAGGACGAAATCAGGCAGCTTGAGCAAGTTTTCAGGAGCCTGAATGCCAATAAAGATGGGGTCATGTCGGAGTTAAAGAACTTGGCGACCGACATTATGGATAAGTTGAAACGTCACAATGACTTTCCTGCTGACATCAAGCCGATTTTGAAAGAGGCCAAAAAATTGAGCAGAGAAGTGAATGACAGTAATATTCAAGATAAAGCCGTGAGCGAAATGCTTGATACTGGCCATAAGAAGGAAGAAAAGCAGGCACCAGAAGCCGATCCAAGCCCTGTAGAAGAACCGATCGCAGAAAACCTTTCGAACCTTGATTTGAATGACGTTTCTGAAGAAAATGAAACGGAGGAAAATGAAGACGAAATCACCCTAACTGCTGAGGAAGAAGCTGAGTTTCTCGCGGCTGCTGAGGCAGACGAAGTCGAAGAAACGCATAAGGAAGACGATGAAGCCAAAGATGAAGCGGAGGAAGAAAACAAGGGTTCTTTTTTCGATCGATTTTAACCGAATATGAATATCGATAAGGTAGCTTTAGAAGGCATGGAATTCTATGCCTACCATGGTTTTTTCGAAGAAGAACGGAAAATCGGTAATAGATTCACGGTGGATATTGAAGTCACAACCGATTTTGAAAAAGCCGCCCTTAATGATGATTTGACAGGAACTGTGGATTACGTGCAACTATATTCCATTGTCAAAGACCGAATGGCGATTCCCTCTAAATTATTGGAGCATATTGGCCAAGACATTGTCAACGAAGTCTTTAAACAGTTTAGTGCGGTTGCTGCTATTACCTTGAGCATTTCTAAACATAATCCTCCTTTCGGTGGTATTTGCGATCGGTCTAAAGTGACTTTGGTGAGGGAGCGGGTTTAAAGTTTCATTGAGATGTCAAGAAGAAATAATTCACCAAGAATAAAAAAGCGTATAAATGCCACTCTGATTGATTTGGCGATTTACTTACCTCTGTTTTTGACCTACACTATTTATTTTGGAGAAGTAAATGATCAAGGTGAGTCAATTGTCTCTGGAGTAATGACTTTGCCCATCTTTATCTTTTGGTTATTGTATTTCCCAACAACCGAAGCCGCTTTTGGAAATACGCTCGGTCACAAGCTTATGGGCTTAAAGGTGGTAACCCTTTCAGGAAGACCAATTTCATTTCTTCAAGCATTCAAAAGAAGAATCCTTGATGGAATTGAGATCTACGGTAGCTTGGGAATCATAGCTTACGTAGTCGCAAAGAACTCCCCCAGAGAACAGCGACTTGGTGATAGTTTTGCACGTACGAAAGTAATAGGAGGTGATTCTGTTTTTTGTAAAAATTGCAATGAACAACTCGAGCTTTCGGGTAGTGATCTTATCAAAGGTCAATTTGGCTGCCCCGAATGTCAAACGACTAATATGATTGAATAGTCTTTGAACTTCGCTCTTGGTCATTGCGAACTTATTTTGGCTTTTCGAAGCTTTGATAATTATGCGAAGCCATCTAATACTCGACTCACTTTTTTATTGAAATACTTAAATCAATCGATTCAACTACCATAAATTGCAAAACCAATTGGCATTAGGCCAGTTATTCCCAAGCACTGAACTTTTAATTATCCCCCTTTGACACCTGCTCAACAATCCATCAATCAACTTGTACAATTACTCAAAATCGAAAGGGATGAAGACTACGCTCAATATGAGCGAAAGATGTTCAATACTTCTATCGAAGAGCGGAGAAAACGCGGGGTCACCTGGTATCCTGTGGTCATGGCCAATCGCTTTATTGGGACTGGCGAACGCTATACTTTAGAGTTGGACCGTACCAATTTCTTGGAGCAGAATCATTCTTTTCAGGTCGGTGCTGTAGTAAGTGTTTTTTCTGGTCACGGAGACGATGCTGAAGCAATTTCTGGTGTAATCAGTTTCTTGAGAAAAGAGAAAATGCGAGTTGCCTTGAATGTAAGTGAACTTCCTGATTGGCTGAGACAAGGTAAAATAGGAGTCAACTTGCTTTTTGATGAAGGCAGCTATCGCGAAATGAACCGAGCCCTTCAATATGTTTTGAGTGCCGAAACAGGGAGAATCGCAGATTTGAGAGAAACCCTCTATGGAGCTAGGGCAGCAGAATTTAAAACTGGTTTTGAATACCAATCTGTTAATCTCAATCCCAAACAAAACGAGGCTCTTACCAATATTTTTCATGCAAAAGACGTAGCCATCATTCACGGCCCTCCCGGTACAGGTAAAACCACAACGCTCGTCAACGCCATCAAAGAAGTAGTCAAAAATGAAAAACAGGTGCTGGTTTGTGCGCAAAGCAATGCAGCGGTTGATTTGATCGTAGAGAAACTAGCCAATTTAGGTTTGGAGGTGCTTCGCCTTGGGCATCCTGCACGACTTACCCCAGAAGTGATTGAAAATAGCCTTGATGTGAAAATTTCTCAGCATAGCTTTTTCAAAGAGTTGCGAGACATCCGCAAAAAGTCTGAGGAGTTTAAAAAGATGGGGCATAAGTACAAGCGTAGTTTCGGCAGAGATGAGAAATTTCAGCGCGATTTGCTCTTGAAAGAAGCGCGATTATTACGGCAAGATGCGGACAGAATTGAGTCTCAAATCACCGAAGACTTGATGGATCGGGCGCGAGTAATTGCTTGTACCCTCGTAGGGTCAACCCATCAATTATTGCGCGACAGGGTTTTTAAGTCTGTATTTATTGATGAAGCAAGTCAGGCTTTAGAACCCGCTTGTTGGATTCCCATTTTGAAATCCTACCGCGTGATTATGGCGGGCGATCATTTGCAGTTACCGCCAACTGTAAAATCAATTAAAGCAGGCAAAGAAGGTTTAGAAGAAACGCTTTTTAAGAAAGCCATCGAAAATGCCAAAGCAGATGTAATGCTCGAAACGCAATACAGAATGCATCCTCATATCATGAAATTCTCAAGCGATTACTTCTATAATGGAAAGCTAGAGGCAGCTGAGGAGGTTTTAATTCGAGATTGGGAAGACAAAGGAGCGAGGTTCGAGTTTATTGATACTGCAGGTTGCGGCTTTCAAGAGAAAATCAAAAAAGAAACGCTGAGTACCTATAATGAAGATGAGGCCAAATTGGTGATAAAGCTTTTGGCTCAGAACATTACTGAAAATACTTCGATCGGAATCATTGCTCCCTATAAAGCACAGATTGAATACTTGAGCGATTTACTTCAGGCCGAAGAAATCTTGGATGTGATCAAAGAAAACATCTCGATCAATACTATGGATGCCTTTCAGGGACAGGAGCGCGATGTGATCTTCATCAGCCTTACCCGAACCAATGATAAAAGTGAAATTGGCTTTTTGAAAGAATATAGAAGAATGAATGTGGCCATGACTCGGGCCAAATCAAAATTAGTGGTGGTGGGCGATTCTGCCACCTTGGGCAAAGACCCGTTTTATAATGCCATTATTGACTATGTGCAATCAATAGGTGGCTACAGATCGGCCTTTGAGTTTTTGTACGTTTAAGAAAATGCTTTTTTAACTACTTCTTCATTTATTACCTGAGTTGCGCTGATTACATCAAATTTGGGTGAGTCTATTAAATTGAATGATTTCAACCTCACAATTAAATCGTCAAAATCTGGAGTGGTTGCGCAGATTGCCTTATCAAGACCGAGAATATCGCCTATCTTTTGCTTTCCATTTACGGAATTGGCATCCTCTTCTGATAATGTCAGTAAAAAACTTAACGACCTTCTATGAACAAATTTCAAGGCTACGGCTTCAAGGTCGGCTTGCTTATACCTCTCCCTAAATGAAGTTTTTGCGCTTAAACAAATTGGTCCTTTTTCAGTGGAATAGAGCATTAAGTCGTAATTGATGTTTGGTACAAATGCCACTTTTGCCCCTAAGAAAATTGGGTAAATGCCTTCATTGATTAATAGAGTTGCCAAAATGTACTCAAATATCTTTCCGTTAACTCCTCTTTTTTGCTGTTCGTTATCCAGCAATCGATCTCTTGACTCAAGATATTTCTTCCAATAGAACCTAACATAATCACTAGGTTTTTCATACTTATGTATGTTAAAAGCTGGTGCTAGAGACTCAAAAATCTCCGCTGCAATTGTGTTATCTCCTTTAACAATGTTTAATTTTTTCAACAGCGACATCTAGAGTATTTTTAAAGTCTTTACTATTTCGTTTGCAGTTGCTTGTATCGCAGGTACAGCTACAGAATTTCCCAATTGTTTATATGCTTGAACATCGGATACCTTTAATTGAAATCCTTTTGGGAAACCCTGTAGTTGAGACCATTCAAATGGAGTTAACTTTCTTATGCCTTCCTTATTTACTTCACCAGTAATTTTAGTTACAGGAGTAAAATTTGTCAACCTATTGTCAATGATCAAGTTTCTCTCCCTGCCCATACCTCCACAGACTACCGCATTTGCCACCCCTTCTTTTTCTAAAATCTGATAACCGAAACCATTCCCTTTACCTTCATGTCTAGCTTTGTGCTTTCTAAGCGTTTCTAAATAAGTGGTAGATAGATAGTATTTAACAGAGACCTCTTTCTTTTCAATGATATCCTGAACAGTTTTTGGTACGTCATATTTTTTTGGGTATTTGAACTTGGAAATATTTAAGTCAGGTCTAAAGCCAACAATAAAAATTCTTTCTCTATTCTGAGGGACACCAAAATCTTTTGCATTGATAATCTCAGGCTCTGGAACAAAATATCCTAAGTCATTTCTCAAAACGTTTAAGATTGTGCTTAAAGTTCTTCCGCCATCATGGTTTCTAAGCCCTTTTACATTTTCAAGAAAAAATGCCTTTGGTCTTTTTTGATTTATTATTTCGGCAACATCGAAAAAGAGAGTCCCTCTCGTATCTTCGAAGCCGCCTCTTTTTCCAGCAATGGAAAAAGCTTGACAAGGGAAGCCAGCACATAAAACATCAAATCCATCTGGGATATATTTTTTGGTAGACTCTTTGGTGATATCACCAAACGGAACTTCTCCAAAGTTAAGCTCATAGGTCTTTTGTGAATATTTATCCCATTCGCTAGAAAAGACGCATTTACCACCTAGATTTTGCATAGCGATTCTAAACCCTCCTATTCCTGCAAATAGATCAATGAATTTGAACTTGGGATTTGCTGGAGCAGGAAAGGGAACGTTAGTAGCTAAATTGAAAAGGAGATATTGCAAAGCTTCATCAGCGACTTCATCATTAATTTCCTTATCTGGAAATTGATAACTCAATTGTTTTTTCACGTGGTTTAGAGCATCTTTTTTAAAAAAATTTGATACTCCATTTGAATGATTGTGTAAGTAATGCGTAAATGCAGCAGCTGAATTTTCCTCTCCTTCAAGAATTCTCACTTTAAATGAATCACCAAGTACTTTCTCAATTAAAACGGTTTCGTTGAATTGCATTTTTTGTTTTCTTTATTCAGGAATGATATTTCTTTTCGAATTTAGAATATTCGCGTGAATATGGGAAGTTTAACTCCTCTATAGTTTGTAATTATAAAATGGAGACCTCAAATCTTCCGATTCTATAAAATGTGGATTCCACTTTAAAGTTAGAGATCGAGGTCTTATTTTCTTATTTGAAATGCCGGGGTGAATAATTCACCATATAATTAATCATCCGGATGATTTTGAGGGGGATTCTTGGGTAGGAGATAAAAATATCACTTCAATGCTTTAGATTTATGCAATTGACTAAAACCAAAAAGCATGGATCAAACCAAATCAACCACCGAAACCCCTGAACATCAGATTGAAAACTTAAAAACCAGTATGCATTATCAGTGCCGTGTGATGCTGGATTTTGCCCTAAAAAATGGCAAGGAAGTAGATGCATCTCAGGTCAGTGTGGTAGAGCATGCTGCGACAAAGGCCAATATTGAAGCCATAGTTGGGGCTTATAATTATCTAGCGGGCTTGGTTAAACCCGCCTTACCTGGCACACTCATAATGTTCGATAAGAGCAAAAGAGAAAAGAGTGCACTAAGCATTTTGGGGCCATTGCCGATTGTAAGGCATTTTATGCTTTTATCCATCTTGTCTTTGCTAGCGCTGATTTTGACAAGTCTTTCAGATCAGGTAAACGTGGCGTCAATTCAAATGAGCATGCTGCAAGGGAAAGGGTGGAGCCAAGTACTCAGGTTTATGTTTTTATTGGCAGCAAGTAGTGTGGGAGCCTCCTTTTATGCACTTTTCGAAATGAACAATTACATCAGTTCAGGTACTTTCGATACAAAATATGCTTCTACTTATTGGTCGCGTTTTGTACTTGGTTTGGTCGCGGGGATTTTGCTTTCCGAACTCTTTGTCGTGTTTATTGAACCAGCCCAAGAAACGCAAGATTCAGGAGCACCATTGGCTTCTGCTACCTATTTGCTAAAACCGATTTTGGCTATTTTGGGTGGTTTTTCTGCAAGTTTAGTCTACCGAATTCTCAACAGGCTGATTTCAGCGGTGGAGTCAATCTTTACAGGTTCGGCCAATCAAATGATTGAGCAGAAAAAGCAGGAATTCGACTTAATGAACCAGGCCAGCGAACAAAAAATGAAAACGGCTTCTGCTCAAAATCTATTGAACTTGAAGGCAACTTTGATCAAGAGCAATGTGCCTCAAACTGTACTCGATCAGGTAGATCAAGCACTGGCGCAAGTGATATCTGCCGCACCAGTGGTTAATAATTCGTCCACCAAGAATTAGGTCAAAACTGCATTGGATATTTGAAAACCTTGAGGAAGCGCTTCAAGGTTTTTTTATGCCTTTTTCAAACCAATGCAACCCTCTGGCTTTAATCGATGTCTTTCCCGAAAATCACTCAAACTCAAAACAATGAAAACAACAAAAACTCCTCTTATCATTCTGATTGCTTTATTCATTTCTACAATCAGTTTCGCGCAACAAACCATTAACAAGTCATTTAATGGGGTGAAAAATATCCGTTTGAGTACCGCTTCTGGAAATGGTACTATCAAAAAGGGCACTGGCAACGAAGTTAAAGTAACTCTTGAATACACTTTCGATGACGAAATCTATAAGCCCACTTTTGAACAAGATGGCGACCGTTTGATCATTGACGAACGTTTTGAAAGAAGCAGATCGGTGAGAGGCTATGCTGAATGGACTTTGGAAATTCCTGATGGACTTGAGCTTGAGTTTAAAACTGGCTCTGGAAATATCGAAGTAGACGGCTTGGAAATTAATGTCTTGGCAAAATCTGGTTCAGGCAACATCGAGATGTCAGATGTTACAGGTGAATTTAGAATGAACACTGGCTCTGGTAATATAGAATTATCCAATGTAAAAGGCGATAATCAAGGCAATACAGGTTCTGGTAATATTAGATTAGATCGCGTTGAAGGCAATTCAGATTTCAATACGGGTTCGGGCAGTATTAGAGGAAGAGCAGTGTCAGGTGCGATGGATTTCAACACAGGCAGCGGAAATATTACGATTGATGGTGCTACAATTCAGGGGAATTCTCGAATGAACACAGGCTCTGGGAATGCTGAGGTGGTTTTGGAGGGTGAATTGAACTTCGATTTATCGCTGAATACTGGTTCTGGGAATGCGACTTTGGATTTCAATGGTACGACTATCGCTGGTGAGTTCAGAATGGAAGCATCATCCAAAAGCGACATTAGAGCTCCATTTGATTTTGACAGGGTTTCAGAAAAGGAATCTGGCTGGAGAAATAGCAAGCGCTACACAAAAGAGGCTAAAGTTGGGAATAAAGACATTCAAATTGTCATCAGCACAGGCTCAGGGGTCTCTCAAGTAAGAAAATAATTTTTTTCAAGACTTCTGTAATCATTTGGGATTATAGAAGTCTATTCTCAAAACAACGGTCAAATGCTCAAAAACTTTCTACTGGTGACCCTGCGCAATTTGCGCAGGAATAGCCTCTACTCCATCATCAATATTTCAGGTCTTTCCATTGGAATTGCATGCAGTATCTTAATTCTGCTGTGGGTTCGCGATGAAACCTCCTTCGATAAATTCATTCTAAAAGCCGATCGCCTTTATCAAGTATGGGTAAATGCCGAGTTCGATGGCTCAATCCAAACTTGGAATTCCGTGCCGCTTCCTACTTATATGGAAATGAAAAATGCCCATTCCAACATTGTTAATTCGACAGTGGCAGGTTGGGGTGCCGAAAGATTGATTGCCAGAGATGACAATCGAATCATGCAACAGGGCTATTACGTGGGGGAAGAATTCCTAGATATGTTCGAATTTCCGATGAAAATAGGTCAAGCTTCTGAGGTTTTGGACGATCCCTCTTCGATAGTGATTTCTGAGGCTTTGGCCGAGATCATGTTCAAGGGAGAAAATCCAATTGGGCAATTTTTAAAGGTAGAAGATGCAAGCACGCTCAAAGTGTCTGGGGTTTTTAAAAATGTGCCCAAGAATTCATCATTTCAATTCGACTACTTAATTCCATGGAAACACAGAGAGTCAATTCAACAATGGGTTCGGGACAACACAACTAATTGGGGAAATTACTCTTTTCAGGTTTATGTAGAACTTACGGATGCCGCAAGCGAACTCAATGTGGAAGCTGGAATTAAAGATATTCTAACTGAAAAGGGGCAAACAGATGTGCCAAGAGAGTTTTTCTTACATCCGCTATTGAGGTGGAGGCTTCATGGTCAGTTTGAAAATGGAAAAGAGGCCGGAGGTCAGCATGAATACGTGACCTTATTTTCTGTTGTGGCTATGCTCATTTTGATCATCGCTTGTATCAATTTCATGAACTTGGCAACGGCCCGTTCCGAAAGAAGGGCAAAGGAAGTGGGAATCAGAAAAAGTTTGGGTTCAAGGCGAGGACAATTGATTGCTCAGTTCTATGGAGAGTCTTTGGTCATCGCGGTCATTTCTTTTCTCTTTGGTATTTTACTTGTGAATTTGTTATTGCCAGCTTACAACAACTTGGTCGATAAAAAACTGGCCATAGACTACCTCTCATCTGAGTTTTGGCTGTTTTCATTGGCCATTATATTCGTGACAGGGATCGTTTCTGGTAGTTATCCATCGCTTTATTTGTCTTCTTTCAACCCAATTAAAACACTTAAAGGGAAGGTTTCAGTAGGCAAGAATGCGAATCTGCCGCGAAAGATTCTCGTAATGATGCAGTTTGGGTTTGCCATTATACTCATCATCAGCACCATCGTCATCGTAAAGCAAATCGATTTGGCTAAAAGTCGCGATTTAGGCTATAATCAAGAGGGTTTGATCACAATCCCACTCACAGATGAAATCACCAAGAACTATGATGTGCTGAAACAAGAGCTGCTAAGGTCGGGCGCGGTGCTGTCTATGACTCGGTCAAACAGTGATGTTACCTCTATTCAATCCAATAATTTTTTAAGTTGGCCGGGCAAGCCAGAAACGGAAAAGGTGATGTTTGTTACTGTAGTAACGGAATATGACTATGCCAAAACGGTTGGGGCTGAGATGATTCTGGGCAGGGATTTTTCAAAGGAATATGCAAGCGATAGCACTGCCATAGTGGTCAATAAGGCGGCCATGGACTTAATGCAGTTGGAAGAACCTATTGGAACTCAGCTGAGTTTGTGGGGAGGTAAGCGGACGCTCATTGGTGTAATGGATAATATTTTGATGGGCTCACCTTATGAGCAAGTAAAACCAATGTTCATGGTGCTCGATAATTGGGGTGGCTCTTTGACCCTAAGACTGCAAAAGACCAACGACATGACCGCCACCATAAAAACGGTTCAGGGCATTTTCGAAATCCACAATCCGGCTTATCCTTTCGATTACCACTTTGTAGATGTGGATTTTGAAAGAAAATACACCACCATTAATTTGACACGACAGCTTTCAACCATTTTCGCGATACTGACCATTTTCATTACTGGTTTGGGCTTATTTGGATTGGCTTCGTATACTGCTGAGCAGCGCATCAAAGAGATTGGTATTCGTAAAGTTTTAGGTGCCTCTGTGCCCAATTTGGTGGGTTTAATGTCGGTGGATTTTGCAAAACTGGTTTTGATCTCTTTTGTGGTAGCAGCACCATTGGCTTATTGGTTTCTAGATAACTACCTTCAGAAATACAGCATCAGAACGAGTATAGATTGGTGGATTTTCGCAGTAACAGGCCTGGTTTCGTTGGTTTTCGCTTTGGCGGTGGTCATGAATCAAGCAAGGAGAGCGGCATTAGCGAATCCAGTTCAGTCGTTGAGGAGTGAGTAAGAGTTAATCCAGATTATGCAATGGTAGCCTCTAATGCATAATCAGGGTTAAAGAAAACCAAATATATCCTTTAAGACAGTCATTCTGAACTTGTTTCAGAATCCGTCAGTGTTATAATTCCACTGAATTATTAAGTTTGCATTTTGAACCTCTTATGTCAATTCGATGCACATGGCTTTCTATCCTGAGCACTCTAAAGCATCGGAGGAAGGACCTACAATCACAAGAAAATGGATTTAGACCCTTCGTACCTCAGGGAAGGAAAACAGTCTTTCGGATGTGAGTAGAGGAGATTAATGAAAACAGGAGCAAATTGTTTTGTGCACTCTGCTTTTCATCCTGATCCCGACCTCATCGGGAGAAGGAACTAACCTTGGTTAACTGAAAATGAACTTAGGCCCTTCTTTCCTCAGGGAAGAAAACGGATTTTGACTTTGGCTCGAATCGTTGAGGAGTTCAGGCTCAATACAATTAATTGTTCTTTGCTTTTTATTCTGGCCCCGACCTCATCGGGAGAAGGAACCAACTAATATTCAAGCCCATTCCTAACTCCCATTTTATCAATCGCAATCACCCCTTTAGACGACTGATCAAACACCAATTCGATTGCGGTACAAGCGAAAGAAGGATCCGTTGAGAAAGCCTTAAATGGAATTTCAAAAGTTTCCATAGCCAATTCCCAGTCACTGCCTAGGCGAGAGTTCATCTTCCCAATTTTCATATACTTGACTCTGATTTTTGGAGCCAGTTTTTTATGATCGTAAAGCTTTGCCGAAACGCTTGAAGAATCATTTCCGATTAGACGAATGGTGAAATTAAGGTCTTCATCTCCTTCTAATTTGATCTTTGCATCTTCTGCTCTCGCGATTGAAAACAATAATGTTGAAGTAGAATCCAAATTCAATGCCTCTTCAAAATTGAAGCGATAACTTTTTTCTCTTTTAGTTGAATCATTATTCCAACCTATAATTACCGCACTTTTTCCTTGTGTGCTTTTGTCTCTATGCAGCAACTCTTGCTCGTACCAAACCTCCAAATTCTGACTTGAAATAGAGATGTTTTCCGACTTGGTAGTTTGGATATCAATATCTTCCTCGTAATCCACCAAAGTTTGATCTTTTGAAGATTCGAAATTATTCACATAAACTACTTCAGGAAGCCAATCTGCAGCCACGGCTGCATTCTGCAAAAGAGGTAAATAGTCATGTTTTTTGTTGAAGACGTACTCGGTGAAAGCAGCCAAATAAGTTTTGGCGACCAATCTTTGTTCTTCTCCTTGAAGTAAAGGTGCCGTATTTAAAAACCAACCCGAGGTGCCTCCAAAATCATTTCTTCCCCAAATCGAATTGAATTGCCCATGATTGGCTTGGTGTACATAAACGCCAGCCTTGATTCGGTCAACAGAATCAGTATTGGTGATGCGTTGGTATTGTCTTAAACCAAAGAAGCTGGCTTCATCTGAGTCATAAGCACCTTGAATTGAAAAGTAATTGATGTTCTCTAATTCAACCCTGCGAAAATAACGTGCATCTGTCGGGGCGATAGTGACTACCCCTTGAATCCCAAAGTTGAAGTCGAATGTCACATTCGCATCGTCTGGAAAATAGGCAAGTTTATTATAAGCAGCAGCAATCGATACCGCTTCACCACCCCTAGAATGGCCCATTAAAATGATATTGTCCAAATCTACTTTTTGATAGAATTCAGAGTTTACATCATTGTTCCATTCTCTCCATTGACTTAAATGCTTCAGCAGCAACCAAGCTCGGGCTGGCATTTCCTTCCCTCCAAAATCTCCCGACCATGTTCCATTGATAAAATTTTCGTCTACAGAAACGGTAATAAATCCTTTGCTGGCCAGGAGTTCACCCAGATAAGCGTAGCCAGGATCTGAATAATGTTCCATGCTATGATTGCCATGCACGATCAGGATCAAAGGCAGTTTGCCTTCTTTTTTCGGTAGCCAAGTCCTTCCATTGATAGGGAATTCAGTAGCCCCAAAACCCCAATATTTTTCTCTCCATTTCTTCTTTTTGCCTTTCCATTCGGGAATGATGAGCGAACCATCTACACTTGAAGTTTTAATTTTAACTCCTTCGCCATATTCAGGTCGCTTTTTATCGGTGCCGCTTCCGTAGGTAAAATAGTCGAAGCCATAAATTCCGGCTTCTGCTGGGTTCGCAATACCCATTTCAGAAAGGGTGGTTACTTCGGTGGGCTTGAAATCAATTGGATACGGATTACTTCCTTCATCAATCAGGAAATAAACTGGTCCTGCAATTCCTACCAGACCGATGACGGTGAAAAGTGTGTACAGCACCTTGTTTTTATTCCCTTTGATCAAGTTCATTAATGAACCAGTCAAAAGCACTAAGGAGGAAATGGCAATCGTCATGGATTCTGTCAGCACTGCCGAAGACCAGCCAAAGTGCATATACTCAGCTAAATAGTAGGTGAATACCGTTGCAAGCACCAATGAAATGGCCACGGTTGGAATGCCTTTAACTAGAAGGTGCAATGCAGAGCCAACCCATCGGAAAACATAAAACGCCAAAATTCCGGCTATTAAATAGGCAGGAAGCTGCAAGAAAAGGGGATATCCACTTCTAAAATAAATGGCTCCAATTGCCATGAAACTAAGAGATAGCAAAAGTAAACCAAAAAATGAACCTCTGATAAAGAGGTCAAGTTGGCTTAGTTTAGGGCCTTGAGGGAGTTTGTTTTTCTTGTTGATGCGATTGAAGAAGGATGCCATTTGCCGAAATTAAGAACCTTAATATAGCAAAGGGAAGTTTAGGGGCTGAATAAAAAACTGTGAGTGGTTAGTCTATAATGGATAGAACTTCATTTGGGACTTACCTTCTTATTACCTCACGGATTGAGAATTGATCAAAGGATCTTTGATTTCCATTTTTGAAAATGGAATAATGAATATAGATGAACGAAGAGTCTTGATTTGGATTCCATTTTTTAGTGAATTCTCGACTTAGATTTCTGGTTTGAGTTGAGTTAACCGAATTCAAGTTAGAATCAGAAATGAAGCCTATGGTCTCATAATCTCCAACAGATTGTATCCCAAGTTCAAAACGAATTGAGTCAATCCTTTTCAGATGCTTTACTGGGTATTCAATATCAATCCTAAAACTGAATTGCCCATCTATTAATTCTATTACATCGGGACTTAATGTGATGTTCGTATTCTTCAAACTATTAATCATTTGGTGGTGACATTGCATAGCAGTTGAGCCAATCAATATGAAGAGTAGGATGATGATTTTAGTAGGTTTCATTTAATGAACTAAACGAATCTCATGACTTAAATCTTGTAGCAACTTCACCTTTGATTCAAAGATTTCAACCTTACTTAAAAGTACTTCAACTTGAATAGAACATTCCATTTCGAAAGTTTGATGGCCGACTTCCAAATCAAGTTCTTTAATCAATCGCTGTACTTCGTTCATTTCTTCATAAGGAAAAGCTAAAGCAAATCCTTTTGTAATCGGCTTTTCGATGATTTCGTTTTGCTCCAAAGCTTTGAAAGCCGCGGTTTTATAAGCCGTGATTAGCCCGCCAACCCCCAACTTTGTCCCTCCGAAATACCGAACTACGACCACTAAAGTGTTGGTCAACTCTTTCGATTTTATTTGACCCAGAATGGGGTCGCCAGCAGAATGGTTGGGTTCACCATCGTCATTAGCACGATAATATTCGCCTTCGAGCCCATATATATAAGCATAGCAAAAATGTCGGGCATCGTAGAATTGCTTTCTCAAAGCCTCTAATTTTTCTTTGACTTCTTCTTCATTACTCACTGGGTAAGCGAATGCCAAGAACTTGCTTCCTTTTTCCTTATAGAATCCTTCGGAAACTTTTGATATGGTGAGGTAGAAATCAGCTGACATTTGGTAAAAGTAACAATTATGAATTTAGGCTAGAGCGCCCTTAGAATTTCTTGATGACTTAAAAGCAGAATTGCCAGAATGGCTAAACTGATGCCTATTCGATTCAGTAAACTCAGTTTTTCCTTGAAAATCAGAATCGCAAAAATTGTGGAGACGATAATAATTCCAATGTTCAGTGAAGGATAAAGGATCGCACCATTGTTTTCGAAAGCCGAGAGGGCTTTCAGTTGTAAATAGATAGAAAAGTAGTTGGGTACACCAAGATAAATGCCACCAAGAATGTCCTTTGGTCGTACTTTGATGCCTTTGATCAAGATGAAAATCAGTCCCAAAATAAAAGCCGATCCAAAGGTGATGATGGGGAAAATGCCTTCCACTTCTTCTTCAATGAGATTGTGATTGGCATAGTTAAGTGTGGTGTCAATCAAACCTCCCAAAATGAAAACCGCCAATGGCAAGGCAAGGTAAGCTAGGGTAATCTGCTTTTTGCCAATACTCTCAGAAGCCTGCTTTTTTGAAACCAAATAGATGGCAATAAAGGCTATTGCAATCCCTAAATAATTCCACAAATCGAGCGATGAAGTGCCGATTTTGAAGATGAATAAGCTAAACAAAACAGGAATGGCCAATGACATTTTGCTTGCTACCGTGGCCACCGCAATCCCTCGGGTTTGGGTAGTTTTTGCCATTAAATAAAAGGTGCTAACGAACACAATACCCAATACTGCCGCCACTTGAAACCAGCTTTGATCAATGGCAATAGTGGTCTTTATATGCCCGAAACCTACATATAGACTGCCAGTAATTACACACACCAAGTAATTGGTGATTATGGCTGGAAAAGTATTGATATTGAATTTAGAGAATGACCTAAAGGACAAGAAAATAGCCACATTGGCCAGTATGGTGAGCAGTAGGTAGAACATCGGTTCGAAGGTAAGAAATGGGCTGCGATTTGATCTTCTTTTTGAAAATTTATAGGCGGAATTATACAACATGTATTATACAAGTTGTATATTACAAGTTGTATAATAAACGAGAGTGTAATGGCTACAATCAATCCGTTTTTGCTGAAAGGCTATGCAGGAGAGCAATACTTCTGTGACAGAGTTGAAGAAAGTCAAAAAATCATCAATTCTATTCATAACCAGCAAGATTTGACCTTATATGCCTATAGAAGGTTGGGGAAATCAGCGCTTATTAGGCATGTTGCAACGCAAATGGAAGCGGATTACCATTTTGTATATGCCGACATTTGGGGTACCAGTTCACTCTCAGAATTTGTAAAAGAATTAACAAATTCGATCATCAAAAGCAATGTTTTTAGCCAAAGAGGTCTTGGTAAAAAGCTACAAGATTTTGTTAAATCTCTTGGTACATCATTCACAATTGGCCATGATGGTATGCCTTCTATCGATTTGACGTACAATGATAAATCGAAGGCATTTAAGAATTTGGATGAAATCATAGGGTTTTTAAATGCTCAAACCAAGCCTGTTGTGTTGGCTATTGATGAGTTTCAGGAAATAAGAAAATATGATTCGGAAGACACCCCAATTGAGGCGGTGTTAAGAAAGCTGACCCAGCAGAGCAATAATATTCGATTTATTTACAGCGGAAGTGAATTTCACCTGCTAAATGACATTTTCAATAGCTATAACCGCCCATTTTATCAAAGCACAAGAATGATAGAGATAGGGCCTATTGAACATGATATTTATAAGGAATTTATTCTTTATCATTTTCAAAAGGGAAACAAAAGTATAGATAACTCATTAGTGGATGAAATACTTAAATTCACCTATCGACATACCTTTTACGTTCAATCCATTTTCAATCACTTATATAGCCTTTCAAAACAGCCGAAAAATTGGACTGAATTCGAGAAAATTTACCATCCTTTTATTTTGGAAAAGGGTGTTTTTTATAGTGAACTGCCTAATAGGGTAACTCCTCAGCAATTTGTAATTACCAAGGCATTTGCAAAGGCTGGAAAGGTGTCATCACCGACCGGAAATGCATTTTTGGATTTGGCAGGCTTGACAAATGCGAGTAGTATGAAAAGGGCAGTACAGGCTTTGTTGGATAAGCAGATCCTAATTAAAGAAGGTGAGGATTATAGATTATATGATGTTTTTCTTGAGCACTATTTAAATTTCAACAAACATTAGCAACTGTGAAAAAACCAGAAGTATATAATTTCGATTCCAAACCCGATTTACGCGGCAACCTCACCTTTTTAGAAGAGTTGAAGGATGTGCCCTTTGAAGTAAAACGGGTGTATTGGCTCTATGCCCTACCTGAGCAACAGGTCCGGGGCGATCATGCCCATAAAACTGGTGAACAAGTCATTATTGCGGTGCAAGGCAAAATCGAAGTGCTATTAGAATCCCAAAAAGGCGAGTTGTTCAATTGCACCTTGGACAAGCCCGACAAAGGGCTTTATATTCCGCCTTTGTGGTGGGGAAAGATGATTTTCAGTAAGAATGCTCTGATGATTGGACTAGCTTCGGATGAGTACAATGAGGACGATTACATTAGAAGTAGAAAGGATTTTAGATGAGAAACCTCAAAGTAGTTGAGCAAGCATCCCTAATTGCTGAAAAGCAATTTGCTCAAATTCTCTATACATCGAAGACCTTTTTGGAGGTGAATAATAACCTTCCTCAGATTCATTTTTGGCTGATGGAAACCACTGACCAAACTGCTTTAGGGCACGTTAGCTTTTCTTTAGAAGAAGGTAAAGCCTTAAGTCCGGCCAAAGCTCCTTTTGGTGGTTTTTCGTTGGCAGATTCACTCAAAAGTGAAGAACTTACCTTTTTTATTTTTGAAGTAATTAGAAAACTTAAAAATTTGAATATCAGTGCTATTTACCTAAAGTCGGCACCAGATAATTATGGAATTCATCTTTCTGTTTTAAACCAAAACCTAGTCTATGCTGGCTTTTCGGGACTGAAGGATTTTGAATATCAAAGCATTATGGTAACCGATGAGGCTTTTGATTCGAAGATAGCTGAAATGGAAAATCGTAAGTTGAAGAAGTGCGAAAAAGAGGGCTTCGAATTTAAATTACTGTCTCAAAACCATCTGCACGCAGTTTTTCAATTTGTAAAAGCCCATAGAGACGAAAAGGGCTATGATTTTTCAATGGATTGGGAAAGTCTAAAAATGGCCAATTTGGCTTTGCCCAATATCTATTTACCCATGGCGGTTTTTGACGGCCCTAAAATGATTGCCGCTACCATAGCCATAAGGGCTATCGACAAGGTGCTTTATAATTTCTCGCCTGCCCATGATTGGGACTATCATCAATTCAGTCCGGTAGTAATGCTCACGCAAGGTTTATATCATTTTTGCCAAACCAACGGCTTTACCCACCTCGACTTGGGGACTTCCTACTTGGATGATGCCATTAATGAAGGACTAAAGTCTTTCAAATCTCGTTTAGGGGCTGAAACCTTTTTTGGTCACAGTTATCATAAAATCTTATCTTCACATTAAAATTTTTGCGGTTGTCCTCTCAATTCTTTAAAAGTTCGAAATGGTCATTCATGGCGGTGGTTTTCCGCGCTTTAGGTGGATTGACCATCAACAAACTTTTTGCGGTTTTCTTCGGCACCAATGGCATTACACTGCTTTCTCATTTTCAAAACCTCACTTCGCTATTCACTCTGCTTCCTTCCGAGGGAATCAATCGAGCAATAATGAAGCACTGGTCCGATCCAAAAGCCAGCGAAGAAAGTAAATTTAAAATATGGCAGACGGGTTTTTGGTTGACCAATGTGCTTTTTATTGCCGTTTTTGCATTGCTGTACTTCTGGAAAAGAGACTTTTTCTTTGCTCGCTTTATTGAACATTATAGCGTAGAGCGCTTTCTCTCAATTTTCCTTCCCGCTGTCTTCCTCATGCTCATGACGGCACTCCTCAACTCCATTATTTTGGCCTATAGAGATGTAAAAGCATATGCACTGATCAGTATTGGCGGAATGATTTTGTTGGTGAGCACAGTTGTAATTACAGTAGCTAAGGGAAATCTAAATCTGGCCCTATTGAGCTTTGTGGTCGGCTATTCGCTGATGTTCTTTTGTGCTCTTGCTTATTTTATCATTCACAGAAAAAGGGTCAAACTGCAATTTGGTTTGCCAAATGGGGACGCTCTAAAGAAGATTGGGCATTTTATACTCATGGCGCTCAGTGCCATTGCCCTGGGCAAACTGCTCGATTTTGTGGTAAGAGATTATGTGATAGAGCTATACGGACTTAATCGCACTGGCCTTTGGCAATCGGTAACCAAAATGTCATCAAGCTATTTACTTGTTTTTAGTGGTACGGTTGGGGTTGTCTATTATCCTAAAATGGCCTCGCTAATCCATGACGATGAAGCGCTTCGCAAATATGTGGGTAAAGTAATGGCTTTCGTGGCCTTTGTTACTTTCATCTGTTTGGG
This sequence comes from Cytophagales bacterium CG12_big_fil_rev_8_21_14_0_65_40_12, assembly GCA_002786855.1. Taxonomy (GTDB): domain Bacteria; phylum Bacteroidota; class Bacteroidia; order Cytophagales; family Cyclobacteriaceae; genus Roseivirga. The sequence continues at coordinate 20,362 of PCUU01000057.1, forward strand.
GATTTATTACTTGAATAGAACTTTCATTTTGCAGTTGTTTTTCGATAAAGGTTTCGAACAGGCAGCGTATTTGGTCAGGTTTCAGACGATAGGCGACTTTTTCTGTATTCTATCATATTTATTAGCTTACCTTTTAAGCGCTAGAGTGAAAACCTTTAAGTACATGGTGGCCCAAGTATTCTCTGCAGGGATTTATTTGCTTTTGATCTATCTGTTGATGGATCGGTTCAACCTCGAAGCCCTGACTCTCGCTTATTTATGGAGGCATATTGGCTTTTTCTTGATCCTTGTCCTATTCAATAGGAAATTGCTTTTCCCGAAAATTAGCGAAATAGAAGAATCAGTAATGAACAAAGTACGATGATGGCCCTAAAACTACACCTATGCACATGAAGCCCCTCGTTTCGGTGATTTGCATCTCGTATAATCATGCCCCCTTTATTCAAGAGGCTTTGAATTCTGTTTTCGGGCAAACTTACCCAAATCTAGAACTGATTATTTTGGATGATGCGAGCAAAGATGAGAGCCAAAAAATCATCGAAGGGCTGATTCAGGAAAGAACAAATACCACCTTCTATCCACACGCCAAAAATGAGGGCTATACACGTACGTTCAATGAAGGATTGAAGAAGGCCAAGGGCGAATTTATTGTGGACTTCGCATTGGATGACGTAATGCTTCCTGATTTCATTGAAAAAAGTATCGAACGATTGACAGACTTAGGAGGTGATTATGGCATCAGCTTTTCGAATGCCCAATACATCAATGCCCAATCTGAAGTAGTTGGTGATCATAACGCGATCTTAAGAAAGAAAGGATTGATGGATCAAATTCCAGAAGGAGATGTCTTTGAAATGATATTGAAACGCTATTTCATCTGCACCCCAACTATGGTCATTCGTAAAGTGGTTTTTGACCGAATGGGAGGGTATGACGAAGCTTTAGCTTATGAAGATTTCGATTTTTGGGTACGATCTTCCCGCCAATTCCAATACGCATATATTGATGAAGTGCTGGCGCAAAAACGAAAGCTCGAAACCAGCATGTCTGCTAATAGGTATCGCCACAGACAAAACCAGCAAATGGCCTCTATTTTGAAAGTTTGCCAAAAAGCATTTACCCTTTGTAAATCCAAAGCTGAACTCAATGCCCTGAAAGAACGGCTCTACTACGAACACCGACAATGCATAAGGCATGAGGCTTACCCTTTGGCACAGGAATACCTGGCATTGATCAAGTTAGTTCATGGTAATTGGGTAAAAACACGAATAGTTGCAGGCCTCATTGGGTTTGGGATTGATTTTTCTAGAAAGAAGAAAACGTTTGAATACTAGAATTTCTGCAATCAATTCCGATTTGGGTTTCCTTTCCCGCTAAAAACATTATCTTACTCACCTTGCACAATTCTATAATATGATGCCCGAAATCAAAAAAATAACCAAAATCCTTGTTGCCAACCGTGGTGAAATTGCTATTCGCGTTTTACGTGCTGCTTCTGAATTGAAAATCAGAACAGTAGCCATGTACACTTATGAAGATCGCTATTCATTGCATAGGTACAAGGCAGATGAAGCTTATCAAATCGGAGAAAATGACGAGCCACTTAAGCCTTATTTGGACATTGAAGAAATCATCACACTCGCAAAAAATGAAGGTGTAGACGCAATTCACCCTGGCTACGGATTTTTATCTGAGAATGTACGTTTTGTTCGAGCATGCAAAGAAGCAGGGATCATTTTCATTGGCCCAGAACCCGAGGTCATGGAAAGGCTTGGCGATAAAGTTCAAGCCAAGATCGTAGCGAAAAATGCTGAAGTACCGCTTATCGAGGACAGCCATGAACTTTTAACTACTTCGTCCATTGCCCTGAAAGAAGCCAAAAGAATTGGCTTCCCAGTAATGGTAAAAGCTGCTGCTGGCGGTGGTGGCCGTGGAATGCGTGTCGTGCGCGAAGAAGCCGATCTAGAAAAGTCTTTCAACGAAGCTAAAGGAGAATCGCTGAAGGCATTTGGTGATGACACTATGTTTTTGGAGAAGTTTATAGACAATCCCAAGCATATTGAAGTCCAGATAATGGGCGATAACTACGGTAATTTGGTGCATTTGTACGAAAGAGATTGCTCTGTACAAAGGCGTTACCAAAAAGTGGTGGAGGTGGCTCCTTCTGTCAATCTAAAGCAAGAAACCAAGGATAAGCTTTACGAATACGCATTAAAAATCACCAAAGAGGTGAATTACAATAATGTGGGTACAGTTGAGTTTTTGGTCGATGCAGATGAGAATATTTATTTCATCGAAGTAAATCCTAGAATACAAGTAGAGCATACCATTACCGAAGAAATCACTGGAATTGATATCGTTCGAACTCAAATTGAAATTGCGCAGGGCTACCCGTTAGACGATCCACGGATTTTCATCAAAAGTCAAGAAGATGTGCAATGCAATGGCTTTGCCATTCAATGTAGAATTACCACAGAAGACCCCGAAAACGGATTTAAACCTGATTACGGAACCATTATCGCTTATCGAAGTGCAGGTGGTTTCGGGATTCGACTCGATGCGGGTAACTGTTATGCAGGTGTGACTATTTCGCCTTTCTTCGATTCAATGTTGGTGAAGATTTCTGCCAAAGGGCGAACATTGAAAGGTGCTTCGCAAAGATTGCAAAGAGCACTTTCAGAGTTCAGGATCAGAGGAGTAAAGACCAATAAAGGCTTTTTAGAGAATGTTTTAAAGAATCCAACTTTCTACAAAGGCGAGGCCACCGTGAAGTTCATAGAGTCTCATCCAGAGCTTTTCGAAATGCCTAGGTTCAACAATAGGGCAACAAGATTGCTCAATTATTTAGGCGAAGTGGCTGTGAATGGCAATCCTAATGTGAAAAAAATCGATCCCTCCATTCAATTCAGAGAGCCAAAAATCCCAAGCTTCAGCCGTTTCGCGCCTCATCCCGATGGCACAAAGCAAATTTTAGATCAAAAAGGCCCCGATGGCCTTGCCACTTGGATCAAAGAACAAAAGCAGATTCTATTTACCGATACGACTTTTAGAGATGCCCATCAATCACTCTTAGCAACAAGAATGCGGACTTTGGATATTCTCAATGTGGCCGAAGGCTTCACCAAAAATCACCCAGAAATCTTCTCTTTAGAAATGTGGGGTGGGGCAACCTTCGATGTTTCGATGCGGTTCCTCCATGAAAACCCATGGGAGAGACTGAGGCTTATTCGGCAAGCGGCTCCGAACGTACTTACTCAAATGCTATTGCGCGGTTCTAATGGTGTTGGCTACAAGGCCTATCCCGATAATTTAATTGAGAAGTTTATCGAGAAATCTGCAGAAAATGGGATGGACGTTTTCAGGATTTTTGATTCCCTCAATTGGATTGAAAACATGAAGGTGAGTATCAAAACGGTGAGGGAAAGAACTAATTCCGTGGCCGAAGCTTGTATTTGCTATACTGGTAATGTGCTGGAAGCTAATTCTAAGTTCAACCTTCAGTATTACACTGATATGGCCAAAGCGCTGGAAGATGAAGGTGCCCATATACTTTGTATCAAAGACATGGCTGGTCTTTTACAACCAAGAGCAGCAGCCGTTTTGATTCCCGCTTTAAAAGAAGCCGTGAATTTGCCTATTCATTTACATACCCACGATACCTCATCCATGCAGGCCACAACTTATTTCGAGGCCATAAATGCTGGGGTTGATATTGTGGATGTGGCAATCGCTTCCATGTCTGGGCTTACTTCGCAACCTAATTTCAACTCATTGTTGGCCAGCTTAAATGGCCATGAACGTGAGTCGAATATTGATTTGGGCAAGCTCAATGAGTATTCTAATTATTGGGAAGATGTGAGGGAATTCTATTACCCTTTCGAAAGTGGCTTAAAGGCAGGCACGGCCCAAGTCTATGACCACGAAATCCCTGGAGGTCAGTACTCTAATCTTCGTCCACAGGCTACCGCTTTGGGCTTAGAGCATAAATTCGAAGAAGTTAAAAAGAACTACGCCATCGTCAATAAGCTGTTCGGTGGTTTGGTCAAGGTAACGCCATCATCAAAAGTGGTGGGCGATATGGCGATTTACATGACCTCGAACAACCTTACTGTAGAAGATATCATGACGCGGGGCGAAACGCTATCTTTTCCAGAGTCGGTGGTGAGCTTATTCAGGGGTGATTTGGGGCAAATGCCCGGTGGTTTTCCGCAAGACATTTCAAAAATCATTTTGAAGGGGCAGAAGCCATTCACAGACCGGCCAAATGCGCACTTAACCCCAATAGATTTCGAAAAAGAGTTCGCACAATTTCAGAAGGATTTCGATGAGTTTTGCGATGAACTGGATTTCATTTCTTACCTATTGTACCCAAAGGTTTTCAAGGAATTCCACATGCACTGGTTAAATTATGGTGAAGTAAGACACTTACCTACCAAGGCTTTCTTCTATGGTTTAAAGGAGAATGAAGAAATTTTTGTCCAAATCGGAAGAGGCAAGCACATCATTGTTAAGAAACTATACAAGTCTGAACCTGACGAAAATGGGCTGAGAAAAGTCTATTTTGAACTGAATGGGCAAACACGTGTGATTGAGGTGAAAGATCAAAATTTCAAGGTCACCAAAGCGCAGCACCGCAAGGCCGAAGGAGCGAAAGAAATTGGCTCGCCATTGCAAGGAAGGTTGGCGGAACTTAGGGTAGCCGTTGGGCAGAGTGTAAAAGAAAACTCAGCCTTATTTGTGATTGAAGCCATGAAGATGGAAACTACTGTATCAGCATCAAAAGCAGGGGTGGTCAAGAAAATCCATTTGCCAGTGGGTGAAATGGTTTATCCAGAAGATTTGGTGATAGAACTTGAATAGTGCTTGGCTTCGCATTTTCTAAGAAAGTGTTAGGAAATTGAATTACATAAGAACTATCTTTTATTGATATCGCAGCTGAATGGCAAGGAAATGATGCAAGAATTAAAGTGTTTAGAGGGGCTGATGGTCAGTGTTGAATGAAAAAGGAGAATGAAAAACTGAGTGTTTTGCTCATTTCTGAAGGCACCTACCCTTTTTATGGAGGAGGTATTTCCACATGGAGTCACATGCTTTGTGATAGGGTTTCGAATGTGGATTATACGCTTTATTCTATCAATGCAGGTTTTGAGCAGGAGCCCATTTTTAAGCTTAGCGAGAACGTAAAAAAGGTAATCCAAATCCCCCTTTGGGCACCAGACGAGCCCCAAGACTATGTGAGTTTTAGCAAAGAATATTATAAGGTCGTAAATAAAAAGGAACGAACCACGCCTAAAGTAATTCGAAATCAATTTGTTCCGCTTTTTGAGAAGTTCATTCAATTGGTTTATGAAAGTTCCGAAAACATGGAGGCGCTGGACTTTGTGTTCAAGAGCATGTGGGAGTATTTTCAGGATTATGACTACAAAGAGACACTAAAAAGCGAAGAGGTTTGGGAGGTTTTTCAACGAGAGGCAACTAAAGAAACTGAAGAAGACGGTTCTTTTGGGGCATCGCTTTTTGACCTTACTGTTGGTCTTCGCTGGTTATATCGCTTTTTTATTCCTTTTTCAATACCCATCGAAAAGGTTGATATTTCTCACATTACATTGTCAGGTTTTCCGCTCATTCCCGCTTTGGTGCTAAAGTACAGGTATGGAACACCACTCATGATTACAGAACACGGGGTATATGTCCGCGAACGCCTTTTGTACATCAATAGGTCTGATTACTCTTATTTTATCAAGGATCTTTTGATCAAACTCACAGAAATTATCACCCGACTTTCCTACTACAAAGCGGACAAAATACTTTCGGTGAACAAGTTTAATATTACATGGGAATTGATGTATGGAGCCGATCCAAGCAAAATCGAAATCACATACAACGGGGTAGATCATCAAAAATTTGTACCTCGCGAAAAGCCCGTGCATTTAAAATCAATTCCTACTGTGGTAGCTGCCGCACGAATTTTTGAATTGAAAGACGTGCTAACCATGATCCGCTCTTGCGCGGTGGTAAGGAAGAAAATACCGAATGTTCAGTACTTGGTTTACGGTGACAAAAATGCCGTTCCAGAATATACTGCCGAATGTGAAGCTTTGATCGATGAGCTGCAATTAAGAAATAACTTCTTTTTGAAGGGCTTTCATAACGAGCCTCATCTGATTTTCAGCGAAGGTGATATTTCCATTTTAACCTCCATTTCAGAAGGCTTTCCTTTTACGGTGATTGAGTCGATGAGCTGCGGAGTGCCTGTAGTCGCCACAGACGTTGGAGGGGTGATTGAGGCCATTGATGAGATGTCGGGTTTTGTGTGCAAACCGCGGGATCCCGAAGCAATAGGGGCTAAGGTGATTCAGCTTTTGCAAGACACTGAGTTGAGGGAGAAAATGAGCAAACATGCCCGGCAAAGAGTGATTGATCATTTTACCCTCGGGATTTTTATTGATTCCTACGAGCGCATTTATTCTTCGGTCTATAATGCAGCTGATCTTAAATTGACTCCTCAATGAATGTGATCTATGAACAGTAGCTCTGATAAAATAGCGCAATTAGGAATGGATGTTTATGCAAAAATAGGCAAGCCAGTCAATGTCAACGTGGTGCGCGCTATGTTGGAATCTATGAGCATAAGGATTGTAGATGCTCAAGCCGATTATGGAATGGAAAATCTGCAAGAGCTGGCCAAACTGGTGTATAGTCAGATCACCGCTGCTGAATTCTTAGAACGTCATCCAAGTCCTTTGAAAGTCAATGAGCAATTTGCAAGCACCAACACCTCAGCATCTGATTATTTGAGGGTTAAAACCAAATATTTCTTTCATTACTATCCCCTTGGTCTTTTTCATGGCTTGCCAGTTTTCCTTCAAATTTTGACCATAGTACTCTTTGGCTATTCCCTGTGGACCTATGTTGGTTTTAACCAACTGCAGTCTACCGCAGTAGTTTTGGGAGTTATTTTTGGTTTGGTGGGAACAGGCGGTTTCGTTCAGGTAATAGGCAGGCAGGTGTCACATTACTGGTTCAATAATGATTTTATAATGGCCAGAAAAAGTACGGTTATGGTGATCAGGGATGGGCTCACTTTTATGGGAGTACTCAGTATTTTGACCATCGTAGTTAATTTTTTCGCCAACTTCTATCCCTATAAATTCCTTTATGTGGTGTATGCCTACTCTTTCTCCATTGGAATTTTACTTTTGTTCTCTGCCGTTTTTCACCCTTTAAAACAGCGTTGGGTAATTACAGTGGCCTTTGTGGTTGCAACGGCTGTGGCGCTTTCGCTAAAACTCTTTACCAGCATAGAAACCTATTATACCCATTGGATAGGGATTTGGACTGCCATTGTGATCATGGTGCTTTACCTCAAATACTTCTTCGATAAAAAGGTAAAGCAGACAAAAAGTTTTAACCGGGCCACCTCCAAAAGTGCGGTCATGATCTATCGGAATTATCGGTACTTCTTTTACGGACTGCTCTTTTTTACTTTCATTTTCTTGGACAGAATTTTAGCATGGTCCACCAGCCATGACGGTATTTTGCCCTATATTATTTACTATGAGAAAAACTATGAAGTGGGAATGGACATTGCGATCCTGATTTTCTTTCTTCTGGTTGGGGTTTTGGAGTATAGCATAGCCTCTTTCAGTACCATAAGTGACATGATGCAGAAGCAAATCCCCTACAATCGTCCAGATCTTTTCAATTCAAAAATGCTCAGGATGTATCGCCAGCACGTGATCACTTTATGGATTGCGGGCATAGTGATGACAGTGCTCCTTTATTTTGTAATCTGGTCGCGGCTTGGCTACGAAAAGGCTTTTGACGAAGCCCTTGATCCTATCAGCATAAAAGTGAGCTTGATCGGAGGCTTGGGTTATGTGTTTGTGGCTTGGGGAATGCTCAATTCCTTGTACCTATTTACGCTCAATAAACCTACCAAGCCGCTCAAGGCCATTATCTGGGCTTCGATTGTAAATATTGTGGTTGGATTATTGTTGAGTAGGATGGTGTCTTACGAATACAGTGTCGTTGGGATGTTGGCAGGTTCGATTGTTTATGCGATGCTTACACTCAATTCTGCAATGAAGTTTTTTAAGAATCTTGATTACTACTATTATGCTGCGTACTAAATTTTTGTGGTGCATTATGGCTTTTTTCTCAATGTTTGGGCTCAAATCTCAAGAGTCGGCAGGTTCGGTATTTATTAGCTACGGTGATATTAACCCAGATAAAATTCGCGGCTATAAATATGTAATTGTTGAATCTGAGCACTTTAGCTCTTTTGATGTAAAAAGACTTAAAGAGAATAATCAAGTGGTTTTGGGCTATATCAGCTTGGGTGAGGTCAGTGCAAGTAGGTATTATTTTGAATCTATTAAAGACAAAACATTAGGCAAAAACAAGGTGTGGGAAAGCTACTTTTTAGATTTATCGGACAGCGATACCAAGAACGCCATATTAGGATTAATTCAAAAAATGGATAAAAAGGGGTTTGACGGCTTGTTTTTAGATACCGTTGATACTTTCTCAGAATGGGGGCCTTATCCCGAACGGGGAGATATTTTGATCGAATTTCTGGCGAAGATCAAGGAGCAATTCCCTGATTTTTATTTGATGCAAAATGCTGGACTCTCCCTATTGCCCAAATCCAAAAAGTATATCAATTCCGTAGCCATCGAATCCGTAGCGAGCGACTATTCATTTGAGGCCAAGGAATATAAAATCAGAAAGTCTCATGACTTTTATCAGAAATTATCAATGCTTAAATCCGTAAAATCGAAACATGATTTATCGATAGTTTTGATTGAGTACGCAGATACTCAAAAGCTATATAATCGCATTAAGCATGAAATTGCTCCCCTCAAATGGGATTTCTTTATTGGTAATATAGACTTACAAGGCATGCCGAGTTTTAAAAAGTAGCATGAATACGCCCTATACAGATTCCATCTTCATCGGTATGATCCGACTCTTTTTATGGATACTGTTCCTGTATGTCATCAAACGCTTGTTGTTCAAAGGCAAGGGCTCGAAAAACCAAGTGAACTCCATGGCCAATCTTTGGGCCACCTATGGCAGTGGTACTTTAGTGTTGATTTTTGTACTGATCCAGCTCCAGAGCTACGATTTGATGACATGCATTTTTATCATGCTTTTAATCTTCGGGTTTCGGTTGATAGGGATTAAAAATTTATTTGAAGACAGTCGACAGTTCAAGCGCAAACGTAAAATGATCCTCTTGAGGGTCATCGAAAATGTGGAAGATAAGGAACCGATCATTGATGTAGTGGAAGAGAAACCTTCGAAAAGACTTTCGATCAATTTTGAATTTCTGATCATGGTCATTCCCGCGTTCTTAGCGCTTTTTATAAGGTTTTATTTGATGAATTTCGATGATTATCAGCTTTCTGCCTCCTGGTTTCAAGAGTTGAACACGGTCAAAAATTTCACGAAACAGATTTGGTTCAATGATGAGTTGGCCATGGTAGGGGAATATGCACTGCTTAATTTTTATGCAAAGATCACGGGCATAAGCCCCGAAATTGCCCTCGAATCATTCGGGCTGCTTCAATCTTTCATTTTAAGCTTCATTATTTTTTGGTTCATGAATGTGATGACGAGCTCGAAAATCACAGTGCCATTAATAACAGCCCTAGGTTTTGCGCTGTTCTTTAATTGGGCACCTTTGGATTTGTCTCAAATTACCCATTCAAAGCAGACCTTAATGGCACTTACTTTTGTTCTACCCGTGATGGTCTACATTAAAAAACCTTGGGTGCTTTACACGAACAAACCGAAGTCATATTTTCTGAAAATGGCCGTGATTTTCTGCGGCATAGCCTTGATCGATTTGTTTTCGTTGATTGTGCTCATTCCTCCTTTCTTTTTGGTCGCTTTCTTCTTTATTAAAAAGAGGTATAAAGCCTATTTCTGGAAATCCCTAGGGGCTTATTTTTTAAGTGCTGGGCTTATTTTGGGCTATTATGCCATAGAAACATCTTATCGAGGGGTTGATTTCGGTAGTTTTATCAGCTCCAATCTTTTGGCAGTTTCCGCTTCTACCACCACCACCAACATGATCATGTCCTATGATGTGCTTTTGAAAACTATTCAAGTGGTGTCCGTAGTGGCGATCATCACGATGTTTTTTATGTTAAAAACCATGCTAGACAAATGGGCGGGATTAATTTCATTCCTTATCTACATCAACATATTGGTTGTTTATACCATTCTAAACCTATCTTACTTTGATCAGGATTTGTTCAATGAGGTTTTGCCCATATTCATTTCTATCGCCCTAGGCATCGTCATTTATCTGCTCATGTACTTTTTTGTAGTAGTGGTCAAAGAAGTCCGTTTTTCAAATGCCATTGCAGTAACCATCATTTTTTTGATTGCCCTACCTACCGCCTACTTTAGCCAAAAGAATTTATTGCATCAAGACGACCGTACATCTGCTGTAAACAAGGAGGTTTTGAAAGCCTACCAACGGATTTCATCTGACTTTTTGCCCTATTCTTATGCAGTGATCAATAGCAGCGCCCTGTTGCCCATCAGTGTCGATTCGCATAATTTCATTACTTATAAAGATTTCACTTCGTCATACTCGGCCCGCGATTCAGTGTATTTCGCCAACGAGAAAAACAAGAATTTTTTAAGACAGAATACCGAGTACATTTTACCAAGCAGTCTTTTGGTATTTGTTTATAATAATGTTGAAAAACTTGAATTCAATGGGGTTTCGGTGGGGAACGACCTCGTTTTGGCAGTGAGTCATCAGTTGGATCTGCTCCGCAATAGGGGACGCGACATTACTGTCTTTTATCAAGGCGATAAGCTCACAGTCTATGAGGTGATAAATAATCCGGGAGAGTCAAGAATAGATGAAATGTTATAAGATGAGAGGTCAAATAACATATCTCCGAATACTCCTTATGCTTTTGGCACTCGTTTTTTTTGTCGGTTGCGATAGTAAGAAAGAAGACAGGCCAGTAACCGTAGTAAGAAATGCTTCCGATCCCTTTGTGATTTATATTGTAGATCTAAAACATCCCCTAAGCCCTGATTATGCAAAGCAGGTGGCCAAGGTCTTCGATTACACTAAAATACCTTTCAAATCAGAGACTATTGATGAATTCAACAAGGATCCGAATCTAACCGAAAACGCCCATGTGATCTTAATGAATGGCACCGAAGCTTTAAATGATAGCGCGGTTGATCATTTGATCGAATTTGTTGCGAGCGGAGGGACACTTATTTTTCCAAGTGTCAATGAAGATCAAAGGATGGGTTTTCTATCCGGCACGCTTCCCAATGCCTCTTTCGACTATGACCTCAACGCTAAGGGTATCCATTTCCTGAAAAACCTTCTGCCAGGAATGGCCGATAAATCTATTTATCCTTTAAAGAAGAATATAGGATTGGGCAAAGACAACTTTAAACCCAATATCAATGTGTTTGCCACCTCTATCGAGGACAAAGAGCTTCCAATTATTTTCGAAAATACTATCGGCAACGGTAGTGTAATCCATTTTAATACCAGCATATCTTTCGAAAAAACCGACCGAGGCCTTTTGTTCGCAGCCATTCTAAGAGGCTTGGAAGGTATTCCGTATCCCATAGCGAATGTAAACGCTATTTTCATCGATGATTTCCCCGGGCCTCTTTACGATATTCCTTCAGAGCCCATCAAATCTGAAATGGGGATTAATCAAGCCCAGTTTGTTACAGATGTTTGGTGGCCAGATATGCTAGATGTTGCCAAAGAATTCGGTGTAAAGTACTCGGCCTACACCATCTTTAATTTTAACGAGATCAAAACAGCACCTTTTCTTTTCAATGAATGGGACTTGAATAAAACCACCAAAGACAATAAGACACAGAGCAGTGCACAATGGCTCAGTAAACAAGTGATAGATAATGGTTTTGAGCTTGCCATTCATGGTTATAATCATGAATCGCTCCTCAAAGAATTGTGGCTGAGGCCAGAAGCCATAGAAAATGGTTTTAAAGCTGCCCGAAAAAAATGGACAGTAAGCGGATTCGGCAAGTTTCCAATAAGCTATGTGGCGCCTTCGAATTATATCGATAGTGTCGGTTTGGTGCATCTCAAAATAGGTATGCCTGAAATGAAATATATGAGCACCACCTATGAAGGGGACTTTTTTGAAGGGGGCGACAGGGATTTTGATAATGATAAATATGAACCCCAACTTTTCGATTTTCCAAGGGTAACTAGTGGCTATGTTTTTAGGGAAAAGAAGCAATACATCCACCAATCCTTGTATTTGTACACAGGTATTTGGTCACATTTTATCCACCCTGACGATGTTTTCCAATTGCCGAATGAAGATAATACATCCGTGGGTGATTTTGAATATCGCAACGAGGAGAGCTTAGGATGGCACAGTTCCTCTGGAGCACGGAAGGGGATGCTCGAGTACTGGAGAGAATACTTAAATCAGGTAAAAGAAGTTCATCCATCTGCACGCTTTCTTACGGTAAGAGATGCAGCAGCCATAACAAAAGATTGGAGGGAAGCCCAGTACAGTTTCGAAGCTACAGGCGAATTTGTCTCAGCTAAAATGGTGGGCAAGAGGCCTTTGAAAGAGAGTGAATATTACTGGTTCATGTTTGCAAAAGAAGAGCATGCCGATGAAATGGAAAATGAGCTCAAAAAAGTGGTAAAGACCTATACCAAAACCAAGTTTTTTGAAGGCATGCTTTTTACCATCAAAACTTCAATTCCTGAGCTAACCTTCGGTAAGTCGGCCCAATTTAAAAGCAATAGTTTGTTTACCACGGAAGAGGCCATAGCGTATGCAAAAGAGGAATATACGGCATTCAATCAGCTAAGGGCCGAAGGAATTATCGAAGAAAATACACCTTATGTGGAAATTGTAAGGCCTCCAAAATTAGATAATTCGGCAGATTCTGTAGATTATTTTGTAGCGAACGAAAACCTTGAAGAGGCGACCGATGTCTTGTCGAAACAGCTAATCAAAGGAGATGATGTTGACTCAACTGAGTTTGAACAGTACGTTCAATTAATGGGCTATCAAGATAAAGGCTTGGCAGTTTGGGACTTCTTGGATGAACTGTACCAGAACAAATCGAAAGATTTAGCTTTAAACTATCTCGATTTCTATTTGCAAAAGGAAGCTTATCCAACGGAAGAGTTAACAGAAAAGTGGCTTTGGAGAAAAATCCAAAAGGAGCCTAAAGATCAAGCCTCTTCAACCTCTTATTTGGCTTATTTTTATTCGGTCGAGTACCAAGAGAAAGTCAAGTCTATTGTTGAGGGAGCTTATGAGCGGGAATCTTCCGAATCGAACTATGCGCAATACATTCAATATCTTATAGATTTTGAGCCTGCCCAGTTGTTGAAGGAACTGGCAGAAGCGGAACCGAAAGAGCATCCACTGCTCTGGCCAAAAGCGGCCACTATTACCTATGCTTTTTCAGACAATGATCAAATCCAACAAGCTCTGATTTGGGCTGATTATAGCGCTGAAATTCCCATCATCACTAAACTGCAATGGTGGGTGAG
>PCUU01000057.1:34017-34112 GCA_002786855.1 Cytophagales bacterium CG12_big_fil_rev_8_21_14_0_65_40_12
CCTACTTCATTAGTGATGTTTTGGTCAAAAACTCCAAACACATCAGCAAGATTTTCCATGAATTAAACCGAGTAGAAGGGGTTATCAGTGTGACA
>PCUU01000057.1:34131-34273 GCA_002786855.1 Cytophagales bacterium CG12_big_fil_rev_8_21_14_0_65_40_12
TTTGGCTATCTGTGGCCTTGGGATCTTTTCTGGCACTGGTCTGGATTATTCTCCCGGTTTTGATTCGAATGTCAACCCAATCACCTTTTGGCGGGCAGTTTCCAAACCTGGTCCAAAACAAAATTTATTTTGGATTGTTCCT
>PCUU01000037.1 GCA_002786855.1 Cytophagales bacterium CG12_big_fil_rev_8_21_14_0_65_40_12
GGCTTAGATAGCATAGCAGCGCTATGGTGAGAAGACAAACGAAGCAGAGCGACTGATTCAAAGTGAGTTACGTCAGTAATAGAAAGTCTATTGCATAATTCGGGTTTATAATCATACCTCAATCAATAAGAAAGGCTACCCCAAAATGAGGTAGCCTTTTCTGTTAGTTAGTAGTCTATTTGTTTTTCTTTTTAGTGATTTACACTCACTTTAGGAGCGCCAGCCAATATGTCTTCGCTGGCATACTCTTCAAATTTCTCGAAGTTCTGATTGAATTTCATCGCTAATTTTTGAGCCTCTGCGTCATAGGCCTCTTTATCGGCCCAAGTGTTTTTAGGATGAAGTATTTCTGTAGGCACATTTGGGCATTCATTTGGCATGGCCAAACCGAAAACCTCATGGGTGGTATATCCAACTTCCTTAAGTTGTCCTTCGAGGGCTGCTGTAATCATCGCCCTGGTGAATTTTAACTTGATTCGGCTACCAACACCATAAACTCCGCCAGACCAGCCAGTATTGATTAACCACACATCTACACCCGCTTTTTGCATTTTTTCACCTAGCATTTCAGCGTATTTGGTTGGATGCAAAGGCATGAATGGTGCACCAAAACAAGCAGAAAATGCTGAGGTAGGTTCAGTAATTCCAGCTTCAGTACCCGCTACTTTTGCAGTATAGCCAGAAATAAAGTGGAACATTGCTTGACCCGGAGTCAATTTGGAAATTGGAGGCAAAACACCAGAGGCATCGCAAGTCAAGAAGAAAATATTCTTTGGGTTTGCGCCTACTGACGGTTCTTGGATATTATCAATATGATAGATGGGGTAAGAGACCCTTGTGTTCTCAGTGATTTTATTGCTCTCGTAATCAGGTACGTTCGTTTCTCCTTTGAAAGTTATGTTTTCTAAGAGGGCTCCTGGTTTAATGGCTTTCCAGATGTCTGGTTCTTTTTCTTCAGTAAGGTCGATCACCTTGGCATAGCAGCCACCTTCAAAGTTGAAAACCGTGTTTTCGCTGGTCCAGCCATGTTCGTCATCACCGATGAGTCTTCTGTTTGGATCAGCTGAAAGGGTAGTTTTACCTGTACCAGAAAGGCCGAAGAATATTGCAGTATCACCATTTTTGCCCATGTTCGCAGAGCAATGCATGGCAAGTGTATCTTTTTGGTGTGGGAGAATGAAATTCAAGGCAGAGAATATTCCCTTTTTCATTTCACCGGTGTAGCCCGTTCCTCCAATGAGAGCGATTTTTCTTTTGAAGTTAAGAATAGCGAAGTTGTGTTGTCTTGTTCCATCTCTTTCAGGAACTGCCATAAAGCCTGGGGCACAAACTACCGTCCATTCGGGATTGAAGTCTTTCAGTTCACTGGCTTCAGGACGAAGGAACATGTTATAGCAGAACATATTCGACCAAGGATATTCTGTAACCACGCGTACATTGGTCCTATATTTTGGATCAGCACAAACATAAGAATCACGCGCATAAATCTCTTTTCCTGAAAGATAATCTGCAACGCGATCATAGAGCGCATCAAATTTAGCTGGCTCAAAAGGGATATTGATATTTCCCCACCAAACGGCATCTGCTGTAATGTCATCTTTAACGATAAATCTGTCTTTTGGCGATCGCCCAGTAAATTCACCAGTGTGCACTGTAATGGCACCTGTGCTTGTTTCTTGCGCCATTCCTTTTTCGACAGAAATTTTGGCGAGATCTTCAGAAGGAAGGTTCCAATGTACTTGGGCATTCCTAATACCTAAATTTTCAATACTTGACATAGAGGATTTCAACCCGTTTTCTTGCATTTTGAATTGATTAAGTGACTGCTGCTGCAAACGATTGCAATTGCTTCAGGGGCACAAAAATAAAGAAATTTTCTTTCGAACTGAATTCAAATCAAATTTATTCTCGCACCATTACCGAATGTTTATCCCTTTATTAACTCCACCTTAATAAACTTATTTGTATTTGCCCTTTCAGGGTATTAGTTTTAGCATTGATGTTTTAACTAAAAATCGATTTATGTCAAATCAAAAGACCATCTGGGGTCACCCAATAGGGCTGGCAACACTATTTTTTACAGAAATGTGGGAGCGCTTTAGCTACTACGGTATGCGCGCTTTGCTTATTTTATTCATGACCACCGCTATTGTTGATGGAGGACTTGGATTTGATGATAAAACATCAGGTGCTATATATGGCCTTTATACAATGGGTGTTTATTTACTAGCACTTCCTGGTGGATGGCTTGCAGATAGACTTTTTGGTTTAAAAAAGTCTGTTTGGTACGGAGGGGTAATTATCGCACTAGGCCATTTCACCATGGGTATCCCAGGCATAATGAAACTTTTTGCTGCTGAATCTTCTAAAATTGAATTATCAGCATTAGACACCAATACATTCTTTCTTGGACTTATACTTATTGTGGTGGGTACAGGATTATTAAAGCCAAATATCAGCTCTATAGTAGGCCAACTTTATTCCGATGGCGACTCAAGACGTGATGCGGGGTTCTCCATATTCTATATGGGCATTAACATTGGTGCCTTAGTAGCTCCAATTTTAACAAGTTCTTTGGCCAGTTATGATTGGCATCTTGGTTTCGGCTTGGCGGGTTTTGGAATGGTAATTGGCCTTATTCAGTATAAACTAACGGCTAAGAATCTAATAGGTGTTGGAGATGTTCCAGTCTTTGAAACTACCCAAGAGCAATATGCAAATCAAAAACTAAAAAGAATTACGACTTATATCATAGGTGCAGTAGT
The DNA here is from genome assembly GCA_002786855.1 of Cytophagales bacterium CG12_big_fil_rev_8_21_14_0_65_40_12. Classification (GTDB taxonomy): domain Bacteria; phylum Bacteroidota; class Bacteroidia; order Cytophagales; family Cyclobacteriaceae; genus Roseivirga. The sequence continues at coordinate 2,766 of PCUU01000037.1, forward strand.
TGTTCTTTTAGTTTTGATGTTTGCTGGAGTAATTACTGTTGATGCGAGTGCAATAGCTAGTAGTTCTGGGGTGATCATTGCGGTAGTCGCTTTTTCGTATTTAGCATATATTATAATTTTTGGAGGACTTAGTACATCTGACCGAAAGAAGGTTGGGGCGATTGGTGTTGTGTTCATTTTTTCCGCAGTCTTTTGGTCTGGATTTGAGCAAGCGGGTTCCACTCTGAATTTGTTTGCTGATCGATTTACTGATCGTACCATGTTCGGTTGGGAAATTCCTGCTGGTTGGTTCCAATCAGTGAATTCTACTTTTATCATTCTTTTCGCCCCGTTTTTTGGAGCCATGTGGATTTGGTTAGCTAAAAGAAATTTAGAGCCAAGTTCTCCTTTAAAATTCTTTTTCGGCCTTTTCGGAGTTGCTGCGGGATTCTTTGTGATGTATTTCGCCACAAAAATTGCTGCATCAGGCGAAATGGCTGCGCCAACTTGGTTGATCTTTACTTATTTGTTCCATACTTGGGGTGAGTTAAGCTTAAGTCCAGTAGGTTTGAGTTTGACGACAAAACTAGCACCTAAGGCTTACCAAGGTCAGATGATGGGAGTATGGTTCCTTTCAGTTTCTTTGGGTAATCTTTTAGCAGGTTTAATTGCTGGCGAAGCCAGTGGGGGTACAGTAGATGCCTTGGCCGATATGCCTAATCAGTACATGACGATCGTCCTTACAACAATGGGAGCGGCTCTTGTTCTTTTAGCATTTAATAAACCATTGAGAAAATTAATGGGCAACGTTCATTAAGAATAAAAGAGAATTTCAAAAAGGGCTCTTCAATCATTTTGAAGGGCTTTTTTTATGCCTTTTTTGTTCAGCAATGTTTGAAGCTCGTGAATTACTTCTACATCAAATCAAATTAAGCCAATGCAGTAGAAAAGGCTATGAGATTTTTTAGAGTCTTGGCTGACTGTTGAGCTTATTTGCTGTCGATTCAATTGATTCATTTAAATTCGCGAAAATTGTAATGAATGAATACTGCTGATTTGGTCTATTTTATTGATTTGTTAGGAACCTTGGTCTTCGCCATTAGTGGCTGGACGGCAGCCTCAAAAAAGCAAATGGATCCATTTGGCGCTTCTGTATTGGCATTTATTACAGCGGTTGGGGGTGGCACCTTGCGCGATGTGCTCATTGGCAGTACCCCTGTGGGCTGGATGCAAGATTTGAACTATCTTCTGATGATTGGAATAGGCATAGCTTTAGGACTTCTTTTTAGGAAGTTTTTTGAGAAGCTAAGAAGAACTATGTTTCTATTTGATTCTATTGGTATTGGTCTTTTCACAATTCTGGGAATTGAAAAAACCTTGGAATATGGATTGTCACCTGTGATTGCGGTTTTAATGGGGACGGTTTCTGCTGTTTTTGGAGGCGTAGTTCGCGATACTTTGGCCAACGAAATACCCCTGATTTTCAGACAAGAAATTTATGCTACGGCCTGCCTGACCGGAGGCATCTTGTTTTTGATTTTGACCTACTTTAACCTCAATACTGATGTAAAAATTATTGTGACCGTTTGTTATATCATTGCTTTACGAATTATTGCAGTTAAAAATAAATGGTCACTTCCAACGATTAAATAAGCTCTCATGAAAATAATACATGCTGAAAATGCTCCTAAAGCCCTTGGGCCTTATTGCTCGGCCATAAAAACTGGCAACTTGCTTTTTTGCTCTGGACAAACAGGCATAGACCCTCGCACCAATGCGCTTGCCTCTGATGACATCGAAGGGCAAACCGCGCAGGTCTTAGCTAATTTGAAATCTGTGTTATCCTCACAAGGTTTAACACCACATCATGTAGTGAAATGCAATGTTTACCTAAGTGATATGAAATATTTCAGTGTTATGAATAAGATTTACGGAGATTTCTTTGAGGGGCATACACCAGCCAGAACAACCGTGGCCGTGGCAGGCCTGCCGCTGGATGCACTTGTTGAAATTGAGTGTATTGCCGAATTGAGCTAAGACTGAGTTCAGCAAATCTACAATTTTACGCATAGCCATTAATGTTATAAGCCATAACGCAAAGAGGCTGTCTTTCAAAGACAGCCTCTTTTTAATGGGAATTACTTGAGCCTAACAAAACTCTTCGAAAACGTCTGCAAGGTGATTGCCAATGACCTCAGCACTTCTGCCTTCTATATGGTGTCTTTCTACAAAATGAACCAACTCACCATCTTTAAATAAGGCTACAGAAGGTGATGATGGGGGATAGGGCATGTGCCATTCTCTTACTTTTGCAGTGGCTTCTATATCGCCTCCGGCAAATACCGTAGTCAAATTATCAGGTTTCTTTTCAGAGAGCTTCAAGGCCATCTTTACACCTGGTCTTGCTGTACCTGCCGCGCAACCACAAACTGAGTTGATCACGACTAATGAAGTACCTTTTAAGTTTTTTAAATGCTCATCAACAGCATCAGCTGTTTTCAACTCTGTGAATCCTGCCTCGGTTAGTTCTTGTCTAAATGGGACAAGTAAGTGTTCTGGATACATATTTTCTAATTTTTAATTTTCTATTCAATCTATTTGCCTTTTGGGCGGAAAGTCAATCTCATGATTGACCAGTAACTAAATTACATAAAGCCAAGTTCCAACTTAGCTGCTTCAGACATCATTTCCTGAGTGAAGGGAGGATCAAATGTCAATTCTATTTCTACATCATTGACACCTTCAACAGCTTTAATTTTTTGTTTTACCTCTTCAGGTATAACTTCTGCCGCTGGGCAAGATGGCGATGTTAATGTCATAAGCACGTAAACGTTATTTACAGGAAACACATTGATTTCATAAATCAAACCCAGTTCATAAACATCAACAGGGATTTCTGGATCGTAAACTGTTTTTATCGCTGCTACGACTTGGTCTCTTAAATTGTCTTCCATAATTTAATTTCAAAATCTCAAATGTCAAAAATCAAATTTCAATCACAGAGGTGAAAACTCAAATTTTAGTTGGTCAAGATTGGCAGTGAGTTTCTGCTCATCTTAGGCCTTATTTATTATAGCTGACAAGATTTTTAATAGTTCATTTGCCTCTTGTTCTAGCCTTTTTCTGGTTTCTTCAACTTCTTTGTTACCTAAAGTATCAATAAGTCGAAGCCAATATCTTGATTCTTTTGCTTCTTTTCTGGCAATCCTTGCCCTGAATTTAAAATCTTTATCTCCTAACTTTTCATTGGCCTCTATGTAATTAGCACCTACAGAGCCAGATGATTTTGTTAACTGTTTTGAATCTTCGTAATTCGATAAGTCTAGAGTTAGTGTTCTTATAAATTGCCTTACATCCTTAGCGAATTGTTCTGTTCTCTGTTCAAGGTCATAATTACTCGCCACGGTTTTGATATTTGATTTTTGTTTTTTTGATGTTTTTGATTTGCTTAATTTATCTTCGTTGAATAAGCCAGTCCATATATTTTAATCTGTTTCATCATGGCCCCAAGTCCATTTGAGCGCTGTGTGCCAATAAAGCGATTGAGACCCATTTGATCAATGAAACGTAAATCAGCATCTACAATTTCTTTTGGGCTTCTTCCAGAAAGTATTCTTACCAGAATACTCACCAGTCCTTTTGTAATGGCTGTATTGCTATCTGCTTCGAAAAATATTTTATTGTCTTTGAAGTCCGCATTTAACCAGACTTTAGATTGACAGCCTTTCACAATATTGTCATCCGTTTTTGATGAATCAGACATTGGGGGCAATTGCTCGCCTAACTCCATGATGTAATTGATGGTCATTTCCATGTCACCATCCAACATAGAGAACTCTTCAACTACTTCTTTTTGGATATCGTCTATGCTGTTACTCATTTGTTAAACCGTTTAATAATGCTGTTTAACGCGTCAATAAAGATGTCAATTTCTTCAACAGTGTTGTATACCGCGAATGAAGCTCTGGTAGTACCTTCAATACCATAGAAATCCATCAAAGGCTGAGTACAATGGTGACCAGTTCTCACGGCTACACCCTTGGCGTCCATCCACATTCCTAAATCAAAATGATGAATTCCTTCCACGACAAATGAAGCGACACTCACTTTGTCTTTTGCCGTTCCAATTATGTTAGCCCCATCAATGGCATTTAGCGCATTGGTTGCATAATTGAGTAAATTCAATTCATGTGCAGCTATATTGGCTTTGCCTAACTCATTGATGAAATTGATGGCTTCATTCAGGGCAATTACATTCGCAATGCCAGGAGTACCCGCTTCAAATTTGTAAGGAATATCGTTGTAGGTGGTTTTGCTAAAACTAACTTCTTTGATCATTTCGCCACCGCCTTGGTAGGGGGGCATCTTTTCTAAAAGTGATCTTTTACCATATAAAACTCCAGTACCCGTTGGGCCATACATTTTATGGGCAGAAAAGGCATAAAAGTCCACATTCAATGCTTTTACATCAATGGGTAAATGAGCAGTGGCTTGAGCACCATCAACTAACACCTTTGCACCAACTGCATGTGCTTTTTTAATGATAAGCTCAATGGGGTTAATCGTTCCTAAAGAATTAGATGCATGATTGAAAGCTACCATTTTGGTGCGCTCAGTAATCAGGTCATCCAAGGCTTCGACAATAATTTCACCAGCCTGATTGATGGGCATTACTCTGAGCGTGGCTCCACGTTCTTCGCAAATCATTTGCCAAGGTACAATGTTGGAATGGTGTTCCATCGCTGAAATCAGCACTTCATCACCTTGGTTCAAGAATTTTCTACCCCAAGAAGACGCAACCAAATTAATGCTTTCTGAGGTTCCTTTTGTGAAGATTACTTCTTCAACTTCATTGGCATTGATGAATTTTTGCACACTCTTGCGGGTATTTTCATAAGCCGCTGTCGCTCTTTCCGCCAAAGTATGAACACCTCTGTTGATGTTGGCATTATCGTGCTGATAATAATGTACCAAAGCATCAATTACCCGCTGCGGCTTTTGGTTAGTTGCCGCATTATCAAAATAAACCAGTGGTTTACCATTGACTTGCTGATGAAGAATGGGGAATTCTTCTCTTATTTTCTGAATATCCAGTTTTTGCGTTTCTAGGATTTGAGACATTATTTCTCCAATCTCTCAGTGATGATGTTTTCTAAATAAGTCTTAATGGCCTCATTGGCCACGGTTTCTAGCACATCGCTAGCAAAAGCATGAAGTAGCATTGCTTTGGCTTTATCTTTTTTAATGCCTCTGGCCTGTAGATAGAATAAAGCGTCCATATCAAGCTGCCCGGTAGTACATCCATGAGAACATGAAACATCATCAGCCCAAATTTCTAGCTGTGGCTTGGTGTTGATTGTGGCAGTATCTGATAGCAAGATGTTTTTATTGGATTGAAAGGCATTTGTTTTTTGTGCGTGTTGACGAACAAAGATCTTTCCATTGAAAACGCCTTTCGAGTTGCCATCCATAATACCTTTATACAACTCACTAGAGTGGCAATTGGGCTTAAGATGGTCTACAACCGTATGATTATCTACATGGGTTTTACCTTTTAAGAGGTAAAGACCGTTCATATAGGTGTCTATTCCTTCTCCGTCAAGCTTAATATTCAGGTTATTCCTCACCATTGCGCCATTTAGCGAAAAGGTAAATGTTTTGAAATTACTTGAACTAGCCTGTCTTGCATGCACATTCGAAATATGGTAGGCTTGTTCATTGTCATTTTCTATCTTGAAATATTGCGTCTGAGCATTTTCGCCAATAGAAATTTCATTCACAATTGTAGTGAAACTTTTGTTCGTCCCAATTGTATCAAACTTCTCAATGATTGTAACTTCAGAGAATTTGCCAGTACTAATGATATTTCGAACATGGAATGAGACTTCATTATGCTGAGCATCACCAAAATAATAAAGAACTATAGGCTTGCTAATAATGGCTTTGTCAGCTACTTGAATTGATATGCCTTGTTGGCTAAAGGCAGTGTTCAATGCTAAGAATGCATCTGATTCGAAATCTGCAATTTTGCCAAATCCGTTGGCAATGATTTTAGAATCCGCTTTGAATTCATCAACCAAGCTAGTCACTATAATTCCATCTTCAGTGATTTGATCAGAAAGTGAATCGCTGTAAACACCATTCACAAACACCAAACGGTAAGCCTCTAAACCTTCAATTTCAAATTCTTGAATTGATTCTGCTGTTAAGTCTGAAGCTTCAGAATTTAACTTTAGATCGAAGTTCTTCTCTATGGCTTTAGTGAAGTTAGTGAACTTATATTCTTCACTTTTGGCACTAGGGAAGCCTTTTGAAACTAAGCTTTCGAAAGCCTTTTTACGCAATTGATGAGCAGCCGATTTGCCCTGTCCATTCAAGCTTTTTTCAAACGCCTCGAATTGGATTTCAAGCGAATCGATGATCCATTGTCCTGCAATTTTGTCCATAATTTCTTTGATTAGGCGATAGCGTCAGCTTCTTCTTTTATCCAGTCGTATCCTTTTTCTTCTAACTCAAGTGCGAGTTCTTTGGTACCAGATTTAACAATTCTTCCATTGTACAACACATGTACAAAATCTGGAACAATATAATCGAGTAGCCTTTGGTAGTGGGTGACTACGATGGTGGCGTTGTCTTTTGATTTCAATTTGTTGACGCCATTCGCAACAATGCGAAGCGCATCAATATCTAATCCTGAATCAGTCTCATCCAAAATAGCGAGCTTAGGTTCTAGCATGGCCATTTGGAAGATCTCGTTTCTTTTCTTTTCACCTCCTGAGAAGCCTTCGTTTAATGAACGACTTAATAAAGCTTGATCAATTTCTACCAGCTTCATTTTCTCCTTCATCAATTTTAAAAAGGAAACGGCATCAAGTGGTTTTTCACCATGGTGCTCTCTAATTTGATTAATGGCAGTTTTCATGAAGTTAGTTGTGCTAACTCCAGGGATTTCAATAGGGTATTGGAAAGCGAGAAAAATACCTTCTCTTGCTCTTTCATCTGCGGCCAATTCTAAAAGATCTTTCCCTAAGAATTCAACTACACCACCGGTTACTTCATAATCTTCTCTACCAGCAAGTACTGAAGCCAATGTGCTTTTTCCAGAACCATTCGGCCCCATAATGGCATGCACCTCTCCTGGCTTAACCTCTAAGTTGATTCCCCTAAGGATTTCTTTATCTTCGATACGAGCGTGTAAATTCTTTATTGATAACATCTTAACTGTTTATAGTTTATTGTTTATAGTTTAATCACTTAGTAATCCATCTCTGGTTCTTCGATCAGAAACTTCGTTCCTTTTAGTTCAGTTTTGCTCAAATATTTCATAAAACCTGTAATCATTTTTGAAATATTCTCATTCCTTAAAATGAGTTGATCAAAACTACTCTGGTCAATATAAGACCTATCAAACGCACGGTAAATTTGCGACTTCAATTCACTATTTGATCCAAGCGATATGGTTAAAAAGTGTTTAAACTCCTTATTTCCTTTTCTATCAAACCCCTCAGCAATGTTATCCATGACGGATGCAGATGATCTATTCGTCTGATCTTTTATTGGATAATCTTTAATGACATCATTACTTATTATTTGTAAATAGATAGTTTGAGCTTGAATTCTAGACTCACGCCAAACATTTAAATCTTCAAATCTGTTAATTGTTGCCATAAACGGTGAACTAAAAACATTAAACTGTTAACCCACAGATCCTTCCAAAGTCAAGGCCAATAATTTCTGTGCTTCTACGGCAAATTCCATTGGTAACTGCTTCAAGACTTCTTTGGCATAACCATTAACAATCAAGGCAACGGCTGATTCGGCATCAATACCTCGCTGTAAGCAATAGAAGATTTGATCTTCACCTATTTTTGAGGTGGTTGCTTCGTGTTCAACTTGAGCAGATTGATTTTCGATGTCGATGTACGGGAAGGTATGAGCTCCACACTGATCGCCCATCAATAGGGAATCGCATTGTGAGTGATTTCGAGCATTTGAGGCCCTCTTCATCACATGCACCTGACCACGATAGCTGTTTTGTGATTTTCCAGCAGAAATCCCTTTGGATACAATTCTAGATTTCGTGTTTTTACCAATATGGATCATTTTAGTTCCAGTATCGGCTTGCTGGTAATTATTAGTCACAGCTACAGAATAGAATTCTCCGACTGAGTAATCGCCTTTCAAAATGCAAGATGGATATTTCCAAGTAACAGCAGAGCCGGTTTCAACTTGAGTCCAAGAGATTTTAGAATGATCTCCTTCGCAAATACCTCGCTTTGTTACGAAATTGTAAATACCTCCTTTACCTTCTTTGTTGCCGGGATACCAGTTTTGCACTGTAGAGTATTTTACCTCTGCGTTTTTCGCAGCTTTAATTTCTACTACCGCTGCATGCAATTGATTTTCATCGCGCATAGGAGCAGTACAGCCTTCGAGGTAACTTACATATGAACCTTCCTCCGCCACAATTAGCGTTCTTTCGAATTGGCCAGTATTGGCCGCATTAATTCTGAAGTAGGTGGACAGTTCCATGGGGCATCTCACACCTTTAGGAATGAAGCAGAAAGAGCCATCTGAAAATACTGCTGCGTTTAAGGCAGCATAGTAGTTATCGTTAGCGGGAACTACCGAACCCATATGTTTTTTGATTAATTCTGGATGTTCTCTAACGGCTTCAGAAAAGGAGCAGAAAATAATCCCTAATTCACCTAGTGTTTCTTTAAAAGTGGTGGCTACTGACACTGAGTCAATTACAGCGTCTACGGCTACACCCGTCAGCCTCTTCTGTTCAGTGAGCGAAATACCTAATCGTTCGAAGGTTGCAATTAATTCTGGGTCAATTTCGTCCAAAGAGTTAGCGCTTTTTTTCTTCTTTGGGGCAGAGTAATATTTCAGGTCTTGAAAGTCAACTTTGGGATAATGAACATTCGCCCATACAGGCTCTTCCATTTTTAACCAGGCATGAAAAGCCTCCAATCTCCATTCGAGCATCCACTCTGGTTCTTCTTTTTTCGCAGAAATAAATCTGATAATATCGTCATTCAAGCCTTTTGGGGCTTCGTCTGCTTCAAAATCAACAGTCCAGCCGAACTCATATTCTTTAGAGGTTAACTCTTCTAATATTTGGTCGTCTTTACTCATGCTTAGTTATTTAGAATGATTTTAAATACAAATGTACAACTTCTAACCTAAAGGAAATGTTTCTTCTAATCCTTTTTTCAATGACTTATTAATTTAATCTATTGGTCAATTGGCTTGGTTCGAACTATTCACCCAACTGAATACTTCGAGTGAAAGTTTCCTCAAGAATTATAAAGGTTTCAGTTCTTTCAATCCCGTCTACTTTTTGAATTTTATCGTGCAGAATGTCCTTCAAATGATCAGTGCCTTTGGCATAAATACGCACGAACATGGAATAGTTGCCTGTAGTGTAATGTACACTGGTGATTTCATGGATTTTGGCCAATTGCCCAGCTACTTTGTCATAGAGCGAACTTCGTGAAAGAAATACACCAAGGAAGGCAGAAACATTATAGCCTAGCTTAGCTAAATTCAAGTCTAAAGAGGCGCCTTTGACCACACCCATTTTCTCGAGCTTATTCATTCTAACATGAACTGTTCCACTAGAGACATAAGCTTGTTTGGCTATTTCTGTATAAGGCTTTTTAGCGTTGTGTTGCAGAAGTGAAAGTATCTTCAAATCAACGTTGTCGATTTCGTAATTATCAGGCATGATTTAAACTTTAAATTATTGAATCCGAAATGAAATTAGGTAATTGATAATTAATCTCTAAATATTAAGTCGATTAGTTAGAGATATTTTAACCAAATAGGTATTTCTATTACCTTTGAAACAGTTTCAAATGAGAAACATATACTGTAGGGTGACGAAACAGGCAGCCGTGCCCTCCTTTCTCGAGGGTGGAGATTCAGGGATAAAGTCAATCGACCTAACCGCTCCGTGGAGGTTCGAATCCTTCTCCTACAGCTTTAGAATCGCAGAAGGCGATTTAGTAAAATACCAAGAGGCTTGATTTAAGACATAGGTCTAGAAATTTTGCAGGTAGCAGACAGGCCTCTTTATACTGTAGGGTGACGAAACAGGCAGCCGTGCCCTCCTTTCTCGGGGGTGGAGATTAGGGATAAAGTCAATCGACCTAACCGCTCCGTGGGGGTTCGAATCCTTCTCCTACAGCTTTTAGGTTTTAGAATGTTGAAAGAAGACGTTTCGAAAGAGGCGTCTTTTTTTATTCGCTATTCATGAATTTAGTGCTAAACTCTGAATTATGTTTGGTTTAGGCTTGATGCAATCACTTTTACCTATTGTCGCTCCTTTGTTTTTAGCGTTTCATTTTTATCTTTGGTACTAGACCAAAACTGAACAGATGAGCACCTTTCCTTGGATTGCGAATTACCCTGAAGGTATCCCCGCTAAAATAGAAGAAGACAGACCCGAGAACCTTATTGATATGTATGAGGCCTCTTTTAAAAAGTTCGGAAGTAGAGAGGCCTTCGAAAACATGGGCAAGTCTTTGACTTTTCAAGAAATAAATCAGTTGTCTACCAATTTCGCGGCTTACTTACAGAATGATTTGAAATTGAAGAAGGGAGATCGTATTGCCATTCAAATGCCAAACTGCCTTCAGTACCCAGTAGTGCTCATTGGGGCATTAAAGGCGGGGTTGAATGTGGTAAACACCAATCCATTGTATACTCCTCGAGAAATGGAGCATCAATTTAATGATGCCAATGTGCAAACGATTGTGATTGTAGCAAACTTTGCTCATAGTCTTCAAGAATGTATCAATAAAACCCCAATCAAGAATGTAATTGTCACCGAAATCGGTGATCTGATTGGTGGGCTCAAAGGTAAAATCGTGAATTTTGTCGTGAAGTATGTTAAGAAGATGGTGCCGGCCTATTCTTTACCAGGAGCAGTTAAGCTGACTGATGCCATGGCAAAGGGAGCCAAAATGAAGTATACTAAACCCGATGTAAAAAGCAGCGATCTAGCTTTTTTGCAATATACGGGAGGTACCACTGGGCTTTCTAAAGGAGCTCAATTGTCGCATGGCAACATTGTAGCACATACCTATCAAATCACGCATTGGTTTAAACCATTTTTGGATAATAAGCAGGAATTGATGTGTACGCCAATCCCTATGTACCACATTTTCGCACTTTCAGTAAACGGTGTATTCATGAGCCATATCGGAGCGAAGAACTTATTGATTACGAATCCACGTGATATGAAGACCTTCTTAAAGGAGCTTCGTACTCATAAAATCACCTTAATGACAGGGGTGAATACGCTCTTCAATGGTTTGCTGAATCAACCTGATTTTGCTTCAATTGATCTTTCCTCGCTCAAAGGAGCAATCGGAGGCGGAATGGCGGTACAAGATTTTGTGGCCAAAAAGTGGGAAGAAGTAACAGGCTCACCTTTGCTACAAGGGTATGGATTGAGTGAAACTTCACCAGTTTTATGCTGTAATCCACTTGACGGTAGTCATAAGATTGGCACTATCGGTATGCCTACTTCAGATACCGAAGTTGCTATTTTTGACGAAGAGGGCAAGCAATTGGCCCAAGGCGAAGTTGGAGAGATCTGCGCAAGAGGGCCACAAGTAATGAGTGGTTATTGGGGAAAGGACAACAAGGATGTGTTTTTCGAGGGTGGTTTCTTTAGAACAGGTGATATCGGTTTAATGGACGAGGATGGCTTCTTCAAAATTGTTGATCGTAAAAAAGACATGATCAATGTTTCTGGCTTCAATGTATATCCAAACGAAGTTGAAAATGTAATTGCTGATCATCCCAAGGTTTCTGAAGTCGCGGTAATTGGTGTCGCGGATGAGCACTCCACGGAATGTGTGAAAGCCTTTGTTGTGAAATCCGATCCTTCTTTGACTGAGCAAGAACTGCGTGATTTCTGCCACGAAAATCTTACAGGCTACAAGCGGCCTAAGCATTATGAATTCAGGGACGATCTGCCAAAAACCAATGTCGGTAAAATCCTAAGAAGAGTATTGAAAGAGGAGGAAGAGGCTGCTACCCGTTAATTGAGCCAGGGTGTTTGGCAATTCGTTGGAGATTAGTTGATAAATTCGAGGAATGATAGGTTTTGCTATTATTGTATTTTTTGTCTTCTGCCTAAAAATAGGAGTTCACTATCATTTTCTTAAGAATGATTCCTTTGAATGGGAGTCTAGAGTAGAATCATGCCCATCTTTTGGGTTATCTCAGGCAGGTTTAATTTCAAAGATAAAGCTGTTCAAGAGCAGCATTATGTTTTTTACTTTTAAGTTGAAAAGTACCAAACAACTTCTAATTGTTAATTCCCTCGTCTTTTTGATCTATTTGTTAATTGCGATGGTCATTTTTAATGATCTCTATTTCTGAAGTTTAGATTCAAGATTCCAAAAGTAGGGAAACCCTTATTTATGCTCATTGCATCCTAATTAAGCCCTTTTGACCTTTGAAAGGTCAGAATTCGAACGGCTTAAACTCTAAAAGTATGCAATCGTTTCACCACAATTTTAGCTTAACTGCTTGCTGCATAGCGAGTTTAAGCGAAAATTTGCAGAGTAAACTATACAGCATCACATCATGAGTATCAAAAAACAGTATTTAAAATCAAAGCCAGAGGCTAACGTAACTTTTGAATTGCCAAAAGAAGCAGCAGAAGGTGCAGAAAAAGTAACACTAGTGGGTGACTTCAACGATTGGGATAAGTCAGCAGTAGAATTGAAAAAAATGAAGACTGGTGTTTTTAAGGGCACAGTAAAATTAGAGTCAGGAAAAGAATATCAATTTAGATATTTAATTGACGGTGAAAAATGGGAGAATGATTGGTCAGCCGATGCATATGCTCCAAACGGATTGACTTTTGAGGAAAACTCAGTAGTAATCGTTTAAAAAAGAAAATCCATAGTTCATCCTTTGCAGGATGGGGAGATAGTAGTGCGCTACTGTCTTTAATTGATTATTTTAAAAACTCTAAAAAAAGGCTCATAAGGAGCCTTTTTTTATGTGGTTGCCACTTGTGATTCTCTTTTTAGGGTAGAAAGATCAATGTTGATTTCGGAACAAATACTTTCAAGTAAATCCATGGTCTTGTGCTGCCCATCAAGCGGATGTTGGCTAGCCTTGGCTATCATCGACTTGCTATAATTAAAGACATGATTTTGTAAGTTTACCCAATTTGGGTTCAATCCTAGCTTTTCTGAAAGGCAAATGGCATTATACAGAATATTGAGCGACTGTGTATGGCTGTGATCATGAATAAACTCGTTGAAGAGCGACTCAAATCTTTCATTGGCACGCGCCTCCAATAGTTCTTTATCCAAAATCACATTCCACTTGATCACTTCATCTACCAGCTCTTCCAACTTCTCCAGCGTGAAATGACCATTGGAGAATAATTCTTTCAATTCAATATTAATGACCATGTTGATGTTTTGCTTAAGCACTTCAGGAATTTTTAAGTGTTCTATTTGCATCACATTCAGTAGGTTGTAGTTGCGATCATAGATTTTTCGATACGAATCATAAGCCAAATCTTCGCTTACCGCTAAATACTGGTTCAGCAATTTCATCTGCTCATCTTTGAACATACCAAAGAACGAGAAATTATGCGCTTTGAATTTCTCTTGAATCAAAACCATTACTTGCGAAATATTACTCTTCTCGAAAGCCTTGGACAGTTCCTTCTCAATAGGTTCAAATTCCTCTTTACTCAAACGATCACAGGTGCCACCGATTAAATGATGCTGACCAATGTACAGAACCACAAAGCTGAATTGCTTTTTAGAAAGCGTTACTTTGGAGTTTACTTCTGTAGTACCAAAGGCCAACTTTTGCATTCCAGCACTTTTTCGTTCATACCATAAACTTTTGCAGTCATAATTGAATACGGTGAGGGATTGTGGGTCATCTGCAAAAAGCGAGGCCACGGCATAGTGCATCCCCACCTGAGTAAGCGAAAGTTGGTAGGGTCTAATATTTGTAAGATAGATGTCTTTTCCGCTACCTTGATCAGCCAAGTTACTTTTCGCCAAACTTAAATCAGCTATAAACTTTTCTTCGAAATGATATTCCGACTCACTTTCTCCTAACTGAATTGCGCGTGCTGCATATTGTAAGATTTGAAGGGTTTCAATCCCAGAAATATCATTGAAAAACCAGCCACAGCTGGTGTACATCAACATTGCATTGCGCTGCATTTCTAACAATCGCATTACCTTTTTTCGATTTTCATCATCGAGGGTAACATGCACATGCTTGTTGAGGAATTTCCGAATCTTAGATTTTGACCGATCCAGAACGATTTGAATATAATCATCGCGCATTGCCCAAGGGTCTTTTGAGAATTTGGATAACTCAGTTTCAAAAATCCCAATCATGGTGTCGCGCGCATTGTCCAAGGCATTTCTTAATGGAGCACGCCACGCCTGATTCCAATGACCTTCGCCACCTGTATGACAGCCGCAATTGCTCCTCCACCTTTCTACACCATGAACACAACTCCAAGAACTATTTTCGTGGATTTCTGCTTCAAATTGAGGCTCAACCAATTCGAGGTATTGACCATAGTTGGTGAGCGTTGTCAGATTGTTTTCTTCAATATACCGCAAGCAGAAGGCCAAGGCCATATCGCCATTTTTATGATGATGACCATAGCTTTCTCCGTCTGTGGCAATGTGTACCAGTTCGTTTTCAGCATTATTGCGATACGCTTCTAGCAGGTCGTTTGCGAACTTTCTTCCATCATCCAATACTCCTTTGAAAGCCACATTTTGTGAACGTTCGCCATCATAAAAGTACAGAGCGATCTTTCTACCTGAGGGTAATTTGATCCAATAATGCTGATTCGGATTAATGCCATCAATCCATTGTTCTGAACCAATTTTGCGATAGCGTTTGGCCTGGCGGGGAGCGAGGATTGTATATTTTAAATTGTGTTTTGCTAGTAACTCGAGCGTTGGGATGTCAACTGCCGTTTCCCCTAACCACATACCCTCTGCTTCTCGCTTGAACCTCGATTTAAAGTCTTCAAGTCCCCAAATGATTTGTGTTTCCTTGTCTCGTTCATTGGCCAATGGCATAATGATATGGTTGTAAGCTTGGGCTACAGCCGAGCCATGTCCTCCGAAGTTTTCTCTGCTCAATTTGTCAGATTCTAAAATGGCTTCGTATGTGGTTGGCGCGTGGATTTCCATCCAAGAAAGGAGGGTTGGGCCAAAATTAAAGCTGATTTTAGAATAGTTATTTACGATATCGATGATCTTTCCATCGTTATTCAAGACCCTCGAAAAGGCATTTGGGTAATAGCATTCTTTGGTGATCCTTTCATTCCAATCGTGGAAAGGATATGCACTCGGTTGGATTTCAATTTTTTCTAACCAGGCATTTTCTCTAGGGGGCTGATAAAAATGCCCGTGAATACACAAATATCGACTCATAATATGTCTTTACTAAAAGTGGTTGGGTTGAAGGCATATCTTAAAATAGAAATTTGAAACCGAAAAGTCTTCCGATTTCAAATTTCGCACCTTCTTATAAAGTTGAACTGCAACTTAACTGCTACAACATCAATACTTTACTTCTTGTTTTTAACTTGTTTAAATATTACAACTGAAAGAGGCGGGATGGTGATTTTTAGCGAATTGGGTCTGCCATGCATGCCTTCTTTTTTTGCTTTCATATCCCCCTTATTTGTAACTCCGCTACCCCAAAATTCAGTGGCATCGGAATTGAAGATTTCTGTCCAAGTACCACCATTACAACCTATGTGGTAATTTTCTCTGATCACTGGAGTGAAGTTGCTCAAAATGATCAGGTCGTCATCTGGATTTTTACCTTTTCTTATAAAGCTGAGCACGGAATTTTTGTGATCATTCAGTTCAATCCACTCAAAACCTTCGACCGTAAAGCTATTTTCATAGAGGGCTGGTTCTGTTTTATAAAGGTGATTGATGGCTTTAGTGAAATTCAGAATCCCTTTATGTGGAGCGAAATCCAATAAATGCCAATCCAATGAATAATCATGTTTCCATTCAGTGGTTTGCCCGATTTCGCCACCCATGAACACTAATTTGGTTCCAGGGTGGGTGTACATGTAGCCATAAAGCAATCTAAGATTCGCAAACCGCTGCCATTCGTCACCTGGCATTCGATCAATTAATGGCCCTTTACCATGCACCACCTCATCGTGAGATAGTGGCAGCATAAAGTTCTCCGTAAAGGCATAATTTAAACTGAAAGTAAGGTTGTTTTGATGGAACTGACGGTAGTATGGGTCTTTTTTAAAGTATTCTAAAGTATCGTGCATCCAACCCATCATCCATTTCATGCCAAAGCCCAAGCCACCCAAAAATGTAGGTCGCGAAACGGCTGGCCAAGCGGTTGATTCTTCGGCAATGGTTTGAATACCCTCTACAGCCCCGAATAAGGCTTCATTCAATTCTTTCAAAAAGCTAATGGCTTCTAAATTTTCCCTGCCTCCATATTGGTTAGGAATCCATTCTCCTTCTTTTCTGGAATAATCCAAATAAAGCATTGAAGCTACAGCATCTACTCGAATCGCATCGGCATGGCAAATGTCTACCCAATACATGGCACTTGAGATCAAGAATGCCCGTACTTCATTTCTTCCATAATTAAAGATGTAGCTATTCCAATCAGGGTGATAGCCTTGTCTTGGATCAGCGTGCTCGTATAGGTGAGTCCCATCAAATTTGAATGGACCATGGGCATCGCTTGGGAAATGGGAGGGAACCCAATCCAGGATAACACCGATTCCGGCTTTGTGAAATGCATCGACTAAAGCCAAGAAATCCTCTGGCGTTCCGTATCGTGATGATGGCGCAAAGAAACCTGTGCATTGATAGCCCCATGACCCAAAGAAGGGATGTTCCATGACTGGAAGGAACTCAACATGGGTGTACTCCAGATCGGAAAGGTAACTCACCAAGTCTTTTGCCAGCTCTTTGTAGGACAAGCTTTCCCCAGAGGGTTTGCGTTTCCAAGAACCTAAATGTACTTCATAGACCGAGAAAGGCTTATTGAGTGCATTCGTTTCTTTTCTACTCTTGATCCATTTGCTGTCTTTCCATTTGTAGTCGATTTCCCAAACTACCGAAGCCGTTTTAGGGGGAACTTCCCAATACAAAGCAAAAGGGTCTCCTTTTTCAAGAATTTGGCCACCAGCATTTGAATGGATTTTGTATTTGTAAACCGTTCCTTGTTTCAGTTCAGGTACAAAACCTTCCCAGATGCCTGTGCCATCCCAACGGGGGTAAAGTTCATAACCATCACCATTCCAAAAGTTGAAATCGCCAATGACTTGAACCGTACTGGCGTTGGGCGCCCAAACTGCAAAGAATACGCCTTTGACTCCATTGACCTCGATCAGTTTTGATCCTAATTTTTCGAAAAGCCTGAAGTGCTTTCCAGATTTAAAAAGGCCACTGTCAAAATCGGTAAATAGGCTGTGGGCGGTTATATGTTGATGCTTTTCCATAATTAGTTTTCAAGTATTTGTTTAATGCCTGTCAAAGGAATAATTACCCAATCTGGCCTAGCTTTGAGTTCGTAACCGATCTCATAAACCGCTTTTTCTAATAAGTGGTATTCAAGTAAGTTTTTGATTTCAGATTTATAACCGATGTCTAATTGGTTGTCCATCGCTGTCTCGATATAGCGGTTCAAGAACACAGCCGAAATGGCTTTGTAATATTTTTCGCCTGCTTCAAAAAGTGATTCTTTAGAGAGTTTGAAGCTATTTTTATCACTAAATATGGTGGCATACACCGCATAATGGAAAGACCTAAGCATGCCGGCAACATCCTTGAGCGGTGTTTGCTTTACTTTTCTGTCTCTAATTGTGCTTTCGGGTTCGCCTTCATAATCGATGATATAGAAATCATTGTCTTCAGTCATTAAAATTTGACCTAAATGCAAATCACCATGGATCCTGATTCTAGCGCTGTTCAAATTGGTTTCGTTAAAAGCCAAGAAGCGCGTAGTGATTTCCTCGCGGTTTTCTAAAAACTCTTCGGCAAATTCCCTTGCCAATCCCTTCAGTTTTTTAATGTTTTCTTCCACCAAAATAAAGCGAGCGTTGACTTGGAAGAAGATTCTGTTTTTGAGCCAAACTGTATAATCGCCATTGAAGGCAATGGGTGTAAATTTTAAGTCTATTTTATTGTTGAACAAAGCAATGTGCATTTGCGCTATTCTCAAGGCCATTTGCTCAACATTCCTAATCGTGTCTTCACCAATCAACAGCCTGAAATCTGACTTGAGACCAGATGGAGGCATCCACGACATTGAAGGCACAGTTTGAATGTCTTTAGTTACCGCAGCAGTAGCTTCGATCCTTTCGAAAAAGCCTTTAATCATGTCCAAAGTATGGTTCCAAGCTTCGCCTTTGTTTGGGATTTTCTCTTGCATAATCCCAATTGAAATGGTGGAATAGGGATTGATGATCCAACTTACACTGCCTGCATATTTGGGCGAATTCTTGTAGTCTGAAATGTCGGACAAGAATTTCGTTAACTCTAAATCTGGGTTGGCATCTCTAAAGAGCCTTCTGTAAGCTTTGAAAAAATATTTGCCGTTGTATTCTATGCTCGTATTGCTTTGGTCGAAGCCTAAGATTTTGGAGCCTTCGTATTCTGGAGCTGATCTCAATACTTTGCCTCTTTCAAATATCATTTTCGTGGCATCTTCGGTCAGGCTTTTTTGAGAAATCAATTGATGGTAAAGTGCTTTTCGGAAAGGCTCCCAATAAAGGGAATCGATCAAGTGACCTTCTGCACCATCAATGGAGATGGTAGCAATTATGCCGTTTTTTTCGATGGGTACTTTTTTCGAAACGAAAGAAAGCGTTAGAAAGTAATACTCTGTAAAACCTGCCTGAAAATTGACTTCGATGATGATAAAAAAAGCAGTCTCGCCATTTTCCAGCTCAAAGGCCATTTCTTGATTGATCTTAAAAGACTTTGCCTTTTGTGTTTTGGCAGCATACCAACGGGTGGTCATCATATAATCTGGGAGAATATGATGGCAAAGATCATCCCTAAAGGCTTCGTTTTTGAAGTGAGAAGCCCAGGGAGATGCTTTTTTAGTAATTTCAGTTTTGGCCATGGTCTTGGGTTTGGCTAAAAATCAATGTGGAAAATATGGTAAGGCACATGATTTGGGTCTAATTCGATGAAATTCCATTCTTGGTTCCACATATAGCTATTGCCAGTAACAAGATCGCGCATTCTCATTGGTTTGCCTTCGCTTAAGCCCATTTTGTATCGAGGTACTTTTACCCAACCATTCTGTCGGTTGTAAGGGTCTAAGTTAACAATGAAGAGCATATTATCTGTTTTGTCTTCGCTTTGTTTGAAATAAGCCAGGATTTGCTCGTTTTCAATAGGGCAGAATTCGATATTATTTGTGAATTGCAATGCTGGGTGTTCTTTTCTGATGTGGTTGATCCTTGAAATTAGCTGCTTTAGCTTGTTGGTTTTGGACCAGTCCCAAACTCGCACTTCATATTTTTCGGAGTTTAGGTATTCTTCCTTGCCCACATAAGCAGCATTGTCTATTTGCTCATAAACAGGGCCATACATACCGTAATTAGAACTTAATGTCGCGGCCATCATATGGCGAATGATGTATAAGTTTTCGTTCCCGCCCTGCAACATCCAAGGGTTGATATCAGGAGTATTCGGCCAAAAATTTGGTCTGAAGTAGTCTTTCAAATCCGTTTTCGTCAACTCATTCATATATTGGGTGAGTTCTGCCTTGTTATTGCGCCAAGTGTAGTAAGTGTAAGACTGCGTGAAACCCACTTTGGCTAGTCGTTGCATTACTTTTGGTTTCGTAAAGGCCTCTGCCAAAAAGAGCACATCTTGATCCACTTTTTTAACCTCGGCAATCAAGTATTCCCAAAAGCCGAAAGGTTTGGTGTGCGGGTTATCTACCCTGAAAATCTTGATTCCAAGGCGGTTCCAATGCAAAACAATACTCACAAATTCGTCCCACATATTTTCCCAATCCGGTGACTCGAAATAGATAGGGTAGATGTCTTGGTATTTTTTAGGTGGATTTTCTGCGTATTGCACTGTGCCATCGGGCCTCCATTTGAACCAAGACGGATTTTCTTTCACATAAGGATGATTTGGAGAACATTGCAAAGCAAAATCAAGTGCTATTTCAATCCCTAATTCCCCTGCTACTTTGACTAGTTTTTTGAAGTCGTCAAAATTTCCAAGTTCGGGTAAAATGTCTTTGTGACCACCTTCCTTGTTTCCAATGGCCCAAGGTACACCAACATCGCCCGGTAATGCCGTTGTGGTGTTATTTTTGCCTTTTCTATGGTCTGTTCCGATTGGATGAATAGGAGGGAAATACAAAGTATCGAAACCCATATTGGCGACATATGGCAGTACTTCTAAGCAATCTTTGAAAGTACCATGTTCTCCCTTTTTCTTGGCGGTTGACCTTGGAAAAAACTCATACCAAGTACTGAAAAGGGCTTTTTCCCTGTCGACTTCTAATACGAGTTCACGCTCATAAGTAGTTGCAAATTCTTTAGTTGGATGATGGTGGAAGATGTCGTGCAATCTGGTGGAGCAGGCTTCGCCAATGGCATAATTATAGGCCTCTGGATTCTTGAAGGCATCTATCAATCCATTTAGGTAGTCAGTTTCATGAGGGGCAAGCTTAGCAGCCTTCTCTAAGTATTGAATACCATCCAGCAACTCCACATTTACATGTTGCTGGTCGTCAATTTTGCGCTCAATGTTATGTTGCCAAGTAAGGGGATAATCTACCCAAGCTTCGATGGTGTAAATATAGTAGCCTTGTTTTTCGGCTATAAATTGACCTTCCCAGCCATTGTTGTCGGCTTCATGCATGGGGGCATGGCTCCATGTTTTGGACTTTTTAAGCTTGTATTTGATATGGGCGTTTAGTACATCATGTCCGTCAGCCAATATATCGGCAGTAACTTGAAAAACTTGTCCTGCAACTCTTTTCGCAGCATATGCACCTGCATTTATTTCTGGTCTTACATTCTCGATGACCGTGCGTTTTTGTCCTGATTTCATGTGAAATGTGTGAAGAATAGCGATTTGATAGGTTTTGGTTGAAAACGATTGCTTAAGGTACAATTCATCGGTCAGAAAGTAAACAAAAAAAGGTGGCTTGGGCTAAATCCCTAAGGTATTAAGTTCTGCAAACGATTGCTTGGCGTTGTGTCGTTGGGTTTATGGGTATTAACGAAAGGAGAAAAGAGTTGATTATTGCGCGATTTATTCAGAAGAGAGATGGCCTAGTGCAATTCTATACTCAATCGAGCAGGCTAGCAATTTTAACTACCCTGTTTTTAGTTGACTTTTCCATAAGAGTATGGTCAACCTATTTCAGGACGATACACGATACAGGCAGTTGCTCTATCCTCCCGAAACCTCGGGAGAGCTAAGGGACTTTTGTGTTTTTGTTCAGAATTAGACCATCTTCAGTATCCTGAAAAGAAAAAACCCCAACTCAAAATGAGATGGGGTTTTCTTGTGATCCGTTCAGGAATCGAACCTGAAACCTACTGCTTAGAAGGCAGTTGCTCTATCCAATTGAGCTAACGGACCAACGGGCTTTTTTGAAAGCGAGTGCAAATATATGAAAAACGATTTCCTTTTGACAAGTTGAGTCTTGAATTTATTTCCACCTTTAGCTGTTTGATTTTTTATGATGAAATATCGAATCTTTCCAAAAGCCAATATTAGCGTCAGCGAAATCTCATTTGGCTGTATGTCAATCGACCTGAATCGAGAGGATAACATGCAATTAATTCATGCTGCAATCGATGGTGGAATTAACTATTTCGACACGGCAGATTTGTATGACAAGGGAGATAATGAAAGCTTTCTAGGTGAGGCATTGAAAGCCAAAAGAAAGGAGCTAATTATTGCCACGAAAGTAGGCAATCAGTGGAGGAAGGATGGAAGTGGTTGGGATTGGAACCCTTCGAAAGATTATATTTTGAAAGCTGCAGATGAAAGCCTCAAAAGGTTACAAACTGACTATATCGACATCTACCAATTACATGGAGGAACGATCGATGACAATAGGGAAGAGGTGATCGAGGCTTTCGAATCGCTAAAGGCCCAAGGCAAGATTCGCTACTATGGGATCTCGTCTATTCGACCTAATGTGATACGTGAATTTGCGGCTAATTCTAAGATTGTTAGTAATATGATGCAGTACAGTTTGCTTGATAGAAGAGGGGAAGAAGCTGTACTATCGAACTTACATCAGCAGGGTATTGGGGTGATGGTTCGAGGTGGTTTAGCAAGGGGTGTTTTGGCTGGAAAAGAATCAATAAAATATTTAGATCATAGTCAGCAAAGTATTGATTTACTGTTGAATAAAATGAGAGTATTCTCAAATGAGAATACTGCCTTAAATCACATCGCTTTACAATGGGTTTTGAACCACTCAGCAGTCACTTCGGTTGTCCTTGGTATGCGTACTTTAGAGCAAGTTCAAGATGCTTTGGCATTGAATCAATCTACCCAACTTAGTCAGGCAGAATTAGACGAAATTGAGAGTGTTTTAAAACCAAACTTTTATACTGACCACAGATGAGTTTTGAGCATTCACAATTTTCGAGGGATTTGAAAATGGCTTTGGTTCATTATATCGAAGGTGAGAGTATTGCATGGGAAGGTATCAAAAACCATCTGGAAAATATGCAAAATGTTGATCTCGCATCTTTGCTTAGTGATGAAGAGAAAATTGCTTTTTTGGATCAATGTTTACAATGGGTTGACCAATGCCTTTATCATTGAAAATAAGCTCGAAAAATCAGTGCGTGAGTTACCCTATTTCTTTACCGAATTAAAGGTCGATATTGGAGGCTATGCCTTCTCTTTGGACGATATAGAACATGGCATTTTGCGGAAGAATGGAAAGAGGAATTTCAGGCCTGCGCCACAGTTTCTCGATGAAGATATCCGTCTGAATTTTACACCGAATTTTTTTGATCACAGGATCCATTTTGCGTTGAACTGCGGAGCACTTTCCTGCCCGCCTATCATTGCCTATCAAGCGCAACTTATTCATGAGCAGCTCAACTGGGCCGAAGAAAATTTCAGGCATTCCGAGTTTTTAATTGATCATGTCTTAAAACAAATTACCTGTTCTTCAATTTTTGTTTGGTATAGAAATGATTTTGTGGAAACTTACTTGAACGATCCTCAACTCAACAACTACAAGGTGATTGAGAAGGATTACAATTGGAATTTTAGGCATTAAGTAAATCGGCATTGCATGGCAACGATCAATAAATCAAACTTCGAATTTTTACAGAAGTTATCTGAGAACAATCATAGAGAATGGTTCAATGAAAATAAGGACTGGTACCAAAAGGAACATGAGAACACGATTGAGTTGGCCGATCGTATGCTAAAGTTGCTTTCAGAAACGGATCAGTTGAGCACGGCAAGTGGCAAGGCCAGTTTGATGCGGATCTATCGCGATGTGCGCTTTTCAAAAGATAAGAGCCCTTATAACCCACGTTGGGCTGGGAGCTTTAATCGTATTAAACCCGATTTACGAGGTGGCTATTATTTCAGAATTCAGCCAGGAGCGACAATTGTGGGAGGCGGATTTTATAATCCAGACGCTGACGATATCAAATTGATTCGAGAGCATATAGCGCAAGATGATGAACCTTTACGAAAGATCATGGCTGATGCCAACTTCAAAAAGATGTTTGGCGAAATGCAGGGGGAGAAGTTGAAAACAGTCCCAAAAGGATTTGAAAAGGACCATCCCGCACTGGATTTACTTCAGTTTAAGTCGATGTATTGTTTCAGGAGTTTCTCAGATAAAGAGGTGATGAGTAAAGATTTTCCCGAAAAAGCAGTAGAGACTTTTTTAGCCATAAGACCATTCTTTGATTTAATGACAGAGTATTTGACTACTGACATGAATGGCATTTCTCTTATCAATGCTTGAAACATGTCGAAAAAAGTAATATTTGAGTTCCTTGAAGCCTTGTCGGAAAACAATTCGAAGGAGTGGATGGATGCCAATCGTAGTTGGTATGAAGAGGCTAAATCAGAAATAGTTCATCTCTTCGAGCCGATCCTTAAAGAGTTGAAGGAGTTTGATCCTCGGATTGTGCAGCCAACCGCCCGAAAGGCAATCAGTCGCATTAACAACAACTTGATGTTCCATCCAGAACGGCCAACATATAAAGATCATTTCGGATTGGTCTTCTCCCATGGAAAGGGAATTGCTGATTTCTATGTCCATTTGGGCATCAATGAAACTTTGGTAGCCGGTGGCCTATGGCACCCTGATAGTGAAAAACTGAAAAAAGTAAGGATGGAAATTGACTATGAAGGAGGAAAGCTTCAGGCCATCTTAGATGCCGAACCCTTTAAGTCTTGGTTTCAGGTTTTTCAAGGAGATATTGTGAAAACCGCGCCAAAAGGCTATTCCAGAGATCATGAACATATCCATTTGCTTCGCCTAAAATCCTTTGCAGCCATAAGGCCCATATCGAGACAAGATATTTTAGGCAAAGACTTTCAACCAATCGTCATTGATTCTTACCGTGCGATTTCACCCATGATTGATTTTATTAATGTTGCTTTGGCAGATAATTAGTTGTTAACTTTATGAATCCTAAGCGATTCAAGAAGAATATTCGTTATGAAAGCATTAAACCTGACCTTAATTGTACTGTTCATGTCCTTCGCCAGCTTTGCGCAAGAAACAGTAGTTAGCGAAGCGCCTAAAATTGAATTCGAACAGAAACTATTTGATTTTGGGGTGATTTCTCAAGGAGATACCATTTTCCACACTTTTACTTTTAAGAACAACGGAACTGCCCCTTTAAGCATCCTTTCGGCTAGAGGCTCATGCGGTTGCACGGTGCCTAGTTATTCAAAAACACCAGTGGCGCCAGGACAAAGCGGAAAAGTGGATGTAAAGTTCAATAGCGCAGGTAAGCTTGGTGGGCAAAACAAAACGGTGACCTTAATTACCAATGATCCTTCCGCCAAACAAGTAATTCTAACTTTAAGAGGAAGCGTAGTTACTGCCATACCAGAAGAAGAATAGAGTGAATTCACAAGAAATAATGAGAGAGCTAGTCGAAAGATTAGCTTTTTTTGTTGGTTTCATTTTCGGAAGGAACTCAAACGCTGTGCTTAAGTAAAATTTAAGGTTTCGCTTGGGATAGATTTTTGCTACGTATGAATGACCTAAATCAATAATGTAGACTACAGTACAAGACTTATAGGATCAACATTTTTTTCAATCACCAACCTTGCCAATAAATAACTTATGGTGCTTTCAGCTCCTTGATTGAGGTTGACTTGATGTTCTTCTAATCCATCGTAACAGCCACCTGTAACAGGATTGTAAATGATTTGATGCAAGTGATTTTCTCCTAAAAACCAGTTGAAAGCGATGTTCATTTTATCCAAGTATTTTTCATCTTTTGTGACATTAAAAAAGGTATTTAAAGCCAAAATAGTATAGGCCACCTCAATAGGTTGTTCGCCAAAGTGGTTTTTATCTTTTCCTTTATGATGCCAGCCCCGATTAGAAATGACTTTGATTTCTTTACCATCAAGGGTGATATCTAATAGAAAATTGAAGGTTTCAAAAGCGATATCATTAAATCGCTCATTTTTAGTGCATTCCCCTGCTAGCAGCATGGCCTCAGGAATTACTGCATTGGCGTAGGTAAGATAATTTTCATACCATTGCCAGTCGTTATTGGAAACACCTTGGTATTTGGATGCTAAATTATCAGCGAGCTTTGTGATGAGCTGCAGATTAGAACTGTCTTTTTTGAAAAGAGAATGGAAATACAAGCCTTTGATGCAGAAAGCGATGGCTCTAGGAGACTGTAATTGATGGATTGTGGGAATTGCTTTTTGAAAAGCAGCTTCCACTTGGGCTTGTAAATTAAAATCCAACAATTGTTTTAAAGATAGATATTCGCCTAGTGCCCAAATGGCTCTTCCGTTGGCGTCCTCGAGATTTTCATCTTTGTTTTTGTCATAAAAGCACTGGTTTGAAGTGACATAGTTGAGAAACGACCCATCCTCTTGCTGGCAAAACAGAATAAACCTCAAATAGGTATTGATCAAAGGCAAATCGCTGAATTTTCCTGTTAATTCAAAGTGTTTCGCAACAGCAATTAAGGCTCGGGCATTATCATCGATTGTATAGCCTGAATTCAAATCGGGATCCGATATCTTGGCGAATTGGATCATTCCAAAGTCAGTAGTCATTCGAGCAATGTGCCTCAAATTGATTTCAGGGATTTTATAATTCAGCTTAAAATCGCTGTTTTTTAGAATTGTTTTCGCAAGCTTGGTATGGGCAATGGCTGCATTTTGCCAAGCTGTAGGGCTTATTCTGTGCAATGCATTTAATCGCATATTCTCCATCATTTCAGGATTTGAAAGGATTAAAATAGCAGCGTCTGCAAGTTGTTGTGAATTCCCAAAATCAAAGTTAATGCCCGCTCCGTCAAGTAATTCCAAGGAGTGCGGAATTGGGGTGGATAATACTGGGCAAGCAGCTGATAGCGCATAGACTAATGTGCCGCTCACGGCTTGCTGAGGGTCTTTAGATGTGAAAAAATATACATCTGTTCGCTGTAAATATTCCAACAACACCTCCAAAGCCAGATATTTGTTGATAAATAGAACGTTGGTTTCTATTTTCAATTCCTTCACTTTATTAAGTAAATATTCCCTATAAATTTCTCCATCTCTTTTGATCACTTCTGGATGTGTTTTTCCTATGATCAAGTATAAGACATCGGGAAATTTGGCTACAATTTGAGGTAAAGCATCCAAGGCCGTTTCAATACCTTTTCCTTCACTGATTAGACCAAATGTGGAGAAGATGATTTTGTTTTTGAATGGAGTGGATCTTTTTGAATTAAGGTGCCAAGGTTTAATAAGGTGAGTTCCGTGAGGAATGATATTTATTTTTTTGTTGTCTGTTGAATATTCGTTTTTGAGTATGTCGGCAGACAGATTTGTCATTACAATCACCTGACTCGAGAGTGTAATTATTTGTTGAATCACAGCTTTTCTTTCATTGCTTGGATTGGTGAGTACGGTATGAAATGTAGTGATGACAGGCTTATTAATTCTGCATAAAAATTCGAGTAGGAAGTCTCCAAGTTCGCCACCATACAAGCCAAATTCGTGTTGTAAGTAAATTACTTTAATTGCTCCATTTGCATTCAGCTTTAAGGCTAGTCTTCGGTAATCTTCTTTCAGGTCTGTTGCTAAAGAATAGGACACTTTCGATGGGTATCTTAAAACACAGTTCCCTTTTTGCAAAGCGCAAACTTTGATTACAAAGCTATCGCTGTACTTGTCTTCAATGGCTTCAATCAAATCTTGGCTATAAGTTGCTATCCCACATTTTCGAGGTGGGAAAGAGGTTATCATCACTATTTCGTTAGAAGTCATCGTTTGATTCTATATGCCAACAATTCAGTAATTAATGCCTCTAAATTCAATGAAGCGACTGCGATTCTTTTATCTGCAGCACCATAATAGATGTATAAAGTATCATCAAACAATGAGGTTCCTGTCGGGAAAACTACATTGTTAACATAACCAGTAAGCTCCCAGGGGAATTCTGGCTCAAATAGTGCATAAGGTAGTCGTGCTATTTCTTTTGTGGGGTCCTTTAAGTCCAGCAAAGCTGCGCAAGCCGTATAGACGTAGCCTTTTGCCGTGTCATGAACACCATGATAAATTAATAGCCAGCCGGCTTGGGTTTCAATAGGAGGACAACCCCCACCGATGTATCCGATTTCATGATCATAAACCGAAGTCATCAATATGTGCTCATTGAAATGCAGTAAGTATTCATCCCAAAATTCCTTTGTGAGGTGTTTCATGCTTTTTACTGAGGTGATTTGAATATCAGGTCTAATTCGATGTAAAAAGTAAAATTCCCCATTGATGAGCTTAGGGAAGAAAATGAGATTTTTATCCCAGAGCAATAGTTGTTTATCTGGGTTGCTTTTGATGTTGTTGTGCACATGAAATCGCTCATATTTTTCATTCAAGCATCCTTCAAATTCCGTAAGTCTGTGAAACTCTTCGTAAGTAATTTGAGGCACGATAACGCCATGTCTATTAAAGTCAATCAGATTGACAGAAGTAGCATATGAGCCTAAGGCATTGACACCATCATAGGCACAATAGCTTAAATAATACACATTCTCAATTTTCACTATTCTCGGATCTTCAATCCCGTGTATTTCGGCTTCATTGGATGGAATTATAAGCGGTTCTTGATTTCGCGCTACTACGTTTAATGGGCCTTCCAATTTGGCATAGCCAATTGTGGAAAAATTACCTCTGCGTACGGCCCGATAGAACATATGCACTGTATTTCCTTCTTGAATAATGGCAGGGTTTAGTACCCCATCATTTTCAAAATCTAGTTCAGTTTCTGTAAGGATGATGCCTTCATTTTTGACTGTAATCATTTGATTCAATTTTGGTTATTGGCACTCTTTTTCTTGCAATGCCTTTCCATGCACTGAGCAGGAATAAGCTCTTTGCAAATTCTGCCTCAGTTTTTTATGCCATGCACTTGTCTTTCACAGCCACTTCGCCATATCGAATGTGATTTTTTACCTCTACGCGCTGAATGTTCGAAGGCGCATGCATGATGGGTTTTCCCAACCAACTTCAGGCTATTATTCATTACTATGAAGGTGGCTTTTCATGTAAAGGGCGATTCATATGGCAATGCCTAATAGTGGCTTTATGTCCTTAATATTTGAAGCAAACGCTTATATGGCTTTTGAACTGAAATATTCTACAGCCTAATGCACGAATTACAACAGGCGCATTCGACAACTTGCCATGTTTCGTTCATGTATTTTCGATGAGCGCGTCTTCTTATTAAATCCCAATAAGGATTTCAGTGTGCCTAAGGATATAAAGGTTGCTAGTTTAACCATTTGAGGCATTACACATAAGTAATGCATGTTTATATAAATCACAGGTTTTTAATAATTGAACCACCTTTGGGATTGGTGGAAATTACCTGATCTTTCTTAGCATGGGAGTGGGTAAGGCAAAATGAATAGTAGGTGGATCCATTTTAATCAGCTTAGCAGCTGTAAAATCGATACTAGAGGTTTTCTAGGTTGACTTTTCTTTTTTTACCTAATTTTTTATAGAAAGTAGGGGGGTGTCCGGTTACTTTTTTGAATTGACTGGACAAGTGAGCCACACTACTGTAATGCAATTTGTAGGATATTTCGGAAAGATTTAATTGATCATAAAGTATGAGTTCCTTGGCCCTTTCGATTTTGTGCTTTATGATAAATTGCTGTATTGTAATTCCTTTGACCTCAGAAAATAGGTTCGACAGGTAAGTATAATCATAACTAAGTTTTTCACTGATATATTCAGAATAGTTGACCTTAGGGACCTCATCAGTGTAGTGAATCATCTCTATGATTACATTTTTTATTTTGTCAATAATGATGTTTCTTTTATCATCGAGTAGCTCGAGCCCAGAGAGTGCAAGATTATGTTTAAGTAATGCTTTTTGTTCTTCGTCAATAGTTTCTAAAATTTCAATCATGCCAAGCTCAACACTGGTATGGTGCAGCCCAAGTTTTTCCAGTTCTTGCTTCACCATAAGTTTGCATCTTAAACTCACCATGTATTTGATGTATAATTTCATAATTTTAGAAATTATGTAATTTCCAATAGTGTGAATTTTTCACACAAGTGAATTGCTTGACTTAAATTATCTTATTCAAACACTAAAATAGATAAGCTTAGTCGAAATCTTCATAGCCACTCTTTATTACAGTGGAGATCATTTTAAATTGCTTATTCGCTGTAAAGTGATGTCGTTGATTACTAGGAATAATAATCCCCTCTCCAAGACCTAATTGGTATTCAATTTTATTCATGGTAAGGCTTGCCGTGCCATGAATAATCTGAATATAGGTATCGAAAGGTGAGGTTTTTTCCGCCAGTTCTTCCCCAATGTCAAAAGACAGCGCTGTGATGTTTCCCGTAACTTTTTTGATGATGGTTTTGCTTACTACTGCGTTCGGTATATATTGGATTATCTCCACTATGATGTGAGGAGTGGCTTTCTCGATTTCATTATCAATTGATTTCATAATCTTGCTTTTTTAATTACTGTTAACACTTAGGGTAAGCCAATTGCACTTACACATTCTGTAGATGTTGATCCTGAAAAGCGATCTGCGAGCTGATGAGCTAAATCTTCCCCTTTCAAAAAGCGATGCATGAAAGCTAACATATTGTAATACTACGATTTTAAATTTGAATTTTTTTAGAATTTAGTTTAAATAATAAATTATGGATTTTTAGAGTTAGGGTTACTTATTTAGTTCTCAACTACTTGTAATTCAGTATTTTATATGTTATCTTACATCAAAGATAGCAGGCAATGAAGTTACTAAAA
>PCUU01000029.1:0-1573 GCA_002786855.1 Cytophagales bacterium CG12_big_fil_rev_8_21_14_0_65_40_12
CCTGAGACTTAATATTTTGGTTTCAAAACACACAAAACAGGATGACGTTTGTTAGCTTCGATCGATAAGATATGCAAAATGGCCGAAGTTCATTTAGTGCTTTATGCCTGCCCCTGAGCATGGTCGAAAGGAAGGAGTCACAAAACATGGTGCTCTCTGTTTTTATATTGGCAGGGATGCCCGATAAGCAGTCTTTCGAAGATAAATATTCCTTTCAGCATAGCTTTAATTTACTGTTTAAAGAGTGTCAAGATGGAGAAAATCAGAAAAAATGCTGCGGGGATAGATATAGGTTCCCGAAATATTTTTGTAAGTGTGGAATCAGAGCCCGTGCAGTCTTTTGAAACTTTTACGGAAAGCTTTTACCATGCCAGAGATTACTTGTTATCCAAAGGGATAGAAACGGTGGCCATGGAAGCCACAGGGGTTTACTGGGTAATTTTATATGATGTTTTGGAACAGGCCGGTTTGGATGTATGGCTTGTAGATGGTCGGCAGACCAAACAAGTTCCAGGAAGGAAAACCGATGTAAAAGATTGTGCCTGGATACGGCAACTCCATAGTTATGGTCTTTTAAACCGATGTTTTGTACCTGATGATTCGGTAAAGGAAATCAGGGCCTATCAACGTATGCGAGAAGACCATATCCGTAGTGCTTCCATGCATGTAAACCATATGCAAAAAGCACTTACAGAGATGAATATCCGTTTGAAAGAAGTACTAAGTCAAATCCATGGAGCCAGTGGTATGGCGATCATAGAAGCCATTTTAGCAGGCGAAAGGAATGCTGAAACACTATTGTCTCTCTGCTATGTCAGCATTAGAGAGAAAAAAGCAGAAGCTGTGCGCAAATCGCTCAATGGATACTACACTCCAACAGGCTTATTTGGCCTTAAACAAGCCTATGATGCATACCAATTTTATCAGCAGCAAATCAAAGCCTGCGACCAACAATTACAACAGGCCATGGAGCGACTGAACAGCTTTCATCAAGACAAGCAGTCGGAGAAAGAGATCACTTCTGCCAAAGGTCGCAAACCGATCAGGCATAATAAACCAGATGTTGATCATTTAGGAGGACATCTACTGAAAATATTCTCTGGAACAGATGCTACCCAATTACCTGGGATAACCGATTATTCCTGGCTACAGCTTTATGCAGAAGTAGGTAAGGACTTAATAAATTGGCCAACAGAAAAGCACTTTACCTCCTGGTTAGGGCTGTCTCCCGGCCAACATCAATCAGGGAAAAAGAACAAAAGCAGAAGTAAAAAGTATCGCCCAAAAGCAGGGCAGATATTCCGACAGATCGCCCAAAGTTTGATCGAGAGCAAAAAGATAGCTTTAGGAGCTTTTGGGAGAAGATTAAAATCGAAGAGAGGCCCTGGTATTGCCGTAAAGGCGACAGCTAGAAAATTGGCCGTACTCTATTGGAGAATGATGGTACATGGTGTGGCCTATACCGAAAAAGGAATTAAGGCCTATGAAGAACAAATGAAAATGCAGAAAGAACGATGGCTTTATAAGAACGCTAAAGAACTGGGCTATCAACTCATTTATCAAGATGCGTCAT
>PCUU01000029.1:1587-32779 GCA_002786855.1 Cytophagales bacterium CG12_big_fil_rev_8_21_14_0_65_40_12
TCTCAGGATCCGTCTGTGAAAGCGCAATCTTGCAAAGGACTAAAGTGAATTGCTGCTCCATCAATGGATACCGAAACGACTCTGATGCTTCGGAGCGGCATGACGCTCTGAATGAAAGTTGAAGTCGCTTTTTGTAAAGAACCAATGAATGATTTGCCTTCAGGCTGGTTTGGTTTTCGTTTGCTTTAGTATCATCCCTACATTTCCATATACGGTCTTTTATCCGTCACCCATCTTTTGCATCTTTAAGAATGAATAAAAATATTTTTTGGAAGGCCAGCATGGTATGCTTGCTTTCGTTTGGATTGGTCGCTTGTCAACAGCAAGAAAGCGAAACACTTTTCAATGGTGAAACCTTAGAAGGTTGGGAACATGTTGGTGATGGCGACTTTAAAGTCGAAGATGGCCTTTTGAAGACCGAAGGCGGAATGGGTTTGCTTTGGTATACCCCTTCAATGTTCGAAAACGTCAAAATAAAAGTGGTTTATAAAGGAGCCTCTGAGAATAATGCCGGTGTATTTATCCGAATACCTGAAAGACCAACCGAGCCTTGGATGCCTGTTTATCGCGGTTATGAAGTACAAATTGATGACAGAGAAGATGAATACCACCGAACTGGTGCGCTTTATTCTTTGACCAAAGTAAAGGCATCTCCAGGCATCCCCAACGAATGGAATACCATGGAAATCACCCTTGACGGAGATAGAACAGTCGTGACAGTCAATGGAGTTTTGGTGACGGATTACAAAGAAGGCGATCCAGTACCGCCAAAGAAATTGGATTACGAACCAGATAGAGGTCTTAGACCAAACAAAGGCTATATAGGTTTGCAAAACCATGGTGGCGATGATGTCATTTATTTCAAAGAAGTTACTATCACACCCCTCAAAAAATGAAGTATGATCTCGTTACAATAGCCGACCTCTGTATTGATATACTGTTTGTTGGCGATGTAACTCCTGAATATGGACAGGTAGAGCAATTTGTTGCTGATTACCATGTAGAGCTAGGCGGTTCAGCTACTATTTTCGCTTCGCAGTTTGCTAAAATGGGTGGGAATCCTGCCTTTTTTGGCGTAATCGGCAACGACATTTTTGGAGCCATGCTCTCCGAAAAACTGAAAAGCAATGGTGTTTCTACTGAATTTCTTACCACAGATACCCAATTTAAAACGGCTGTTGGCTTAGGTTTGGCAAAGGGTGATGACCGCGCGATGTTGACTTACAAAGGCACAATGGCAGATGCGACTCCTGAGCTAGTACTCAAGTCTGGAATATTAGGCAGCGCTAAGCATTTACATATTGCTAGTTTCTATCTGATGGATCAACTTAATCCGCTTTGGCAAACAGAACTTCCCAAACTGAAAGCCTTAGGACATACAGTTTCTTTAGACACCAATTGGTGTCCTGATGGAAGTTGGGAAAAAGTACACTCAATTTTGAATCATATAGACGTATTCATTCCAAATGAAGAAGAGGCTTTGCACATTTCAGGTCAATCCACCTGTGATGAAGCTGGTAAATGGTTGAATGAAAAAGTGAAGCTGGTAGTGATTAAGCGAGGAGCAGATGGCGCCAGAGTTTACCAAAACGGAACCGTTGTAAATCATGAAGTTCCAGCCAAACTGAGGGCTAATTTGGTGATTGCCGACACCACTGGCGCAGGCGATAATTTCGCTTCTGGTTTTGTCTATGCTTGGTTGAAAGGCAGGGAAATTAGCGAAGCAGTTACTTTAGGAATGCGCTGTGCCACTGGTAGTTTAGCGCATATTGGAGGGATTCAAGGTCAATTGAAGCCATAGGGCAGCTCAATATTTTTTAAGATTTTATAATGGAAAATACATTTGATGCCATTGTTGTCGGTTCTGGAATATCCGGAGGTTGGGCGGCTAAAGAACTTTGCGAACAAGGCTTAAAAACCCTTGTGCTGGAACGCGGAAGGGATGTAAAGCACCTCAAAGATTACCCAACAGCCATGAAGCAGCCATGGGAATTTGAGCATCGCGGTAGCATGACCAAAGCTTTTTATGACGAAAACCCACTCATTACAAAAGCAGCTGGTTTTGGGGAAGACACGGCTCATTTTTTCGTCAAAGATGCTGATCATCCCTATGTGCAACAACGTCCTTTCGAATGGATTCGTGGTTATCAGGTAGGTGGAAAATCTCTGATTTGGGGCCGGGCTTGCCAGCGATGGAGCGATTACGAGTTTAAGGCGCCTTCTAAATTTGGCTATGGAATTGAATGGCCAATAGATTACAATGACATAGCACCTTGGTATTCGCATGTAGAGAAGTTTATTGGGGTTTGTGGCAATAAAGATGGAATTGAAGCCATGCCAGATGGAGAATTTCTTCCTCCTTTTGAAATGAATTGTGTGGAGCAGCACATGAAAGCAAAACTCGAAGAGCATTTTCCTGGAAGGCATTTGGTTCAAGGTAGATGGGCACAACTCAGCGAGCCAAATCCTATTCACTTAGAACAAGGTAGAGGGAAATGCCAATGCCGAAATCTTTGCATGAGAGGTTGTCCTTATGGCGGTTATTTTAGTTCAGTAACTTCTACTTTGCCATGGGCAGAAAAAACAGGAAACTTAACCGTAAGACCTTTTTCAGTGGTACACTCTGTGATTTATGATGAAGCGACAGGTAAGGCTTCAGGAGTAAAAATCATTGACACGAATACGCACGAGGAAATCATTTATAATGCAAGAATCATTTTCTTAAATGCTTCTGCTTTGAACAGTACGCTTGTATTAATGAATTCGAAATCTGATCGTTTCCCGAATGGTTTGGGGAATGATCATGATATACTCGGCCGCTATGTGGGTTTCCATATATACCGCGCTTGGGCGAATGGTAAGATTGCTGGTTTCGAAGATAAATATGTGTACGGGAAAAACCCGACAGAATGTATCATCGCCAATTACAGGAACTTAGGAGAAAGAGATACGGACTTCAATGGTGGCTATACCATCTTCACGGGTGGCTACAGAAATAGAGCAATTGAAGCTCCAGAAGGTCAGCCGCAGATTGGTGCTGACTTTAAAGAACAAATCACCAAAGCTGGCGATTGGCATATCTATATGTACATGCAAGGCGAAACAATGCCGAAAGCCACTAACAGAGTGATGCTGAGCCCAGATAAAACCGATCAATGGGGCATTCCATTATTGGTGACGGATGTGGGTTACGATGAAAACGATGAAAAAATGGTGAAGGACTTTCTAAAGGAAAGTAAAAGCATGCTTGAAAAAATAGGCTGCACCGAAATCGAAGGAGCCGACAATCATCAAGCGCCAGGTTTGGATATTCATGAAATGGGAGGCGCAAGAATGGGCAATGACCCAAAAACCTCGATTTTAAACGCCTTTAATCAGGTGCATACTTGCAAGAATGTATTTGTGACTGATGGGGCATGCATGACTAGCATGGGCAATCAAAGCCCTTCAATATTATACATGGCTTTGACAGCCAGGGCAGCTACTTACGCTGTCGACCAGTTTAAAAAGGGAATTTTATAAAATTGTAAATGATGAATAAGAAAGTAGGAGTAGGTCTAATTGGTTCTCAATTTATCACCACGATTCATGCCGAGGCACTTGCCAAGGTGGCTGATGCCGAAGTGTTGGCGGTAATGTCGCCTACACCGGGGAATGCCCAACGCTTTGCTGAAAAATTCAAGATTCCGAATCACTTCACCCAATTAGAAGACATGCTTGCCATGGATGAGATCGACATGATTGTGATTGGTGCGCCTAATTACTTGCATTGCGAGATTACGGTTAAAATTGCGGAAGCTGGAAAGCACATTGTGGTCGAAAAACCATTGTGCATGAATTTGGCCGAAGCCGATATAATGATTGAAGCTTGCAAGAAGGCCAATGTAAAACTCATGTATGCCGAAGAACTTTGCTTTACGCCAAAATACGTCCGACTGAAAGCCTTACTAGATGAGGGGGCACTTGGCGATCCTGTCCTTTTCAAACAATCAGAAAAACATGATGGCCCACACGCAGATCACTTCTGGGATGTGGAGCGATCAGGTGGAGGCGTAACCATGGACATGGGTTGTCATGGGATTCAATTTTTCCGTTGGCTTCATCCTGGTGTACCGATTAAGTCGGTTTATGCCCAAATGAATACCAGTGTTCACAAGGACAAAACCATTGGTGATGATAATGCCATTGTAATCTTGGAATTTGAAGACGGTGTGGTTGCGGTGATGGAAGAGAGCTGGACGAAATTAGGGGGTATGGACGACCGTGCTGAGATTCATGGCTCGGGCGGTGTAGCTTATGCAGATGTTTTGCAAGGCAATTCTATTCAAACCTATAGCAATAAGGGAGTAGGTTATGCAGTTGAAAAAGCTGGGAATACCATTGGCTGGAGCTATACTATGTATGAAGAAATTTGGAATTATGGCTTTCCTCAAGAATTTGAGCACTTCGTGGACTGCGTGAAGAACGATAAAACGCCTTTAGTAACTGGCGAAGACGGAAAAGCGGTTTTGGAAATAATCTACGCGGCGTATGAATCAGCAGGGACTGGAAGAAAAGTGGAAATGCCATTTAAGACTGATGCTGACAAGCCTTATAAACTTTGGAAAAAATAGACTGATATGGACAGAAGAAAAGCATTATCCCTCACCGCAACGATTTTAGGAGGTAGCCTAGTTGGTTCTCAACTTTTTCTAACGGGTTGCAAACCAATAAAGAAGGAGTTCGTGGCTTTTACTGCGGCAGATTTAGCTTTTCTGAATGAAGTAGCAGACACCATTATTCCGGACACTTCTTCTTCAAGAGGAGCAAAAGCAGCCAATATTGGCGACTTCATGAAAACCATTGTAACGGACTGCTATAGCGAAGAGGAGGGCAGAACTTTTTATAAAGGGATTTCTAAAATTGAAGCAGCATCTGCCAAGGCTTTTGACAAAAGCTTTATGGAGTTACGAAGTGAAGAGCGTTTTCAGCTTTTGAATAAGTTTGATGAGGAGGCTAGAATGGATAAATCGGATGCAAAATTCTTCCGCATGATGAAGGAATTGACACTTTGGGGCTATTTTAGCTCAGAAATCGGCACCACTGAAGCCTTGCGTTACAATCCGGTGCCAGGCCGATATGAAGGCTGTATTCCTTATAACAACGAACCTGCATGGGCATGAAAATCCAATATTTCTCAGATTACGAAGGCATGAGCACCAAGGCAGCTCAGTTGATTATTGATGCAGTAAAAGCCAAACCTGAACTGCTTTTTTGCGCAGCTACGGGTGGTTCCCCAACAGGGATGTATAAAGCCTTAAAGGAAGCTGCTCAATCGGATGAAAGCCTCTTTGAAAAAATGAAGGTGATCAAACTAGATGAATGGGGCGATGTGGATTCAAAACATCCTGTGAGTTGCGAATACTATTTGCAAGAGCATTTGGTGAACCCACTGAAAATTACTCCTGATCGATACATGGGCTTTAGTGCTGATGCTGAAAATCCTAAAGAAGAATGCGTGAGAGTGAGTTGTGTTTTGCAGGAAAAGGGACCTATTGATATTTGCATTTTGGGAATCGGCACCAATGGGCATATCGGTTTCAATGAACCTAACCTTCAAATGACAGATCATTGTCATGTGGCGAAATTAGCACCTTCCACTTTACTCAATGGAATGGTGATCAACATGACCAAGAAACCAACTTACGGATTGACTTTAGGAGTTCAGGATATTCTTTCGGCCAAGCATATCATCATGCTGGTGGCAGGTTCGGGAAAGGAAGAAGCAACTAAACATTTGGTGTCGGGCAAAATTACAAATGATTGGCCAGCCACTCATTTATGGTCGCACCCGAATGTAGATTGTTTGATTTTGGGCTGATTTCGGGGTATTCTAGCCAAATGACGCACCAATGAAATTCGACAAGCATTTTCCTTCAGAAAGACTAAAGCCTTACATCAAGTATTTTGTCGTTTCAGAAAATGAAGTCGAAAATGAATATAAAGTGTTTCCGACTTCGGGTTTGGTCATCGGTTTTCAATACAAAGGAAAACTAAGCACGGTCATCGGAAATAAGGAAAGTAAATTGACTTCAGCGGGCATTACAGGCATCGCGGATAGCTTCAAAGTCTTCAAGAATTCTGCCGACATCGGAACCATTTTAGTGTACTTTACTGAAATTGGTTTTACCCATTTTGCTTCTCATCCGGCCAACGAACTTTTTAATTTAAGTCTTTCTCTGGAAGATGTTTTCGATAAAAATAAGGTAGCCGAAGTGGAAGAGCGGTTAGTCGCAGCTAGCTCAGACCAACAACGGATAAAGATTGTAGAGCAGTTTTTTGTTGCACAACTCAAAGACATTCATGCAGATCAATTGATTGTTGAAGCGGTTAAACTTATTTATAGAAGTAAGGGGACAATACGCATCAAGGAGTTGAGCGAAAGATTATGCATTAGCCAAAGCCCCTTTGAAAAGCGATTTAGAAAAGTAGTGGGAACGACTGCCAAAAAATTTACCTCAATCGTTCGTTTCAATACTGTCCTCGACAATCTGAATGAAACAAAATCACTTACTGAAATCTGCTATGAAAATAATTTTTTCGATCAGGCCCATTTCATCAAAAGCTTCAAACAATTTACAGGAGACACGCCAGAAAATTTTAAGCGATTTCTGTAGAAAAACGACTTTTTACAATTTCAGCGATTTTGGAGAATGCACTTTTGCATGGTAGTCTTCACGCAAACAATTCAAAAAAAAATATCACTCATTTTGGAGCAGGCGCGTGGAATACATTAAAAGTTGAATCCATTAAAAATTAGAAAAATGTTTACCGTAGAACAAATCAAAACGGCCCATAGCAAAGTAAAATCAGGTGCCGACTTCCCTTCTTACATTCAGGAGATTAAGGCTTTAGGTGTCACTCACTATGAAGCTTATGTTGCGGATGGTCATATTGACTACCATGGTGCGAATGAATATTTGGTAAAAGTACCGGCAAAGTATAAGCCCCTTTTTGTGGCTGAAACTTCCGATGCCGAAACGTTCAAAGCAGAACTTTTGGCACATCAGCAAGGCAAAACGGACTACTTAACTTTTATCAAAATGTGCGCAACCGTTGGGATCGAAAAATAGGCCATTTGTATGGATAAAATGACCTGCACCTACTATGATAAAACAGGGAAGGAAATTTTGGTGGAACAGATACCAGAGTGAAAAAGCCTTAGCTTATTAAACTTATGGTTTTACCACGGAAACGCCTTCGTACGTTTACTATTGATCCCTTGCTTACTTAAGTATCGACTTAATAAAAGCACTGCCAAAAGCCATAATTGGAGTTGAAGACATGATTTTTAATTCTTCTTTCAGGTTGGTTTCTTCGTCTAAAAACTTGAAAACCGCCTGAGCTCCATTTTTTTCGAAAAGGTCAGAGAAGATTTTTTCACCAGCATGATCTCCCTTTTTTAGGACATTCAAAAGCGTGCTATCGTAGGCTTTGAATTTAGAAGATTGATAAGGTAGATTGGTGAAAGGGGAAAGGCCTGCTTCGATATTTTTAGCCATGGCAATCATCGCTCTTTGTGAACGTAAAAAAGTATAACCAGTCGATGGTTTAGCAAAACCACCGCTGATGCCTATGTTGAATACCGTACTCGATTGTTGCTTCGGAAAAGGGAAGTCAGTCATTGGGATCACGCCAAATTCTTCTTCTTTTATCTCATAATCCTCGATTTTCAGAAAGTCAGTAATGTAATTTTTTACGCCAGCATCATACTCCTCCAGAGGCAACAATTGCTCGCTGAAAATGGTGTACTCAACAAGTGCCTCAGTAGTCGAAAACGGAAGTACATAGCCAAAGCGACAGTCACCAGATTGGTCAATCCTAAAGTCCATGTAGGTGAAAGTGTCTGGATCGAATTGAGGCTGCTTGGTTTTGATAAAGTAGCCCTTGAAATGCTGTAAAAACTGGAGGTACTGCTTGTCTATTTCAAAGTCTTTAAGCCCTTTAATGCTGCTAAAAACCTGTTTTCCTTGATATTCAGCAAGGTTGGTAGTTACTTTTCCATCATCAGAAATAGAAGCAACTGAGTCGCTGATCCACATAAAATTCGGGTAGTTAGAGAGTTCCTTTTTCATGAACTGATAGAAATCAATGCCACGGATCATCTTGTAGTGGTAGGGGCTGATATTGTAATTCTGATCGAAGGTTTTACTCCTAAAAACCGCCTTGTCCCATTGCTTAAAAACGAGGTTTTCAAAGGGGTTAATGCCCTGTTCCCAAAAGCACCAAGTCCTATCGTTCGATGATTTTTGGTCATTTTCGATGATGGCAATCGTTTTTTTACTACTTTCGAACACCAATAACGCATAAGCCAAGGTCAATCCTGCTGATCCAGCACCGGCTATTATACAATCGAACTGCTTCATAACTCTGTAAACATAAATGATTAAAGCTTGTTTAGCGCCATTTCCATTCATGTAAAATTTGGAAGGGGCTACACAGCAAGCGTGATAAAATTTTAATTTGGTCGAAAGGCCTTTTGTCTTAACATTTGTAATCTGGGAAGCCCGTAAGGGACAAATGAATTATAGACCTATCATATGGCTCTGTTTGTGCAGCGTCCTCTTTTCTTGTACAGAGAGGTTGATTTGTCCTGCCTATCAAACTGCGCTGATCCTCGATGAGGATTACAGGACGCAGTACTTCTCGCCATTTACGGTGTACGAAGGCGACACCATCCCTAAAATGCCCTATGGATTTATGAAAAACAGGGCTGACGATATTGACGAATCGTTTTTTGCAGCGGCCGAAGGCAAAGGTTTTAGAATTCAGAAAGGGAGAACTTACTCTCTAGAAAAAGAAGGCTTTACCTATTCCAACAGAAAGAAGAAGTCATTCATTTCCAAATTATGGTCAAGCCCTGAAAGGCCAGTGCTCGAAAACCCTTATTTATTTGATAAAATCCTGAAGAAAAGGCCGTTCTACAAACTGGATATACTGAAGCCCGAACTTGTGCACTATGGCGTTTTGGATCCGCTTCGAGGCAAGGTACAGGGCTTGGATTCCTTAGGTTTGGATTCCTTAGGGCAACAGCCCATTTTGACAGAAACCATCCTTACTACCCCCGAGGGCCGCAAAGGCTACAACATCGATCAACTCAATTACAATAAGAAATTTGGCTATTTGTTTCCACAGCCACCACCACAGCCAGATCCTATTGATTCGCTTTCATTACAACAAATGGCCAATGATTCTACCGCGGTAGACAGTCTTTCTGCAAAGAAGGGGATTTTAGGCATGTTCAAAAAGAAGGGCGATAAGCCGCCAAAGCAGAAGAAAAAGGACAAGAAAAATAATGAGGACGGCAACAAAGAAGAGGAAGAAGACATTGGAAGATAATTTCAAATTGAGCGAGTTAATGGTTTTTAAATTATCTTGATCCATCTTTAAAACCTCTGCTCATGAAAGTTAGCTGCTATCTCGTATCAATCCTCTGCCTTGTGCTTTTTGCCAGTTGTTCTTCCAATACCCAAGTACAATCTATCGATCCAGAAACCTACTGGGGAGAGAATCCCTGGCCTGAAATCAGAAAGGAAAGAATCAATAAGTTATTGCCCAATGCCCTCAAAGCCGCCAATGTAGATTGTTGGCTTATCCTATGCAGGGAAAATAACAATGACCCCATCGCGGACCATGTTGGAGGAGAGAATGCAGGAGGATTGGCTTCATTTCTGTTTTATAATGATGAAAATGGATTTCATTCTTTAGTGTTTTCCCCAGGTGGTGAGTCTACAGCTTTGGATGAACTGGATATTCATGATGAGGTCAGAAATATTTCCAGCGGTTCGTCAGCCATGAAAGATGCTGTGGATTTTATAGCTTCAAAAGGCTTTCAAAGGGTGGCCATCAATTCGTCTAGTTCAAATGCCATGGCCGATGGCCTCTCTTATACGCAAAGGCAACAATTGGAAGATTTGATAGGCGAAGACGCAAAAAAGCTGGTGTCTTCTACTGAATTGGTTTATGAATGGCTGTCGATAAAGCTGCCGCAAGAGGTAGAAATCATGAGAAAAGCCGCACAACTCACTTCGGATTGGCAGATAGAAGCTTATCAGCAAATCATTCCTGGCCAATCTACAGATGCTGATATTGCGAAATTCTTAAAGAGAAAAATAGCCGAGTATGGCGTAGGCGATGGTTGGAATCCTGACCAAAACCCAAATGTAAATTCAGGGCCTGACCGAGGGCATTCGTACGCAACTGATAAAGTAATTATGCCTGGAGATGTCATTCAAATCGATTTTGGAATAAAGCTGTACGGTCGTTGGGTCAGCGATATTCAGCGCTTTGCTTATGTGCTGAAAGAAGGAGAGACTGTAGCGCCAGATGACATTCAATTTTATTGGGAAAGTAGTAAAGCAGGTAGTAGAGCCGCTCTTGCGGCCATGAAGCCAGGGGCAAAAGGTTCTCAGGTAGATTTAGCACAACGTATTTTAATGGAGGCTGCTGGTTCTGAAAGTGTACCTTGGAGCACTGGTCACCCCGTGGGTTATGTTGCGCATGACGTTGGGCCGAACTTAGGCGGAGGCCGATCCACGCGTCCAAGAGCAGCTGCCGAAAAACTGTTGCGCGAAGGAATGACTTTTGCCTTTGACGGCTTCCACGCATGGAAAAGAGCAGATGGTACAGAAAAAACCATTTCTGTGGAAGAAATGGCTGTTGTAACGGCTTCAGGAGCAGAGTATTTAATCACACCGCAAGAAGAATTGATTCTAATATCTTTGAATTAATGCATATTCATTGTCGGAATTGTGGGGGCAAATTACAAGGTGAGTACTGCCATGTTTGTGGTGAAAAGGTCCTCAAGCCAGAAGATAAAGCCTTTAGTCGCTGGCTTAAAGATGTATTGACAAATCTTGTTCAATTTGATGGCAAATTCTTTAAATCTTTAGTCGCATTGTCATCCAAGCCAGGTGTTCTCGCTGAGGATTACTTTCAGGGTAAACGAAAGCCTTATTTAAAAATCATTAACCTATTCTTCATTGCCAACCTTTTATATTTTGTTTTACCCAGTTTCGATACGTTCAAAACGAACCTAGAATTTCAAATGAATTCCCAAGTCTACAGCGGATATGTGACTGAAAGCGTGGAAAAATACCTATTGAGCAATGATTTAGATATCGAAGAGTTTAGAATTTTATTTAATACCAAGACTGCTGAAGTGAGTAAACTCATTTTGGTTGCACTCGCTCCATTCCTTGGGTTCTTAATTTTTTTGTTGCATAGAAAGAAGTTGTATCTAACTGATGGTTTTAACCTCGCGTTGCAGTTTTGGGCTGCTTATATACTCTTGTATCTTATTCCATTTTCTTTAATTATTTATTCAGCTAATTCATGGTTTGGGGATGTGCCTTTTATGAGATTGGTGAATTCTGATTTTTTTCTTTCCATGATCGCCCTTGTGTTTAGTGCCATATACTTTTGGCATATGCTCAAGTGGTTATCGGATAAAATCACTTTAAGGATTATTAAAATTTTTCTTCTTCTTTTAAGCTTCGTACCAATAATTATTGTTTACCGAGCTTTGCTCTTTTACATTACTATGTGGACGGTTTAAGATTTTATCATGCAGTTATTTTTTAACTTTTACGTCTGCTATATCAAAAGTTCACTTATGAAAAGCATTGATCTAAGGCCTGAAAACAGGAAGAAACTAGTTGTTAAAATGTCTTCATTATTAAATTGAACTTTATGAAATCTATAGTTTCCGCAGTTTTGTTTTTTCTTTTTTTCTCTTTTTCCTGTTCAAAAGATATACCTGCCCCAAATCCTGTGGGGCCATTACCAAGTCCTCAGCAGTTGGCTTGGCACGAAATGGAATACTATGCCTTCGTCCATTTCAATATGAACACCTTCACGGATATGGAATGGGGGCTAGGAGGTGAGTCACCTTCAACATTTAACCCAACGGAACTAGATACCAGGCAATGGGCGAGAGTTGCAAAAGAAGCTGGAATGAAAGGCATTATTTTGACGGCAAAACATCATGATGGCTTCTGTTTATGGCCTTCTGCTTATACTGAGCATTCTGTAAAAAACAGTCCATGGCAAAACGGGCAAGGGGATGTTATCAAAGAATTGGCCGCAGCTTGTAAGGAATACGGACTAAAAATGGGGCTTTACCTTTCGCCTTGGGACAGGAACCACCCAGATTACGGAAAGCCAGAGTACATCCAATACTACCGTGATCAACTGACTGAATTATTGACCAATTATGAGGAAGTATTTGAGTTTTGGGTAGATGGTGCCAATGGTGGAGATGGCTACTATGGTGGTGCCAACGAAACCCGAAATGTGGATCGATCTACTTATTATGACTGGGAGAATACTTTCGCATTAGCCAAAGAACTTCAACCGAATGTTGTGATTTTTAGTGATGGTGGGCCTGATGTGCGATGGGTCGGTAATGAAAATGGATTCGCAGATGCCACCAATTGGGCGCCTTTAAGAAAAGCGGAATTTGCTCCTGGCATTGGACCTTA
Source organism: Cytophagales bacterium CG12_big_fil_rev_8_21_14_0_65_40_12 (assembly GCA_002786855.1). Lineage (GTDB taxonomy): Bacteria > Bacteroidota > Bacteroidia > Cytophagales > Cyclobacteriaceae > Roseivirga. Next base: position 14,109 of record PCUU01000029.1, read on the forward strand.
TCAAGAATTACCATCAGGCCATGAAGATGGTACGCATTGGGTGCCTGCCGAATGCGATGTTTCCATAAGACCGGGATGGTACTATCATGCAGACCAAGATGAGAAAGTGAAATCGCTTACAAACCTGCTCGATATCTATTACAAATCCGTTGGCAGCAATGGCAATCTTTTGCTTAACCTGCCCGTAGACAGAAGAGGGCTGGTGCATGAGAATGACGTCAAAGCTTTGATGGAATTGAGAAGGACTTTGGATGCTACTTTTGCTCAAAACTTAGTTGAAAGCGCCACAATTACAGCTACTAATACCCGTGGAAAAAATTTCAGCGCTCAGCATGCGATAGACGAAAACACGGAAACCTATTGGGCGCCAAAGGACGGGATGATTGAAAATAGCTTGATCATCGATTTCCCAAATGAAATTAGCTTCAACAGACTTCTGCTTCAAGAATTCATTCTATTAGGCCAAAGGGTAAAACGATTTAAAGTGGAAGTGAAAACAAATGAAGGGTATAAGGAAATAGCCAACGAAACAACCATAGGCTACAAGCGGATATTAAGATTACCGAATACGAATACTAAGCAAATCAAAATCACAATACTTGACGCTAAAGCCATTCCTTTGATTTCGAATATTGGGGTGTATATGGCGAAAACAGAGCCTGAATAAATGCTTAGGGATTATAAGTCACCTTGTTTTTTAATTATTAAAATCCGCTTAGATTGATTGCTATAAAAGAGTGAAATGGTCGATGACCCTATAAAGTTGTTCGTAATCACTTATGATAAGCAGAATCTACATATTAAGTCTGATATTTTTAATGAGTTTTTATGCTTGTAAGAGAGAGAATAGGCTTGAAGAAACTCAACCAAATACTGAAGTGAAAACCTCTATTGTAGAGTCAATGATGAATTCATCATTCGAACGAGACTCCACCTTAACAGCTCAAAAAGTAGATTTATTATTCGTGTATTCCGAAAATCAAATTGACACTTTAATAGGGTTTTGTAACTGCGAAAAGAACGTTAAAACGAACACTTTAAAAATTCAAATTAGAACCGAGTTTCCCTCATTGAGTGAGCTTGAAAAGGGTAACAGAAGTTCAACTATCTTTCAAATGGGTGTTGACAGACAATTTCGATTTTTGACTTTTTATTTGAGAGATTCTACAGTAGAAAAAACAAAGCTTTTTAAGGCGTCAACCGAATCACAATTTGAGAATGAAAAAGTAGACTCAGCTTCATTTCAAAATTATAATCTTAAAATCAATAGATTCAATTACGAAATTGCTCAAAATGTTTGGGGCACTTACGAAATAGTATTGCTAAACCACTTCGGTTATACAAGTAGTGATTATAGGTTAGTAGGATCGTTTCATTGTAACAATTGGAAAATTGTTGAATTTGAAGAACTGCTTCAATGGACGATCAAAGGAGAAAAGTTTATTGAATAATCATCTTAAATGGGTTTCAATTATTTGCGATTGGGTGCTAGAGCCAAGACTGACCTAGCCTACAAAGGAATAACTGATTGGGTTAATAAGTATATTGAATCAGTTAGTTTTATATGATGAATCTGAGTTGTTAGTTGGGAAGTATACCGCTCCCAAATTTTCTGAAATAAATATAAAGATTAATGAGATTTGATTTTCGATGAAAAGACAATGAGCACTTACACCCAAATTATCTATCAAATTGTTTTTGGCACTAAAAACAGAGAGCCTACACTCACCAAAGAAAACAGAGATGAGCTTTTCAAATACATTTGGGGCTTGCTAGAGAATAAAAAATGTCATTTGTATCGGATAAATGGCGTGGAAGATCATCTGCATATTGTAACTCATTTGCATCCAACCGTTTCGCTCGCATCATTGGTCAAAGACATTAAATTGGCAAGTGCTGAATACATCAAGGTAAATCAACTATTTAAGAACTTTAAAGGCTGGCAAGATGGCTACGGGGCATTTACTTATAGTATTAAGGAGAAGGAGCGGTTAATTGCATATGTAAAGAATCAGGAAGAGCATCATAGGGTTAAAACCTTTAGAGAAGAGTACATAGACCTACTTCAGGAGCACGGAGTAGCATTTGACGAGAAGTATCTGTTGTAGATGTTCAACCACGTTGTGGTTGTTGGTAACTTTTTCATTTTTCTCCGAGCTGCAGTCGGTTATTGACATTAAATCCCTTCGGGATTTCAGAGAGCCAAATATGATTGAGTTTTTAGCAGAAATAATAAACCACAAGTAGATTGCGCCACCCAACCCCAAAGGGGTTAAATACCAATAATAAAACAGACACAACGCTCCCCAACCCCGAAGGAGTTGAACATCAATAACTCAAAGAGGAGTAGATCGCACCCCCCAACCCCGAAGGGGTTAAATATCAATAAAAGACAAGCAGACCACGACCCCCAACCCTGAAGGGGTTGAACGTCAATAACAAAGACAGGCAGGCCACGTCCCCCAACCACAAAGGGATTAAATATCAATAACCCAAAAACTGACACTCCCCCAACTCCGAAGGAGTTGAACATCAATAACTCAAAGAGGAGTAGATCGCACCCTCCAACCCCGAAGGAGTTGAACATCAATAACTCAAAGAGGAGTAGATCGCACCCTCTAACCCCGAAGGGGTTGAACATCAATAACAAAGACAGGCAGGCCACGTCCCCCCAACTCCGAAGGAGTTGAACATCAATAACCCAAAACAGGCATCTGCCAACCCCAAAGGGTTGAATATCAATCAGCTCAAATCAACTTCTCAAAACACACGCTATTGTCTACGCCAATATACTGCCCGTAATTTTTGATGATTTGATATCCGGCTTTTTGGTAAAGGCCAATGGCATCGGGCATTCTTTTTCCAGTTTCTAAAACACAATACTTATATCCCAATTCTTTAGCCCAATTTTCTAGCTCAGATAATACCGAAGAAGCAATACCTTTTCCTCTGCTTTCAGGTAAGGTATACATTCTTTTTACTTCCATCCTTTCGCTGTCGATTGCTTTAATTGCGCCACATCCAACGGCCAAGTCTTGGTCATAAATCACCACCACATTTTTAAGCAGATCTATTTTATTGAATTGATGGTAGTAATCATGCTCTTCGCCATCGAGTTGGGCTAAATAAGCATCTAATAAATGCACCAAGCCAACAAAGTCAGGATGGTTAGAATCAGTTCGAATTTTTTTCATGGTAGTCAGCGCGTTGATATTATTTGTTCAAAATGCGATTTAGTCGTCTTTCCGATCAAATTTGGCCATAAAAATGATCATGTTCAATCTGTATTTTAAAATAAAATAAGGAGCAACGCAGCCAATATTTTCGAAACATAGTACGGTATATAATTGCGAATTAAAATCAACCATGAGAAAACTAAGACAGCTAAACCTTCTATTAGTCAGCTTTATTATTTTTTGGAGCTGCACTTATGAAAAAGAACCCATTCCTGATGAATGTTTAGGAAGTATACTGCTTACACTTGACAATAAAGTAGATACCAATTGTGGCGGCAGCCAGGGTAGCTTTTCGTTAAATGCCAGTGGAGGAGAAGGTACTTACGCTTTTTCGTTGAATGGAGGAACAGCACAGTCAACTCCTACTTTTACTTCGCTTTCGGCAGGTAGCTATACTGTGGTAGCCTCCGATGGAATTTGCTCAGCTGAATTTTCCATTGAAATACTCAATGCCGATGGGGTAAATGCCACGTTGCAAAGCACAGAAAGTGGTTGTGGGAGCAGTTCTGGCTCTATTTCGGTGAATGCCGTTGGCGGTTCCGCGCCTTATGAATACAAACTGGGATCAGGAGCATTTCAAGCCAGTGCCACCTTTAATTCACTTTCCCCTAGAGATTATGTGGTGATGGTGAAAGATGCTACGGGCTGTGAAATCGAACTGCAAACCAAAGTAAAATCCGATGTTCGTTTCGGAGCCATACGGGCAATAATTCAAACTAACTGCGCTATATCAGGCTGCCATAACGGTTCGCAGTCTCCAAATCTCACAGATACCAATATCATCGTCAGCAATGCTGGCCGAATTCAAGCAAGAACAACCGTGCGTACCATGCCGCCATCATCGAGTGGCCTGAGTTTGACCCAAGCCGAGATTGATCAAATCGCCTGCTGGGTTGCAGATGGAGCCGCCACTAACTAAACTAAAATGAAAAGAAAAACACTTTTGACCATCGCCATTCTAGCGGCCTTCGTGGCTGCCTATGTGGTCTATTCCAATTTTTTGAAAACGGCACCTGCTATGAAGGACTTAGTTGCTGAATTCAAGTTATCAGCCGTGGAACTCTATGCTCAGTTCGAAGCGGATGAAACATCGGCCAATGCAAAGTTTCAAAACAAGATTTTGGAAATAAGCGGAGAGGTAGTGGAGGTAACCTCCGAAGAAGGCGGGAATCCCTTTATCAGTCTGAAAACTGATGGCTTTGGCGTAATAAAATGCACGCTTGAATCTGCCCTTTCTTTTGAAGCTTTACAAAAGATAGAAATCGGTGGTGAATTAACCATCAAGGGAGAGTGCATCGGCATGTTGCTCGATGTGCTGATAGAACGATCCATCATTCAACCATAAAATCAAGAAAAATGAAGACAAGAAATATACTTATCGGCATGTTGCTTTTGGTAACATTCGCCATGCAGTCGCAGGACAGATTTTTAACCAGAACAGGCCACATTAAATTTTACTCCGAGGCACCAATGGAAAATATTGAGGCCAATAACCACAAAGTGCTGAGTATTGTAGACCTGAGTAAAGGACAAGTGGCGGTTGATTTATTAATCAAAGCATTTGAGTTCGAGAAGAAGTTGATGCAAGAACACTTCAACGAGAACTACATGGAGTCTGAAAAATTTCCTAAATCAACATTTAAAGGCACATTTACAGTACCTGAGGCACTAAAATCAATGACAGATGGCAGCTACGAATTGGATGTAAAGGGAGACCTTACGATTCATGGGGTAACAAAGCCAATCGAAACAAAATCAACTTTGACATTAAAGGGAGGGAAGCTTTCAGGCTCCCTGCTTTTCAATGTCAATGTCAAGGAATTCGATATTAAAATCCCCAACGTAGTGGTAAAAAACATAGCCGAAACTGTGGAGGTGACCGCCAATTTTGATTACGAAGTTTATAAATAAGATAATGAGAAAGACCTTACTACTGACCACCCTTTTGCTACTTTCAATCTTCTCGATCAAAGCGCAAGATGACTTACTTGATATTTTAAATAATGAGCAAGCCCCAGAAACCAACTATGCTTTAGCAACTTTTAAAGGGGCTAGGTTGATTAATGGACACACAATCGTAACCCGAAAGGCGAAGGAATTGGAATTTATCATTTCACATCGCTTTGGCAGAATCAATACGGGTATCGATGAGTTTTTTGGGCTCGATGGCGCTAACGTGCGCTTTTCTTTGGAATATGGAATTACCAATGACTTGACTGGAGGAATTGGAAGAAATTCTTTTGAGAAGGTGTATGATGGGTTTTTGAAATATGCTTTGCTAAAGCAGTCAACTGGCAAGGTGAATATGCCTATATCGGTAACCGCCTTTAGTAGTGTGGCCATACGAACTTTAGATGATCCTACTTTCCAAGCCGATGATTTTAACTCGAAAGTGTCCTACACCCATCAATTACTTCTTGCTAGAAAATTCAGCGAAAAGTTTTCTTTTCAATTCGCACCCACTTATGTGCATAGGAATAAAGTACTGGGCAATCAAGAAAATGATATTATCGCTTTAGGCATTGGGGGCAGAATGAAGTTGAATACTCGTTTGGCTTTGAATGCCGAGTATTACTATCGTTTAACGAGTGAAATTGATCCTACTTATAAAGATTCAATTGGTATTGGTCTTGAAATCGAAACAGGTGGACATGTTTTCCATCTCAACTTGGCAAACTCAAGATCGATGGTGGAAAGAGGCTTTATTACCGAAACGGACGGCAATTTCTTCAAAGGAGATATTCACTTTGGATTTAATATCAGTCGGGTATTTTGATTACCAAGAAGTAGGTTTGTAATCCTTCAGAAATTTACCACACCAATGTTTGCCAGTATTGATACCGTCAAAAAGTGGATCTAGTACACGTGCAGCGCCATCTACAATATCAAGCGGAGGCTGGAAATCATGGATTTCTTGTTTCCGCTTTGCTAATTCTGCGGGGTCTTCATCCGTCACCCAACCTGTATCAACGGCATTGGTATAAATGCCATATTTAGCAAAATCAGATGAAGAGGTTAGCGTCATCATATTCAAGGCCGCCTTGGCCATATTCGTATGCGGATGACGGTCTTCTTTATGGAATTGGTGGAATTTGCCTTCCATGGCCGAAACATTGATGATGTGTTTCATTCCCGTGTTTTCCTTCTTCATTAAGTTGACCAAGCGATTACAAAGCACAAAGGGAGCAACCGAATTTACCAGTTGCACTTCGAGCATTTCGGTGGTGTGAATTTCGCCTAATTTCAGTCGCCAGCTATTGGTTTTTCTTAAATCCACTTGCTGTAAATCCGCATCCAATTTTCCTTCGGGGAAAACTTCTTCGGCAGCAATAGAATTATCAATGCTATAAGGAATCTGAGAAAGCTGCGCAGAAGCGGTAAGCCCAATCCCCAATTGACGGCCATGCCATGAAACGGGTAGATTCTTGTTTTCACCTTTATCAAAGCTTTCGCTCAAACTATTTAATTCTTGCAAACAAGCATGATGGTCAGCGAGAAGTTCCTGAACATAAGGCGTTAATTCTTCATAAGGCTTAGTCTCGTTGGGCATTAAATGCGCATAAAAACCAGAGGGTCTACGAACAGTCTGAGCCGCATTGTTGATCAACACATCCAGTCGATCATATTGCTGCTCAATATAATTGCAGAAAATCTCTACACTTGGGATATGTCTCAGATCAAGCCCGTGGATTTTTAGCCTATGTCCCCATTCAGCAAAATCAGGTTCTTTGGCATAGCGAATGGCAGAATCAATTGGGAAGCGTGTGGTTGCAATCACAGTAGCTCCAGCCCTGAGCATCATCAGCGTAATATGATAACCAATTTTCAATCTAGAGCCTGTCACCAAAGCCACTTGGCCAGTAAGGTCAGCGGTCTGAAAGCGTTTGGCATAATTGAAGTCACCACAATCGGGGCACATGGTGTCATAAAAGTGGTGCAGCCGATCGAATGATGTTTTGCAGACGTAGCATTCTCGTGGCGCATCTAAGATGATTTCTTCCTTGTCTTGAACATCCAAATCGACCATCGAAGGAGCGATAAAGATGGTGGCTTCACGCGCACTTCTTATGCCCGTTGTTTTTCTGGCTGCTTTATCTTTTTCGTTGCGCTTCTTTTTGATTGCTTTTTTAGCGCCCCTTTTTCGACCTAAAAGTTCTTCTTTGTCAGGTCTTGAAAAAATGCCTGCTGCTTTGAGTAAAGCAATTCGTTCTTCTTTGGGAATTTCAAAAATTTGATTGGTATCGTTGTTCAGTGCTTCGAGGATGGCAATGCACTTTCGAATCTCTTCTGGACTTATTGAATTTGACTGATCAGATTGAGATTCCATTTTAACAACTTTGGCCGCAAAGGTAATATTCTAAGAATTTAAATCTATAATGATTTGAAGGCGACTTCGAACAGACAGCAGATGTTTAAAACTTGCACGGATGTCCGCCCTCCTTGCCTTCGCGAAGCTTCAGCAAAGCGAGGTGGGGGCGGTTGGTGGGGGATTATTATGCGACAATTATAATCATGAAGAGAACAAAGGGCCATGGAGGTGAAATGAGGGATACCGAGTCAAGCTCGGCATGACGCTCCGATTGGCTGTTTTGGTGGTTTTTGTGCTCCTAAGCGTCTCAAATAAAAATCTCAAGGTTTAAAAAGAATCCTTACTCGTACCGTTTTTATCAATGTGTTACCATTGCTATCTAAAGCAGGCAACCATCGAGGGCCCTCTTTGATCAAGCGAATGGCCTCTTCATCAAAGCGAGCACCGAGGCCTTTCTTAATGAAAAAATTACTTAATGAGCCATCCGAGTTAATCACAAACTCAACCGTAACCCGTCCCTTGATTTTCTGATTTTCAGCTTGCCTTGGATAAACCAGGTTCTCTTTGATGTACTGATTGAATTCCTTGTTGCCTATTTCCGGAGCAGCACTTCGGGATAGATCTTCGGGTTGAGCGTAAGTTCCATATCCCGTCACAACAACTTCTGCTAAGGAGGTTATATCGGGTTCCAGCTTAATGGTATTATTCATTTTGGCAAGGTCGGTCAACCTAAACTCTTGAGAAACATAACCTAAAAAACGCACGACATACACTGCAGAAGAATCTGCTCGGATTTCTGCTTTCCCGTCCATATTGGTAGGAACACCTTGTAATGTGTTTTTGATCAAAACGGTTACTTGGGGCAATGGAGAAAGGTCATCGGCATCAACTACTGTTAAGGTAATGTTGGGAGGGGTAATCTGAATACCAGGCGTACGCCCTTGGAGTTTGCTTTGAATGTTCATGAAACTGGCTTTGTCCATTTCCAATTTTTCTTCAACGACTGTGTTAGAGGCTTTCATTCTCTCTGTTTCTTCCATTTTTGTCTTAGCCCTCTCGGCTAGATTCATTTCTAATTTTGGCTTTGGTGCTTCGGCTTCAGCGGTTGAAACAACCTCTCCCAACTCTTCAATTTCGAAATCAAACTCAATTTCTGACTCAGAGTATTCAACAATAGACTGGATTGGGTCAATATTTCTAGGCTTAGTATTGAGGTTGGAAGCGCTTAATTTAGGCTTTTCGAAAGCATCAGGATTGATCAAAGCAATGCTATCTGCGATAGGTCTTGTATTCGTTTCTGTTTCTTTATTTGCAGTAAGATTATTCTCGGTTTCATTTTTCGGCTTCAGCCAAATGAAAATAAAAGAGGCTGTTATTAAGAAGAAAAGGGCAGCCGCCATTCGCCTTGTTAATGTCCAGAAAATGACCCTTTTTTCTTCGGCTAACCTGTCTTTCAAACGTGTGTTGAGTTCGTTTAAGTCATGGCCCAAATCCGATGCAGCAATACTTTCCAACCCTTCCAGTGCATCGGCATAGAAAGGGTCTTCGAGCATCAGTTTTTCAACCTGATGCTCTTGCTCAGCAGTTAAAAGCCCATTTCTGTAGGCTTCTAACAAGGCTGGTGTCAATTGTTCAATATGGTTATGCTTCTTGCTCACGAAGATTTTCTACACATATTTTTAAATTTCTACGTCCGTTTTGGATATAGCTTTTTACTTTCTTTAAATCAAAACCTGTCAAATCTACTACCTCTTGGTAACTCTTTTTTTCAATATAGAAGAAACGAATGCAGGCCTGTTGTTCCTCATTTAACTTATCAATACAACTTTCCAATTTGCCCAAATCGTCCTCTAGTACGTTGGCTTCGGTATCATGATGCACAGTTAAAGCAATTTCCATAACCGTTTCTCCATTTTCTAGTACGTGGCCTTGAGTTTTCTCTTTTCTCAATAGCATCAAGCATTCATTTTTGCTCAATACATACAGCCAACTTTTAAAATGTTCGATTTCTTGCGTTTTGAGTCGACTCAGTAGTTTTTCAAATACCTGCATGGTCATGTCCTTTGCAGCTTCTCTGTCCTTCAAATATTTCAAACAAAGGCCATAAACTAGGCTCATATAGCGCTTGTATAATTCACCAATCACCTGATTGTTGTCATTTCGCTTATAAAGCGAAATCAGTTCAAGGTCTGAATACTGGGCGATATCGAGCTTTTTACTAAAGAACAAGTCGGTTCAAAATATTTTTTTCAATGCATTTATGGAATCTTCAAAAACCCTGCATCTCAAGGTTAAATAAATTTTCACATAAACCATTTAGCCATGAAGAATTTAATAATAGTGATGATGCTAAGCATTGGCATATTCCATAAAAGCCCAATGGATAATTTTCAAAAAGAAATTACGGGTTTAGTCAGAGGTGCCGATGATGGTCTTCCATTGCCTCAAGTTACTGTATTAGTAAAAGGAACGACTATAGGTGTTCCTACAAATGCAGATGGCTCTTACAAAATCCAAGTGCCTGATCAAGGCGCAACTTTGGTGTTTAAATTTCTCGGTTATGTAACTCAAGAAATGAAAGTAGGGACGCAATCTGTGATCAATGTAAGTCTTCAACCAGATGTAACTAGTCTTGCCGAAGTTGTAGTTACAGGCTATGGAACAAGGAATAGAAGTAAGAGAAAAATGGAAGTTCAATATGAAGAGGAAATTGAAATAGACATGTCTTCACAAATGTACATGCAGCCTGAAACTAACTTTTCAAAAGCTTATCACTATCCTCAAAGAGAAAGTAATGAAAGCTACGCTGAAATTGAGGAAAGCGGCTTCAATACACCTTGGAAAAATCCCTACTCTACTTTTTCGATTGACGTGGATGCTGCGGCTTACAGCAATGTGAGAAGGTTTATCAATAATGGGCAAAAGCCATCAAAAGATGCCGTTAAGATTGAGGAAATGATCAACTATTTCAATTATGACTATGATGGGCCAAGCGGTAAACATCCTTTTGCGGTTCAACATGAAGTTTCTACTGCTCCATGGAATGCTAAGCATCAACTGGTTCACATTGGTATTCAGGGCGAGAAAATCGCCATGGATAATTTGCCGGCTTCTAATTTGGTCTTCCTGATTGATGTTTCAGGTTCGATGAGTGATGACAATAAGTTGCCATTGCTTAAAAAGTCGCTCAAACTTTTAGTCAATCAAATGCGAGAAGAAGACCATGTGGCTATTGTGGTTTATGCTGGTGCAGCAGGAGAGGTGCTTCCTTCCACTTCTGGTAAAGACAAAGAGAAAATCATTGACGCTTTGGAAAACTTGAGTGCGGGAGGTTCCACTGCTGGAGGAGCTGGCATTCAATTGGCCTACAAACTTGCCAAAATGAATTTCATCAAAGACGGTAATAATCGAGTTATTTTGGCTACAGATGGTGATTTCAATGTAGGCGCATCAAGCGATAAGGCCATGGAAGATTTGATAGAAGAGAAACGAGATGAAGGAGTTTTCTTAACCGTTTTAGGTTTTGGAATGGGTAATTACAAGGATTCTAAAATGGAAGTTTTGGCCGATAAAGGAAATGGAAACCATGCGTACATCGACAATATTTTAGAGGCCAAAAAGGTATTGGTTACTGAGTTTGGTGGCACACTTTTTACCATTGCCAAAGATGTGAAAATCCAAGTGGAGTTTAATCCTGCCACCGTGCAAGCCTATCGTTTGATTGGTTATGAAAACAGAAAGTTGAATGATGAGGATTTCAATAATGACAAGAAGGATGCTGGTGAATTGGGTGCTGGACATACTGTAACCGCCTTATATGAAATAATCCCAGTTGGGGTAAAGAGCCAATTTAAACCTTTGGATGATTTGAAATACCAAAACACAGAAGTGAAGCAAGACGCTGGAAATTCCACTGATCTAATGACTGTGAAATTGAGGTATAAAAAGCCTGATGGAAAGGAGAGTATCCTTCTTGAGCAAGTCATTAAAAATGAAACTTTATCACTTTCTGCTACTTCAGATAACTTCCGTTGGTCTGCGGCAGTAGCAGGCTTTGGAATGCTGCTGAGAGATTCGGACTATAAAAATGACTTGACCTACAATGCCGTAATCCGTTTAGCGAAAGCCGCTAAGGGCAAAGATGAGGAAGGCTATCGCGCTGAGTTTATCAAATTGGTTCAGATGGTGGAGTTGTTCTAATGATTTTGGGTTTGGCTAACGAGATTACTCCAAGTAATCTCGTTAGTCTATAAACATCGGTTCTTTTCTAATCTTATTAATCTTGTCTTAGGATTTGTTTTTGAAACCGGATCTAGCTCCTTCTCTAAGGCTCAGGATGAAAAGAAGTGTGCAAATAATTTACTTTAAGTCACCTCGCAGAGGTCTTTTTCAGGAACAGAGATAATTTAACGCCTATTATCGGTATCCTCCAACATACTGAGATAACTCATGTAGCGAGAATCCGCAATTTCTCCAGCTACAAAGGCATCAAGCACAGCGCAGCTAGGTTCGTTCACATGAAGGCAATTATGAAATTTACATTGGCCCAAAAACGCCCTCATTTCTGGCAGATAATCGCTGATTTCTTCCTTTTCCATTTCAACCAAACCCAACTCTTTAATACCAGGAGTGTCGATAATGGTGCTTTCGCTGTCCATTTCGAACATTTCGGCAAATGTGGTGGTGTGCGTTCCCTTGTTCGCGAATTTTGAAACAATACCTGTTTTCAAGGCTAAATCTGGAATTAAGGCATTCAGCAATGAAGATTTTCCTACACCAGAATGACCAGAAATCAACGAAGTTTTTCCTTTGATTTGGGCTCTGATTTCGTCCAAACCTTCGTTTTTTAAAACCGAGATGAGGAATGTTGGGTAGCCGATGCTTTCATAAAGTGCTTTTAACTCAAGCGCGTTTGCTTTCGCTTCATCGTCCATTAAGTCGGTCTTGTTCAATACCAAAATAGATGGAATCCTGAACGATTCGGCACTGACTAAAAATCGATCGATAAAACCCAATGAGGTCCTAGGAAAGGAAAGAGTAGCCACTAAAATCGCTTGGTCTAAGTTGGAAGCGATGATATGCGAGAAAGCAGACTTCCTTGTAGACTTTCGAATGATGTAGTTCTGTCTTGGCTCAATTTCTTTGATCACCGCAGATTCCTTTTCGCCTTCTTGTTCAATGAAAACCCAATCACCAACCGCGATTGGGTTGTTGATTTTCATGTCATCCTGTTTGAACTTACCTCGCAGTCTACTGTGGTAAATTTCACCAGCCTCCGTTTTCACTTCGTACCACGAGCCTGTAGATTTAATGACCCTGCCCCTTAGCTTTTCCATGTGCTCAAAGTTTGCATAATCTTGGCGGTTGCACCGGTATTCTCTTCAATAAATTTTAAGCAAATAGCAGAGGCTTTCGCTCTAAATGCTGTGTCTGTTGTCAATTGATTAAAATACTGGTTGATTTCTTCTTGGGTTTTGAAGCTAAAGGCGCCTCCTTTTTCTACCAAAGCAGTCGATTCAGGAAATTTTTCAAGGTTATTGTTTCCGAAAACCACTGGTAAACCGAAAGTCACTGCTTCCAATATATTATGCAAGCCATCGCCAAATGCTCCTCCGATATAGGCCACATCGCCATATTGGTAAAGTGAAGAAAGCATACCAATATTGTTAATAATCAATACACCTGAGTTCGAAACGCTTGTTTCATTGGCTTCGGTAATTCTTGTAAATGGAAGCTTTAATCCTTCTTCAACTTGACGAATATGTGATTCTCCGATATTGTGAGGCGCAATGATGAATTTGATGTTGCCGGATTGGTTGATAATCGGGAAAAGAAATGCCATGTCGGCTGGCCAGCAACTGCCAATAACAACTGTTAAGCGGTCGTTCGTGAACTGCTTGACTAAAGGGAATGCCTTCGGATTGCTTGCAGTGGCTAATACCCGATCAAAGCGCGTGTCGCCTGCTATAGAAACCTTTTGAATACCAATGTCATTCAAGAGCTTTTTGGAAGCCTCGTTTTGAACAAAAAAGTGGTCGAACTTCTTTAAGATGTCTCTGAAAAATCCGCCATTGGGCTTAAAAAATCTTTGTTTAGGATTGAATAGGGCTGAAATACAGAAAAGTGGGATGCCTCTTTTCTTTGTCTCATTAAGGTAATGGAACCAAAATTCGTATTTGACGAAGATGACCATCGAAGGCTGGGTGATTTCTAAAAATCTTTTGGCATTTGATTTTGAATCCAAGGGGAGATAATATATGAAATCCGCACCAGGGTAGTTTTTTCTGAGTTCGTAGCCAGAAGGGGAGAAGAACGTGAGCAAAATCTTCTTCTTCGGAAAATCATTTTTGAAGGCTTCCATCACTGGTCTTCCTTGTTCAAACTCGCCTAACGAGGCACAATGAAACCAAACAATTTCGGAAGGGTTATTACGGAAGTCATTAGCAATACGGTCTAAAAGCCCTTTTCTACCCGTTAAAAACTGCCGTGCTTTTACATTAAAGGGGGCAGCCAACCGTATGGTAGTTCCATAAAAGAAGATTCCGATATTGTAAAGCAGTTCGTTCATTCGCCACAAAAATAGAAAACCCACAGATAGAAGGGCTTTTTAACCACTAATTAAATTCAATATTGAATTTTTGATCAGACTTAGTTTTTCACAACTCAAACAAAAAATTCTTATTAACTTTAGAGGGTACTAAGCCAATTAAAATGAAAAAGAACATCCTATTCTCGCTATTCTTGCTCTTGTTTTATGCCTGTGAAGAAGGAGGGCTAACCATCGAAGTACCTGCCACAGGAAGTTTTGATTTTACGATCAATAGTTCAGTGGCCAATAATAGCCCGAACAATGAATTTACAAATCAGCGGAATATCGATCCTGGGGCTTTGGTAAATGAGAGCGCTGAATCTATCAAGAGCATTTCACTGACAAAATTCACCTACAATATTACAGGTTATACAGGTGCTGCTCCAGTACAAATGAACTTAACTCTTTCCACTCGATTAGATGGAGTTACTACAGAAGTACTTTTGGTTTCAGGAGTAACTTTGCAAAATGGACTGGTTACGGCATTCGAAAGAGGCAATGCAAATTCTCTGCTCAGTGCTGCGCAAGTGGCTAGCCTAGAAGCCATTATTGACAATCAAGAACCCTTTGAGCTTATTTTGACTGCAGGATTTGATCGCGACATTGAAAGTGATTTTAATCTCCAAGTAGTTTGGGACTTGATTGCATCAGTGGCACAACCTACTGAATGATCTATTTTTTGTACGGTAATTAACGTAACACCCATTTTTTTGTAATTTCGCTGACCAAATCTTAAAACTTGATAAAATGAAAAAAATCTCCATTTGCCTGTTGGCATGTTTAATGGGTTCGCTGTTTTCTTGCGGTGAGGCAGGAATACAGTCGGATATTTCTCAAATCGTGGATGTTGACCCAATCAGTGTAACAATCAATGTTCCACCTCTTTTGGTTGGTCAAAGAATTGATGAGACACCTTCGACTTCTGTAAATACTGGTGATATTAATATTACCTCCGAAGAATTTGATGAGTACTCAGATGAACTTCAACGCTTCACAATCAATCAAATTTATTATTCACTAAGTGGTATTGATGCAGGAAACGAAACTGATTTAGACGTTGATATGAGTATTGTTTTTGCAGGAGGAAGCAGAATACCGCTCCTTTCTACAGTAATTGTAAATGCCCATGCTCAATCTGCCCAAGTTTTATTGTTTGATAAAGCCGCCCCTGGCACGGTGAATCAAACTGCAATTGCAGGAATTGAAAGTGCCTTATTGAACGGAACTTCATTTGTCATAGAAATGGAACTTGTAGGAAGAGATGTATTGCTCAATTCTTCAAGCGATACTTTCCAGTTTCAATTCAAGTTTGATGTTACTGCTAGAGTTCAGTTAGATTGATTTTTTAAAGAGATATTGATATGAGATTATATACAAAAATAGTATTGATTGTTGGTTTAAGTTTTTCACTTTCCAACATGGCGAAGGCTCAGTTTGATTTTGATTCGTTTTTAGAGGCTGGTTTGGCAGACGCGAATAAATTACTTCAATCTTATTTAGAACCTGCTTTTCAAGGAATAGGATATGGCATCAATAGTGGCTGGTACAATACTGCTAGGCCTCATCAAACTTTGGGTTTTGATCTGAACGTTTCGGTGTCTGCTGCCATCGTACCAACTGGTGGTGAGTTTTTTACATTCAATAACAGCGAATACTCAAACGTAAGATTATCAAATGGTACTTCAGCGCAGCTACCTACCTTATTTGGACCGAATTTAGGAGCAGATGACCTCCCAGAATTGACCTTCTTTGACAATAACGGAGATCAAACTATCAGAATTTCAGCACCAACAGGTTTAGGAATTGAAGAGGAATTCCCTACCAATGCAGTTCCAACCCCTATGATTCAATTGGGCATCGGCTTGGTAAAAGGTACAGATTTGAAAATAAGGTATGTTCCGAATATTTCGATTGGCGATGATGATGAGTCAGAAATAAAACTTTTCGGTATAGGTTTGATGCATGATATCAAACAGCATTTGCCAGTTGTAAAGGCACTTCCATTTGATTTGTCAGTGTTTGTAGGTTATACTAATTTGAAAACAACATTAGCGGTGGATGCGGATTTAAATCAATTTGCGGAATTCGAAACTACAGGAACAATTGTTCAAGCCTTGATCTCGAAAAAATTAGCCTTCATCACTGCCTACGGTGGTCTCGGCTATGCAAAGTCTAAAACGACCTTTGGATTGTTAGGTCAGTATTCCACAGAAACAACCACTTTTACCGACCCTATTAACTTAGCTTATGATAATGGTGGGGTTAGGGCCAATGTGGGGCTTAGAATTAGATTGTTGTTCTTGAATATTTTTGGTGAATACGCTTTCCAAGAATATAACACAGCAACAGTGGGTATTGGATTTAGCTTTAGAGAAGGTAAAAGCAGCACCAATGTTCCAATCGTTCCGGGGATTTAAGTTGTAAAATTTTGAAATAAAGGAGTGGCATTGTCACTCCTTTATTTTTTAAGCACTTTTGATGAATGCTTTGTTAGCAATGAACTGGCCATTTGAAATGATGAAAACCCAAAAATTGCTCGCCTTTATTTTCCTTCTCTGTGTTTGCTGCGCTTGTGATGATCCTGGAATTGAATCGAAGGTAACGAAGACGATCGAGAAGGAGTTTTTGATCAACAACCTTCCGCAAACTAGCCTTGTCAATGAGGCCGTTCAGTTTGATTTATTCAACGAGGAATTTATTGACTATCGAGAGGGACTTCAAGAAATTTGGATCAACTCCATCGACCTTAAAATAGAAAATCAGTCTTTTTTGAGGAGTTCTGGAATCATGATCGAAGACCTTTCTATCAAACTCGGAAGGGCTTTTAACCAACAAATCGATTTTCTTTCGAAAACAGAAAGGGAAAAACTCGAAGAGAAATTTTTAAGGTTTTTACAAGGCTCAAGCGATAGCATTAGGATTTACACCAAGGACTCCAATGATGGGGTGCTCAATAATGAATCAGAAGGCATTCGAAACCTGTCAGCCTGGATTAATAAAGAGGGCTATTTTGTGGCCTCGTTAGAGGCCTTGATTCAAAATAGTGCTTTAAGTGGCAGTGAATCCATCACTTTTTTGTTTTCAGTCAACCTCACCGCGTTGGTCAAGTTAGAGTAATTCGCTGTTTTGAGCCTAGTGCGATTACTTTCCCTTGAAATCCGCTTTCCGCTTTTCTACAAAGGCATTCATACCTTCTTTTTGGTCTTCAGAAGAAAACAGCATATAGAAATTCTTGCGCTCAAAATGCAATCCTTCTTCTAAGGGCACTTCAAACGATCTTTTAACCGATTCTTTGGCCATCTGAACAGCCAATGGCGACATTGAGGCAATTTCTTTGGCTAGTTTCAAGGCCTCTGTCATGTACAATTCTACTGGTACAACTCTATTGACCAAGCCTAATTTTTCGGCCTCTTCAGCAGAGATGAATTTACCTGTCAAAACCATTTCCATGGCTTTGGCTTTGCCCAATGCTTTGGTCAGTCGCTGCGTACCTCCTGCGCCTGGCATAACCCCAATCTTGATTTCTGGTTGGCCAAATTGAGCGGTTTCAGAAGCAACGATCATATCGCAAGTCATGGCTAATTCGCAGCCTCCACCCAAGGCAAAACCAGAAACAGCAGCAATAATCGGCTTACGTGTTTTATTGATTTGATCCCATGTGCTGAATTGGTCAGTCTTCCACATGTCAACCGTTGTTTTGCCAGCCATTTGTTTGATGTCGGCTCCAGCCGCAAATGCGCGTTCGTTTCCTGTAATGATGATCACCCTGACCTCATCATCTTGATCCAATTCTTTGAGTGCATCTCGTACCTCGCCCATCAGTTGTAAATTCAAAGCATTGAGCTCTTTGGGGCGGTTTAATTCGATAAGCGCAATGTACTTGTCGTAGGCTTTGGTTACTTTTATAAATTCCATAAGTAAGATTTTCGGGTTAGAATGCTGAACAAAAATAGAAAGAAATAGGAATGAGCAAGGTCAAGGTATTATTTGTTTGCTTGGGAAATATTTGTCGCTCGCCATTGGCTGAAGGAATTTTTACGCAAAAAGTAATTGAAATGGGACTTTCAGATCATTTTGAAATTGACTCTTGCGGTACATCAAATTATCATATTGGAGAACAACCAGACCCAAGGACAATAAAAAATGCACTAAAAAACGGTGTCGAACTAAATCATCAAGGCAGACAATTTACCTATGCCGATTTTTTGGAGTTTGACTATATCCTTCCGATGGACCAGAGTAATAAACGCGATATAGAAAGACTTAGGCCTGGCCATGAGCGGGCAGAGGCTTTAATGATGCGTTATTTCGATCCTCTGGATAAGAATGCAAACGTCCCAGATCCTTATTATGATGAAGAAAAAGGCTTTCAAGAAGTATTCGAAATTTTGTATAGATCCTGCGCTTCTTTGCTAGACTTCTTGGTTAAAAAGCATTTAAATTAACGTGAGTTCGGGATAAGAAAAAGGTGTTTAAAGTATGAAAAAAGGGTGTTTTTGAGTATATTAAAGTGTTGATATTCAATATTTTAACCCAT
>PCUU01000029.1:32792-33677 GCA_002786855.1 Cytophagales bacterium CG12_big_fil_rev_8_21_14_0_65_40_12
CGAATTCTTCGTTTCTGTCGATGATTTTTGCATTGAATTTGAGCAGGAGATCAAAAACCACCTTGTGGAAAGCAAAAAAGATGGCGGCCGTATCAGAAAGGCACAGATGGCGGACTCCGAGATCATCAGCATCTTGATCCTGTTCCACTATGGCCAGTTCTCCAACTTCAAGGCTTTCTATTGCCACTACGTTTGCCCGCACCTTGATGACCTTTTTCCCAGTCTGGTCTCCTACAACCGGTTCGTGGAACTCAAGGGCAGGGTGGCCCTGCCCTTTATGCTCTACCTGAAGACCAAGGGCCTTGGCAAATGCAGGGGCATCAGTTTTATAGATTCCACACACCTGAAAGTATGCCATAACCGCAGGATACACCAGCACAGGACTTTTGATGGGGTGGCTGAAAGAGGGTATTGTTCCATCGGCTGGTTCTATGGCTTCAAGCTCCACCTGATCATCAACGACAAAGGGGAAATATTGGCCTTTTACCTCACCAAGGGCAATGTTGATGACAGGAACACCAAGGTGATGGAAAGCATGACAAGGGAGGTGTTCGGTAAATTATTTGCAGACAAGGGCTATATTTCCAAGGCACTTTCGGACCTTCTGTTTGGTAACGGCATACAGCTCATCTCCAAACCAAAGAAGAACATGAAAAACCAGAACCTCAGCCAAACCGACAAAATCCTGCTCAGGAAAAGGGCCTTGATCGAAACGGTCAATGATGAGCTCAAGAACATCTGCAAAATCCAGCATACACGCCACAGGTCGGTCAATAACTTCTTGATCAATATCATTGCCGCTCTGACCGCTTACTGCTTCTTCCCAAAAAAACCATCGCTCAATATACAGTTTGAACAGCATTCTGGACAAATGCAACTCGCTGC
>PCUU01000029.1:33708-43434 GCA_002786855.1 Cytophagales bacterium CG12_big_fil_rev_8_21_14_0_65_40_12
CTTAAATACTCTCATTTTTAATTTCGTTTTTTTGGTTTAATAAAATGGCGTGCGCGCACTGTCAACTCCGACTTAAAAGTCGAGGAGGAAACATTGAAAGGCACAAAAATCTGAGGTAAACCTAAACTCGTGGGGGATGAAAAATATCAAAGTTGAAGCCCACTAAGAGCTTATCCTGATTAAGACTAGCGTCCCATCCATTCAACAAGAGGTAATTTCTGTTGAACAATGTGATTTGTTTGAATTCTTGGAAAAAGAAAGCAATTCTTAATTCCTCTTGAACTGGAGCTTTTTGATCTTGAGCATCTCCTTCGAACAGTTTTAATTGTTTGTTTAGAAAACACTCACCTCCACAAACCGTTATTGGTTTGTCTTTGTTAATACAAAGCACTTCGGCTATGTAGTCCCTGCGCAACTCAAAATCAAGATAAACAAGTGGGGCAATAAACGCACTTACCAGTGAACTCCCCACCAGCAACCATGCTACCACTTGCTTTATATAATTCATAAGGCAAAGATGGATATGGATCACGGGAGAGGAAAGAGTTTTAATGATTTTTTTTGATGTTATACCTCAAGTATTGGCCTTACTAAAATTTCAAGCCATCACAAGAAATGGAAATCAACTCGAACGATCAATACTCGCTCGTTGGTGAGTTCAGCATAACAGTTACAATTTTAGTTCCATATAAAATGAGGCCGTTAATTTCCCTAAAAACATAAAATCTAAATTCAAACAAAAAAGCGCACCTTTCGATGCGCTTAAGATGTCTTGAACTTCGATTGCACTCTTAATTCAAAACGATTGTATGATAAAAGTTTCTGTTGTTGATTCTGAATTTAAATCTGTAGGTACCTTCTTCTAAATCTGACAAGTCAAACTTCTTAGACGATATCTCTTTATCTAAATGCTCTCCTTTATATTGGATAGATCCATTACTATTGTAAAGCGATATCTCAACTTCTTGACCGGTTCCTGCAAAAAACACTTTAGCTGTTTCTTTGCTCATTTTAACCAATGGTTTCATGATTGACACTTCTCTCTCTATGATCGAAGCTGAAGTGCTAGTTACAGCCACTGTCAAAACTTCTAGTTTTTCTTCGTTGTCGATTTCCAATGTGTAATCGCCTGCGTTGATTGACTCCAGATTTAAAACTTTGCCGTAAAAGTCTTTGCTAGTTTGATCTGAAAAAACTGTGTTGCCTTCTGAATCAATCAAAGCGATTCCTGTTTTTCCCACTAAATTCTTCATGTATAAAACAACTGCTTTGTTGTTTTCGACTGAGATGCTTACTTCTCTTTCTGGCTTACCAGCCTTTGCTGACATTCCTAATACCATTAATAAAAGGACGAATGTTACTTTCAATTGCGTTTTCATAATTGTTGTTGTTTGAGTTTTTAATTGTTTTCGTAATCCTCTTTTGACCTGTTTCAGATTACTTATTCAAACTAACGGCAATTGTTGAGGAGGTTTGTCATGGATGGGTAAACGAATGTCATAAGTTGTAACAAGTGTATCTTATGTTGTCAGGATTGGCTTGGAGGGGCATTTGGTTTTGATGTTTGCGGACATTTGGAAGGCCCAAATGATAATTGGACATAAAAAAAGCCACCCGTCTGGTGGCTTTCTAAATTGACTATTAAGTACCTCAACCTATAGTCGATCAAATTATTCTTCCATAATCTTTATCTCAACCCTTCTATTGAGGGCTCTACCCTCTTTGGTAGCATTGTCTGCCCTTGGGTTGGCTATTCCATATCCTGCTGCTGCCAGGCGGTCAGCGGCTATTCCTTGATCAACCAAATAATCCTTTACGGCTTGGGCCCTAACTTTCGATAATTGTAAGTTGGCTTCCGCTTTACCACTGTTATCTGTATACCCAGCGATGCTTAAACTGATATCTGGATTTTCGTTCAACAATGCTACAAGTACATTCAGAGATTCAAATGAGGTCTTGGTTAAAACAGAACTTCCTGAGTTAAAAGAAACAGATTCTGTCACTAATGAAAGCGCCTTTTTAAGCTCTAATTCCTTCTGCTCGGCCATTGCCTTACGCTTTTGTAATTCTATTCTCTCAATTTCGGCCAATCTTTCGCGCTCAGCTGTTACAGCTTCTTCTTGTTTCAGCTTTTCTGCCTGAAGTGCTGCTAATCTGGTTGCTTCTTGCCTAGCGATTTCTTCCGTTTTTATTTTCAAAAATAATGCTTGATAAGCCTGCTCTGCTTTTTGGTACTGCTCTTTGCGCTTTCCAACTTCTAAGCTAGATAGATAACAAAGTGCTTTTTCTTTGTCTTCGGGATTCACTAAGTTTTCATCAAAAATCCTTTGATCCACTATCTTATTGACCACTTCAAGTCCCTCTTGGGTACAAGCGTCTATTTTATCCTCTACTTTATTCAGTTTAAGGTGAAGGGCAAACTCGCTAAATCCATCTGCTAAGAATGGAGCATCCTTCTGTCCAAAATCATAATTATAGGTAAAAAGCACTTTAGGGAAGATTTGAGCGCCAAGTCCAGCCGATGCTCCATAATTATCACGGTAACCGACTGTAGCCCTGAATTTATCCTTGAAGTTCAATTCACCCATCACATCCAGCTCCGCACCAATGGTTTCTCTTAACCTAACACCTGCATAAGGAGTGAAGCTTAAATCTGGGTTAAGACTGAACTCATACCTTGCACCACCGATAAAGTCGGGCACATTGTCATCATTGATCCTAATATAAGCATCGTCTGAAAGGCTTTCATTGATTACAGTTGGGATAGCGATATCAATACCTAGTTCGCCCAAACGATAACTAACTGATAGGTCAACACTGAAGGAGCTTCCGTTCTGGCCTAATAAATCGATCAATACATTGTCCGCTGAGTTTTCAGGGTTGACCCTATCTTCGTTCAAACTAAAGAAGGATAAACCGAATTGAGTGCCAATAGACAACCCTTGATCTCCTTTTCTAAAAAGTTTATAGCCTAAACCTCCTGATAATTTCACTTGGCTTGTAAAACCTATATCCGCAGTAGTAATATTGCCGCTAAAAGCGATCTTATTATGCACTGCGCTATTATAGGCCAAAGCAAAGTTTTTGGGAGAACCAATCAATCCACCAAATTGATCTCTAAAAATCAGGCTTATGTATCGGTCTTCTTCAAATACAGTCCCCGAGGAATAAGCCAAACTCGGTGAATAATAGTATTGATTAAAAAGCGGAACTTGCTGTGCCTTGGCCTTAATGGCGATCAAAGCCAATATGAAGACCATTATGAATTTCGCTTTTGTGTTTTTCATTTGATTTTGCATGACTTTGATGTTTATCGGTTTCTGATGATGGTCAAGAATCCCTTAATGATTTTTTGGCCATTGTAGATATTGATCTCATAATAGTAGGTGCCGTCTGGGATAGCATTGCCTTTAAAGGTTCCTCCCCAGTCATTCTGGTAGTTGACTTGGCTGAAGATCAGTTTTCCACCTTGCGCATAGACCTTCACTTCATTGATAGGATTATCAGCTAAATCATCGATTACCCATGTTTCATTTACCCCGTCTCCATTAGGCGAGAACACGTTCTTGACCTCTGCGCCCGGGGCATTAGTGGTATACTGCCTGATCGGCTCTATCTCCACTTCTTCAATATTGATAGTAAACTGCTGATCGAAGCTTAAGCCTCCGGCATCAGTTACTCTCACCAATATTGACCTTGTTGCCCCCTGTTCGAAATTGATCACTCCTGCCGTACTCAGCGTTGTGCCAGTAATTGCAAACTCTGCATTATTGGTGTCTCCAGTACCTGATACAAGGGTATAGGTGAAGGTATCTCCATCATCAGGATCAAGGCTCATCAGACTGCCTACTTGCTGAGCTTCATCAGCCTCTTCAATCGTTGAATTGGTCAAGCTCAAGGCGAATGGTTCCTCATTTACATTGGTTACGGATATTGTGAAGGCTTTTTCAAAAGCTCCTCCTTTACCATCGTCAGTTTTTAACCTCAGGTTATAGCTGTTCTTTGCCTCGAAATTGAACGATACATTGTTCGTTTTCAAGCTTGAACCTTCTAATGCAAAGCTTGCATTATCCGTATCTCCTGCTCCCGAAACCAGACTATAGATATAGCTGTCTTCCACGTCTAAATCTGTTGTGCCTAGATTGGCCACCAGCGCATCCAAGGCATTATTCTCGGCAATACTAGTCGTGCTTAAAGAGATATCTGTTGGGATATTATTGAACTCTCTGGTAATAGCATTACTCGCCACACTATTGTTACCTGCTTGGTCATTGGCAACGCCTGCTGATAAGCTGACCGTCACGTTTCCAGCTACTGTTGGTGTAATGTCTGCCGTCCAAACAGTACCTGTTGTTACGCTCGTGAAGTTGCTGGCAATTCCATTGGTCACTGTTATATCTGCCAATTGGAAGTTGCTTACTACTTCATCATAAGTGAAGGTGACCGTAAATGATCCATTTACTATGGCTGCTGCACTTGTGCTTAACGTTGGAGTTGGTTTGATACCGTCCACAAATACAGTCGTAGCACTTGCTATATTATTGAGAGAAAGCAAGGCATCTACTCCAAACTGATCCTTGATGCCCCCCCCGTTCATGCTAATCGCAGTTCCTAGTGAAATACCGTCTACATCGAGGTCGCCTTCGGTTATAGTATAACGGAAGGTCGAAGTGCTACCATTGCTTACTGTACCCAAAAGTTGCGCTTCCATCGTTTTACTTCCAATGGTCACTGCAATGCTCGGTGCGCCTGTGATTGTTACAGGAAATAACCAACTGGCTTCAAAATCAAGTTTATCTCCGATTTTGTAAGTACTTGCCGCTGGAACAGTTACCGAAGTGGTGACTGACGTTGCAATGATATTAAGTGTTCCATCCACCAAATTGAAGCCGTAGTTATTATCGCTACCTCCACTTAAGCTGATGATCGCATTGCCAGCGGCAGTGGTTTCATCAGCAGTAGTTGATGCTACAGGTTGGCTGTCAATAACTGACTCAGTATCGCCATTGACAAAACCAGTATAGCTAATTGTAAAGGCTGGATTGGACTGCCCTTTCACTTTTGACTTGTTGTCTGCAGTAGCCGTTAATGTAGCTTTATTGATGGTTAATGTACCATCAACTGCAGTCAGAATATAGTTATCCGCTGCACCTCCCGTCAATGTGATTTCATAAGTATCTGCTCCGCTTGAAGCATTAGCAGTGGTGGTAATGGTTGGCTCAGTTATATCTGCTGCTCCTTCACCATTCACAAAACCCGAGTAAGTGATAGTCAAGACTGGATTGGCATCACCATAAGTTTTGGCTTTATCATCTGCTGTCGCTGTTAAGGTAGCTTTATTAACCTTCAGTATACCG
Source organism: Cytophagales bacterium CG12_big_fil_rev_8_21_14_0_65_40_12 (assembly GCA_002786855.1). Classification (GTDB taxonomy): domain Bacteria; phylum Bacteroidota; class Bacteroidia; order Cytophagales; family Cyclobacteriaceae; genus Roseivirga. Next base: position 39,066 of record PCUU01000029.1, read on the forward strand.
TTTACCAATGATACTACATAATTGCCCGTATCTTCTCCTTGTAAAATTATTGGGTATGAACCTGCTCCACTACTTGCAGTGGCCACTGTACTGGCCAACGGTGCTCCATCTCCCAAAGCCGACACATCATCCCCATTCACAAAACCAGAGTATGTAATAGTGAATGCTGGGTTGGCATCACCATAAGTTTTGGCTTTATCATCGGCTGTGGCTGTTAAGTTAGCTTTATTAACCTTCAGTGTACCGTTTACCAATGACACTGCATAATTGCCAGTATCTTCTCCTTGTAAAATTATTGGGTATGAACCTGCTCCACTACTTGCAGTGGCCACTGTACTGGCAAATGGTGCCCCATCTCCCAAAGCCGACACATCATCCCCATTCACAAAACCTGTGTAGCTGATGGTAAATGCTGGATTGGTATCACCATAAGTTTTGGCTTTATCATCGGCTATGGCTGTTAAGGTAGCCTTTTGGATGGCGAGTGAGCCATTTATGGTGATCAACGAGTAATTAGACGCTGAACCGCCTGACAAAGTGATGTCGTAATTCCCAGCTCCACTGCTCGCATTAGCTAATGTTGTAGCGGTTGGCTCTGTTGTGATCACTGTTTTATCTTCTCCATTTACGAAGCCCGAGTAGCTGATCGTTAAATCAGGATTGGCTTCACCGTAAGTCTTAGTTTTATTATCGGCAGTCACCGTCAAAGTGGCTTTCTCCACAGTGAGTGAACCATTGGCCAGACTTAGATTATAATTCGAGGCACTCCCCCCTGAAAGGACAATATCATAACGACCTACCACACTGCTTTCGTTTGCCACAGTCGAAATAGCCGGGGCAGTAATGTCATTTTTGCTATCTCCATTGGCCAAACCAGTATAATTAATGGTCAATTCTGGATTGGCCCCACCGTAAGTTCTACTCTTGTAGTCAGCAGTTGCTGTCAGGTTACGCTTGGAAATGGATAGGTCGGCAGGAACAAATGTGATACTGTAACTTGGGTTAAAAAGTGAACTCTTCAGCACATATGCACCTACATTTTCACCTGCTGCTCTGGTAATAGCTCCTTTTAGTTGATCACCATTTTGCAGTGCACCAGCAGTAATGCTGTAATTAAACACTGGATCAGCGTCACCATAAGTTTTAGTAGCAGCATCTGCCGTTACAGTAATTGCGATTTTATTAATAGTGAAGATTCCTTCTACTGTACTAATGTCATAATTAGCGGCATCAGCTCCGTCTGCAAAAGTAATTGCATAAGTTCCAACGGATTCTCCGGCATCTCTGGTCACAGTTACCACTTCATCGCTTCCAACAATTGACCCGCTAGTCACTGTGAATTGTAAGGTTGGCTCAGTTGCACCGACATTTTTACTGGCATCTGTCGCAGTAACTTCAATAGACTTCTTACCTACAGTAATTGTTCCTTGAACCTGACGAGTAGCGTATTCCGCATCTTCAGCCAAACTAACATCTACTGTGATCTCTCCAACATTGCCCAAAGTAACGGTGGTGCTATTAATGCTTGCTCCTGTTTGGTCATTATTGAATGAATAAGTGATGGCGCCACTTGAGTTTGTACTGGCAGACAAATCGAAGTCAGCATCGCCATAAATTTTTGCAATGTCGCTCAACGATAGCGTTGGAATTTTCTTGGCCACTGCTCCTACGTAACTGCTTTCAGCCAGCGTTCCGTCTATTTTGCTATCATTCGGAGTTACTTCGAAACTGATAAATTTACCAGCATCTGCTGCTGTTAAGGTATAGGTTGTAGAAGTAGCTGAAGTAATCTCTGATTTATTCGTTGCTGAAGCATCATCGGCCCTGTACCATTTGAAAGTAGAATTATCGGCATCACTTTCAGCATCCACAAAGTTATAGCTGGCTGTCAATTGTTGATCTATCGTTGTGGTGCCTGCTATTTCTACACCATTTACTGAAGGTGCAGTATTACTAGCCAAAACAGTGATGGTAAACTTCTGTGTTACGGTTCCTCCGTTTTGATCGTCCAAGGTAAGCAGCACCAAATGGCTGCCTACATCAGCTATAGTAGGATTTCCTGAAAGTACCAGACCAGTTACCGAAAGCCATTCTGGCCCTGTCGTTTTCGTCAGTACAGGTACATCATCATTCAGGTCTTCGTACGTGATCGTGTAAGAATAAGTCTCGTTGTCTTTAATGCTTGTTAAAGCATCGGAGGTAAAGGCTGGTGGAATATTGGTGAACCCATCATTCACTAGAATCGGCCCAAAGAAAGTGCTTTCACTGGCATTACCTGAAAGCGTTCCATCATTCGGTGTTACCTCGAAGCTGACAAACTTGCCATTATCATCGTTCACCACAGTATAGCTTTTGGCTGTTGCACCAGTTATGGCAGTTCTATTGGCCCCAGCTGCATCATCTGCTCTGTACCACTGGAAAGTCGTTCCAGATTCTGCATCATCATTGGCATCTGAATAAGTATAAGAGCCTTCTAAGCTACCATCAACCACCAATGACTTATTAATGGAAACACCGCTGGCAACCGGAGCCACATTGGCTTCCTTCACAGTGAAATTCCATCTTGTTTGACTTGAAAAACCTGCCGAGTTATTGCCATCTTCATCTACAAAGGCAGAGGCATCGAATGTTACGGTATAGAACTGGCCTTCCAGTAAATCCGAAGTAGGGTTGATCGTTACCTGTGTACCTGAAACCGTTACTTCATCCGAAGTCACATCGATTTGGGTAGCTGCTCCAACCGCTGGGGTTAAAGTGATGTTACCTGTGCCTTTTACAATAGATTCACTTAATGTCAAAGTCAAATCTGTGTCTTTGGCTACATCAACTGCTCCATCAACAGGAGTGGTACTCACCAAAGTTGGCACTATGGCTGCAACTACTGGTCCCTCATATGTTGTAAATACTTGTGTTCCAGCATCAGTACCGTCATTGGGTGTGATGGCAAAAGCTAAATACTTACCTACTTCAGCAGAAGTTGAAGTGTAGGTTTGACTTGTTGCCCCATTGATGGCCGTACGGTTTGTACCCAAGGCATCATCGGCCACATACCATTGAAAGGTTGTTCCCGATTCAGCGTCTGAATTTGCATCAGTATAATTATAACTTCCGGTTAATTCCTGATTTACTTCCAGAGTACCGTTGAAGACTACGTTCGAAGCTACCGGGGCAGTATTGGGTTGACTTCCGGTAGTGAATCTGATAGCATTTGGATCGGCTATGGCTTCTGTTTCCACTTCATTATTACTGACAAATCCTTCGTCATCAATAAGCAGGTAATAGGTGGTATTATAACTGAGGTTAGCCGTAGGGTTGATAATCACTTTAGCACCACTATAAGTAAGTGTTTTGGTGGCGAATGTTTCGACCATATTATTGTCTGCATCATACAAGACCACGTTGTTAGACTGATCGCTGCCTTCTCCAAACAAATAAGCCTGAATATTTTCGCTGTATATCAACTCTATGTTAGAAGCAACGGGAACTCCTGTAGCATTATTGGCCGGACTTGTACTGATCAGTGCAGGGGTCGATGGTTTTTCCAGCGTTGTGAACCTCCAGGTGTTGGGGTCTGAAATACCCACATGATAACGACCTTCTTCATAGGAGATAATAAAGCCATCATCTACCAATACATAATATTCAGTCCCAGGTTCCAATTCATCATCATCGAATTCAAATTTGATGAAGTTATCATCGTCACCATAGTCCAAGTCTCCTTCATTCTCACCGTCAAATTCTATAGTTTTAACCAACTCATCATTAGATGCCTTGTAAATTCTAAATGATCCTATTGGATCTTTTTCTAAGGCTACTCCAACACTGGTATAAATCACCAGGTCTTCTTCTGAATCTGCTACATAGGTTGTACTTCCAGTTGCTGGGTAAAAGGATGAAATAATATTCTGCCCCAGTGGGCCTGTAGTAAAGCTAAAAGTAGTATTGTCGTTGACAGCCTCCACCGCTTTAGTACCATCGGTACTTTTAATAAATCCTTTTGGATAGTGTACATAGTAGACCTCTTCTAACTCAAATGGCTGAGATAATATGGCTTGTGCTCGCTTAATAGAACCTTGATTGGATATCCTGATTTCTGAAATATCGAAAGATTCAAACACGCTATTATCTGAACCTTTATAGATTGTAAGTGTCCCTTCTCCTGCAGCTATGAGAGATCGAAATTCAATTGATACAAAGGTCTGGTCTAAATCCAGTAGTTCGGTTGAACGAGGAGAATAGCCATAAACTTCCAACGGATCGAGTTGCTCTTCTGTAGTGAAACTCCAGGTGGTTTTGTCGGTGATGCCTGCAAATTCCTCATCACTAGACACTGACTTAAACATCCCTGCGTCAATCAATATGTAATAGG
>PCUU01000014.1 GCA_002786855.1 Cytophagales bacterium CG12_big_fil_rev_8_21_14_0_65_40_12
AGTCACTATTAAGATACTGAATATCAGTATCTTAATCCAATATCTGAGCCTATATTTTATACAAAACCTATTTCACCCAACGGGTTAATCTAATTCAAATATAAACCTGTCAACCACTCACCTTAAAAGATTGCTTCGCGCTTTCTTATTGCTAAGAATGATTGTGGCAGGCTCGCAATGGCGATAATACGAGTCACTGCCGGTTTTAAGGCTTTAGTAGCTCAAGAACTTAAGCGCCCTGAGTTCGGAATAAGCAAATTCGTTGCGAGGCATAATAAAACCCACATGGCCTCCTCTTTTCGGAGTTTCAAGAAATAGATTGGGCATGGCTTCAGCCAAAGCATAGGGATAACAATCGCCTTGCAGCAGAGGATCATTCAAGGCATTCAGCAAAAGCACAGGCACTTGAATTTGCTTAATAAAAGGAAAGGGATCACAAAACTCATAAAACTCCTTAGCGCCTTTAAACCCATGAATGGGGCCAGAATATCGATCATCAAACTCTTTTAAAGTTTTGATCTCATCAATACCCGTAATATCAATCTCAGGAAATTGGGCTGCTTTCTGTTTGATTTTCGCCCTGAGCCTTGTCAAAAATTTATTCGCATACACCTTATTAATGGCCAAGTCCAGGGTTTTTGCGCTTTCTATTAAGGAACAAGGCGCGCTTATGGCAACTGCCTTTTTAAGGTTTGATGGAATCCGAAAATCGCTTTCACCTAGGTAGCGCAGCGTCTGCCCTCCTCCCATGCTGATGCCCACTAAGCTAATTGCTTCGTAATCATGCTTTTTATTTGCGTGTTCGATCACAGTACGCAAATCATAACTAGCTGCATGATGATAGAGTATCTTTTGTCGGTTCATCTCACCACCGCAGGTACGATTATTCCATGCTAAAATATCCCAGCCATTCTGATTGAAAAGTTTGGCCAAGCCCGCTACATAATGCCGGTCAGAATTGCCTTCCAAACCATGGCTTATGACCAAGAGCTTCTTATTTCCAGAACGGATCCAGTCGATATCAAGGAAATCATCATCGGGCGTATCAATCCGCTCTCTTTGATACTTTACCCCTTCAATTTTGCGTGAAATACTTGGAATTACTGTCTCAAAATGGCCATTCAAATAAAAAAATGGTGGCCCTTTGTAATCAGAGGTTTGTACTGGCATAGTGAAACAGCGTGGATTTAGCGAATACTCAAAAGAAGAACTCTCAAACTTGTTATCAAAACATTCGCTCCAAATAATTTTGGGAGCAGCCACTCCCTAGTCAAATCAACCCCGCTTAGTAACACTTTGTTAATCTTGACTTTACAGCTAGGACATGGTCATTTCATACCTTCATTTCAATAAAAATTACTTCATATTTATTGGGTGTTCGTAAAAAAAGTCTGCTTCCACAGGCTTTTTTTATTGTTCAAAATCCAGATTCAAAAGCCACAAAGTTTAACTTGCAGGCCGTTTTTAGAAATTACTATGCACGTTGCTATTGCAGGAAATATAGGATGTGGAAAAACCACTTTAGCCCAGAAATTAGGTAAGGATTACAACTGGAATGTCGAATTAGAATCCGTGGAAGACAATCCTTACCTCAAGGATTTTTATGAGGACATGAGCCGATGGTCTTTTCATCTGCAAGTATATTTCTTAAACAGCAGGTTCAAGCAGATTTCTACAATACAGAATTCGGCCAATAGCACAATTCAGGACAGAACGATTTATGAGGATGCCCATATCTTCGCGGCTAACCTCAGCCAGTCTGGCTTTATCACTGAGCGTGATTATGCAAATTATCTGGCCCTTTTTAATTCAATGATCAAATACGTTTCTCCGCCTGATCTGCTAATCTATTTGCGGGCAGATATCCCAAAACTAGTCGGTAATATTCAAAAAAGAGGCAGGGATTATGAGGAATTGATCAGGATTGAGTACCTCAAAAATCTGAACACTCATTATGAAGACTGGATTGCCAACTACAACTTGGGCAAGTTGCTGATCATTGATGTCAACAACCTAGATTTCGTGAAGAAGATTGAAGATTACGCCTATATCGTAGAAAGAGTGAATTTTGAGATTAACGGACTTTTCAGTTAACCGAAGCTTTATTCAGTTTCTGCAGAAACATCCTTTGTATTTCTTTCACCTTCTTCTAAAATCTCCCAAGTATGATCTGCTAGGAGTTTAATAGTGGCGATAAACTGCGAAAAAGGTTTCGACCTTCCCCATTCCTTTGGCCCTATCAATGAAAGTAAATCCGAACCATCTTCTCTTTCATATAAATGATATACGCGTCCTATTAATGGTTCAAAGCTCATTTTGGCCTGATAAATTCTTTCAGAAACTTCAACGCGGGTTTGAATGGCTTTGGCTTGCTCAGCCAATAATTTCATTTGATCGTAAAGCTGCTTCACTTGCATTTCGGTCTGCTCGTGCATTGCAGCAACAGCGCGCCCTTTCAATTTACCAGTATCTTCTGGCTTAATCATGGCGCCACCTACAGTATGAGGAAAACTGATCAACCCTGGATTCTCCGTGGTCATTTCCGCCATTTTCGCTAAATCAATACGATCAACGTCTACTTTATTGCCTGCTTTTGTCATTTCGAATGCTTAACTCTGTCCAGTGGAATATGTTTTAGTTTTGTTTCAAAGAATCCAGCTTCAATGTATCGCTAGGTGCTGGCTCACTTGGCGCAATTGATTCTTTGAGAAGTTTCTTTGAGCCCGGAAAGCTTGTTTTTGTTGTAATATCGTAGCCCACCAATAAGGTGGCCAGGATAAAAAGTATGGCCACTATAACAAAAATTTTCTTTGATCGATTCATGAATTTAAATACAATCTTTATTCGCCCATAAAGTTCAGAAAATCGTTGGTTAAATTCGAAGCAATGGAAGAAAAGCTACCTGAATCATTAAAAAAGATTATCCATATCGATATGGATGCTTTTTTTGCTTCGGTGGAACAGTTGGATTTTCCCGAATACAGAGGCAAACCATTGGCCGTTGGTGGAAGCAAAGACCGCGGTGTAGTGGCAGCAGCAAGTTATGAGGCGCGTAAATACGGGGTGTATTCCGCAATGCCTTCAAAAACGGCCTATCAAAAGTGCCCGCACATCATCTTCACCCCTCCACGCTTCGAAAGGTATAAGGAGGTATCATCGCAAATTCAAGCGATATTTCATGAATACACCGACTTGGTGGAGCCCCTTTCTCTAGATGAAGCCTACCTCGATGTGACGGAAAATAAGAAAGGGATTCCATCAGCTACGCTGATTGCCAAGGCAATTCGGAAGGAAATTAAAGAGAAAACTGGGCTTACTGCCTCAGCAGGCATTTCAATCAATAAATTCCTGGCCAAAATCGCCAGCGATTATCAAAAACCTGATGGTATTACCCTGATTGGCCCAGAAAAGGCGCTTTCCTTTCTAGAGAAACTAGAAATTGACAAGTTCTTTGGTGTTGGAAAAGTGACGGCTAAAAAAATGCATGCTTTGGGTATTCATACCGGAGCCGACTTGAAGGAATGGAGCAAAGAACGGCTCATTTTAAAATTCGGAAAATCAGGTGGCTTCTATTACAATATTGTGCGTGGTGAAGATTCCAGAACGGTCAATCCCAACCGAATTAGAAAATCATTGGGTGCAGAAAACACTTTTGATGTCGATATCATCGAAATTGAAGACATGAAAATGGCCTTGGACCCAATTCTTCAAACGGTTCATAGAAGGTTAGAAAAGGCCGCAACTTTTGGTAAAACCTTGACTCTGAAGGTAAAATTCAAAGATTTCAGTCAGATCACCCGCAGCGTTACCAAAGAAGAACCCATTGCTGACCCAGACTTGATCAAGGAGCTGACTTTTCAACTGCTAGAGCAAATTCAATGGGACGATTTCCCTACAGGCGTGCGCTTATTGGGGGTTACCAACTCTAATTTCGAACATGATGAAGAAGAAAAACCCAAGACTCCTGGCTACCAGTTGACACTGGATTTTTAGAATTTTGAAAAATGCTTATTATTCAATTCTGAAATGACTTAATTTGAATTTTTAAGAACATATATATTTTTCATGTTAGTCATCAATAGCCACGCAGAATTTGCAGAACATATCGGTCAAGAACTTGGTGTTTCAGATTATTTAAAAATCGATCAGGCGCGCATTAGTGCCTTTGCTGACGCTACACTTGACCACCAATGGATTCATTTAGATCCTGAAAGAGCAAAAGCAGAAGGCGGTTTTGGAAATACAATTGCCCACGGCTATCTCACGCTGTCTATCCTACCACATCTTTGGAAGCAAGTAGCAGATATTCGCAACATCAAAATGATGATCAACTACGGTATTGAAAAGCTTAAATTCAATCAGCCTGTGGTAGTGGATTCTGAAGTACGTCTTAAAGTAAAACTCACTTCGCTGGCCGATCTTAGAGGAATTACGAAATGCCAACTCAATGTAGTGCTCGAAATCAAGGACAATCCTAAACCTGCTTTTGTTGGTGAAATGGTTTTCTTATATCACTTTGCTTGATTGGTGAATTGGTTATTAGTGAATTAGTCATTTACTGTTTTCGATTATAAGGCACCAAATACCATTCGGCAGTCATCCCGAAGGGATCTTTTTCAGTACTATCTAGTAAAGGCTTATTCAGTAAAAACCCTCCAAGTTCACTTTCTAAGTTTTGATAGTACTTCTTTAGCCCCTTCCTGCGTCAGGGAAAGAAAACGAGCTAAATCACTTTAAAGAATGTTGGCTGGTCACTCAGCAGGGCCAAGCGGCTGTTGGGAAGAAGCCAGGCCTGAAAGGGTAAAATACAATAAGAATGGCAGTAGGCCATTCAGTGCATAGTCATTAATAGCCCTGAAAGGGCGGTATACTTTTATCAATACCTTTTATTACGCCCTTCTAGGGCTTTTGACCTTAAGGTTTTACTTTCTCAAAGGGCTTCAGCCTTTGTTATTCATATTTAGCCCCTTCAGGGCTGAGGTTCCATTCTATTCAACCCATGTTGGTATTCTATAAAAACCTCTACAAGATCACTTTCTAAGTTTTGATAGTACCTCCTTAGCCCCCGAAGCAAGAAAAGAGGTATCTGTTCCGCAGGTGATCAATTGATAGCCCTTCGCTACAAAGTCTTTCACTGTTTCTGGCTTCAAACCAAAATAACCGAGTTTAATCCCAGCCGACTTGGCAGCTGCTTCTACTCTTGCCATAGCCGCCAAAACTTCAGGCGCATTTACTTGACCCATCAAACCCATGCTGGCAGAAAGATCGTAAGGACCGATAAACACTGCATCGATACCCGGAACTTTCACTATCTCATCAATCTGCTCCACTCCTTTAATATCTTCGATTTGTACTACTACAGTAGTAAGTTGATTCGCACTCGCTACATAATCAGAGAAATTCAAACCGTAACCATGCGCTCTTGAATAACCCACACCACGCTGACCTTGCGGAGCATATTTGGCATATTTCACCACCGCCCTGGCCTCGTCAGCCGAATTCACTTTAGGGACAATTATGCCCTGAGCACCAACATCCAACGCCTTTTTAATTTCCTTTTCGCTGTTTTCCGCTACCCTGATCAGGCAGGCAGTTTGACCGGCAGTAGCTTGAATCATTCTTTGGCAAGCAACGACATCCAACAAGCCATGCTCCATATCCATAAAGAGCCAATCGAAACCAGACATGGCCATTAACTCAGCTATTTCTGGAGAAGGAAGCGTGAGCATTGTGCCTAATAATAATTCATCATTTAGTAATCGCTTGCGGAAATTCATCGGTTTGGTCATGATTTGAAGATGATAACAAGAAGTCGGTTTTGCAAACAGTGCTTACTATGTATTTCTGAAATTTGACTATTTTTAATTACGAAAATAAGTTACCGTTTTGGTAACTATTCTTATCTTTGTACCTGATGATTGACGAGTGAGAGTAATTGCAAAGTCCACATTAAGAACATTTTGGGAAAAGCATGCTGATTGTGAGCAGCAGCTTAAATCTTGGTTCAGCGAAATGGAAAAATCGAATTGGAGTTCGATTAATCAATTGAAGGCAGAGTTTCCCAGTGCGAGTATTCTACCAGAGAACAGAGTGATTTTTAATATTAAAGGCAATAATTACCGCCTTATCGTAAAATTCAATTTCGAATATGTACTTTGCTGGATTCAATTTATAGGAACTCATGCCGAATACGATAAAGTTGATGCTAAAACGATTTAAATAATGAATATCAAGCCTATAAGAAATGAAAGTGACTACCAATCAGCTTTGGCTCGTTTGGAAGTAATCTTTGACGCTAAAAGAGGAACAGATGAGGGTGATGAGCTTGAAATTCTTTCAATCCTTGTCGACACTTACGAGAAAGAGCATTTCCCTATTGAAATGCCAGATCCAATTGAGGCTATTAAATTTAGAATGGAACAAATGGGTATGAAACAAAAAGACCTAGCTGAAGTGATTGGCTTTAAAAGTAGAGTCAGCGAAATCATGGGAAGAAAGAGAAAATTAAGTCTTGATATGATCAGAAAAATCAATCAGACCCTCCACATTCCCACTGAAGTACTTATTCAGCACTATTGACCTCTATCAACTCAATCGGCTATATAGGCCTTTGAGAGCCGATTAAAAAAATAAATATTATCAATTCAAATCATGCCAGAAAACAAACTAAGCATCGTAGCTCGCATTTTAGCCAAAGAAGGCCAATCCGACTTTATTAAAAGTGAATTAACTAAACTGATTGCTCCAACATTGGCAGAGGAAGGCTGTATCAATTATGATTTGCACCAAGACAATCAGAACGAGCATTTCTTCATGTTCTATGAAAATTGGACTTCCAGAACCTTATGGCAGGGGCATAATAATTCAGCACATATCGCAGCTTACAGAAAAGCTACCGAAGGCTGCCTTGCAGAAGTCATTATCAACGAAATGACTCAGGTTGAATAGTATCATTTGGTTGCCTTCGCCTCTTGGAATTTAAAATTTGCTTAATTGAATTTTGTGATTTGAAGAAGTCTTTAGAAGTGACTTTTTTCCCTGATCTCGAAGTCTGGGGAGAAAGGTCGAAGCAGAGATAGTTCCTTCGCGAGACTCAGGATAGAAAGACAAAACAGTCTTGATCTTAGCGTGAGTATGTTGATACTTTAACAAGCGAGGGCTCAAATTTAGCCTCTACCCTCCTTTTTTTGGAATTTGAAATTTGCTTGATTGAGATTTGTTATTCGTTATTTCTTCCTAACATAAATGGTTTTATGCACCTCGCAGATCACCTGCCCTTCGGTATCCTTAATTTCTAAATCGAAGTAATAATCCTTCTTTCCCAAAACTGCTACTTCACTTTTGATTTGATCCAAAATTGCCTGATCAAGCTGAAAAACACATTTGACAGTGCCTCTGCCTGGCTTTCTAAAATTGATGGTAGCCGCTTTGTCCCACACAATATAATCACGTCCCAACAGGTTGACGAGCATCAGCATATAAAACGGATCACACATGGAGGCCAATGAGCCACCAAAGTGAGTGCCCATCAAATTCTTATTCCACCATCGCAACTTCATTTGCACTTCGGCATACATAAAGTCGCTCGATAATTTGGTGAGTTTGATACCTGCCCCAATGTAAGGTGGATACCAATTGATCATTTTCACTTTTTGTTTTCGAGAAAGTAAGGCCATAAAGTTGAAGTTATAAGAACGCAGCTATCAGTTTTAAGGATAATGCTTAGCTTTGCCCATCAAAATTAATCATATCATTTAATGACTGCTGAAATTCAAACCGAAAAAGGGGTAATGAAAGTTGAGTTCTTTGAAAAGGACGCCCCTAATACAGTAAAAAACTTTACTGATTTAGCTAAAAAAGGCTTTTATGATGGACTTACTTTCCATAGAGTGATTCCAAACTTTGTGATTCAAGGCGGATGTCCAAATGGCATTGGTAACGGTGGCCCAGGTTACAAAATTGATTGCGAATTGAATGGCGATAACCAATACCACGATCGTGGTGTACTTTCAATGGCGCATGCAGGTAGAAATACGGGTGGTTCTCAATTCTTTGTTTGCCATAGCCGTGATAATACTGCGCACTTAGACAGAAATCATACTTGCTTTGGTAAAGTGGTTGAAGGTTTAGACGTCATCGATCAAATCAAACAAGGCGATAAGATCAATAAGATCGTTGTTGCCGACTGATGGGGTATTGGGTACAGGGTATTGGGTATTGGGTATTGGGTATTGGGTAATGAGTACTTGGTACTGAGTAAATAGATTTTAGATAAAAGGAATTTCATGGGTATCTTAAACTCACGGTCTTTCTGAGCTCGTCTCAGGAACTGTCTGTTGGATGCACCACTTGAAATTCCATGTTTATTTCTTTGTGGCTAAGCTTGTTCTAAAAATCATACCCAACCCGACTGGGTATCTCAAGGGGCACCTATCTCTCAGGGAAAACAGCCCCTCTCCTCATTTTAAGTCATTTCGCAGAAATCCTTTCACGCCCTAAAAGAAATAGGACTTGTGTTGGCTGAAAAAGATCACTAAGGGATTAAGCTCCGTGCAGATGGATGTTGAAACACCCTTCTTCGGATTAAATGGTTAAAACCATTCTACAAAGACATTGGAAAAATATAGCCCACGGTTTAAACCGTGGGCTATTTTGTTGCAGAGGATATAAAGAACCGTTTTAACGGTTTGCTGTCCCTATTCTAATAATCCCCAAAGAAAACGGCATTGAACAATAGCTTATTCGTGCCGTACCACATGCCTCTGAAATTTGGATTGTCAATGAACATAATCACATTTCCTCTACCGATTCGGTTCACCAATAGCGAAGCAGTGCCTCCCAAATCGGCTAAATTGGTTTTATTGACATAGCCACTCAGCAGCGGATTTGCAGTGTATTTCACTACCGTTCCAAAAGGATCAGCACTCGGCTGAACAAAAGTGGAATGATTGCGGTACACCGGCAATTCTCTACTCGTATAGCCGTAGCCAATCGGATGAGTGATATCAATATCTGCCATATACATAGAGCCACCAATGGAATTGGATCCGCCAAAGTCTCGCTGAGTCACGTAATCCATTCTATCAGGAGTGGGTCTTTTGCTTCTTTCCGCAAATTTTTCATTCACTAATTTGGCTCCAATTGCCCAACTTGTAGCTCCTTTGATGGTGATCAAAGTACCACCTTCTCTCACCCAAAGCTTAATCCTATCAATTGTGTTTTCGCCTAAGGAACTATAAGAGCCTGAAACCAGAATTAACGTGTTGTAATTATTCCAATCGACTCTTCCTGCATTGTCCATGTCCACTTTGGTGATGGGCATTCCCACCTTGGAATCGAATAAATGCCAAACCTCTCCTGCTTCTGCGCTATTGGTGCTTCCAGCAATCAACATAATCGCCTTTGGCTTTCTTACCGTTGAAAAACTTCCACTTCCCAAATCCACTCCCGAAGTACTAAAACCTGTTGTGACACTCTGTGCTCTGATTCCGGCCAACTCTGTAGCCTCCTCAACATAAGCGTGTACCAAATCTGCATCCATTTCTTGTCTGCTTACGGGAATCATTAAAGTACCATAGCCATAAGATTTTACACCTTCATTGGTTTCTATCGAGAAGGGCTTTCCACCATAATTCACATAGACACCTTTCTCCAAAAGGTAATTCAAGGCTTTTGGTGCATAATATTCATTCCATTCGATCAAATAGGCATAATCGGTTTTAGGAACTCCCGCATAAGTGCCTTTCAAATCTGATCGCTTTAACTCTTTGCCTGTTAAATCTTGTTTGCCTTTCCATTCAGCATGAGGCATATTGTAGGTCAAAGCAGCTGTCCATGATGATGCATCATAGAAAATACTATCATAGAATGTCGTCACTTTTTCGAACATGGTGCGCACCATTCTATACTGCTTCTGACCATTCGGTACATAGAAAGCCTTACCCGCTTTATAGTTCTTACCGTCTAATTGAATGTCATCATTCAAAGCATACGTGGTGATTTTATGGCGAAGCAGTAAATCAAGAAAAGCCTGATTTCTTCCATCATCTTCGGGATCTCCAAAGACCCAGCCTTTTGTTGGATTCTTCTTGCCTTCGTCTACCGCGGTTTCGAAGTAGTTTTTCATGTGTTTCAAGAGTATTTCGCGCTCTCCTACCGCAGCTCTGACGGTCGCTAAACCCGAAGTCACATGATTCTTAATGGTGAAAGCAAAGGCCACTTTCCCTGTTGGAGAATCTTGTAAATGACCTCTTGAACTTGCTTGTTCGAAGACCAAACCCAAAGCACCATGAATATCAGGATAGGTAGAACCATAGCCAGGATAGCTATTATCATACTGCTCTTTGGTGAAGTACAATGAACCGATTTCATCTAGTGCTTCGTGAAAGTAGCCTGCAAATAGGTTATTCAGTCCATCATAGTTATCTCTAGGCACCACAGGGTTTTCAGAACCAAATGGTTTTGTGGGTTCGAAAAAGTAGGTAGAATTTGTACCCATTTCATGAAAGTCAGTCACCACATTTGGGTACCACTGATGATAGTAATCGATTCTAGCTTGGCTTTCGACATGAGCCAATGGAAGCCAGTCTCTGTTCAAATCATACCAGTAATGATTGGTTCTTCCGCGTGGCCACATCTCATTGTGTTCAGCATCCATTGGGTCCGAAACCATTGGATTGCCCAAATAAGAATTGGCCCAAGTGGAATGGCGATCACGGCCGTCAGGATTGAAGCTTGGATCAACCAACAACACTGCATCTTTCAGCGCTGCCCGAACATCCGCACCTTGACCCGCTACATAATAATAGGCCGTTAACATGGCAGCCTCAGAACTAGATGGTTCATTGCCATGCACGTTATATCCCAGCATCACCACCGATTTCATTTGACTATAATCATTAATCTTTTGGTTCGGATCATTGAGCTTAAGGTGCTCTTTTCTAATGCTTTCTAGATTTTTATGATTCTCTGGGGAAGTGATGGTCAAAACCACTAACTGCCGCTGTTCATAGGTTTCGCCAATCGTGTCTAACTTCGCACGATCAGATAGACGAGCGAGTTCACGCATATAACCGACAATCGCATCGTGGCGGGTATGGAGGGTTCCAATCGGATAGCCTAAGTATTTTTCTGGACTTGGAATTTTAGGGTCGAAACGTGCGCCCTCGGCAAAGAAGTAATCGTTTTGAGCACTCGCACTCAGGGCTGCGTCAAAAAGAAGGAGGAGAATTATTAGGCTTTTGTAGTTCATGGGATTTGGTTTATGGGGATCAGTTGTCAGGAATCAGTTTATCGGGAAATCAGGGATCAGGGTATCAGTATATTAGCAAATCAGGAATCAGGGTATTAGGAATCTGGAATTCTTATTCTTCACTGTTATACTATTTTCTGATTTCCTATTCACTATTAACTGATCACTGTATTTGGTTGATTGATGGTTTCGAATTTAAAAATATCATTGCGAGCATAATGACCAATTACGTCAAAATCAAGCTTACTTTTAGTAACCTCGGCTATATCGATTTCAGCGGTAAGGATTCCCTCACTGTCCCATAATGGGGCGGTCAAAACTTCACCTAATGGGCTAATGATTACCGATCCTCCTCTGCTCATGGTTTCTGGTGAATGCTTCAAATCTTCAATTCCAGGCAAATCTTGAGGATACATCGACTTAGTGACATACTGATTACATCCAAAAACGAAACAGCGACCTTCGAGCGCAATATGCTTTAAAGTGCTCTGCCAATTCTCGCGACTATCTGCCGTTGGCGCCAGGTACAATTGGACACCCTTTTGGTACATGCTCATTCGGGCCAAGGGCATATAGTTTTCCCAGCAGATTAAACCACCCATTCTACCCAAAGGAGTGTCGAAGGTTGAAAGCGTTGAGCCATCTGATTCTCCCCAGACGATACGTTCGGCTGCGGTGGGTTTAATTTTCTGGTGCTTGCCCATCAACTCTCCTTTTGGATTAAAGTAAAGCATGGAACAGTACATAGTACCAGAAACACTATCTCTCTCATTCACTCCAATCACAAGGTAGGCACCAGCTTTCTTCGCCATTGCGCCTAATCGTACAGTTTCCTTTCCGGGCACTTCAATTGAGGAGTTCCAATAACGCAACCAAAGCGCTCTTCCTTCAGCAGTTCTATTGCCAACCACCGTTCCGAAACTCAAACCGCGCGGGTAAGCCGAAATAAACGCTTCTGGAAAAAGAATCAGTTTCGCTCCTTTTTCGGCAGCCTGATTCACTAAATCGGCTGTTTTCTCCAGCGTTTTTTCAAGATCGAAAAGGATAGGTGCAGCTTGAATTACAGCTGCGGTAAATTTTGTAGCCATACTTGAAAGTTAAGGAAATTAAATCTAGCGAAAAGAGCATCCAATGAAAGTTACTTAAACCTCGTCCGTTTTTTGAGCTTGTTAATTTTATCGGCATAAAATTCTTTCAGTTCCAAAATGAAAGACATTGGATCAGAATATTCCGTCAACACTTTGTAGGTGTATTTCTCCTTGGCCTGTTGAAGTTGTTGTTCGACTTTGATCAATTCATTTTTGAGATAAAGGTCATCGGCAATGTTTTCCGTTTTCACCATAGCCCCTACTATTTCAAGTGCATTACCACTAAAAATATGGCTATGATACAGTTTCAGTTGTTCCAAATCACCGGATTTATAAATCTCGATCAACTTTGTGGTGACTTCTGTGGCCAATTCCAATTGATCCTCCTGTATTGAAAACTTGTCTGGATGCACCTGTAACATGGCTTCGCGATAAAGCCTTTTCATTTCCTTGGCCGATTCTAAAAGTATTTCTGGCTTGAGTGATTTAAGGCTCACAGTCAAACCAATCGGTTCAACGTAATTTTTTCCTCGTTTTTTCTGTGCTAAGCGCTTGAGGTTTTTCTCCTTCTTTTGCTGTTTATACAGCACCGTAAGCTCTTGAATCTCAATTAACTCATTCGCCAACATGGTTCTTAAAACGGTTTCAAAAGCCAGCGTTTTTTGTTGTATTTGATTCAATTCGGCCTCAATTGCACGGATCCGTGCCTTCAGAAGCTGTTGCCTCTCATTATTGGGTAGAAGTAGTGAATTGGAGTTACTGATTGCCACGTAACAAAGTTATCGACTGATCTATTTATCAAACTTTAATTTTTAATTTTATTCTCTAAAAGTCTTCTTCATGGTCTCTCTTCGCACAATGAATCATAATGATTGGCAGGCAGTCGCCAACATTTACGAGCAAGGCATCGCCACAGGCTTGGCCACCTTCGAAACCAATGTTCCTTCATGGGAAATTTGGGATAATGGCCATTTGCAACAATGCAGGCTAGTTGCCGAAATTGACAACGAAGTGGTTGGTTGGGCGGCCTTAACAGGCGTTTCTGGACGCTGCGTTTATGCAGGTGTGGCCGAAGTAAGCGTATATGTCTCTCAGTTTCATAAAGGAATGAAAATAGGCTCCGTTCTTTTGGAAGCTTTAATCCGTGAAGCAGAAAACAATAACTTTTGGACACTTCAATCGGGTATCTTTAGAGAAAATGAGGCCAGTATTGCCCTTCACAAAAAGTGTGGCTTTCGCGAAGTCGGTTACAGAGAAAAAATTGGCCAATTGAATGGCGTTTGGCGCGATACGGTGCTGATGGAAAGAAGAAGTGAGAATGTTAAATTTGGATTTTCAACCAAATTTTAGTTGAGATGATATGAAATTCGTTAAAAGCAAAGTATATTTTCTCAATACACGATAACTCTATGTCTATCTAACCAAAAAACCTGAAATTATAGATGTTTTGGACTTTATTAATCTATATAACCTTAATGAGTTTAATGGTTATGCTAATTCTCAATAAGTTAGACTTTTACATGAAAAAAGGAATTAATAGTGACACCAAGTTTCAAGTTGTGTTGATATTAATTGGAGGTTGCTTATGGATGATTCTTAAAGACATAATTTACACCGAAACAAACTCATCAGATTATGTGATATCACTTAACCTTGTCTACACTGGACGTTTACTATTGACCTTATTTAGCAAATCCCTTTTAGGAGGTATTTTCTTATATTTAAGCTTAGGTCTATTCTACATAGTATTTATACTATGTGGCTTTGAGGAAAATATCCAATTGTGGTACGGAATTGAAAAGCTCACTTCCAAACAACTCGGAGGAATGGTTATTACAGCTATTTTAATCTCCAACATGGCTATCTCAAGCTTTTTTCTTCTAATAGCGGTACTTAGCCAATAATACCTTCGGTTGATCAAACCTGTATGAAAAACACCGTAAAAACAACCAACTTGGTGGTTGTACTACCTTTCTCTCCTTTGCTGGTTTCACACAAAACTAAACAGCTAATACCGACAGTACTCAAACTAAAAAGAAAAAGAATAAAAACTCTCGATTGAATGTAGACAAACTTTTGAATTTTATAAACCGAAGGCTCTTGGATTGTCATAGATGTAAGCCTTGACGCAAAAACCATAGTTTTCGATTTTCTTGGAGACTTTCACACTATATTTATGGCTTGTAATGCCACTCTAATCAGTGAAGGAATACAGTTTGACTCTCAACCAAGGTTCAGCCCTGATGGCAAATACATGATCTCTTCAAAGCAGGACAGTAACATAAAATCTGGCTGTATCATATCGAAGGCGCTTTTGGAAAAAAGAAGTGATCGTGTAGGAAATTGAAACTATCGCAGGATCAGTATTAGGGATGCGCTGAAACCCACACTTCGCCATCTTCAAAGAATTCCTTTTTCCAAATGGGTACTGTAAGTTTTAAGGTGTCAATGCAATACTCGCAGGCTTGAAAGGCTTCTTTTCTGTGTGGTGATGAAACTCCAATTACAACTGCTTCCTCTCCTATTTCCACAACTCCTGTGCGATGATTAATCAGTACGTGCTCAACACCAAATTTGGACTTGGCCTCATCTGCTATCTTTTGCATTTCCTTGAGTGCCATGGGTTCGTAAGCTTCAAATTCAAGCTTTAACACTCTTTTTCCTTTGGTTTGATCTCGTACTGTACCCACAAAAGTGACTATTCCGCCACATGCAGGATAGTTAACTAAATCTACAGCCAACTGCGGATCAAGCTTTTCAGATGTAATGTGAATTAATGATTTCATCCGCCACTTACAGGTGGAATCAGCACCACCTCGTCTTTTTCGTTTATGATATAGTCTTCTTGTACGTAATCTTCATTCACAGCAAATTGTAATGAAGACAGCCCCTTAAAAGCAGGAAATTCATCGATCAAACTTTTTCGCAAATCTGCAATAGATGATGACTTTTGGATCGAAAGAAAATGCTCCTTCGTTTGAAGAATGTCCTTGGCAATGCCAAATGCGATTACTTTCACTTTTATCATTTCGGTTCCTGGCTTCATACTAAGTATTTCCAAAGTAAACGTGCCCCAGCGAATAAAACCAATAAAGCGGTCAGCATCTTCACTCTTTCTTGAGAAAGCTTAAAAACGCTTAATCTTGAGCCTAATTGACCACCTATTAACACACTCAGTCCTAAATAAAGAATCAACTCAAAGTCAAACGACAAATTACCTTCGCTTAACTGCCCAGCCAAGCCAGAAATTGAATTGGCCAGGATAAAAATGCTTGCAGTCCCTGCAATGGTCTTGGCTTTGTCCCAATGAATAATATGCAAAAGCGGTGATAAGAAGATTCCACCACCAATCCCAACAGAACCTGCCAATAAGCCTATCGTGCCTCCCAAAGCGCCATTAGCGAAGACATTGTCCTTTAGTTTCGATGGTGATTTGCTTTCACTGATTCTTTTTAAATACTTTTCGAACAACATCACTACCGCTGTCAAAACAAGCGTTGCGCCTAGTAGAATGAAAAAAGTGTTTTGTCTGAATGGAATTTTAGCCCCAATAAAAGCCAATGGAACGCTGAGTAAAACCAGTGGTAAAGTCTTCTTCCAATTGATATGACCTTTTTTAGCGAAAAGATAAGTACCACCAGAAACTACAATCAGATTACAAACTAAGGCAATGGTTCGTAGTAATCGATATTCAAAGCTATATAAGGAAAGTACCGCTAAGTAACTCGAACCGCCTCCAAAGCCCACAGAAGCATAGAGAAAGGAGATAATGAAAAAGAAGAGGATCAGTTCGTAGTCCATTTATTCCTATGACTTTAATAAAGCTCAAGTGAATTGTCAATCTCTTTTTGCCAAGCTAAAATACCACCCTTCAGGTTTTTCAAGTTGGTAAATCCTGCTTCGCGAAGCATTTGAATAGCTCTTTCACTTCGAACCCCACTTTTGCAATGTACCACAATGGCCTGTGATTTAGGCAGTTCACTCAATCGACTTTTAAGCTCAGCCAATGGAATGTTGTAGCCCTTTAAATTTGCAATCTCGTATTCATACGGTTCTCTCACATCTAAAAGGAAAAGTGCGTTCTTTGAATTCAGCAATTGATTCAACTCATGAACAGTCATGGATTGATTGTCAACTTGTGACTCTTTCATTCCACAAAAAGCTTCATAATCAATCAATTCAGTAATGCTTGGGTTTTCTCCTGAGATTGGATTGTTGGGGTTCTTTTTAATATTAAGGAAGCGGGTGGTGAAATCTAGGCTATCATAAATCAATAATCTTCCACTTAAGGTTTCGCCTAAACCAGCGAGCAATTTAATGGCCTCATTGGCTTGCATTGCACCGATAATTCCGGCCAATGCGCCAAAAACACCCCCTTCATTACAACTCGGCACCATATGCGGTGGTGGTGGTGTGGGGAAAAGATCGCGGTAGTTAGGCCCTCTGCTCCCATCAGCTTGCAATTGATTGAACACACTCACCTGACCTTCGTACCTAAAAATAGCCGCATACACCAAAGGCTTATCTAAAAACACGCAAGCATCATTCACCAAGTATCGCGTTGGCAGATTATCGCTTCCGTCCACCACCAAGTCAAATCCGCTAATGATTTCCATAGCGTTAGCAGCACTAATCGTGGTTTCGAATACCTTTACTTTTACATTTGGGTTAAGTTGATTTATGCGCTCCTTGGCCAGGGCAACTTTGTTTTTACCAATGTCTTCTGTTGAATAGATCACTTGGCGTTGAAGGTTGGTCAGGCTAATTTCATCATATTCTACAATACCAATTTCTCCTAACCCAGCAGCAGCCAAATAGCTAATGTTAGGAATCCCCAAGCCCCCAGCTCCAATGATCAACACTTTGGAAGCCTTCAATCTCTCTTGGCCTTCTAAACCAAAATTGGGCAAAATGATTTGCCTGTTGTAACGTACGAGTTCTTCTTTACTGAGCACTTTTTAGTTTTTGATAGTCAGATATGGTGTCAATGTCTAAAACGAAATGATCGTTCCCAGCTTCAAAGCGAATTACGCGATCAGCATGCTGTTTTACAATACCGCTGCAACCATTTGCCTCTGTATGATTCAATATGGCGTTCTTATAAACAGCATTAAATATCACAGGATTTGCCTTCTGTCCTTCATATTGGGGTAAAAGAATATCTTTTGAAGCGGTTAAAGTGCTTTCGTAATTATGAATAAGGGCATTGTAATCGGATGGATGTAGTAAAGGCATATCGGACAAACAAATCATGTAAGCGTTACCTTTCGCTTTTTTAACCCCCTCTTGAATAGAAGATGTCATCCCAGATTCATAATTGTGGTTCTCAACAATTTTCAGTTTCCAGTGAGTCCCAACAAGGTTTTTAATCGAATCCGCATCTCTTCCCAAAACCAGAACTACTTCTTCAACATTAGAAAGTAATAATTGTGAAAGCACATGCTCAATAAGCGTGGTTTTGCCCCAAGGCAGCAGCAATTTGTTGAGGCCATCCATTCTGGATGAAAGCCCTGCTGCTAATAATATGGCCGAAACGGATGTCATTAATGCTCAATAATACAGCTTTTTATGCTGAGCCCCAATGCCTCGTCTGCCAAGATTTTCTTGTTGTCGTTGATTTCCCTCCATTCGTCTAAAGCCCAGAAAAAAGGCTCGGGGACACTGTAGTTTTGATGCAAGAAAAATAAAAGACAGAAATATGGACAAAGTATTAGTGATAGAAGATAACCAAATGATGAGGCTCTTCTTGATGAACTATTTGGGGAATGATCATGATGTGAGTGCAGTTGAAAGTCCTTCTGAAGCATTGATTTGGTTAGCATCTAACTCAGCCTCCTTGATCATTTCTGACTATCACAAAGTGGATAGCACAGAATTCAATCAGCTTAAAAAAATAAAATCCTTATCTGCTTGGTCAAATGTTCCAATCATCATGCTTACTGACAATGATAAAAGTGAGCAAAGAATTGATGCTTTGAAATTTGGAGTGGCCGACTCAATGAGCAAGCCCTTCAATCCAGTAGAATTGAATTTAAGAGTTCATGCCGTAAAGAAGCTGAGCCAAATGAAAGTGAGTTACAAAACAGCATCTTAACAATAATGCAATGAAAAAAGTAGTAATATTTTCCCTTTTTCTCTTCGCAATGAGCTGCGTACAAGAGCCAGATTTTGAATCGCCTATCGTTGAAACTGAAAACTATACAGATTTTGGTTTTTCCACAGTGAGTACTGTCAATGTCAATCTAGAATTTAAAGATGCCCAAGGCAATGCTTTGAATGGTGTAAAGGTTCAATTGGTCAATCCAGCTGACGGTTCCGTTGTAGTAACTGGTTTCACCAATGCACAAGGTACATTTGCAGATCAGGTACAATTGGCTAGTTACATTACCGAAGTGGTTTTAGAGGCCAATTATATTGGTATCCCAAATACTATTGGCTTACCCGTAAAATCAAATTTGATTGAGCTTCAATACTTAGGAGAAATCAATTTAAACCAAGTGATTGAAATCAATACAAAAGCATCTGCCAGCCCTCAAGGCTTAAGAAGTGTGGTCAATGCCTCAAATTCGCTGAATGCATCTCCATCCATTGTTTATATGGGCGATTACGATAGAGATGGCGTACCACAATATTTTGAAGAGAAAAGAGATAAGGTTTCTAAAACGCTTCTTGAGTATATCAATGCATCGCTACCAGAAAGCAAGCCCGTACCTGAATTTAATCCAACCTATATCGCTAATGGCAAAAAGACAACACTCGACATTATAGAATTGGCCGATGTATGGATCACATTTGTACATGAAGGTGCAGGATGGACTAATGCTATAGGATTTTATACTTACCCTACTGCCACTCCTCCCCAATCATTAGAGGATATTAAAGAGGTGAATGTAGCTTTCCCTAATCTTTCCTTTAAAGGAAGCGGTGGCGGACTAGTCACAGGTGACAAAATCAAATTGGGAAGATATGAGGCTGGTACTTCCATAGGTATAGTTCTACTGGCCAATGGTTGGAACGGAAACGATTCAGAATCTTTCTATCATATGGTTTTCGCTGACAAAAAGCTTAATCCTGAGTCTGATGAAGAATTAAAACAACACAACGTATTGCTTTGGGATGCCGAAAACGAGCTTTTCCTTTTGGGTTTCGAAGATGTCAGAAGAGATGATATTCCCTTCAAATCGGATCAAGACTTTAACGATGCCATCCTTTTTGTGACTTCAAATCCAGTAAAGGCAATTAGTACTGAAAACGTGAACCCGATTAATAAACCTGGTACATTAGACAAAGACAATGATGGGATCAATGATATTTTAGACGAATATCCCGATGATGCAAGTAAGGCTTACAACAGTTACTATCCATCTTCAACCACTTATGGCACCTTCGCTTTCGAAGACAACTGGCCTGAGATGGGCGATTACGACTTCAACGATTTAGTGGTCGACTATCAGTTCAAGCATGTAATGAATGCCAGTAATAAAGTAGTTGCCATGAGCCCCAAATTCGTAGTGAGAGCGGCTGGAGCAGGATATAGAAATGGCTTTGGATTTGCCATGGATTTGAAATCTGAAGATATCAATATCGCTACCGGCACCATTCTGAATTCTGGAATTATAAAAACCAACGCCAACGGAACAGAAGCCAATCAAAAGAATGCGGTATTTGTGGTTTCAGACAATGTTCACGACTTATTCGGCACAAGTGGATTCATCAATACCCAAACCACCGATGCCTATCAAAGTCCTGTAACTGTAACGTTAGACATTGAATTGACCTCCCCTAAAGCCTTGAAAGATTTGGGAACTGTACCTTACAACCCTTTCATTATCATCTCACAAAACAGAGGTAGAGAAGCTCATTTGCCAGGCTACGAACCAACCGATTTGGCAGATGAAAGTTTCTTTGGAACAGGTGATGATGCTTCTGACAAATCTAAAGAGAGTTACTATAAGTCGAAAACAAGTTTACCTTGGGCGATTCATCTCCCAGAAAGTTTTGCCTATCCAATAGAGAAAGCCGACATCAGGGATGCTCACCTAAGATTTAAAGATTGGGCAACTAGTTTTGGCTATAGCTACATGGATTGGTACAGAGACCAAACAGGCTATAGAGATGCCAGCAAGATATACCGAAGCAGCAAATAGTGTGTGTGTTGAATAGAGTGAGCTGTTAGGACAAACCCCGTCAATAAAATGATGGGGTTTAACTTTTTACAAAAATAATATTCGGCTTATTTCTGCTCAGTCCTTTTTTAATTTGAAGGTACTGTTTGTGATCAAAGGTTTAGACCAAAAACCAATACTTAAAATAAAGCCGAGGGTCAAAAACATAAAGGTCATGGCCAACCTTAAACCAATAACATCCCCTAAAGCCCCAATAATAGACGGCACCACTGCCCCACCTACGATTCCAGTACATAAAATACCCGAAAACGATCCGTGATTTTTGGGTACTGAATTGAGGGCTAATGAGAATATGATGGAGTACATCACTGAAGTACAAAAACCAACAATAGGAAAAGCAATTAAGGCCATTTCACCCGTTCCGAATAATGCCACAGCCAAGGCTAGCATGGCCGCCAAAGTAAAGGCAATCAGTATTTTTCGGCTATCGAATAACTTGAGTAAGATCAATCCTAAAATGCAACCAATGGTCAGAAATAGCCAAAAATTACTGACGGTTTGAGCGCCTTCCACCTCTGGATTATAATTGTGGTATTGTTTTAGAAATTCCGAAATCCAAACCCCTACTCCCTGTTCTGTTCCCACATAGGTGAAAATTCCTAAGAAGAAAAGGATCACATAGGGGTTTTTCAACAGCTCTAAATAAGATTGAAAAGTGCCCGCTTTTTCGTCTTGTGCCAGTTCCACTTTTCCGAATTTGATAAGGCTGATCACTACAAGGATCACCATCATAATGACGGCAAAAATCCAGTAAAGCGAAACCCAAGACATATCGGCAGGCGCCAACTTGGATAAAGTATCGAGCAAAAAGCCGCCACCACCGGCATAGCCATTTAGGTTTTCGACCAAATAACTATACACCAATGGACTAATGGCCGAAGCCGCCCCAAAAACCAATTGAGCCATGACAGAAAAGAAAGCAAAGTTAGATTCTCCTCCTGTAGTCCTTAACAATGGATTTATGGCCACCTGAAGCATCGCCATGCCAATTCCAATCAAGAATAGCGATAGCAGCGCAATTTGAAATGAGGGAAAGGAAGCAAATAAAAATGCGCCAAAAAGAGAAATCAAAAACGAGCCAATAATCACCTTCTTTTCTCCGTACCGCTCGATCAAAACCCCTGCAGGAATTGACATGATGCCATAAGCCACGAAAAAGGAAAATGGTAAAAAACCCGCCAGCCCCAAGCTTAAATCAAAACTATCTTTGATGTTCGGCAGAATTGAGTTGAGGATATTGGTGATAAAAGATATCACAAAGAATATCAAGAAAATAAGGCCAACAATCGTGTAGTTTTTTTTCATCTGATGATTTAAGTTTTGGCAAAAATGGGATTGATTTAGCCTGATCTCTTGCGTCACTCGAAAGAAGAACCCAGCCTAATTCAAAGCAAAGATCAATCTAGTGGATTTTGATGAATTAGCATTACTTACGAAGAATAGGATCGCCTCAATCCAAACGCTTCAACTCTAATTCAATTTCTTGAAGCACCTTTTCGCACTGGTCTTTTACTCTTTGGTATTCATCATTTCGTTTCCTTAGAAAATTCCAGTAGCTACCAATCAAATTAATCGACTTGACCGTCATCAATGGTGCCGTTGCCATGATTCCCTGCCCATTTGGGTTGAACTGAATTTCAGCCAGCATATAAGGGTAGATTTGGGTGTTGACCAGGTTTTTGACGAATTCATCGAGCCGCTCCAATTCATCATAATGAACATTATAAAGATTACTGATCTGAGATTTTAGTTGATAGTTCTCAATGATGCCCAATGCCCCCGAATTGAGCAAAGAAGTAAAAGTGCCATCTTTAGCATTAAAATAAGGCGCAGTATAAGTGCTCGTCACATGATGGATTTGAATTTGCTCGCCAGCTTCGGGTCTGTACAATAAGCCAAAAAGCGTTGAAATATTCTCGATCAGAACTTCAGATGAATCCATTATGGTTTGGATTTCAGTCACATCCTCTTCGATATCGGTCTTGAGTGAACTCAAATAATTGACTTCATTTTCTGTCCTTTTTTTTGATTCGTTCCAATTCTCCAAGGCAAAGGCGATTGAGATTCCAATAATCACCACCAAAAGCTCAAGGAAATAAGCAGTCCATTTTTTTCGATTCTCACTCATTAGCAAAGTTTTAAACCAAACTACTTAAAAATAAAAAGACCACAAAACGTTGATTTTGTGGTCTTTCAAACTGAAATCAGTTGATGCTTATTCGATCACCTCTCCCATGGCCGAGAATTTTTCAATCCTCTCGTCTATTCGATCGTTGGCATCCATGGCCAAAAGTGGCTTCAACTCTGCCAAAATAGTTTTCTTTAGTTCATCGCACATCCATTGCACATTGCGATGTGCTCCTCCGAGCGGTTCTTTAATAATGCCATCTACAAGGCCAAAACCTTTCATGTCATCTGCGGTAAGCTTCAAAGCCTCTGCCGCTTGTTCTTTATAATCCCAGCTTCTCCATAAAATAGAGGAACAAGATTCTGGAGAGATCACTGAATACCAAGTGTTTTCAAGCATCAATACCCTATCTCCGATCGCAATCCCCAAGGCTCCTCCTGAAGCACCTTCACCAATGATAATGCATATTACAGGCACTTTGAGAGTAAACATGTCGCGGATATTCTTGGCAATTGCCTCTCCTTGGCCCCTTTCTTCGGCTTCAAAGCCGGGGTAAGCTCCGGGAGTATCGATCAAGGTAACGATCGGCACATTGAATTTTTCTGCCATCTTCATCAAGCGAAGTGCCTTTCTGTATCCTTCGGGGTTGGCCATACCAAAGTTTCTCATTTGGCGCTGTTTGGTATTTCTACCTTTCTGCTGCCCAATAAACATTACGCTTTGACCCTCCAAAGTACCCAAACCTCCAATCATGGCTTTATCATCTGCCACAGTGCGATCACCATGAAGCTCGATAAAATCATCCGTCATATTGTAGATATAATCTAGGGCGTAAGGCCTATTGGGGTGTCGGGAAAGTTGTACTTTTTGCCAGCGTGTAAGGTTTTTATAAGTTTCCTCTTTGAGGGCTTGAATCTTCTTTTCAAGAGATTTAATGTCTTCGCTCACATTCACTTTGCTATTTTCAGCGAGAAGCTTCATTTCAGCGAGTTTCTCCTCGAGCTTTACAATTGGTAGTTCAAATTCCAAGAGCATAGATTTAGTTGATTGAGCTACAAATTTAGTATTTAAACCCATCTGGCCTTGTGAGTATGGGAAAATTTAAGGCCAAGCCCTTCGATTTATCCTTTTTTCCGTATTTTTCGACAAACTCATAAACTATGCTGCCCGATAATAATGTAATCACCATTAAAAATATACTCCTCGTATTCCTGGGTATTCTTGGTGTATTGGTCATTAAAGAGTTGTCTGGCCTGCTCATCCCATTGGTTTTCGCCATCTTTATTGGTATTCTACTTCAGCCCGTGATTGCCTATTTAGACCGAAAAAATTGGCCTTATATGGCCAGTATCATTGTAATTACTGTGCTTTCGTTGGGCTTTGTTTTCTTGATAGGCCTTATTGTGTTTGACACGGGGCTTCAAATTGTCGATCAAAAAGAAAAATTGCTCACTCAAATTGGCAATAAACTCAATGGCCTTGTACTTCAATTCGATAAGATACCGGGTTTTGATGCACTCAAAGAACGGGATTTTAGAGAAACCTTGAATCAATTACTTTCCGCAGAAATGATGCTCAATGCCTCGGGTACTGTTGCCAGTGAGATCGGAAGCTTTGTGTTCAACCTTGTGCTGTCTGCCATATATTTAGTGGCCGTATTGGGAAGTATCGTAAAGTATGAGATGTACATTAATTACCTTGAAGGCGATGACGATATTGGAAAACAAAGACTACTCAAGGCTTTTGTCGAAGTAAAAGATGCTGTAGCCAGCTATATGAAGGTAAAGTTTTTTACGAGCCTTTGTACAGGAGCTTGTTTTAGCTTAATCTGCTGGGCATTTGGACTGGATTTCGTGGTGTTTTGGGGCTTTTTTGCCTTCTTACTCAATTTTATTCCAACCGTGGGATCGATCATTGCTACTATACCCCCAATGCTGCTGGGGCTAATTCAAATCGACTCAGGTGCGAACTATCTCTTCTTTGTGCTGTTACTTGTGCTTACTCAATTCACTTGGGGTAATATCATCGAGCCACTCATGATGGGCTCTTCCCTTGCACTCAATACCGTCACGGTAATCCTTGGCCTTGTAATTTGGGGATATATTTGGGGTGTTGCTGGAATGCTGCTTTCTGTTCCATTGATTGTTTTGGCCAAGGTCATTCTCGCTCAAATTCCAGATGCTGACCTCATCGTCAAACTCATGGGGCGAAGCCAACTTACCAAAGAGGATATAAACTAGCCGGGCGAATGCTGTGTAACTTTTGTTACGCCCTTTGCGAACCTTAATGATTTCCTTTGTGCAGATTTTAAATTGAACAAGCATGACACGAACAGAATTAAGCCCAAAAAGAATCATCATAGACGTTAGAAGTGAAGGAGAATTTCTTTCAGGAAGCGCCATAGGTGCCATAAATATCCCATTGAATGAAATAGAAAACAGGGCCGATGAAATTGCCGCAATGGAAGGTGAAATCATCCTTTGCTGTGCATCTGGTAATCGAAGTGGAATGGCACAGCACCTTTTAGCCATGAAAAATATCGAAACACATAATGGTGGATCTTGGATCAGCGCCAATAACTTTCAAACTGTATAATTATGTTCGAAGCTTTAAAGAAAATATTTGGCCTAGGTCCAGGTGTGAATTATAAAGAATTAGTTGCGCAAGGCGCACTCATTGTTGATGTTCGTACTAAAGGCGAATACCAATCAGGCCATATCAACAAGTCTTTGAATATCCCTGTAGACGCTATTCAGGGACAATTGAAGCAGTTTAAAAAGAAAGATCAAGTGATTATCACTTGTTGTGCTTCCGGAATGAGAAGCGGCAGAGCAGCCAGTATTTTAAAATCAAGCGGCTACACGAATGTGTATAATGGCGGAGGCTGGGCTAGCCTAAAATCAAAGCTTTAAAACTATTTACAAGAGTAATTTTTTGTGTAGAATAACGGAATAAAAAAACCAGCCTCTCAGCTGGTTTTTTAATTGTCTAATTTCTAAAATCTATCAACCCGTGATCACTTTTTAATGCCCGGTAAGTTCATTGGCTTTTCGGTATGCCAATTAATCGCTGGTGCCTTTAGTTTACGCGGATAAATCTCATTCAAAGTATTTCCTTCATACAACCTGCCATTTTTCATGACATGAGAAATGGTGTTTGTATTGCGAATATTCTCCAATGGATTTTTATCCAAAATGATTAAATCCGCCAGTTTACCTGCTTCAATAGATCCCAAATCACCTTCTAAACCAAGGGCGGTTGCGCCTAAAATTGTAGCAGTTTTCAAAGCATTTAGGTTGCTCATTCCCCCAGAAGCGATTGACCATAATTCCCAATGATAACCCAAGCCTTGTAACTGACCATGGCTACCAACTCCTGCCAAACCACCATCTTCAACAATGGCATTCACGCCAACTGCATGTTTCTTGAAAACGTGTTCTTCATCCATAAACCATCCTGGCCTTCTTCGCGATTTCGCAGCCAATTCAGTGTAAGGAGTGAAATAACTCAATTTTGCATCGTGGTAAGGGTTTTCTCTTGAGTAGTAATAGTTTTCAGCCCAAGGGCCACCATAAGACACTACCAAGGTAGAAGTATAGGCCATTTTCGATTCGGCCACGGCATGAGTAACATCTCTGTACAAAGGTGCAATTGGGAATGAATGCTCATGACCTGGATAACCATCGATCATCTGTGTCATATTCAATTTAAAATCAAGACCACCTTCAGTAGTTGGCATCAATTGCTGCTCTTTAGCAGCTTCAATTACCCACTGTCGTTGCTTTCTATTTCCAACCAAATACATTTTGATGCTCTTGGTATTATAATAGTCGGAGTACTGCTTCAGGATTTTTTTGGTTTGCTCTAGGCTTTGCAGGTTATATGACCAATAGCCAACCCCTGGGCCAGTGGAATACACTCTTGGCCCAAACATCTGACCAGTCTCAACCATATCAGAGTAAGTCAAAACATCAGTTGTAGCTGTCTGAGGATCACGAGTAGCGGTTACGCCATAGGCAAGGTTAGCAGCATAAATCCAAACTTGGTTTTTATGAATGCCCCAAGCTGGCCACATGTGTGCATGAGTATCAACAAAACCAGGAACGATAGTCTTTCCAGCCATATCAATGACTTCGGTCCCTCTTGGTACTGTCAAAGTACCCGAAGCACCAACGGCCTTGATTCTTGCATTTTCAATCAAAATATCGCCATTTTCAATGACTTCATCTCCATTCATGGTGACAATGCGAGCTCCTTTTAAAAGTGCCGTTCCTTTAGGAATGTCTTTCTTCACTTTTACCTTCACTCTGAATTCTTGAGGTTCGAAAACGGCTGGCTCTTTTTTCTCCTCCTTTTTATCCTCTTTGGCTGCTTCCTTGTCTTCGTCTTTCTTTTCTTCTTTATCTGCGCCCGCATCTTCTTTCTTCTCCTCTTTCTTTGCAGCATCTGCCTTCTCTTTGGCTTTTGTTGCTGCAGTTACAGAATCAGAAAAAGCTTTGGCATCGTCCAAATCATAAATAAAATGTGCGTTACCCAGACTCCAATGCACTTTTTTCGCATCAGCAGACCAAGCTGGAAATTCGCCACCAATTGTAGTGAGCTTTATTGCTGGGAAATCAGCTGATTCAGGACTTGCCACAGAAATGGTTGGGGTCTGCCCTAATTTGGGCACAGTAACCACGTAAATGTCATTATTGATTTGCGCCATGGCTTGATCACCTTCGGGTGCCATGAGGATTACTGTAGCAGATGACGGAGGATTGTTCTCTCTCCAACTGTCATCTTCAGATAAAGAAGTATTGCTATAACCTTCGCCAGCATGAGGATTGTGGTCATCCGCAGGATTTGAACCATAGGTTACAATCCCTTTGATATTGACCAAGTACTTTTCATCAGTTCCATCCCAACGGATTGAGCTAAGTCCTCTGAATCCACTCAGGTAAATTCTTTCCTTATCTTTTTTAACGAAGTGCGGATTTCCTCTTCCGTTTGTTTTCACAATGAAGTTTACATCACCACCATTCGCACTGATCCAAGCCAAATCATCGGCCGAATTTGGAGCAAATGGCCCTTCGGCATCTTTCAGGTTTTGAGCGCTTCCTTTGGTGAAAACGATCTTGCCACTCTCATGCCACACAGGAAAACTATAAATCGCTGATTCCTTAGTCAATTTAACAGGCTTGGCTTTTCCATCCATTACCAGTTTATAAATGCTACCGCCTTCCGTATCTGACCATGTTACAAAAGCAATTGATTTACCATCAGGTGACCAAGTGGGTTGGGCTTCCGTCATGTCAAAGTTCGTCAATCGCTTTGGTTCACCAGAAGGGATATCAATTGTATAAAGACGATTAAGCGCTGTGAAAACTAATTTCTTTCCATCGGGAGAAGGCACTCCATCTCTGATTTGGGTTACAATCATTTCCTCCTCATCAGAAATTGGATATTCAAATTTGAGTCTTGGCCCCATTTCCAATTCAACATCTACTTCAAAAGGAATTTCAATCGCATTGCCACCCGCTACTGGGACTCTCCAAATTTTACCTCCATAAGAAGCCACTAATTCTTTGCTATCTGGTGTGAATGACATGGCAGGAAGCACGCCTAGCGGAGCAATTGATTCTTGCTCATCGCGCTGTACAGGATAGGCCAACCAATGCTCATCTCCTGATTTTAAATCACGAATCACTAAGCCCGTGTGCTCTTCATACCTCGATCCATACACTAAATATTTACCATCAGGTGATAATGTTGGCGTGAAAGCTGAACCATAACGAGAGGTAATGGTATTGTTGCTACCATCCTCACGATCATAAACCGCAACTTGGTATTGGGGAAGCTGTGCGTTGTAATTCCATGCACCGTTTCTTCTAGAGTAATAAATGTATCTGCCATCAGGGCTAAATGTTGGTTCCACCGTTTTTAAGCCTGCTGGCTCTTTGATCAGTTGAAATCCTCCCCCACCATCCTTGTGGTACATGAAAAGCTTTAAGTTTCTTCTTCCTCTGGAAACCACGATATAATCACCATCAGGTGACCATTCCGCTGATTGCATGTTTTCATTGCTGCTTTTCGTGATCTGCTTGGTCTCTTTAGTTGCCAAATCCATGGTCCAAACATTGTCGTTTCCGCTTCTATCCGAAGTGAAAACAATGCTTTTACCATCAGGGCTGTATCGCGGTTGTGAGTCGAAAGCCATTCCATTAGTCAATCTGGTCGCTTTACCGCCAGCAAATGGCATGGTATAAAGGTCACCCAGCATATCGAAAACAATGGTTTTTCCATCAGGGCTGATATCGAGCGCCAACCATGTTCCTTCTTTGGTATTGAATTCAAGGGTGCGTTCACCTTTTAAGGGCAAATCTTTGAATTTATCTTGACCTGTCGTGTCTTGTTTGTCGTCTTGCCAAAAGTTTTTGGCCAGTGTAGCGTTGCTAACTAAAACCAATGCCAGCATAACAATGCCAGCTTGCTTCCAATAACGCCATGTTCTTGTTGAGTGATGTTTGAGTTTTTGCATATTTTGGTTCTTTAGATTGAGAAAAATGGCAGGTAATTTAATGAATTAAAAAAAGTAAGCACACGAAAAATATATTTAACATTGCGACAAATCAATTTATGAGCATGGCACAGCGAAAGGCTACTGGAAAACCAACTACAAAGAGAAAAGCACCTGCAAAAAAGAAAAGCGGCAACAGCGGTTTTAGTTTGGGCAAGTTTACGCTTGGGTTGATCATCCTAATTGCTTTAGGCTACGGATTTTTAGCTTTTAAAGAAGGCCAATTAATTCCTTCATTTTTTCAAGAGCTAGAAAACCCGATTGAAAACAAAGAAGTACCACAGCAAAAGGAAAAACCAAAACCATCTGAGACCAAACCAGTAGAACGACCTAGCGTTCAGGCAGAAAAGCCAAAACTGAATTTTGAAGGTTTTGACCTCTACTTCGTTAAAGCCTTTGATTTTGCATGGCCAGCCTACGAAGCCAATCAAGCGATTATCGAAAGGCCCTATTATACCCTTCGCTACAGTGAAGAACATGAACAAGCCATGTGGGTTGCGTATATGCTGGCTGCAGACAGTTTAAACCAAAGAACATTCGATCGTAAAGATGATTTCCGCAAAGATCCAAGGATCAAAACAGGATCAGCAGATTTGGACGATTATAAAGGCAGCGGATTCGATCGCGGCCACTTGGCCCCTGCAGCAGATTTTTCCTATGATGAATTTGCGCTAAGCCAGTCTTTCTACATGAGCAATATGAGTCCACAAGACCCCTCTTTCAATCGTGGAATCTGGAAAAAGCTTGAAGAACAAGTGCGTAATTGGGCTAAAAAAGACAAGCAAATTTACGTGGTTACAGGCCCTGTTTTGAACAAGAAGTACAAAACAATTGGGGCCAATGGCGTGTCTGTTCCTGAATACTACTATAAAATCATTCTTGACATTCAGCAACCCGAAATCAAAGCCATTGCTTTTCTTATGAAAAACGAAAAGAGTGATAAGGGCCTGAACTCATTCGTGGTGACGATCGACAGCGTTGAAAAACTCACAGGACTTGATTTCTTCCCAACCATGCCAGACGAAATGGAAAATGCACTAGAAGGTGCTGTTATGACTGCTTATTGGTTCTAACAGAAAACCATAACATCTTTTCGAGAAGGCCATAAAACAGAAAAGGAGGATTTAATGGCCAAAAATAGTTGGTAAATTCTCGTTAAATCTATTGTAATGAACTGTATAACAGTACTTTATTGATTGATTTTAA
>PCUU01000020.1 GCA_002786855.1 Cytophagales bacterium CG12_big_fil_rev_8_21_14_0_65_40_12
ATGGTGATTTAACAGAGCTTTATTTCGATAGGGCGGAAAATATTGGTCAAAAGAAGGCACAGTGGCATTACTTTATAGATGTGCTTTCGTCAGTCAGAAATTTAAGGTTAAGAAGAAAACTCAAATATTATAATCCAACGGTCATGTACAAAAACTACTTCAAAATCACTTTTCGTAACCTGCTCAAACATAAAGGTTACTCATTCATTAATATTTTCGGGCTGGCATTGGGTATGTCGGCTTGCATGCTCATTCTTCTGTTCGTGAACAACGAATTGAGTTTTGATGGCTTTCATGAGAAAAAGGCCAATATCTACCGCCTAGATGAAGTGCAAAGCTTCGGAGCGGTTTCAGATCAAAAAGTTGCCTTGTCCATGTACCCTATGGGCCCAAATTTGATGGCCGATTATCCAGAAATCATAGACTTTACTCGGTTCTGGTCAATGGGCAGGACCTTGATTAAGTATAATGATCAAGCACACTATACTGAAAAAATGGTTCGTGTCGATACTTCATTTTTAAAAATGTTTGATTTCAAACTTTTAGAAGGAAATAGATACGCTGTTTTTGATGAACCGAATAATATCATTTTAAGTGAGTCTTTGGCCAAGCGTATTTTTGGAAATGAAAATCCGATTGGTGAATTGATTAAAATGGCCGATAACGAGGATAATCAACTCAAAGTGGTTGGTATTTTTTCCGATGTGCCCGATAATTCTCATCTACAATTTGAGGCGCTTTTAAGCACTAAGCTCTGGGATTCAGAAAACAGGAGAAATGGCTGGGGTTCAAATTACTTGAATACCTATTTGCAATTGGCCAATAACGCTGACCCCGCTGCCCTTGAAGCTAAGTTTGATGATTTTTTGGTCAAATACATGGATGAGGAGGCACTTGACTATTATTCACTTTTTCTTCAACCTCTTAACGATGTGCATTTAGGGTCGATGGATATCACACACGACTACAATAATCATAAGAAGTTCGCGCGCAGCTCGGTGAATATTTTCTCACTCTTGGCCTTTTTTGTTTTACTGATTGCAAGCATCAATTTCATGAATCTTTCTACGGCAAGGGCCACCACAAGATCGCGTGAGGTAGGAGTCAGAAAGTCTATCGGGGCTTTTAAGCAGCAGATTACAGTTCAATTTATCATGGAGTCGGTGGTGTTTTCCGTTATCGCCCTGCTTATCGCATTTGGATTGTGCTATGCGGCACTAAACCCTTTGAACGCTATAATTGACAGAGATCTCAGTATTTCTCTTTTCTTTCAATTGGAATATTTGATTTTGATTTTGGTGGTAGTTTTGGCCATAGGCTTGCTATCAGGACTTTATCCAGCATTGGTCATGGCTGGTTTCAACCCAGTTTTAGCCCTTAAAGGTGGGGTGACTAAAAGCGGCAAGTCTTATTTTAGAAATGCTTTGGTCGTATTTCAGTACGCTTTGGCGATTGCTATCATTATTGGAACAGTGCTGGCAACTGAGCAACTCAACTTTATGCAAAGGATGGATTTGGGTTTTGATAAGGAACAAGTGGTGGCAATTAGCATGTATGGTGACACTAATACCAAGTACGAATTGCTCCAGACGGAACTAAGAAATCAATCAGAAATCATTGATGTGACTGCTACTTCTCAGAGATTGGGCAATAACCTTCATCAAACAAGTATGCAGTACAGGGCAGATACTGCTTTGATCGATGGCTCTAGCTCATTTGTATCGGTAGATGATAATTTTATCGATTTCTATAAAATCGAAGTTGTTCAAGGAAGGGCATTGGATAAGTCATTTGCGGAGGATTTGGCTGGAAGAAGCTTTTTAGTGAATGAAACACTAGCAAAGGAATTGGCTTCTAGTGGTTCCGAAGTGCTGGGCATGCCCTTCCATTTTGGTGGAGCAGATACGCTTGGAACTGTCGTTGGAATCGTCAAGGATTTCAGCTACAACAAGCTCAATTTAAAAGTGGAACCACTTTTTATGAGCAAGCAGCCTTGGGGTTGGGACGAGGTAAATATCAGGCTCAAGGGCGATAAATTACAAGAAGGACTTCAGCAAATTGAAGCGGTTTGGACTTCTCTTTTTCCTCAACGCCCTTTTGAATACGAGTTTTTGGATAAGCACTTCGATACCATGTATCAGTCTGAACAACAGCTTACTAAAATCATCAGTGTGCTTTCGGGTTTGGCGATTGTCATTGCTTCACTAGGTCTTTTTGGTTTGGCTTCTTTTACAGTGAAGCAGCGATTGAAAGAGATGGGGATTAGAAAAGTGCTGGGTGCTTCGGTAGGTCAAATTGTAATGATTCTTTCGAAGAAGTTTACAATGCTTGTGTTTATGGCATTCGTGGTGGCAGCTCCAATCACCTATTACTTAATGAACGACTGGCTTGCTGGTTATGCCAACAAGATTAGCATTGGATTAGGGATTTTCTTGTTAGTGGGTATTGGCTCATGGCTGATAGCCTTGTTGACGGTCAGTTTCCAATCTTATAGAGTTGCTCGCTCAAATCCGGTGGAAACGCTAAGAATTGAGTGACAGTTAGAGATAATATAACAAGCCAGATTGCCTTCGGGTGATCTGGCTTTTTTGTTTTAGGACCATTACGAATATCCGGTTTGATGAACCATAAGATCAAATTCAATAAGCCAACCAGAAATAGAAATCTCATGAATTCTTTGAAGCTTGGTAGAGAAAGAGACGGACAGTGAGCTTATTGATAATGACGGCAGTACATGATGGGTGAATCGTTATTTTTCTATCCTGCAGCTGAATTTTATTCCAACCTCACCTAAAAATTGAAAGTCATTGATCCATCTCACCTTCATATTATCGCAGACGTTCGGAATTTTTATCCGATTAGAATTAAGTTGAGTTACTTTCTCTTCCTTAGTAACAACTGTTGCTCCTTCGACTATTGAATGAGCAATAATCCAAGGATCAGCCAATGACCTAGCCTTTGTGTTATCAACTAGAAATTTATGTTTGGGATCTGCACTGTAAATATTTTGTAAAGCAATCGTCACTTTCTCAGTGACTGGTCTTATAGGGATGTTACTTTGTTTTAACCAAATTGAGAGATCATCTTCTGTGCGGATAATCTCATCTCTAACTGCATTGGGAATAAAAATTCTACCAAGATTACCGAGTTCCATAAGATTAATCCAGTATTCTGGACACAATTCAGGAGAGTAATACTTTTGCCAAGCCTGAATTAGAACATTAGCGTCCAAACAGTAAAGATTAGATGCGCTAGTGCTCATTTATAAATTTGCAGTTCAAGCTTAGAGAAATTATTTATTGAAGTACTCAATAATGTACTTGCTTGAGTAGGCTCAATATTACCACCTCTAAATGCATCTAAAACATATTGGGTAAATAGCCGACTATTCTTGTTTACCCTCAATAGGTATGGGTTAGGTCCGCCTTCCTTTTGCTTTGCCTTACGTTTTTTTTCTTCTTCCAATAAGAGAAATTCACTAAAGTCTTTTTGAACCTGCTCCTTAAGAATATGATATCGATCTAAAGATATTAGAGAAAGATTCAATGCCCTTACAATTAGGGCAAAACTACTTACGCCAATTAGCTTTGCTACTTTATAAACCGATTTGGAGTTACTGTAAATCTGAGATTCAAACGATCTGATTAGTTCTTTAGGCATTAATACATTAGCAGCCACTTCATTGCAAAACCTTTCGATTGGATGATCGTTTTTTGAGGCGATTTCAATGTCATTTGAAATTCCTGTTTCTGCAATCCACAGATGTGCTAGTTCATGAACTAGTGTAAATAGTTGGGGAGCATCCCAATCCTGTGAATTAACAAAAATAAATGGTGCAAAAGGATCAGTAATTGCGAATCCTTGCAACTCATCTTTGTCTAGTACCATTCTCGAATGAATGAAACTGGTTCTAGATACAAAAACTCCCTTTGCTTCAATTTGATCTACCCAGTATTTTACTGGGGATCCTTGTCCTAAGAAGTTTCTAGAAATTTCAAGTGTAGTCAAAATATCTGTGGCAACTTCCTCTGGATTACTGCTAATTGAATATTTACCTATAAATGGTAATTCTGGTTCTCCACTCTCTTTCATTACTTCGCTCAGCCAATTTTGTTTTTGCTGTATTTCTCGAATAATGAAAATAGAACCAGTTGTCAGTTCCTTTGAATCAGATTTTCTGAAATCTTGTAAAGGTTGAAAATCATGAGGGATTTCGGGCAGAAAGAATAATGCAAATGGTCTTTTATAGGCTTTGGCTAGTGTTTCGGCTTGTTTGATTGTGGGGAATTCGCTTCCTTCTTCCCAGGCACTAAGTTGTTCAGCAGATTTATTAACCTTTGAAGCAGCTACTTCAAGAGTCATTTTTGCTGATTCTCTTGCCCATTTTAGGACTTTTGGGGTTATGTAAGCTCTTTCTGCCAATTTATCAATTATAGCTTTCAAAGAAAGCTGATTATTCGTAGAACATCAAATAAAGATTCTATGTTCGTTCAATGATTGCTAATACGTTTATGTACGGAATTTGCCTAAAATTTCAGGAATAACCACCAGTAGTATTGGTTATTATGAGTAAACTTTGCGACTCTTTATATTTAAACAATGTACAACGGCAGGCCCAATTAACCGCTAATATTACTTAATACTTGTCGAAATGTCCCAAGGCTGTTGACGAAACGCTGATTAAAGGCAAAATCTTAAAATCATCTAAAAATCCATCGTTACTTTGTACTATAATGAAAAAACGAATTGCAGTTATAGGAGGGGGAGCGGCTGGTTTTTTTGCGGCTTTTTCTGCGAAATCTCATCACCCTTCAAGTGAGGTGTTGCTTTTTGAGAAAACGAGCAAACTCCTTTCGAAAGTAAAAGTATCGGGTGGAGGTAGATGCAATGTTACTCATGCTTGCTTCAATAATAATGAGCTGGTTAAAAATTACCCCCGAGGAGAAAAGCAGTTAAAAAAAGTTTTTGGCCAATTCACGACTACGGATACAATTGACTGGTTTGAAAGCAGGGGAGTGGCTTTGAAAGTTGAAGCTGATAATCGCATGTTTCCCACCACGGACGATTCTCAGACGATTATAGATTGTTTTCTTAAGGAAGCCAATCAGCTAAAAATCAGTATCATACTCAATGCAAATGTCAGTTCGATCAAAAAGGGCGATGACCATTTTGAATTGACGATCAATGATAAAGTTGAAAATTTCGAGAGTGTTATTGTTGCCGCAGGGGGAAGTCCCAAAGCACAAGGCTTTGATTGGCTGAAAGCGCTTGGGCATGAGATTGTAATGCCAGTGCCTTCCTTGTTCACCTTCAATATGCCTAATGAAAAGGTCAAACACTTGATGGGGTTAAGTGTGCCCAATGCCATTGTGAAGGTGCAAGGATCGAAACTCCAACAAGCTGGCCCTTTACTAATTACGCACTGGGGGATGAGCGGCCCAGCAGTATTGAAGACTTCGGCTTGGGGCGCTAGACTGCTGAATGAAGTAGAATATAACTTTAAAATTCAGGTGAACTGGGTGGGGATTCCAACTGAGGAGGATTTGAGAAACTCCCTTCAAAACGAAATGACTTCAATTTATAAGCGCAAGCTTAGGAACAAGAATCCCTTCGAACTACCAAATCGGTTGTGGGAGCATTTTTTAGAGAAGTTAGAGATCAATCCCGATGGCATTTGGGCGGAGTTGAATAAGAAGAGTTTGAACAGACTTATTAACCTTCTATTGAATGATACCTATGATGTAAAGGGAAAAACTACTTTCAAAGAGGAGTTTGTGACTTCGGGAGGAATTGCTTTAGCGGATGTTGACTTTACGACCATGGAAAGTCGAAAGTGCCCAGGCTTATTTTTTGCTGGTGAAGTGCTTGATGTAGACGGAGTAACTGGGGGGTTCAATTTCCAAGCGGCTTGGAGTACAGGCTTTGTTGCTGGCAAGCATTGCTAAAACAGGTAATGTGGCCAAAAATAGTTGGTGACTTTGTAATGAAATTTGCATTATTTGGATATTGTAGATCTAAAGAGGAAGCGAGCTCTGCTGAG
>PCUU01000015.1 GCA_002786855.1 Cytophagales bacterium CG12_big_fil_rev_8_21_14_0_65_40_12
GCTTTCTTCTCGCGAAGGGCCGAGTTTTATGCAGACCTTGAAAAAATGATGGTTGAAAAGGAAGACGATTATAAGTCATTTCTTTTGAAAGCCGAAAATTTAAAAACTTTAGATAGTTACCCCGCCTTAGTTGAACAGATCAGAACATTAAGAGAAGAGTGGAAATTATTAGGGAGAATCAAGAAAGCATCTAGTGATGTTTATTGGGAGCGATTTCAGAACATAGTTAAAGAGGCACTTAAGGTTTCGAAGAAGCAAAAGGCCAAACCTGCGGGCAAAAACAAAGTAGAGAATTTGAAACTGCGAAGCGATTTTCTCAAAACTTTAGAAACCACGAATGAAGCCCTTGTTCCCAAGGCAAATGTTTCAGCCTTGAAAGAGCAATGGAAGAAAATGGGTGGGGTGGATAAAGCCGAGATGCTCAAGCTTCAAGATGAATTTTTATTGCTGATTGATCAGATAGCGGAAAAGCAGTTTATCGACAACCTGTTGAATAAGAAGACAAAAGCCAATGTAAGTCAACCAGAAAAGGAAAAATTAAGGATAAAGCTGCTTTACGATCTGCTGAATCGTGACAAAAATGAGCTTTTTACTTTTAAAGAAAACTTAGAGAAGTTCAATACAAGTGCAGGGCTGGATCAGCTCATTGGAGGTAAGTTGGCTTTGCAAGAAAGGAAAGTAAAAGTGAAGGAAGCAATTTTAAAGCAATTTAAGGCTACCACATAGCTTTGTTTTTCAAGCACTTAAGCGCTTTTTTGACGCCAAAATCATGCTTTAAAAATAATGACAAATACCGTTTGATTTTTAAAGTTTAAATGCATTCTTTTGCACGCCATTAAAAAAGATAAAAAATGTATTGGACACTAGAACTAGCATCTTACTTGGAGGATGCACCTTGGCCAGCAACAAAAGATGAGTTAATTGATTTTTCAATTAGATCTGGAGCACCGCTGGAGGTAGTAGAGAACCTTCAAGAACTTGAAGATGACGGTCAGCCTTATGAAAGTATCGAAGAGATATGGCCTGACTACCCCACAAAAGATGACTTCTTTTTTAACGAAGATGAATATTGAAAACCCCTTTTAGGGGTTTTTTTATGTCTTGTTGAAATCAAATTCAGCGAGTTTATGACATTTCTCGACTTTCGGTGTAAAACCATCTGTTTTTAAGATTGATATTCCCTATATTCCCATTCTGTCCATCATAACGCGCTGGATTAGATTGCACTAAATATTAATCGTAATTCGAATTGCATGAATTTTAACCGAAAATCTAAACAAGAGAGGACTTTCGATGCCATTGTGGTAGGCTCGGGTATCAGCGGTGGCTGGGCTGCAAAGGAACTCTCGGAGAACGGCCTAAAAACGGCTGTAATTGAAAGGGGTCGTAAGATCGAACACATCAAAGATTATCACACTGCCACATTGGACACTTGGGATCTCCCAAACCGTGGCAGGTCAAATCCAGAAGTCATTGCTAAGGATTACCCAAAACAGAACAGAACTGGGTACACCACAGCGGAGGCTCACAGGCATTTTTTCGTCAAAGACAGTGAACACCCCTATCAGGAAGATACTCGCTTCGATTGGATGCGTGGGTACCATTTGGGGGGAAGATCAATTACTTGGGGTAGACAAAGCTACCGCTTAAGTGATGTTGATTTTGAGGCCAACTTAAAGGATGGAATCGCGGTAGATTGGCCAGTTCGTTATAAAGACATTAAACCATGGTACGATTATGTAGAGCGCTACATTGGAGTAAGTGGTGAAAAGCGTGGCTTAAAGCAAATGCCGGATGGAGAATTCCTCCCTCCAATGGAATTGAACTGTGTTGAAAAACATTTTCAAAAGGCAGTTGAAAGCAAATGGAACAACCGTTGGGTTACTGTTGGCAGAACCGCCCACTTGACTCAGCCATTGAATGTGGACCAACCGGATCATAAAAACCCAGGCGCAAGAAGTCAGTGTTTGATGCGTGATAGATGTATGCGTGGTTGCCCTTATGGGGGTTACTTCTCAAGCTTATCTTCAACGCTTCCTGCTGGTGTAGCCTCTGGAAATTTGACTGTTATTACTGATGCTATTGTCCAT
Organism: Cytophagales bacterium CG12_big_fil_rev_8_21_14_0_65_40_12; assembly: GCA_002786855.1. Taxonomy (GTDB): domain Bacteria; phylum Bacteroidota; class Bacteroidia; order Cytophagales; family Cyclobacteriaceae; genus Roseivirga. The sequence goes on from PCUU01000015.1 coordinate 2,091, forward strand.
CAAGTGATCTATGACGACAGCACTGGAAAAGCTACAGGGGTCAGGGTCATCGACCAGAACACCAAAGAATCAGTAGAATACTATGCAAAAGTAATTTTCCTTTGCGCTTCTGCTATTGCATCTGCTTCAATTTTACTTCAATCCAAAAGTGAAAGATTTCCAAATGGATTGGGAAATGACAGTGGAGAATTAGGCCATAATATCATGGACCATCACCTAGGTGTAGGCGCTGGATCAAAGGTTGAAGGCTACGAAGACAAGTATTACAAAGGCCGCAGGGCAAATGGTATTTATATTCCTCGCTTTAGAAATTTAGGCGGAGATTCAAACCGTAAGGATTTTATAAGAGGTTTTGGCTACCAAGGTAGTGCTTCGAGAGAAGGCTGGGGAAGGTCGATTGCCGAAATGAGAAACGGACGTGTAGGAGGGAATGTCAAAGATGCATTAATGTCTCCGGGCGGGTGGACAATGGGTTTCATGGGCTTTGGTGAAGTATTGCCACAGCATAAAAACTACATGTACATGGATTATGACAATTTGGATCAGTGGGGATTACCACAAGTAAGATTCGATGCAGGAAACTTCCATGAAAATGAATATGCGATGCGAAAAGATATGGCGGCATCCGCTGCCGAGATGCTTGAAGCTGCTGGTTTCAAAGATGTATCTACTTATGATAATGGCCCTAACATGGGACTTGGTATCCACGAAATGGGAACAGCCCGAATGGGTCACGATCCAAAAACTTCGGTATTGAACAAATGGAATCAAGTACACGCTTGTAAAAATGTCTTTGTTACCGATGGTTCATTCATGACCTCAGCAGCATGTCATAATCCTTCTTTAGGATACATGGCATTTACCGCTAGGGCAGCCAATTATGCAGTTGATCAACTTAAAAAAGGAAACTTATAATCATGGAAAGAAGAACAGTATTAAAAAACCTCGGATTCGGATCGATGGCCTTGTTCACTTCGACCGCATTATTTGGTTCATTGCAAAGTTGCAGCTCGGCACCAGCAGTAGACTGGGTACCGACTTATTTGACGGCAGAAGAAGCCGCTCAATTGGAGAAGATTGTGGATGGTATACTACCAAAAACAGCAACTCCAGGAGCACTCGATGCTGGAGTAGCCAATCATTTAGATAGTGCCTTGGCAAATATTTATAGGAATAAAGAAGCGGAGTATTTCAAAAGAGGAATGGCCGTTTTCGTGAAAAACTATAATGAAGGCAGTGATACTTCTTTTGATAAGTCGACTACGGAACAAATGACCGCAGCTGTGAATGCTTACTTCAAGAAATACGAAGAAGATCCTTCCATCATGAAGTCTTATAGAGAGTCTTTCCGTGAAGAAGGAGAGAAATCAGATCAATTCGTTGAAACCTATTTCGTGACTAACGTGGTGGATAGCACCTTCTGGAGCTATTTTTCTTCAGAGTTGGTAGGTGAAACCGTAATGGCTTATGATCCAATTCCAGTGAAGTATGAAGGTTGCATTCCATACACACCAGGCCAAAAATCATGGTCTAGTGTTTGATTTTCATCGTTTGAATTTATATTGAAAGCCCCGAATTCGGGGTTTTTTTTTGTGGTAATGTGGCCAAAAATAGTTGATGACTTTGTAATAAAATTTGCATTATTTTGATGTTGTAAAACTAAAGAGGAAGCTCTGCAAATTTGGAAAACTAGTTTCACTCGTTCAGACATTAAAGAATTCGAAATAATACAAGATGACCTGAGTGGGCTAGAGTATGTATTTAAAAAATAGTTTTATCTCCATTAACATCAAGGAGTTCCATTTGAATGTTTTCTATAGAATTCCAATTTCTTTCCACAATAATTTGAAGGTGAAAATGCTGATCTGTTTCATTAAAGTTCATTGGTAATATGGTGACTCCGTTAAAAGTATTGGAATCCAAGTACTCAGGATTGAGACCAAGTTTAGTTTCAAAATTAATTATTATTTTGTCCATACCTTCGGCTAGAATAGACACTTCAGCTAAATCTATAGAATGGTGTTTTTGTATTATATCAATAATGAAATTATTATCAACTTTATTATAAGTAACATCTGGAATACTTTTTTCATATGGGAGTAGCCTGAGAGGATGCCTGCTATTTTCACTTTTTATTTCACCGTTATTACTTCCGATGTGATATTCAAAATGCAAATGTTCAGTATTAATATTTACCCCTGACTTGCCTATCTCACCAATAATCTGACCCATTTTGACTTTCTCTCCTACTTCTACTAATATTTCATTAAGATGTAGATAGATGGTTTGAGATAATTCTGGTTCGTTAATACCTTCATGAGAGATAACAACAAAATTTCCAAAACGCTCTAGTGAACTTCCTGGCAGGGCTGATTCAGATCGAACTACTATTCCGTCTAAAATGGAATGAACAGGCGTGCCCAACGGTGCCTTGATATCAATACCTCTATGGAAATCATAAATCGTATTAAGTCTCCTTGGCCCAAATGGTGCGGCCAATCTATCAGTCATTATGGTACCGCTAACAGGCCAAACTCCAGTTGCTTTTGCTTTTTCATTAATGTCATTGCCGTCATTGTCACATGAATTAAATATAATAATTGTTAAAATAATAAATATATTTTTCATTAAATTAATCGATAAAATTTTCAAAAAAGAAATATGTCAATTATATAAGTCTTTGACCTGATAAGAGACTATTAATCCGAAAAGTTTCTTAACTTTCTTTAGATATTATTTTCAAGGATGCAATTTATATTTATAGATGAAATATTTTTACGCGAGTTGATCTTTCATACGTTTCGATTGATATTTCCGCGTTCCAATTTGATACGGGTATTGATAGCGAGCCCTTTTCTTCTCATTATGTAGTTTCTATTGAACCGTCTTGATGATCGAGTTATTAGAAATTATATTTAAGTTTTGGTTTAAAATATTGTGACATGAAATTTTTGCCTTTAGATAAAATACATTCTGGCAAGGTGATTTTTATTGCAAGATATTGTGGTTATTGAAACTTGTGAGTTTAAAGTTGTTTACAAGCAAAGTGATAATTTATCTATGAATGTAATATGATTGTATGGATTGTTATAATTGATTTTTTGCATTAGCATGTTTTGGTTTACTAGAGTTATCTTTACTTAAGATATATCTCGAACTTGTTTCATAATCTAAACTGGAGTGAGATTGAACATTATTAGTAGGTTGGTTTTTTTGATTCTTTCCATTTTTGAACCTCTTGGGGGTATCAGTGCTCAGCAAGCGGATTCTATACAATTTGCTTTTGAAAAGAAGATAGTTGAACCAAAGTACTCAATATCTTTTTTCTCGAGCGACCAGAACATACCGTTTGAAACTGTACGATCTAAAGCTATTGATTCGCTCTTTCGTAGCGATTTAAGTAAGAATACTGAGAATAGTCACCAATATCATTGGTTAAGACTTGATTTCGAAAATTCACTAGAAGAGTTACTGAAGAAAGATAAGTGGTTTCTTGAAATGGGTTTCTCTTCTCATTTTCCAAGGGTATTCCTGGCAGGAGGACAGAAGATTTATAAATATAATATTGATATTTTTTCTGATCGAGAGTATAAATTTAATAGTAGATCTATTCCACAATTTAATTTTAGCCCACTAGATCTTATCGATGGTAGGTATCTGTATATAAAGCACATAATTCCAGATGACTATATAAGATTTGTTTCAATAGCCGAGGTAGCAGTAAGACCGACTGAGTATTATCAAGGAGATACTAATTTACTAAAGTCTAATTTTAAAGCGCGATATGCTGCGATCGCATTTTTTGGGTTTGGCATTGTAATGCTCATTTTTTCTACGACAGTTTATATTTATCAAAAAGCTAATGAGTTCCTTTACTATGGATTGTTTACGTTATGCAGTTTGCTTTATCTTTCTACAAATAAATTGGGATTTGATGAAGTGATTTTTCGTGGTAATTATCATATATATTATTTATTTTTAGTTGGATATCAGTTTTTTATCTATATTTTTTATTTTCTCTTCGCATCTAATTTCCTTGAGTTCAAGAGGTATTACCCTTTTCTTTCTAAACTCATTAATGTCAGCATCAAGATTTTAGTAGGTCTCTTTTTGCTGTATTTACTATTTCAAACTATCAACTATCGTTATGAAATTTATCTTCCGTTTGCCAATTGGGTTGTAGGCATTCATCGAATTATACTTATTATAGTCGGTCAAACAGCCATAATAGTATTACTTTTTCGACCAGTTAATAGGTTGGCTTATTTCATAGTTTCAGGATCATTGATTTTTACCTTTGGGTCACTTTTATATTTGTTTTTGGATAAGTCAAGCTACCAAATCTATGGTACTACTGCGGAAATGTTAATTTTCACACTTGGCCTAGCCTATAAGTATAAAAAATCAGGTGAACAATTGATACTAATGGAAAAGGAAGCTGCTGAACTTAAAATGTCTGCACTTAAAGCTCAAATGAATCCACATTTCATTTTCAATTCATTAAACTCGATTCAGTATTTTGTTCTGAAGAATGATACTGACAATGCATTGAATTACTTAGGGAAGTTTTCACAAATGTTGCGCAGAGTTTTGGATCATTCTATGGATGGAAATGTGACTCTTGATCAAGAGATTGAACTCCTATCTACATATTTGGAATTGGAAAAGCTTAGATTTGAACAAGGTTTTAGTTATCAGATCGTAGTAAATGACAATATTGATCCCTTTATTGAACAGATGCCTCTTCTTTTGATACAGCCTTATGTAGAAAACGCAATTAAGCACGGCTTGCTTCCATCAGTAGATCCAATAAAGAAGTTGGTCATTTCCTTTGAGTTGGAGGGGGATAGAATTTTATGCAAAATAGAAGATAACGGTGTAGGAATCGATATTAGTGATGATATACCATCAAGTAATTTATGGAATAGGAGGAAAAGGAAGTCTAGAGGAATGACAATTGCGAGAGAGAGATTGAGTGCGCTTTACGATAATTATTCCATTGATTCTGTTTCTATTGAGAATAAATCATTAGAATTACATGGGTCGACTGGCACGATTGTTAAGATTCGAGTACCTAGAATTTGATTTGACATCATGATAAGAGCTTTAATTGTAGATGACGAAAAGTATGGTAGAGAGGGGCTTTTAGCCCTAATAAAGAAGTACTGTCCTCAAATTAACCAAGTTCATTCAGCGTCAAATATTTCTGAGGCAAGGGAAATAATTTTATGTGAAGAGCCCGATTTGTTGTTTTTGGATATTGAAATCAATAGCGAGCTAGGCTTTGATTTGTTAGAGAAAATTGAGAGTTGGAATTTTGAGGTAATTTTTACCACGGCACATCCGAAATATGCCGTGAGAGCTTTCAAATATAGTGGTCTTGATTACCTTTTAAAGCCCATTAGCGCTGATGAGCTTGTGAGAGCTGTAAAAAGAGCGACTAAGAAAAGGAATGATCAGATACACAAACAACAAATTGAATTACTTCTTCAAAATTTGAATTCTGATGTAAAGTCTCCTCAGACGATTTGTCTATCGACATTAGAAGGAGTAGAATTTATTGAGACTGATGAGATTATTTACTGCGAGGCAAATGGAGCGTATACTGTATTTAATTTGAAGTCTAATAAAAAAATAACGGTCAGTCGTAATCTTAAGGAATATGAATCTTTGTTGGATGAGGATTTTTTCATGAGAATACATAATAGTTTCTTGATTAATCTCAAGGAGGTAAAAAAATATATAAAATCAGATGGTGGCTATGTCATCATGAAGAATGGAGATACTGTAAGTATATCTCAAAAACGGAAGGATGATTTTTTGAAAAGGATGCGATATTTAAGTTAGGCTACATTCTTTTCTTCAACTTTGTTGTTTCTAGCGTATTCGCTTGGGCTAGTCCCCATTTCCTCTTTAAATGCTTTTGAAAAATACGACAGACTACTAAAACCAACTGCGTATGCAATTTGAGAAATATTATCACATTCATACTTGATCATTTCACAAGCTCTTTTAATCCTGATAGACCTGACAAACTCCGTAGTTGAAGAGTTCGCAATTGATTTGATTTTGCGATGAATCTGCATTCTGCTTAATCCTAGATTTTCCTGTAAATCAGTTACCGAAAACTCAGAATTGTCTAAGTTATCATTTACTAACTGGATCACAGATTGTATGAATTTTTTGTCGGCTGATTCAAGACTTAAATCGGAAATAGATTTTGTTAGAATTTCTTTGTTGATCCTGTCAAAATATTTTTTTTCTCGACTGAGAATATTTTGAATTTTTAGTTTCAAGTCATTTACTCTAAAGGGTTTTGAAATAAAGTCATTAACACCTAGTTCAAGAGCACTGGTACGGATTTCGGGTTCCATTAAGCCAGACATCATTACTATGGGGATATGCGCTGTATTCAGATTGTTTTTGAGGATGCGCACCATGTCTAAACCATTTTTTTTGTTCAAGACATGATCCGTCAATATTAAGTCTGGCAGGTGCTCATGCACTTTGGCAAGTGCCTCCTCAACTGAATCAGCTGTGAATACATTGTAATTTGAAAAGGAATCCTTTAAATAGAGTAAAAATTCAGTATTGTCTTCAACAATAAGGATGTTTTTTTGATGTCTTACTTTATTGCTCAGACTTTCGTCTTGCTCAATATAATCTTTGGTTTCAATAGTTGTTTTTTGAATGACGGGTATTTTAACAACAAACATTGTCCCACAGTCTTCTTGACTTTGCACCTCTATAGTTCCGCCATGAAGGCTTACTAGTTCTTTAGTGATCGAAAGGCCTAGACCCGTACTTTGATTCGTTCGATCAGTAGTAGAATTTGCAGTATAGTATCTATTGTAGATTTGGTCTACTACTGTAGAGCTCATCCCAATACCGGAATCACCAATGGAAAGGATAAGCACAGAGTTTTTTATTTGAGCCTTAACGAATACTGAATTTCCAGAGGAGGTGTATCGAATTGCGTTGGAAATCAAATTTGATGAAATTTTTGTAAAAAGATCAATGTCAATATCTGCAATTATTTTGGGCGAGATGTTATAAGTGAAGACAAGTGATTTTTTTTCGGCACTAGTTTGAAAATTGCGACATAGGTCCTCCAATAAGGAGGATACATTTTCGGTAGTTGCATTTAACTTAAATGAATCATTATCAGCTTTAGAAATGTCTAGAAGTTGATTGACTAAACCTAACACTTGCCGAGCATTTCTCTCTAGGCAACTTACTTGTTCTGGTAATTTGTCATTTTCAAGGTTGCTAATAATATCTATGATCAAGGTAAGGGGTGTTTTGAATTCATGTGCCAAATTCGCATAAAGATCATTCTTAAAGGTATTTTGTTTTCTTGCGCTTTCTGATTCAAATGTTTTTAGCCTGATGGCTTTTAATTCATCGTCTGAATATTGTTTGGCAATTCTGTTTCCCAGAATTGCGGCAATTGCTTCGAGATATTTTACATGCTCTGCGGTGTAAAAATTCTTTTCAGAATTTTCGCTATCAATCACGCCAATAAGCTGATCGTCATGGAATATAGGCACACTTAATTCGGATGATCCATTAAAGTCACCTCTGATGTATCTGTAATCTTGGCTTGTGTCGTTAACTAGAATTGTTGACCTCGTTTTGGCCGCGTAACCAACAATCCCTTCCCCAATCGTTAGCTGATGCATTCTCGTTGGTCTATTAGCGCCTTCTTCATCTTTTTTTGGAAGATTGTATTGGACAAGTTTATTTTTTTCCGGGTTGAATAAGAAAATCACGCAATCCATTAAATCCAACTTGGATAAACACCTTTTCAAGACATAGTTTATGATCTCATCTATATTCTTTTGGTGCATTAGATTTAGGGCTAATTCTTTCAAATCAATTTCTGAACTGCGTTTATCTGATAAACGCTTTATTCTATTACATAACACCTGCTTGAATTGAAATGCACTATACCCTATGATTAGCCATATGTACAGAGAAGTAAATAGTTTGATTGTACTTCCCGATAAGACTGGGGTCTGGTGGTACGGTAGAACATTGAAGGTAGTGAGTGCCAACATGCTCAATGAGCATACGGCCAAGCCGATGAGGCTTTTCTTATTTTTCTTTGTAGTAAGAAGAAGCCAACCTACGGTAAGGGGAAGAATTAATCTTTCGGCTAAATCTACACTCACCTTGAACAAAAGGATTAAAAAGAAAGAATTGATTACCAAGATCAGTATTGTTCGCGCTAGGGCACGGTACTGATGTTTAGCAATGATAATATTGACACAGGCCACCAAGCTGATTAGTGCAAATACCAGGGCAATAACGCTTTCTTTTAAAGCTATAAAAATTATCATGTAAGGAAATACCAAGAGTAACAGGCAAATAGAATAGATTAAGATAATCTTTCCGTGCAAATGGCTTAGCTCCTTAGTCTCTATAATGTTGCGGTGATTGTTAGTTTCACTCTTGATTCCGAACAACTGCCGCAGTTCAATTATCAGGTCAGAACCTAAGAATCGCTGGTGAATGGCTTTCATATATTTAAATTAATTTCTTTACGAAAGTATATATTAGAAACTGGCTTAAAAGCACCAATTGACACAGAGGCTCATCAACTTTATGGATGATGTATTTGACCTCATATTTTGCGATTTGCATCCAAAAAGACGAATGTGATCATTGTTTTAACTACTAGTAACATCAAATCTGTGTTAAGGATAATTGTAGGCTAAAAAGCGTGTAGGTTACAATGTTTAACAAGAATGATACATTACTGCCTATCGGTTCGAATGAATTCTTGGAGTTTTATAACAAATATTTTAGTTATGAAACTTTCAGTGAAATCCGTTTTTGTTTCTATCAAATCCAACGAAACACATATTGTAAGTAGGCCTAAAAAAATAGTTGCTATGTTTAGGTTGAAGGATCAAATGGGATGGTTTGAAGTCCCAAGTAATTCTATTTTTGATTTCAGTCTAAAACGCTATGCTTTTGTAAGTGTGTTGACCCTTGGTTTACATGATATCTCGTACAATCGAGGTTTCGCCAAGGTTTCAAGGCAAAAAAGGATTAGACAAATCCTGCCTTTATTAGGCAAAAGGAATTTTTCCAAAATCTTCACTTACTTAACCTACTTGAAGGCTAAGAATTCGATCAGCACAGAGACTTTTTATGAATCTTGCCTTGAATCCGTTGGATCAAAACATTTCATGAATGAGATTAAAATGATTGACTGAGTCAACTCTCATTAGCGTTGCACTAAATTCGATAGAAATCAATGCATCGAATAACGATTGTCAACGTACTAGGCCATTGGATTATTCGATAGAGATTTAATTTGTGGATATGACCTATCATAACTGGGTTTCCATGCAGGATCATGTGGTTTGTTCTAACTTACTCGAAAATGTTACAATGCTACTATGCCTAGTTACCATATTGAAACATAATTTTAGTTACCTACTCTTACTTTGCGCCCTAAGCAAATAACAGAGATGATAGCCACAAGAATTGTATGCGTTTTGATCTTAATGGCATGGGTTAGTCTACCCCTTAAAGGCTATGATTTACCAACCGAATTTGGTGTGCTACAGAATAGAATAGAGTCTATGATAAATGCATTGCCAGATAAGTATGGAAATGATGGAGGCCTCGAAATTATATATGAACCTCCAACTGAGAATGAAAGAATTGACTTTGCTGAAACTGTTTTTAGAAATGTCTATTATGAGCAGTATGAGTTGGCTGCAACAAACGCGTTAACCTTGGGCTATAGGTTAGTAGAGTTTTTTGATACTGATTTAGCAAAGACATATTACATATTGGAAAGAAATCCAGGTTTACCGATTGAAGATAAAAATCTTTACCATTGGGGAATTTTTGTTTTCAATCCAGAGCCAGTTAGAGGCCAGCTTGTAATCCAAGCACCTCACCCGCTTTTTGACAGCGATACGGGGCTTCAAGCAAATTACGTATTTCAATATACAGAAGCTTCATTCTTGTTTATTGCTGGTACACACCGATGCAATAAAGCAACGCCATCAGGCTGCTCCGGATCGTCAAGTGTTTGCAGCCCAAATTCAGCACCACAGGAATTTAAAGATGAAGGCAATGTTTATAGACAAGCGGATGTAGCCCATGCAACTGATTCTATGTTTGATGTTTTGACACGATGGCTAGAGGATGAACTCAATAATTATTATTTTTTCATCCAGCTTCATGGTTTTGGTCAAGATGAGCTTGAGCCAGATGCCATACTTAGTAATGGCGTGGATGAAGCTAAGCAGCCCGTTGGTGTTGACTATCTCTCTATCCTTAATGACCAAATTAAATTGGCTTGGGCAGATAGCCATGGTGGTGAACAACTCTATACAGAAGTTGGTCATATTGACGATGATCATAATTTCAGTACGCTTTTGGCCACCAGCAGTGTTCAAGGTAGGTATTTAAACGGAGGGAGCAGTCCATGCACAAGTAGTACAGGAACAACAAACTTAGGCCACTTTTTACATATTGAACAGGGAAATCCCACGATTGGAAATGTTGAGCATTTGCGCTCTCCGAATAACTGGATGGTGATGTCTATTGCCATTATCAACACTTTTATTGAAGCCCCCTTACCAGTAGAACTTTTAGAGTTTAATGGGCGTTTTGAAATGAATTTGGCTTTAATACAGTGGAAAACCTTATGGGAAGAAGGTAGTAGTTATTTTGAAATTGAAAGATCATTGTCAGCTATTGAGAGATTTGAATCCTTGGCTATTGTTAAGGCCACTGGATACTCCAAAACTGAAGTTCAGTACAATTATAAGGATTTTATTAAACCATCAATCTCGGATCAAGATATTTACTATAGGCTTAAGCAAGTTGATTTTAATGGGATTTTTAAGTATTCAGAAATAGTGCGTGTTTCAATACCCAGAAGAGGAATGGAGAACATTATCTATCCTAACTACGGTGATGGTCAATTTATAACCTTGAACAATTCACAAATAAGGAGTTCAGACAGTTTTAGGCTTGTTATTTATAGTCAAACAGGAAAAGTACTTTTTGATAGAGTTATTCAGGGTCGGTTATTCGAGGATGTATTTTCGAGCCGATTGAGAAGCTATCCCGTAGGTTATTATTACATCCGCATGAGTTCTCCAAATTTTCAATTTAAGACTGCGTATTACAAAAACCTATGATTTTGACTCCATAGAAACGCATAACAATTTTTGAATACTGTTACATTGCGGCAACGCGCTGTTACATTCTTAACACAGAATTTGGGGTAGTTGAATGAGCTTGCTTGAAGTTTAAAGCAAATGCATTCACATGAAATTCCTAAGATCTTCAATTCTCTATTTCGGCCTGACTTTATTTATTTTTTTTGGCTCAACTAGGCCTTTACATTGTCAAAACTATTATGCTCCAAGTTATGAAGAACAGAATTTTTTTTCTTTCGGAATTGGCTTTTCTGGTTATCACGGAGATTTACAAGATGAATTAATTCTTCCTTACCCTTCATTTGGTGCTGGGTTCAGTCAGAGGTTATCCCCCCACGTGCATTTGAGAGAAGATCTGAACATATTTGTGATTGGAGCTAAGGACTCGGATTCGGACTATGAGGATTTTTTAATAAGGAACCTGTCTTTTCTTTCTTGGAATTTAGAACTATCAGTTTCACTGGAGTATCACTTTTGGGGTCAGTATAGTCATAAGCTTCGAGAAAAGTTAAACCCTTACTTTTTTTTAGGAATTGGTTTAGTAAATGTGAGACCAACTGCTTTTTATGAGGGTAGCAGATATAGATTGCGGCCATTTCGAACAGAAGGTAAATATTATTCAGATTTTGCGCTATCTATGCCTATGGGTGTCGGTTTAAGAATTAAGGCGAATCGTGATGTCACTATTCTTGCGGAATTTGGATATCGTTTGACAAGCACAGACTATTTGGATGATGTAAGTTCTACCTATCCAGATTTGAACGCTATGGAGGGAATTGCAAATAAGTTGTCCGATAGGCGTCAAGAATTAGGTTATCCCCAAGCTAGAATGGGAGGGACTCGAGGAAATCCTGATAGAAATGATGGGTACTTTATCCTCAGCTTTAAATTGGAGGGTATGTTTACTTTTGTGTTTGACTTAAAGTGAAGTATCCTATTACAACCAAAACTAAGCTGTTACCAAATATACTCGATGCTGACAGCCACTGCATAGGAAGTATTTACACCTTGGGCTCTATCTATTTCAATGGCAGAATTAATGGGGATTTGTGTGCAGCTGAAAAAATAGTTCTTGGCCCTTCAGCGATTATTAATGGCAACCTCGAAGCTAGGGAAATCATCATTGAAGGAACAGTATTTGGGAATATTGACAATTGTGTACACTTAATCCTTAGAAAGACGGCCGCTATTCAATCAGCGTTTGTACACGCGGAAAGTTGCCAAATTGAGAGAGGAGCAGGGTTACAAATTTTGGATATGGATATTAGTTCTTTTAATGCCGAGTAAAATAAGACACATTGATATTGTGAAATTTGAGGCTCATTTTTTATTGATTACTAATTATTCTTCTTCTAGTGTCAATTCTTTTTTACCTGATTTTATGGTGTGGTTAAAAGCCTGTTTTCTCAAGCTGATCAGCGCATTCATGTTGGCCTTATTGTTTTTGAATTTAAAGTGATTAGAGTGAATTACTCGAACCTCATATTCTAGATCAAACCTCTCAATTTTTTCACAACAATATTTTACTCGAAGGTCATTCTCTGAAAAAATACATAGATAATTGATTGATGATAAGCCTATTAGCTCGTTTGTTACATTCGCATTAAAGAATGATACAAAAGTGACGATGTAAATAAGACGCTATGGTCAGTTTTGCATAGTGGGTCGGGAAGACGTCCCAATCCAAATGTGTTTAGGTATAGACCATCGCCATATGCAGAGATTATTTTTAATATCGTTACTAGTATTTGTGATCATACCAGAGGCAGCAATAGCTAATCATTCCGCTATTAGCTCCTCTAGTGTTATTAGTAAGTCTGGGTCAATTGGCGGTGGTCTTCTTTTATCAAAACCTAAAGATGAATATGCCCTGTTCGTTTCGGTTCAAAATGGCAACTGGGATGATCCTAACACTTGGGGAGGCGTAGATATACCAGGTCTAAATGACGATGTAAGGATATATCATACGGTTCAAGCTACAGGAAACTTCAAGGTATTTGATGTAAACACAGTGTTGATTGTTGCCACAAATAATGGGTTTACATCTGAACTAAGGATCACAGGGGGTGCTACATTGAACGCACAAAGTATTCAGGTTTCTTCTTCTGATCCAGATCAAGACGGCCTACTTAGACTTACCGGTAATATGCTTCCTGGCACTTTGAATGTTTCTGGGAACTTATCTTTTGATAGGGGACTAGGAGCTAATAGTGGTAGAATCAGAATGGAGATAAGTGGGAATTCCACTGCTCATATAGGAGGAGATCTTAAGTTTGCATATAATGACCCTAACGCAACTGAGTCAGTTGCGGAGGTTTTTGTTCAGGACAATGGTGTGTTGACGGTAGACGGCACTCTGGAGTTTACAGTTTTAGGTGGTGGAAGAGCAAGCTTGACCATTCAAGAAAATGCAAGTGCTACAGTTGGAAGGATCATTTTTGACCTAGAAGGAGACAGTTCTCCCTTACACGATGCACATATATCATTATTGTTAGATGGTAACGGGCAGTTAAATGTACTAGCTGATTTGGTATTAACCTCAAATACATCGCTCAATAATACAATCTATGGTAATGACATTACTATTACCCTCAATGGGACTGCTGCCTATATGGGTGTGCAGGGTAATGTTGTTTTCACCAATAATGGTGATGTACCTTTTGCCAAAAACATTATTCTAAATCTGTTTTTAGAATCGATTTTTGAAGTGCAGGGAAATTTTACTGCCATTAATGCCTCAGCCACACCTCAAAACATTGCAGCTCCTGATGTAGATATTAATCTTTTTGATAATTCTCAAATTATCATCTTCGGAACATTTAGACTCGAGCAGCAAACCCCTAATGTCAATGTTCTCGAAGTTACGGTAAATGATAATGCTCAGCTACTGGCGGAGGGGAATATTGAAATGAGCTCTGAAACTACTCTTGGTTGCAGGATTAGCTTGCTTGATAATTCAAGATTAGAAATGGCGGGTGATCTTGTCCTTCAAAATGCTTCGATAGCGGCTGCTGTTAGTTCTGTAGGCAATGCAACTATAGAGTATCGTGGCCTTACAACACAAACAATTAGAATTCCGAAATATGTCAACCTTGAACTGAATAACACCAGTAATATTTTGAACCATGCTTATGAAATGGTTAGTGACATCTCTGTTTCAAATGTGATCAGTTTTTTTGAGGGGATTGTGTTGGCTGGGGATTTTAAGGTTACGCTATTTGATGGAGGGACAGTGGCAGGAACCCCTAATGATGGAAGGCATGTGGAAGGATATTTTGAAAAGGCTGGATTTTCGGATTTTGAATTTCCAATTGGAGCAAATGGAGTATATCGACCTTATTATGCAGAGAATATAAACCCATTACCTGGATCACCAAGTATCGAGGTTAAATATTTTAATAAAAACCCATCAAGTGTCTGTGTTTGTGATGAGACTCTGAAAGAACCTTCCTTGTTCAAAGTTAGCCAAAAGGAGGTCTGGTCTGTAGCGACCAATGATATAGGCAACTTTAGACCACGACTTTCCTGGGCTGACATTAGTGATGTAAGTTCTGTTCTGCTTGAGCGATTGGATTTGGTAGTAGCTATTTGGGGAGGTCTTATTTTTAACGAATGGTTAGACGGAGGGCAAGGCGCCATTGTAGATAACGGTGAGTTTGACGGAAGTGTATTAGGCTCCGTTTTTACTCCGGTGGTTGTTGGAAATAGTACGTTTATGACTTTTGGGTCAACAGAAAGGGGAAACCCATTACCTGTCTCTTTATTGTATTTTAAGGAGAAGGAGAGCTTTCAAGAGATACTACTTGAATGGGCAACGGTTTCGGAAGAGAGCAATGACTATTTTGAAATCCAACGATCTTTTGAGGGGCTTAACAATTTTAAAACAATAGGTATTGTCAACGGACACGGAAGTGTAGATACACTAAGAACATATACTTTTCATGATAAGTCTACCCCCAATCTAATTGAGGCAAAGCAATTCGGCTTGGCGTATTATCGACTTAAACAAGTTGATTTTAGTGGTACTTATACATTTTCAGAAGTCATAAGAGTGAATTTGCTCGGTAAGCTGGCTATTGAGGCCAACACACCCAAAATTAAGATTTTACCCAACCCTATAGAAAGGGGAAACCCAAATATTCAATTAGTCTCATCCATATCTAACATAGGGCCATTTGACACTCTCAATGCCGTGCTTTTGGATCCTGGGGGAAACCAAATTTTGACATTCAAGGGTACCCAAAAGCAGGTTGAAAATGAGCTGTCAAAAGCAATTCAAAAGGTAAGGATGGGTATATATTTTCTACTCATCAACACTATAGAACATAATACAAAAATCAAAATAATAATAATATAAATATGTTAAGAAAAATCTATGTAATAATTATTATAATGTGCCTTGTCAAACATGTGACACATTCTCAAACAAAGTCAACCGTTGGTAATGCCCAATGGAATGTAGGTCTAAATGGAACCGTCAATTTAAATCAATTCAACTTTTCTGGACTGGTGACGGGTGGAGAAATTAATGGCTTCATTGCGAGGGTTTTGAATGACAATTTTAGTCTTCAAGCAGAATTGGGTGTTAAGCAACTTGGTGGTAATCGAAGAGATGCTGCGCAAGAGTTTGAAGGTGGCAATGTGGACCAGATTCTGTATTTCAACAGGAGGGCAGTAATCAATAGCTTCAACAGCAATCTTATATTGAACATTCACCCTAGAACAGAATTGGGCTCTGTGTCCATGACATTATTTTTTGGAGTTTCGCATGCACTGAAAGTGGAGGTTTCTGAGGTGCAAGATCAATTTTATTTTTTTAATGATGGTTCCTCGATATATGTTTCCGAAGTGAGGCAAAATACTTCAAGGTTTTACGAAAATTCGATCTTCTCAGGACTAATGGGTCTATCCGTTGCTGTTCCATTCGGAAAAAAGACAATGGATTTTCAGATGCGCTATGAACAGGGCATCAATCAATTAAACCGAGTGAAATTTTCTATCCCGCAGTATGCAGGTAAGCTTAGAACAAACAGCCTAAAGATTGGGCTATCATATCAACTATTCAACTTTTAATATTAAAAAATAACATGAAAAAGAGAAATTTAAAATTCAGAATGTTTTTGGCATTCTTCGTACTTATCCTTATAGCGGTCGCCTGTGACGATGGTTTTAATGAGAATGAATTTTTGGAAAAGCAAGCACAATTGGCTGAAACCAAAGCAAGTCAAGATCATGCACGAGCATTAGAACTAATTCAGGCTCAATTAAATGCCACCTTAGCAGCTATGTCTGCCCAAGCCCAATATGACGAGGAGATGGCTTTACTTCAAGCCATGTTGACGGAAGAGTTAGAAAAACTGAGAGAATCATTAAAAAGTAAAGAGGATTCAACTTCAGCGGCAAATTTGTTAGCTGCTTACAGAAACGCAGGGTTAATTACTGAGTATAAGGTGATTTTTCAGAGTGATGGGGAAGCAGTTGAGGGTATTGGGGCTTCAATTTCTACACTTCAGGGGAGTTTGGTTTCTGATGCAACGGGCACGGTTACATTCACTGATGTACTTGTAGGGCCAAATGAGTTAGTAGTCAATTCAGACGATTATATTGATTTCAATTTGAGTCTATCATTTTCTGCAGCAAACGTAACTCAAGTTGGTCAAGCGTCTGTTGTAGCACCTAAAAAAGCCTTCAGCGTGTTAAATCTATTTTCAGGCAATGTAGACTTAGGTCAGACGGGTACAATTAGGGGTAAAGTAAGTATCGATTCCGATTTGACCAATGAAGGAGCTGAATTACCTCCAATGGATGCTGTAAAAGTTGCTGTGAATTTTGATGCCTCTTTTGCCCAAAATGAATTGATTGTATCTGATGGTGAGGTAGTTACCACTGGAATGAAGTTTACCGAGGGTGAATTAGGCATTGCTACGGTTAATCCCCAAAGTGGAGAGTACAGTATAGTTGTTCCAGCCAGTGACGAGGGAGTTGAATACGAATTGAGTGTATCGGAGATTACAACCTTTCAGAAAATAGCCTCTGCTGTGGATTACTTAGAAGTACAGACAGTATTTAATGCAGGCAGTAGTGCTGATGCCATTCCCTTTGTACAAGGGATTTTGGTCAAAACTGATATTACGCCATCGGAACCCGGCTCTGGCGCTCAATTATTATTCAATAAATTACCAAGAAATTATGTGGGGCCTTTTAATTCAATGATGGATTTGAATCCTCAATCATCAGATAATGCCACTTTTCAATTGACGTCAAGAGGGTCTGGTTATCAGGCATCTCCAGATATAGTACTATCTTCAAGTGGCGAAATTGTGGGGTATGCCTTTATGCAAGGGTTTCTAAAAGCGTATAATGTGACTGATCAAGGCAAAGACTACACTACGATTACAGTTAAAGTATTTGTACAAGGTAAGAATTTGATAAATAATGATTTTGAAACTGAGTTTATGTCTTTTGACGTAACACCAGTAGATGGAAAGTTACCGGAGCAATTTTCTATTCCAGCATTTATTGACGGAGGCTCTAAGGATAATCTGAAACTTATAAATAATGGAAAAATCACTTCATACAGTGCAGTTGTTCAAGGGGATGGTACAGGTGCAGAACTTGACGTTGTGTTAGATTTACAAGTATCAGGTATTAATCACTTTGGCTTGGGCAGTTCTGTAAACACACCAGAATTTACTTTCCAATCGGAGCTTGCGCCTACTACTGCTGCAACTATGAAACTCTTTGACTATAAATTTCAATACACAATCGGAGTTGATAACACTAACGCATCTGGTTATGAAGTGCTTCCTGAGAATGTCTCGATCTATCTTGAAAATGGAAATCTAACACAAACTGTAAATTACAATGGGGGCTATGGTTTTCAGAATGTTGACCTAATCAACGAGATAAGATTAAATGGAGAAGGTGGCTTAATGCTTAAAGAGGAAGGTGTTTACAGGACAGCGGAATTTTTCAAAGAAGTACCAAAAGCCGTTATAGAGGAGAAAATAAGTACACCTTTTACCTTCGATTTCGACTTAAGTGAAAATGGGGAGCTTACAAATTTAGTGGTAGAAACACAAGGCTCAGGATATGCCAAACCGTTCAATATTGTTGTAAGTCCAAGGTATAATACATCACCAGGTTCGGGTGCTCAGGTGCTCAGCAATGTAGTGAAAAATAATACTACGGGTGAGTTTGTCTTGCAGGACTTCATGGTTACAGCTACAGGGAATGGCTATTTGGCCAATCTAAATCAGAGTGTACAAAATGCTGGATTCGGAAATGGAGAGAAAGTAAAAGTGAAGACAGGTCAGACTGTTTTTTTGGACATCGACTATGGTACAGGGCTTAGAACTACTAGTGTTTCAGGAGATAATTAATAATTAATTTAAGGTTGATCAATTGAATTGGAGGGAATCTCCGTGGTTTCCTCCATTCTTATTTTTCTTTCAAAATAAAATACTATGACGTTGGATAAGTACCCCCTTTTGTCTTTTCATCTACAAGTTTCAAATATTGAATACAATGTTATTAAAACATTGCTTGATAGAAAGCAGTTGAAAATTGCCAGTAGTTTTCTCATGGAACACATTACACTTTCAGAATATCAGTATAATAGAATTTATAGTTCACTATTCACACGAGCCATTTCTGAAGATCAAGTTGCCAATCTTCTAGTGAACCACCATGTAATGAGTCATTTGGAAAGAGTGCGACTTGTCAAATGTATCAACTATGATAATATATCAGAGGAAGAAATTATTAGCATATTGACTAAAATTGAGAAAGAACAGTACAACGAGTTTCTATTGTTGACTGCTTGATATTGTTCTAATAAATAGAATTTAACTATTTCAACTGTTTAAGTAATATAAAATGAAATTTATTGGCAGATGCCTTCAACGGCTAATGGGTCATTTCATTCTGAATGGCCCATTTTACCAAACCAATGGAGGTTTTGATTTCGAGTTTCAATAATATGTTTGCCCGGTGACTTTCAACCGTGTGAGTACTGATGGAAAGATGATCGGCTATTTCTCCAGTAGTTTTTTCTTCATAGATCAATTGTATGATCTCTAATTCTCTTTTGGTGAGCAGGTCTTTTTTAGAAAAAGAACTTGAAGATTTTTTTTCATCTACATCGAAGAAGGTTTGCATAAGATTGGGGTCAAAGTAATTTTTACCTTGATGCACCTGATTAATAGCTTCAATAATTTTATCTCGGCTTGAATTTTTCAACAAGAAACCAAAAGCACCATTCTTGATCATTCGTTTAGCTAACCTCGGATTGTCATGCATGCTTAAGGCAATCACTCTTACTTCTGGATAGTGCTTGTTGAGATAAGCGGTGCATTCCAGACCGTCCATTTCAGGCATATTGATATCCATTAAAACGATGTCAACAGGGCGTGACTCTACGATTTCAATCACCTGATGCCCATTAAGTCCACCACCAGCAAATTCTAAACCTTGCGAATCTCTCAATATGGCTTCGAGTCCATCGATGATTACCTGATGGTCATCGGCAACTACTATTTTAATCTTATTCATGTCGTGTTGGAATAGTAATTCGGAAGTTTACGCCAGCTCCACCAGCACTGTCAATGCTTAATTTTCCCCTTAAAATATCCACTCTAGAAGCGATGCTTTTAAGGCCTAATCCCTTTTTTGTCGTGGCTTTGTCAAAACCAATCCCATTGTCTTTATAGTCAATTTGATATTCGCCTCTGAGTTTTTTCATTTCAACTTGAATAGTATTGGCTTTGCTGTATTTGAGTGTGTTGTTGACTAGTTCTTGTAGAATACGATAAATCAGAACCTCACTCGATTCATCAAAGTCACCTTCTGAATACTCTAATTTTTCTTGAATTTTTATGTCTGTGGAGGCCTGAACTGTATCAAATAAATCGAGCATGGATTCTGCAAGGCCAAGTTTTGTTAAACTGGCTGGCACCATATTATGAGAGATCCGCCTAACTTCTGTACATGCATTGTCTATTTGAAGAAGTGAATTCTGAAAGCCACTTTTATCTTCAACCTTATCTTCAAAATTAGTCAATCTTAGTTTGACACTGGTGAGCAGTACGCCAATTCCATCGTGTAAATCTTTGGCCACACGCTTCCGCTCATTTTCTTCGCCAATGATCATAGCACGCAGATTTTCTAATTTCTTCTTTTGGATGGCACGGGTAAAAAGTAAATAACTAATGATAAGCATCAGGATTAATGCTATAACGACAGCGCCATAAATTTTAGCTCTTTGAGTGGCAAAAAAGGCCGTTTCCTCGGCTTCGTCCAGTTGCTTATCGGTACGGTAATCTTCGGTGATTTTCGCTACGGACTGGGTTTGCTGTTTGGTTAGAAAGGTAACTACAGTGTCGTATTTCAGCTTTTGATAGGCGAGAGCTTTCTTGTAGTCACCAATTCCCTCATAAGCTTTTGTTAGGTTGGTATAAGCTGAAAAGTACTGTTGCCAATCTTTAAATGGCTCAATTTGGATCAAGTTTTTTTCAAGTACAGGTATGGCTTGAGCATAGTTACCTTGATACATCATCACTTTAGCAATCTCAGTTCCAACTTGTACTTGCGACTGAGGAGGTCCGAGACTATCATACAAGGTTTTAGCCTTGGTGAGATAGAAAAGCGCACTATCATTTTTTATACCACTATAATTCGCTCCTAACATATAGTTTATGTTGGCTTTAAGCACTTGTTGTTCTTTGTCTCCATTTAGGGCTTCTAAGGCCTTTTTATAACTTTCAATTGCTTGTGTACGCTGTGATAAGCGCAGATGAACGTTGCCTAAGGCATAATATGACTTTGGTAGCTCACTTTTTAGTCCGTTCTCTTCGCGAATTTTCCTCGATCGATTTAAAAAATCTATGGCTTGAGTAGGTTCACGAAGCGTGAGGTATAAACTACCAATGTTATCCAATACTTCGGCCTCTGTACTTTTATAGCCCTGTTTATCTTCCAGCAAGATTAATAGTTCGGTATATACTTTTACGGCACTATCGTATTTCGAAGTCAGACTTAAAAAACCAGCTCTGGCTTTCTCAAGATTGATTTTTTGTTCTTCGGAAAGATCCTGCAGTTCAGTCTGACGCAAATAATAGACTGCTGAGTCTGGATTTATGGGACTAAACGCTCGAATCAATTCGATGCCAGTATTGATGTCTTTTGATCTATTGAAGACATTTTTTAGGCTATCAACGGATGAAGTTTGAGCCCAAATGGGCCCTGAGATCATTGCAACAAAAACAATCCCTATTGAAATGTATTTGAAAAAACTCAGCATTTACAATGTCGGTGGAGGGATAATGATCACGCAATCTTCGGTCAGAAATTCTGGGCCAAAGGTAGTTTGTAAATTAGGTTTCAATTTTATTCTATTATCCCTGTTGGCAAGGTTGTATTTAACTTTGTCGGATTCGCTAATATTCATTTTAAAACTTAACTCACTGGAGCTCAATTGTCTATTGAAATAGTATACTTGCCTAATTACGGAATAGCCTACATTCTCTTTAAAAACACCTTCAAAAGTTAAGGTTGAATCTTTTGGCATTTCATCGAAGACATGCCCATTTTCTATTCCGTTCTTGTTAGAGATATCGAGGTTTTTAAAGAAATAGAGGAAATGCATAGGAATGTACTCTTTGTCTTGGATAACGACCGTCTTCGGTGCAAACATGATAAATGGCATATGGGTGATAATATCTTTTGGCATGTCTTTAAATGTTTCCATGCTATATCCCATTGGTACTTTGACTTTGTTTTCTTCTTTCATGGTGGTTCTGGTTAAAGGTGTGATAAGCTACAATGACTTTTTAATAACCACAATTATTAATGTCGTCTTACTATGAGGTTAAATTTACAATGTTTCGATTTTTGCCCACTAGCTGAATACCACTAATTAGCTTTTTCAACTTATTCTGTGAGAGATTAACACTTAATTTTTCGTCACTTTCGATCGACTTAACTGAACGAACATGGAGTATTTGGACCTAAGATTAAATTTCACTACTCGTGAATTTGAAATTATCAATCTGCTTGCCGAAGGTAATAGTGCCAAAGAAATTGCCGATGAGCTTTTTGTTTCTGTTGATACCGTTAAAACGCACAGAAAAAACATTCTGAGGAAGACAGAAGCTAAAAATACAATTGCACTAGTCGCGACTTGCATCCGAAAAGGGCTTATTTAATGTTATATGAAGCAGATTGTAGCCATATCGAAAACTAGTGGACTGATGAAGAGGACGAGTTTATTCCTAAGTGGCGCAAGGTTATTGGTCAGTGCCAACTTTGAATTTATACTGATGCTTGCAGTGCTTTCAATGATATTCATAATAAAGTAAATAGTTAATCCTCAACCAATTGCTTGTTTAAATAGAAAAGCCCCGACTGAGT
Organism: Cytophagales bacterium CG12_big_fil_rev_8_21_14_0_65_40_12; assembly: GCA_002786855.1. Taxonomy (GTDB): domain Bacteria; phylum Bacteroidota; class Bacteroidia; order Cytophagales; family Cyclobacteriaceae; genus Roseivirga. The sequence continues at coordinate 24,695 of PCUU01000015.1, forward strand.
GGGGCTTTTCTGGTTTAATTTTGATCGAAAATATTCTACAATTCTCTCACCCAAATATTTCTGAATCTGACAGGGTTGCCGTGATCTTGTAAAATAATGGCGCCATTTCCATGTGCCGGGTTCTTAGGGAAACCGATATATTCAGTAGTACCTAAAAGCCTTTGGTGATTTTGCACAACCACTCCATTATGGATTACAGTAACGTAGCCATCAGAAGTTTTGATGCCGTCTGCATTAAATCTAGGGGCAGTATACAGAATGTCGTAAACATTCCATTCGCCAGGAGCTACTGTGGCGTTCACCAATGGGATACTCTGTTTGTAAAGAGAGCCTGCTTGTCCATTTGAGTAGGTTCTGCTTACATAACTATCAAGTATTTGCACTTCATAGCGTTCTTGAAGAAAGACGCCAGAATTGCCTCTGCCTTGGCCTTCACTCACTATTTCTGTTGGAGCAGACCATTCAATGTGCAATTGAATATCGCCAAATTCTTTCAAGGTCATGATGTCGCCTTTGCCGCGAGTAACTTCCAGATAACCATTCTCTACTTTCCAATCAGCAGGGCTTCCGTTATTTCTAGCCTTCCATTCACTAAGGTTTGAACCATCAAAAAGCACAATCGCATCCGATGGAGCACCACCATTTTTTGCAGGGTTTACTTTCCTAGGGATTGGATCCCAAACCTCAGTGACTTTTGGGTCGGTAATTTGGGCTGAAACTGCCGCGCAGTATAAAGCCAATGCGAGTAAAATTGTAAGTTTCTTCATGTCAGTCTATTCCTAAAAGTTTTTTAAATTCTTCATCGCTGATTCCAGCATCTGCAAAGTCATCGAAAGTTTTTTCGGTGGCTTCGATAATAAATTGGTTAATATAATCGGCCCCTTCTCTTGCGCCTTGTTCGGGTGATTTAATGCAGCATTCCCATTCTAAAACCGCCCAGCCGTCATAGCCATATTGTGTTAGTTTTGAGAATATGCTCTGGAAATCTACTTGTCCGTCACCTATCGAGCGGAAGCGCCCTGGGCGCTCTCTCCAATCTTGATAACCTCCATATACACCTGATTTTCCTGTCGGATTGAATTCAGCATCCTTCACATGGAACATGCGAATAAAATCATGGTAATGGTCGATATAAGTAAGGTAATCCAATTGCTGTAGCACAAAGTGCGATGGATCATAAAGCATTTTTACACGATTGTGCTTGCCAGTAGCTTCATAAAACATTTCGAAAGTAATACCATCATGGATGTCTTCTCCCGGATGTACCTCATAGCAAACGTCTACTCCGTTTTCGTCAAAATGATTTAAAAGCGGCAACCAACGTTTGGCCAATTCGGCAAAGCCCTTTTCTACAAGTCCAGCAGGACGTTGAGGCCAGGCATAGAAATAAGGCCAAACTAACGCACCTGAAAATGAGGCATGCACATTCAATCCTAAATTTTTAGAGGCCGTACCCGCCATTTTCACTTGGTCGATTGCCCAGAGATTGCGCTGCTTGGCATTCATCCCTTTAGGTGCAAAACCTTTAAATAACTCTTCATAAGCGGGATGTACCGCAACCAACTGACCTTGAAGGTGAGTTGAAAGTTCACTTACCTCTAATCCATGATCGGCTAAAGTACCTTTTAGTTCATCGCAATAGGTTTGGCTTGATGCTGCTTTTTCAAGGTCTATGAGCCTTGCGTCCCAAGTAGGGATTTGCACAGCTTTATAACCTAGATCACTCGCCCATTTGGCCATATTGGCCAGTGAGTTAAATGGAGGCTTGTCGTCAGCAAATTGTGCCAAAAATATGGCGGGTCCTTTGATTGTCTTCATGCTTTAATCTACTATTTCTGTCCAAGTATTTCCAGCTTTAGCCGAAGCCAAAACTGCTTCAATAAATTTCATTCCTCTAACGCCATCGCGAATGGTAGGGTAAGAGCCTTCCAAGTAAGCTTCTCCTCTGATCGCTTTTGCGGCACCGGTGTAAAGGTTGGCCATGGAGTCAAAAATACCTTCTGGATGGCCAGGGGCCATTTTCGTGCTTTGTTTGGCAAGCTCACTTGCATAAACATGTCCGGGTTTCATTACTTGCATTGGCTCATTTTCTTGTAAGAAGTAGAGGTAGTTTGGATTTTCCTGTTCCCACTTCAACGAGCCTTTTGTGCCATAGACGGCTACGGTGAAGTTGTTTTCTTCAGCAGTAGCGATTTGACTCGCTCGAACAATTCCTCGAACGTTATTTTCGAACCTCAGCAGTGCAGTACCGTCTACATCAAGTGCATTATCAGGATAAAGCGTGTTGAGGTCCGAAAGTACTTTTTTGGTTTTCAAGCCAGTAGTGTATTCCACCATTTGGAAGGCATGTACTCCAATATCTCCCATGCAGCAACTTTGACCAGCCTTTTCTGGGTCCAGACGCCAAACCGATTTCCTTTTTTCTTTATCATGAATCACTGGGTTGATCCATCCTTGATAATATTGGGCATCTACTTTTTGCACATCACCAATTACGCCATCAGCAATCATGGATTTCATTTGGCGCACCATCGGATATCCTGTATAAGTATGTGTTAATGCGAAAACCACCTTATGCTTGGCAACTAACTCCTCCAATTCAACTGCCTCAGCGGCAGTATTGGTTACGGGTTTTTCACAAATCACATGGAAGCCTGCTTGGATCAGCTGTTTTGCCATAGGGTAATGTAAAAAGTTAGGGGTTACCACAACTACCGCTTCTATGCGCTGATCTGCGGGCAAGGCCGTTTCACCAGCCACAAAGGCGTCTATATTGGGGTAGGTCCTCGATGGATCAAGTTCTAATTGCTTCGCGAAGTCGATGGCTCTGTTGTAGTCGGTATCGAAAGCACCACCTACCAATGTATATTGTTCTCCAATATATGATGCGATACGGTGGACAATCCCAATAAAAGAACTGTGACCGCCCCCGATCATGCCTAATCTAATTTTTCTTTGACTCATTTTTCTTCGTATTGAATTGTTTCGTTTTTAAATGTAGCTGCAAAAATCAAGAACACTAGCACAGCAAAACCTGCCGGCAGTAGCCATATATTTTTCCATTCATGAATATCACCAACCGTGTAATAAGCTGAAATCTGGCCAGCTACCCAGAATCCTATAAGCATACCTACGCCATAAGTAGCCAAGGTAATTAAACCTTGTGCCGAACTTTTGGATTTTTCTCCAGCCTTGGAATCAGTGTAGATTTGACCTGAAACGAAGAAAAAGTCATAGCAAATGCCATGCAGGGCAATACCACCTAAAAGCATAAATACGAGTTCGTCTGCATTTCCAAATGCGAACAACAAATATCTTAAGGCCCAAGCGAGCATACCGAAAAGCAAGGTTTTCTTAATGCCGTATTTCTTTAAGAAAATAGGTAGAAGTAGCATGAATAGTACTTCTGAGATCTGTCCAATTGTCATTTTACCGGTTGGGTTGGTAACTCCAATTTCAGTTAAGAATGGATTCGCATTTTGGTAATAGAATGCCAAAGGAATACAAATCAAAACAGAAGAGAAGAAGAAAACGGCAAAGTTTTTATTCGTTAAAAGTTTAAGGGCATCTAAGCCAAGAATGTCTCTAAGCGCGATTTTCTCACCTTTTTTCACCAATGGCGGAGTTTTAGGTAGTGTAAAACTGAAGAGCCCCAAAATTGCCGATGCTATCGCGGTCATCATGAAGGTATTTTCAAGCATGCCAGAGGCAATCGATTCCTGAGAGTCCCAAGAGAAAATAAAGCTGATGACTAATCCTGCGGTAATCCAGCCAATGGTCCCGAATACACGAATCGTTGAAAATTCTTTCGAAGGATCTGACATGGTTCTAAATGCTACCGAATTCACTAAAGCTAGGGTTGGCATATACATAATCATATAGCCGAGTACGTATGGGTAAAACACACTGAATTCGGTGGTGTTGGCCATTAGATACATTAGTAGTGCACCACCCAAATGAAGTACTCCAAGTATTCTTTCGGCATTGAAGTACCTATCGGCTATTAGGCCAATAATGAAAGGAGCGATAATCGCACCCCAAGATTGAGTTGAAAAGGCTTGAGCAATCTGCCCATCGGTTGCGTTGATATTGTTACCCAAAAAAGTACCAAGGGTCACAAACCAGCCTCCCCAAATGAAAAATTGTAAAAACATCATAATGCTCAAGCGCACTTTGATTCCATTATTGGTTGTGTTCATAGTCTATCAGTTAATTTATTTCTCTTGAAGTTTATTGATTTGAAAGATCTTTAATTGCCACTCTTCTAAATTGAATCGGATGGCTTTCACTTTGTAAAGCTAAGTACCCTTGAGTTACAGCGGTACCAATCTTCATGGCTTCTGGTTTAAACCCAGAGACCATATTTTCGCTCAAAGTAGGTTTTGAGTAGTGAATCACGGTATCACCTTCCACAATATGGGCGATGTATTCATCACCCAGCACAAGCAGATCAATATTTACCCATTGGTCTCCATCGAATGTGGGGCCATCAATAACTTGGCAATGCTGGGTAATTAACTTTCCGTCCATTACTACATCAGTACCTGGCGTGCAAAGATTTCCAGTTGGGCGGGGGCCATCGCCAAGTCCACCTAAAAACTGCGCCTCAAGCGACATTGGAAAGTCTTGGTCAATCCCCATGCTTTCTGGCGATTGAGAATGAAGCATGACTCCACTATTGCGGGTGGCCCAAGATTGCCCGCCTGTAGCTTGCTCACCAATAAATCTGTATTCTATATGTAAAAGGTATTTTGAAAATGGTTTTTCGTAGAAAATTAAACCAAAGCGATTATTGAAGGTGTCATATTGGTCGTAAGAGACCGTCATAAGGCCGTCTTCTACTCTAAAAGTATTGCCGAAATTATCGCCAGCTTCGTAGCCCCGAATTTTGGGTGTCCAACCTGTGAGGTCCTTACCATTGAACAATTCAACCCATTCGGTTTCTTTTGGCTTTTGACAAGAAATGAGGGACATGGCGATAAGCCCCAAAAGGAGAAAATGATAGTGCGCGCGTTTCATACAATAATTAAGAGCAATAAGTTAAGGAAAAACTTATTGAAATCAACTTACTATTGGTTGGAGAGCATTGCTTCTGCTGTGAACAGGTCTTCGGTGGTCGTAATTTTGATATTTCTGTAGTCGCCATCAATCAAATGAATGGGCAAACCCAGTCGTTCCAATACCGAGGCATCATCTGTAAATGAAGGATCATATTCAGTTTCGAAGGCTTTTTTGATCAAATCAATTTGAAAGGTTTGGGGCGTTTGCACGAGTTGAAACTCCTCTCTGTTGACCAATTCGTTTGTACCATTGGCATTGACTTTTCTAAGTGAATCTTTGAGGGGCACGCTCGCAACGGCATTGCCCATTTCTCCAGCCAACTTGAATGAATTTTTAATGATCTCTGCTGAAATAAAGGGCCGAACACCATCATGGATAGCCACCAAACCGGCACTGTGTATGGCATTCAAACCGTTTTTCACGGAATGGAAACGAGCGATTCCACCTTTCACAATTTGATGCTTGATTTCGAATTTATGCTTTTCGCATAGTCCTCGCCAAAACGGTATTTGAATTTCAGGCAGTACCAAAATAAGCTTGAGACTCGAAAAGGCAGAATGAAAAGCCTCCAGAGTGTGCATCAATATTGGGCGCCCACCTATTTCAATAAACTGTTTGGGAATTTCTGACTTCATGCGTGTGCCACTTCCTCCTGCAACAATAACTGCCCATTTCTTCATGTTCGAAAGTACGAAATATTGATTGATACCTACTCAAATTACAAGAATTGAAATTGAGTTGAAATTTTTAAGTCAAAAATAGGGGCGTCATTTGATGTTGTTCAATACTTGAATTTTAAAGGCTTTTCAGACTTGGTGAGGTTGTTCATGTGCCTATACATGTTATTTGGTATCTGATTCCTGTCGTTCATCATTTAATCGGAGAAATTAAATCTATTCTATTAATCTTTGAAAATTGTCCGTTTTCTTATCTGGGCTAAAGATTGCTAACCTTATTACTTAGATAATAACTGATAAAAATAGATTTAATAAGCTATGATATAGAAGATAATGATATTTATAGTTATTCATTTATGCAATAATATTTATTGAAAATTTGTTTATGTTGCATATAGAATTAATCTAGCCCTGTTAATGATTTTCCCGAAAGAAATATTAGAGAGTACTACGTATTGTTTTGATTTTAAAAATGATGTAAAAAGTAAAGCCATATTTAGCATTACTTGCTTTATAATTATTGTAGGGCTAGCGATTACGCCCTTTGTTAAAACTGACATTTACGTTTCGGCCAATGGAATAATTAAGCCCAATATGGAGAGAAGAAGCCTTGTTTCTCCAGTAACGGGTTTTCTTAAAAACTATGAGCTAAAGGATAATCTAGAGGTTATTGTTGGGGATACTCTATTAAAGTTGGATGACTCAAGAATAGCAGAGCAAATTCAAAAGATTGAGGCCGAAGGAAAAATTGTTAAAGACAACTTGGCCGATCTTAATTATTTGATTTTTGCCAAAGTGATTGATAGGAGGAAATTATTGCTTCCAACCAATCGAACGAATTATCTAAAATTTGAGCAGAAATTAAGAGAATTGGATTTGAGATTGTCTCAGTCAGCTACAATTCTTGAAAGGCAGTCTAAGCTTTATACCGAAGGAGTTATATCGCTGGCGGAATACCAAAAAATAACTTTTGAGAATGATTTACTGAAAAATGAAAAGGAGTTATTACTGAAGGATCAGAAGTTTATTTGGGAAAGTGAAAGAAAGAGCGAGAATCAGAAGTTGTTGGATTTTGAAAATTCTTTGATCACTCTGCAACGAAACTTGAATGAGTTTTATTTACTAGCCCCTATTTCAGGTACTCTTTTTAATGTAAAAGGGTTTGAAGCGGCTGGTTATATCAATGCAGGAGAAGTTATTGCTGAAATATCTCCTTCGACTGAGCTTATCGTGGAAACTTACATTTCACCAGGAGATATTGGATTGATCACCGTAGGAGGGAGCGCAAAATATCAAGTTGAAGCTTACAACTATAATCAGTGGGGTCTGGCATCGGGCAATATTATTGAAATCAGCAAAGACCTAGAAGTAATCAATAACTCACCTGTTTTTAAAGTACGCAGCAGCTTAGATCAGTCACAACTAAGCTTGAAAAGCGGATTCGTTGGCCACCTGAAAAAGGGACTAAGCTTAAGGGCAAGATACCATATCACTGAAAGAACCCTATTTGACCTTCTTTATGACAAATTAGATGATTGGTTGAATCCTGCGCAGAATCAAGTTGAAAACCAAAAAACTCAATAATGGCGTCAATTAAAATTAAGCAACACGATATTACTGATTGTGGAGCCGCATGCTTGGCTTCCATATCAGCGCATTATGATAAAGGTTTGCCCATCTCAAAAATTAGGCAAATGGCAGGCACTGATAAGAAAGGAACAAATGTGCTTGGCATGGTTGAGGCAGCAGAAAAATTGGGGTTCGAAGCCAAAGGCGTTAGAGGTGAGTTCGATAGTCTGTTTAAAATTCCTTTGCCAACTATTGCACATGTGATCGTAAAAGAGGTTCTACATCATTTTGTGGTCATATATAAGGTTGACAAAACCTATATTACCGTGATGGATCCTGGTACGGGGCAGCTAGAGAAAAGAACTCACGAGGAATTCAGAAAAGAGTGGACGGGAGTATTGATACTGTTAATGCCCAATGAAGAAACCTTTGTTGCAAAAAACGAAAAGGTATCAGTTTATAAAAGAATGTGGTTTTTACTAAAACCTCATAAATCTGTTCTCTTCCAAGCGTTTCTCGGGGCTATAGTATACACCTTGTTAGGTTTGTCCACTTCCATCTATATTCAAAAGATTACAGATTTTGTTTTGGTCGATGGCAATACAAATTTGCTTAACCTTTTAAGTGTAATTATGGTTGCCCTTTTAATTGCTCAAGTCATATTAGGCGTTTACAAGGACGTTTTTTTACTGAGAACAGGTCAGCAGATTGATGCTAGGTTGATCCTTGGTTATTATAAACATTTACTCAAACTGCCTCAGCAATTTTTTGATACCATGCGTGTTGGCGAAATAGTGTCCAGAATCGGGGATGCTGTTAAGATTAGAGCATTTATCAATGAGGTATCTCTATCTCTTACCGTAAATGTGCTGATTGTTATTTTTTCCTTTTGTTTAATGTTCTCCTATCACTGGAAATTAGCCATGATCATGTTGGCTATTGTTCCCTTTTACTTGATCATATATTTTATCACCAACAGGCTCAACAAGAAGGTAGAACGCAAAGTGATGGAAAAGGCTGCTGACCTCGAAAGCCAGTTAGTTGAAAGCTTAAACTCTGTAGGTACTATTAAGCGTTTTGGGCTTGAAGATTTTGCCAACATCAAAACTGAAACGAGGTTCATTGATCTCCTTAAAACAGGGTATACATCAGCAATGAATGGTCTTTTTACTGGCACAAGCACTACTTTGATTTCTCGTACGTTTACTATTGTCTTATTATGGACAGGTTCTTATTTCGTAATTGATAGGAGTATTACACCCGGGGAATTACTCTCTTTTTATGCCATTATAGGCTATTTTACCGGGCCAGTTTCATCGCTTGTCGGAGCCAATAAAACGATTCAAAATGCCCTAATAGCCGCAGATAGACTCTTCGAAATCATGGATTTGGAACGAGAAGAAACTGAGAATAAAGTAAAACTGACCAAAGAGAATATTGGAGACATTCGATTTTCGAATATTAATTTTAGGTATGGCACTAGGGTTCAGGTATTTGAGGACTTTAATCTGTCTTTGAAGCAAGGCGAAATCACAGCGATTGTTGGAGAAAGTGGTTCTGGAAAATCAACTTTAGCTTCGTTATTACAGAATATTTATCCTTTGAATACCGGTAGTATCACTATTGGCCAATTGAATTTGAAATACATTGATAATTCCAGTTTGAGGGCCTTGGTAGGCGTGGTTCCTCAGAAAATAGACCTTTTTGCTGGTAATGTCATTGAAAATATTGCTGTAGGGCAGTTTGAGCCTGATATGGAAAAGGTGTTAGAAATATGTAAGTCCATAGGTATCATTGATTTTATAGAATCGCTCCCCAACGGATTCCACACTTATTTGGGTGAGAATGGAGCAACACTGTCTGGAGGGCAAAAGCAAAGGATTGCCATTGCCAGAGCACTATATCAGCAACCTGAAATTTTAATTTTTGACGAAGCTACTTCTTCCTTGGATACGGCTTCAGAAAACTACATTCAAAAAACAGTGGATAGGCTTAGGGCCGATAATAAAACGATACTAATAATAGCCCATAGATTGAGTACTGTGGTTAATGCAGATAAAATAATAGTATTAGAAAAAGGCAAAGTTATTGAAGAGGGTGGGCATTTTGAACTCTATCAAAAAGAGGGTAGATATTATGAATTGTGGAAACAGCAAATGCCAGAGATAGTAAAAAAAGTGAGTGCATAAAATAAAAATGAAGTTATGACGGGACTGATTAAAAAAATCGAAATGGTCGAAAGGGTGCATCACCTGATTAGAAAACGAGCAACAGGAACACCAGAAGAGCTTGCCGAAAAATTGGGGGTTTCTCCTGCTACTGTTTTTAGGATCATTGAAGGAATGAAATCCTTAGAGGCGCCTATAGTATATGATTTTACTATATGCAGTTATTACTATGAATATCCTGTTGAATTCAATTATGGTTTTAAATCCCCTAAGGAGTGGAGCGAAATTAACGGTGGCTATGTATCCAGTTCAAATTTTTTCAAAAATAATTTTAAACTCTCAATTTTTGAGAGTGCTATGTTTTAAACTTATATCGGCAATGAAAATGTGCACTAAGTAATTGCTGGTAAATAAATGTTTAACAATTAAATTTTTGAAAATGAAAAATTTGGAAAAGATGGGGGTTCAGGAGATGAACTCAGGTGATCAGTCTGCATCGAACGGTGGTTTTTTCCCGTTGGTAATTTTGGGTGTTTATATTTCCTCTAAGGTGATGGCAGGGATTATTATAGGAACGTTTGCTGTTGGGACAGTAGCTGGTGTAGCGATTGCTGCATCTGAATAATTCAATTATTTTAGATTTAAATAAAAGAGCAATGAATAATTCGGTTGAAGTAAAATCCTTTTATGATCTTGAGTCAATGAATTTGACTCAACTAAATAGCAGCGAGAATAACGAGATAGGTGGTGGCTTCGGTAAATGGGGCTTTATAGGTCGAGCTGCGATTGCCGCTTTTGGTACGACAGTTGGAGTGGCGTTAATTGCGGGCATAGTTGTAGGCTATATTGCATATGAAGTTTACGAACATTATACATCTGAGGAATAATAAAATTGTTCAGCTCATTTTTTGAGCTGAACAATTACATAAATTTAATATTGATGGGGAGTAGAGTTATAATTAATAGAGTTGAATTAAAATCATTCATGAATTATCGTTTATTACCTATTATATTATTATATAATATAATATTTGTTATATTATATTTTGATTTTATTACATTGAATTTTTATTCACTGATCGAAGATATTTCAATTCATTCTGTATTATATGTTTTGTTAAAATACCTTCTATTTATGGTCGCTTGGATCGTTGGAATATTTATTCATGAATTTATTCATGGTTTTACTTTCGCATTGTTTGGTAAATATGGTTTTAAATCTGTTCGATTTGGCATAGAAAAAGGTACTTTTTTATTTTATACAAGTTTCTTAGAACCGCTTCCGAAATTCGGATTTATAGTAGGAGGTATTATGCCAAGCATTATTTTGGGGGTAATTCCTGCAATTTTGGCTTTAATTTTTGGCGATTTTGTTCTTGCGTTGTTTGGTTCAATTTTTTTGTACGGTGCAGGTGGCGATTTTTTAATGGTAGAGAAAGCTTTGAAAATAAAAGGAAGTTATCTTTTTGGTGGGGAAAATGATGAAAGTGAAGAGGATTTTTTGGGATTTGATGTTACTGAAAGGGAAGTGAGTCATTCTTAATTAAATTTCAAACTTATTCATTGAGTTCTCAACTGATTGATCATCAAATTAAAACTGTTTTAGGATTTCTTTACTGGTTCCGATTTTCTCGGGGAAGCAGCAGTGTTTAAAATATGGACACTTCGTAAACTCAGGGAAAGAAGCATTCGATAGTTGATTTCTTTTTAAAAGAACTCTAATTAGACATGAAAAAGACCATTCTAATACTCGTGAGCTTTTTACTATTATTTGGTTATTCATTAGTAACAGAATTTATGGCCATGTGCGGTAAAAGTCACTCTATTTATTATTTATATGGTTTAGTAATAGGTTTGCTTTTGATAACTATTGCCTATTTCCAATTTGCATTTTGGATTATGAAAAAAACCTCAAAGAAAAATCTTGAATAGAGAATTCTGCTTCTTATGCTCTTCTTGATGAGCCAATACACGCTTGATGCGAAAAGCTGGATCTGCCTAAAGAATTTTTAGTTTAACTAATTGTTTTTGTTTGGCATATTGATGATTAACTATTAAAATAAAAGTATGATATTCTTCAATCTTAGTAACCTCGAAGAAAGACTCAGAGGTAATTCTCTTCAAGCGAATCACTTATTTACCTATTTTATGATCAATATTATATTAGTGATTTTGTCTTTAAGCACAAGTAAACAACCTGAAGATACTGAGGTATGGATCATGGGTTTAAGCACTTTAATGACCGCTATTATTACTATCGGTTTCTTAATTTATCTGTTTGATTTATGCAAAAGGGCTGGCTCAGAGAATCGTTTTTTAGAGTTTTATTTTAGTCTTGGTTTTGTCGTTGTATTAAACTTTGCAGTTTTTATATTGATTCCGATAGCAGTCTTAATCAAAATTTTGAACCTTCCCTTATTAGATTTTCCACTCCCTAATTTGGTTTTGGATGTTCTCTTAGAGGTCATTTTCTATTATATTCTCACAAGATCATTCCAAAGAGTTCTTGTGCCAACTAAACCAGATTAGTTTGAATCATTAGTTTTGGAGATGAACAGAGAAAAAAATATGTGCATTGTTTAGGCTATATGTATGAAAAGAAATATTTACGTCCAAAAAGTGCTCATCATAGCTTTAATGATACCAACAGTTTTGTTGGGGCAATATTTGAACGAAGTTTATAGACCTAAAGCCTATGCGAATGATGGAATGAACTCGTTTATTGCTGGTTCTGCTTCTGGTTTTTTTACATTGATTTTGATGGTTTTGTTTTTCGAGTTATTTCGAAAGAAATTCTCGTTCAGGCTACTTAGAAGAGATATTCTAAAGATTGGTGCTTTTTACAATGTTGTTGAGATGGCCAGTTATTTTTTAAGCTGGCTAGGTACCTTCGATATAATGGATATGGTGGTATATTCCTTAGCCACAGGTTTTATGTATTTGATGGCGAACTTGCTGTTTAGGAAATCAAGTAGCACTAATGAGGTGAGCTTACATTAAAATAGAAATGGATTATGATTTCGGACAAAAAACTTCCCCAATTGCATGCTGAGAAGAGTAAGATAAACCCTTGGCCTCAAATTTTAAGATTGCTAGCCTTTGGATTGGGCTTCATCTTGCTCGAATTGATCAACCAGTATTTTTATACTGAAGTATTCGACTTGCAGTCTTTAATCACCAAAGGATTTCGAGGAATGCTAATTGGCGTATTCGTTTTGAATTTTAATTGGTTTTGGAAAAAAATTGGGCTAAGCAAAAGGGGTTGAAATTAACCTCAGGTTGTTTCAGAGCTTTGATTTGAAGAATGTGTTAGTTTATTCTTTCTCCTCAGTCTTCAAACCCCCAATTGTATTGACTATTTAAAACAGAAAGTACGTCTCAGGCTATTGAGAAGGGTTTCGTATTTTGTCTAGAATCTAAAGTCTATTATCTAAAATCTAAAGTCTACATTGTCAGATAATCAACATTGCATCCCCATAACTAAAGAAACGATAGTTTTCTTTTTGGGCTACTTTGTAAGCGTTCATTACATTATTGTACCCACCAAAAGCTGCGGCTTGCATCAATAAAGTTGTTTCGGACTAGCACATCACTTGAATTTATTCAATGAAGAAAGTACTCATCATTGCCTAACAGGTATTTCAACAAATTGAGACTTAAACTGCTTTTACTTTGTTTGTCTAGGTTGATAGTTAATGAATGTTCAGAAATCTAAATGTTCTCAATTCTCTTCATCAGTTCTGATAGGGAAATTGCTGTCACATCATTTTTTAAAGGATAGGCCTCTTCTCCTGGATACACAATAAATCGTTGAGTAGCAATGATAGTTTCACAGCCATGGTAAAACCCTTTCTCCACTTTAGGGGTTAAACTGCGCTTAATTTCAATCGCCCATATTTCTTTGCCGAAAGAAAGGATGAGATCAATTTCTGCTCCCCCTGATGAACGATAAAAGTTAGGAGTGACACTTTTCGGTAGAATTGAAAGGACATTCTCTACTATAAAAGCCTCCCAACTAGCTCCGACCGTAGAGTGAGCGAGTAAATCTTCAAAACTATCAATATTAAGAAGGCTGTGCGCCACTCCTGTATCACGGACGTAGATTTTAGGGGATTTCAGTAGTCGCTTACCAATATTTTGATGCCATGGCTGTAATTTTCTTACCAATAAAAGATCAACCAAAAGGTCAAGGTAATTGGCAATTGTCTTAGAATCTACACCCAAATTACGCGCTAATTTTGAAGCATTGATCATATTGGCTTGTTCGTGTGCCAGCATTGTCCAAAAGCGCCTGAGTGTCTCTGCGGGTATTCGCGGGCCAAATTGCGGAATATCTCTTTCTAAATATGTTTTGATGAAATTGGCTCGCCATTGATTGCTTTTTATGTCTTGTTTGGCTAAAAAGCTGTCTGGAAACCCACCTCTAAACCAAAGCTTATTTAAGTTGGCATTGCCTACTTCTATTAAATTTAAAGGGTCTAGGTTTACATAAGCGATCCTTCCCGCTAAACTTTCTCCAGACTGTCTCAATAAATCTATGGAAGCAGAACCTAGTAAAAGATAAGAGCCTGCTAGGATTCCTTCTCTTCTATTTTGATCAATTATTCCTCTCAGAACTTGAAATATGTTGGGTAAGCGGTGTACTTCGTCCAGTATTACTAGCTTATCTCTGTGTTGTTTTAAGTATAATTCAGGTTCGGAGAGTTTTGCCAAATCGCTCGGTGATTCTAAGTCCAAATAGATGCTTTCTTTCGTCAGAAAGGGCTCATTAGCAAGTGTTGTTTTGCCAACTTGCCTTGGTCCCATAAGGGCTACGGCAGGGAAAGAACTTAATAGTTCTTTTAATTTAGCGCTTATATTTCTATTTATCATCCTTGTAAATTCGGAATTATACTACGAAAATACAAGGATAAATTGTGGCGTCAAAAATAGGTACCGCTTTGAATATATACTTCTACCTCAATATTCAATGGTTTTGTTCACTACTAAAGCAGCAATAATTGATTCATTGTAAGAAATGCATAGCTATGTCGTGATGGATTTAGAATGCATTTTAACCCGAATTATGCAATAGATTTTCTATTACTGACGTAACTCACTTTGAATCAGTCGCTCTGCTTCGTTTGTCTTCTCACCATAGCGCTGCTATGCTATCTAAACCAAACTTCCTGATTCTTTGTGATTTACGCCATCATCACAATTTCTATTGCATAAATCGGGTTTAATTTGCTCTTGCTCACTATTTGATCTCAGTTTATAGATAAAAAAAACCTTCTCAATTGCTCGAGAAGGCCTTTGTCTAAAGTCTATTATCTAAATTCTAAATTCTACATTATCAGATAATCAACATGGCATCGCCATAGCTAAAGAAACGGTAGTTTTCTTTTTGGGCTACCTTGTAAGCGTTCATTACATTATTGTACCCACCAAAAGCTGCGGCTTGCATCAATAAAGTTGACTCTGGCAAGTGGAAGTTGGTGATCAAAGCATTACATATTTTGAATTCGTATTCAGGGAAAATGAACTTGTCTGTCCAAGCGCCATTGGCTTTTAATCGCCCACCCGCAGAAACAGAAGACTCTAAAGCCCTCATTGAAGTGGTTCCAATAGAACAAACTCTCTTTTTGTTATCCAGTGCTCTGTTTACTACATCAGCCGTAGATTGGTTGATATTGTAATTTTCAGAGTCCATTTTATGCTTGGTAAGGTCTTCTACATCAACGGCCCTAAAAGTACCCAAACCAATGTGTAAGGTGATAGGAACAATGTCCACACCTTTAATCTCTAGGCGTTTCATCACCTGACGGGTAAAGTGCAAGCCAGCCACAGGCGCAGCAACTGCACCCACATGTTGGGCATAGATTGTTTGAAAACGTTCTCTGTCTTCTGGTTCTGTTTCTCTCGGAATTGTTCTTGGTAATGGAGTTTCACCTAGAGTGTCGATTGTTTTGTAGAACTCCTCATCGGTTCCGTCAAATAAGAAACGGATAGTTCTGCCTCTTGAGGTGGTATTGTCTATGACTTCTGCAACCAATTCACCTTCGCCAAAATAGAGTTTATTGCCTACTCTGATTTTTCTTGCCGGATCTACCAATACATCCCAAAGGTGCATTTCTTGGTTCAATTCTCTTAAAAGGAAAACTTCGATTTTAGCCCCGGTTTTTTCTTTTTGACCATAAAGTCTGGCTGGAAAAACTTTGGTGTCGTTATTTACAAGCACATCTCCTTCATCAAAATAATCAACCACATCTTTAAAAATTTTGTGTTCAATTTCTCCAGTGGCCTTGTGCAATACCATCAACTTTGATTCATCTCTGTTTTCAGTAGGGTATTTTGCAATTTTATCTTCAGGAAGGTCGAATTTAAATGCTGATAACTTCATTCTTTATTTAGTAGCGTTAATTGCGTTTTTTCAAATAGCTGGCAAAGATAAGAAGAAATGCGTGACAGTCATACTTGAATCTCTGATATAATTGACTAGTCGTCAATCGTTTTGAGATACTTAGAACGGACAAAATCGGCTTTCCCATTCAACTGCAAGAATGCCCGATCACTGGCTGGATTAATCTTTTTAACTAAAAGACGTTGTTAGCTGTTTACTTTTTTCGATTCTTTGCGTTCGTTATCTAGTCACCTAGGATTAAGCATACAACAATAAAAAACTCATCGCGTGGGAATATTCTTAAAACTGCTTGGAGAAAGCATCCGTTTTGCTTGGCAAGTATTATCTACCAATCTTCTTCGTACTATGCTTTCACTCTTGGGAGTGACCATTGGCATAATGCTCATTATTGCGGTTTTCACCGTAGTAGATTCATTGGAGAAGAATATCAAAGAGAGCTTGGATTTCTTAGGCTCTAATGTAGTAACCGTTGATAAATTCCCTTTCGGCACGGGGCCTGACCCAGATTATCCTTGGTGGAAATATTTCAGAAGACCAAATAATAGCTACAAGGAATACGAGTACATGACTGCCAATTTGAAAAATGCAGCAGCCGTTACCATTGTTGCCAGGCGTGCCACCACCGTTAAAAATGGTAGCAGCAGCATTAGTGGCATCGACATTTATGGAATTTCTTATCAATATCAAGATGTTTATGAAGTGCCTTTGGGTTTTGGAAGGTACTTTACTCAGCAAGAAATAGAAGGTGGTAGAAGCGTTGCTTTGATTGGTGACGAAGTGGCCAAATCACTTTTCCCCAATGAAAATCCAATCGGAAAGGACATTAAGGTACGGGGTTACAAAATGCGGATCATCGGTGTGATGGAGCGCGAAGGAGAAAGCTTTATTGGCACCCCAAGCAATGACGACCGAATTTATATTCCTTATAAAGCCTTCACAAAAATGTATTACATCGGCAGGCAGTGGGGAATTAACCCGAGCATTGCCGTAAAAGGATATGATGCCGACATAGGTTTGGTGGAGCTCCAAAATGAGATGGAGGGAATGCTCAGAAAGGTGCGGGGACTGAAACCGAAAACGGAATCGGACTTTGCCTTGAATAGGCCTGAAGCCCTTGTTGAAGCCTTAGGTGGAATTTTTGATATTTTGGGAAGAGCAGGCTGGGTAATTGGAGGATTCTCTATTTTGGTGGGAGGCTTTGGAATCATGAACATCATGTTCGTTTCGGTACAAGAGCGAACTAAGATCATTGGAATACAGAAATCGTTGGGAGCCAAAAATTATTTTATCCTTTTCCAGTTCTTATTTGAGTCAATTTTCCTTTGCTTGATTGGCGGAGGAGTAGGGGTTTTGATCGTTTATTTGCTAACATTTATTCCCGTTGGCAATTTGGAAATCGCCTTGAGTATGAAGAATGTTTTATTAGCAACTGTCGTCTCTAGTATCATTGGTATAGCGTCTGGAATTATTCCATCAGCGAAGGCTGCGAGATTGGATCCAGTGGATGCCATGAGAGCGGGCTAAGGTTTTTAAAAGCCCTTGAAAAGAAAAGGCCTATTCATCTTTGGATGAATAGGCCTTTTTTGTGAGTGATAAGATTGACTTATTCGGCTTCTGCTACTTCTGCAACCTCGGTACCGTTCACTCTCGCCTTGATTTTCATTTCAAGTTCTTCCATCAATTCTGGATTGTCTTCCAAAAGAGATTTTACAGTGTCGCGACCTTGCCCTAGTTTTTCTCCATTATAGGAGAACCAAGAACCTGCCTTTTTAATGATGTTAAGCTCTACGCCCAAATCAACGATTTCCCCTGATTTAGAAATGCCCAAGCCGTACATGATGTCAAACTCCACTACTTTGAAAGGAGGGGCAACTTTGTTTTTCACCACCTTTACGCGCGTTCTGTTGCCCAATATGTTATCTGAGCTTTCTTTGATTTGACCGATTCTTCTGATATCTAAACGGACAGAGGCATAAAATTTCAATGCATTTCCACCAGTTGTGGTTTCAGGATTTCCGAACATCACACCAATTTTTTCGCGAAGCTGGTTGATGAAAATGCAGCAGCAACCTGTTTTATTGATGGCTCCAGTTAATTTCCTTAATGCTTGAGACATTAAACGGGCCTGTAAACCCATTTTACTATCGCCCATTTCGCCTTCTAATTCGGCTTTTGGAACTAGTGCAGCCACTGAATCGATCACAATGATGTCGATTGCTCCAGAACGGATTAAATGTTCTGCAATCTCTAGTGCTTGCTCGCCATTGTCGGGCTGAGAAATCAACAAGTTTTCTGTATCGATCCCAAGTTTTTCAGCATAGCCTTTGTCGAAAGCATGTTCTGCATCGATAAAAGCGGCTAACCCACCTTTCTTTTGAGCCTCGGCAATGCAGTGCATGGTTAAGGTGGTTTTACCAGAAGATTCCGGCCCATAGATTTCTATAACTCTGCCTCTTGGAATACCGCCAATGCCTAAAGCAATATCAAGTCCTAGAGAACCTGTAGATATTGACGGCAAGTCAACTACTTTTTCGTCACTCAATCTCATTACGGCTCCTTTGCCGTATGACTTCTCTAATTTATCAATGGTTAATTGTAATGCTTTTAGTTTCTCTGATTTCTCGCTTTTGTCGCTCATTGTTGATTGGGTATTTGTATAAAGAATAGATTGTGAAGATAGTGGGAATGGTAACAAATCACAACTCGAAAGTTTCAATAAATAAGCCTTATTTTCGTGTAATTGATTGAAATGAAAAAGTGGCTCAAAAGAATTGGTTTGGGATTGATTGCGCTGGTCTTGATCACTTATGTATGGCAATTTGAATTGATCAATTATGGACTTTTACAATTAAGGGGCCAACTGAAGGTGGTGAATAATACCGTTCCGCTTCAAACCTTTATTGATGATCCTGCAACGCCAGATTCACTCAGAATCAAGGCTGAATTGATTGAGGAAATCAGAAAATTCGCATTTGATTCGCTAGGCATCAACTATTCAGACAATTATACCGAAATCTACGATCAAAAAGGAAAGCCGTCCATGTATGTTGTCACCGCATGCGATTCGTTTAGCTTCAAACCTAAGACTTGGAAATTTCCGCTGCTCGGAAGCTTTCCCTACAAAGGTTTTTTTGAAGTAGAAAAAGCAAAGGCCCTGGCCAACGAGATTAAGACAAAGGATAGTTTGGAGGTGGACATCCGCACCGCAGGTGGATGGTCCACGCTGGGCTGGTTCAAAGATCCAATCCTGTCGAATATGCTCAATCGCTCAGAGGGTGATTTGGCAAGCTTGCTTATTCATGAATTGACTCATGGGACACTTTTTGTCAAAGACTCGGTCACTTTTAATGAAAATTTAGCTTCCTTCATTGGTGACAATGGCGCCATCCTATTTTTGGAATCCAAATATGGAAAACAAGCACCTCAAGTGTTACAATATAAAGCCGAAATCGAGGATGAAGAGAAGTTCAAATCATATGTGCTTATAGCCGCCAATCAATTGGATGAGTTATATAAAGGGATGGCCAATGCCTCAAGAGAAGAAAAGCGCTTGCAGAAATCCAAAGCAATGGAAGCCATTCAGTCAAATTATGATACATTGGATTTTAAATCAGCGCTTTATAAGGGATATTTAAAACGAAGAAAACCTAATAACACCTTCTTTATGTCGTATTTAAGGTATAATTCTCAGCAAGCACTTTTAGAATCGGAATTAAATTTGAACTTTAAGGGAGATTTGAAAGCATACCTTCAATACCTTAAATCTAAATACCCATCACTCTAAAATTATTCTTGGTATGGCGTTTGTCAAAGGCAGTATAAAAATAATGATGAGACTGTCTTATATATTTTCTATCATGGCCTTTTTCTGCTTGTTTTCACAAGCGCAAGGTTATCAACTTTCTAAGCAAAGGCCATTTCAGGCAGGGGAGCAAGTAGAATTAAAGGCTACAGTTGGTTTTATAAAAGCGGCTGAAGCTACACTACAGGTGAGCGATGTGATTTATAGCCTCAACAATAAACCCACCTACAAAATAGACGTCTATGCGCGCACGGCTGGTATGTTTGATTTATTTTCTTCGGTAAGAGACAATTGGGGTTCTTACTTTGATACCGCGCAGTTTGTTCCACACCAATTTTACCGCTACATCTCTGAAGGTCGTTTCCGAAAGAACGAAATACTGTATTTCGACCAAAAAAATAATCAGGTTACGGTGGCCAAACTTGATAAAGAGACACGCAAACTGAAGGAGCGCAAAGACCATAGTATCGCAGCTGAGATGCAGGATATGGTAAGTGGCTACTATTACCTTCGAGCAATAGATTTCGACAAAATTAAAGTGGGTGAAGTTATTACCATCAACACCTTTTTTGATGATAAGGAAAAGCCTTTTAGCATAAAATTTATGGGAAGAGAGACCATTAAAACGAAACTGGGTAATATCAATGCCTTGGTTTTGATCCCCCTAATGAAAAAGGACAGTTTGTTTGAAGAAGACAACACACTTAAAGTTTGGCTCTCCGATGATTTGAATAAAATCCCACTGAAGTTTCAAGCTAAAATCTTTGTTGGATACTTAGAGGTAGACGTAAAAAACGTAAAGAACCTGCGACACCCTCTGGCAATTGTCGAGTAAATCAATTTCTTTTTGATTTCAGACCGTTAATTTTTAGATATATTTGCTTCAATTGAAGCAAAATCAATCATAAACTTTGAACTATGGGTGTTAAGCAAAACCACAAAGTACTAGTGGTAGACGATGATCCGGATATTCTAGAGCTACTCAAATATAACCTTGTAAAGGAAGGTTATGATGTCAAAATAGCCGAAGATGGTCGCAAGGGAGTTCAGATCGCTAAAACTTTTCAGCCTGAATTAGTTTTGTTGGACATTATGATGCCCAGTCAAGATGGTGTTGAAACCTGCCGGCAGATGCGGGAATTACCAGAAATGGTCAATGCCCATATCACTTTTTTAACAGCCAGGGCGGAGGAGTATTCAGAAGTGGCTGCTTTTGATGCTGGCGCAGATGACTACATCACCAAGCCAATCAAGCCTCGTGCCTTAATGAGCAGGATCAGTGCCCATTTTAGAAAGGAAAAGAAGAGCAAGACCACCCCAAAGGTGAGTGTAGGTAACCTTACCATCGACAAGTCAAGTTACACGGTGACTATAGAGGACAATCAATTTACACTTCCGAAAAAGGAATTCGAATTGCTTTATTTCCTAGCGCAAAACCCAAATAAAGTGTTCAGCAGAGACGACTTATTGCAAAACATTTGGGGTACAGATGTGTATGTTTTGGCAAGAACTGTAGACGTTCACATAAGAAAAGTAAGAGAGAAAATCGGTGAAGGTTTTATCACAACTGTTAAAGGCGTGGGGTATAAGTTTGACGTGCTCTAATCATGCTGCTTAATTCCAAAGCGGTTGCCATTTTGCTGGCTATTTTGGTCGGTAGTATTACCACGGCATTCCTTTCTTTGGTTTCAGAAATTTCAAGTCAGTCCCTCATTGTTGGGGGACTGATTTCATTTTCAGCCACTTATCTTTTGGTATTTATTACGTTCGAGTTCCTGGTTTTTAAAGAGATCAGTAAAATCTATGAGGTGATGAACAAAATTCGGAGAAAGAATTTTTCTTTTATCGAAGAGGCTGAAGACCGCAAGTACATCAACCCTTTAAAAAGAATCAATAAGGAAATTTATTCTTATGCAGTAGGCAGGCAGCGAGAAATCGAAGAGCTAAAGAAGGTGGAGGTTTTTAGAAGAGAGTTTTTGGCAGATGTGAGCCACGAACTCAAAACGCCAGTTTTTGCAGCTCAAGGCTTTGTCCATACTTTGTTGGATGGTGCTATTGATGATAAAAAGGTTCGGGTGAAATTTCTGAAAAGGGCCGCCAGGAGCTTAGACAGTTTAGATGCGCTCATTCATGATTTGCTCACTTTATCTCAAATAGAACTGGGTGAAACCAAAATGCATTTCGAAAACTTCGATATCATTGAAACTACCAAAGAAGTTTTAGAGCAGTTCGAAAATAAAGTAGAGAAAAAGGGCTTGCATATTGCTTTCGACCAGCCCTATGATCACCCCGTTTTCGTTTATGCAGATGCCGATAAAATCTACCGCGTACTGACCAATTTAATCTCGAACGCTAATAAATATACCGATGTAGGCCAAATTACCATAGGTTTTGATATCTCTGGCGATCACGTTACCACTTTTGTGAAGGACACGGGTCAAGGTATTCCACCAGAAAATCTAGCCAGAATTTTTGAACGCTTTTACCGTGTTGAAAAAAGTAGAGCAAAAGGCAGAAAGGGTGGAACTGGCTTAGGTTTGGCCATTGTAAAGCACATTATGGAAGCTCACAACTCTAAAGTGAGCGTAATTAGCACGGTCGACAAGGGCTCCACATTCAGTTTTAAACTACCTTTGTCGAAAAAGGAAGATATTGAAGCCGTTGAGGTGGATGATCTTGACGAACTTGTTGAGGATTAAATTCCTCTTCTTCCATTAAAATTAAGCATGAAATTTAAGTTTGAAGATTTAATCTGTTACGAGAACGAACATTTTCTTGTGGTGAATAAGCCAGCAGGAATGGCTTCATTAGACGACAGAAATGACCCACAAAACGTTCAGAAGTTGGCAAAACAGTATTTTGAAGACCTCTCGGTTTGTCATCGTTTAGACAAGGAAACTTCGGGATGTCTTTTGCTTGCCAAAGGTCCAGAAGCCTACCGGCATGCTTCAATTCAATTCGAGAAGCGCACCATCAAGAAAGTTTATCATGCTTTTGTAAATGGACTTACCGAGTTTAGAGACACAAAGGTGCAGCTTTCCATCTTGCCATTAGACAAGGGTAATGTGGTGATTAACAGGGAGAAAGGTAAGGATGCCGAAACCTATTTCACCACGCTGGAGAACTACAAATTCAATTCATTAGTAGAATGCCGACCTATTACGGGCAGAATGCACCAAATCAGAATTCATTTGGCTACGCTGAAAGCCCCTATTATCAATGATGAAATGTATGGTGGGCAGATTCTTTATCTTTCTCAACTCAAAAAGAATTTTAATCAGAAGAGAGAGGAAGATGAAAGATCAATCATTCAGCGCTTTGCTTTGCATGCCTATGCTTTAACTTTTGATAATTTTCTTGAACAAATCACGGTCAAAGCAGATTATCCTAAAGATTTGCAAGTGCTGTCTAAGCAACTTCAGAAATACAGGCGATAAATAACGAACTAAATTGAGAGCACTGATTTTTTTTCTTGGCTGCCTAATGGCTTTTACCGTCATGGGCCAAGGGCTTGGTACTATTCAAGGCTATGTATATGATGCTCAAGATAGACTGCCTTTGACAGGCGCAACTATTCAATTGACCAACAGCAACCTTGGAGCTGTTTCAGATGACAACGGATATTTCAAAATTGAAAATGTACCGACTCAAACCTATAATATCGAGGCCAGGTTTGTGGGATTCCGTTCCGAAATCAAGTACAATCTGATTGTTCGTTCTGCGGGGAATGCCGACTTGATTTTCTACTTAAAAGAAGAGGCAAGCGATCTTGATGAAGTAGTCGTGACTTCCAGCCCTTTTCCAGCAAAAATTGAATCCCCTAATTCTATTCAAAATTTATCAAGGGAAGAGATTGCTACTTATCCTGGAGGTAATAACGATATAGCCAAGGTCGTGCAGTCACTTCCCGGGGTGTCAGGTTCGGTAGGATTTAGAAATGATGTGATCATCAGAGGAGGAGCGCCAAGTGAAAATGTGTATTATCTCGATGGTGTTGAAATCCCGAATATTAATCACTTTGCTACGCAAGGCAGTGCTGGCGGGCCAGTGGGTTTGCTCAATGTTTCATTTATAGAAGATGTAACGCTCAGTACGAGTGCTTTCGCAGCGCGCTATGACAATGCGCTCTCTGGAGTTTTGCAGTTTAATCAACGAAATGGGAACTCCAGAAATCGCAACCTGAATTTCAGGCTTGGTGCCAGTGAAGCGGCTTTGACTTTTGAAGGTCCGCTCTCTCTTCCTAAAGAAAACGAGCAGGCCAAAACTACTTTTATTGTTTCGGCACGCAGGTCCTACTTGCAGTTTCTCTTCAAGCTCATTGGACTTCCTTTTTTGCCCGATTACTGGGATTATCAGTACAAAGTCAATCATAAAATTGATGACAAAAACGAGATCAACTTGATTGGAATTGGTTCTATTGACGATTTTAAAGTCAATACGCCAGATGACATTACAGAAGAACAGCGAGCTACTTTAGATCAAATTGCCATTATCAAGCAATGGACATCCACCGTAGGGATCAGCTGGAAACACAAGCTTGAATCTGGCTTTTTGCAGGCTACGCTGAGTGGAAATGTTTTGGACAATGAATTCACGCGTTACCAAGACAATCAAGCACAACAAGGCGTACTCTTTAGTAATAAGTCGCGAGAGGCAGAACAAAAATTGAGGATGGAAGTGACCAACTTTTTAAGCGATTGGACACTGTCTTATGGCCTGTCGCTACAACGGGCAGATTACTTAAATGAGACCGAGGATGTAGTGAACAGTATTAACTTTAGCTCTCAGATTGATTTCTTAAAGTATGGGCTGTTTGTTCAGGCCTCTAAATCGGCTTTCAATGATAAGCTTGACTTTTCTTTTGGTTTCAGAACTGATGGTGATTCATTCACAGAGAATGGCAGTGAGCAATTACTTCATTTTTCTCCTCGCGCATCTGCTTCTTATCATTTGACCAATCGACTCACTTTGAATGCTTCTATAGGTCGCTATTTTAAAATACCACCCTATACCATTTTGGGCTTTAGGAGCAACAATAACCAATTGCTCAATCAAGATGCTGATTACATCCGAAGCGATCATTACGTTTTGGGGTTAGAGTTTTTGACAAGGCTTTCTACCCGATTTACGCTAGAAGGTTTTTACAAGAAATATGCAAATTACCCAATTTCCATTCGAGATGGCGTTTCACTGGCTAATCTTGGTGGCGATTTCGAAGTGTTTGGCAGCGAGAACATCGTCAGTTCTGGCGAAGGAAGAGCATATGGCATGGAGTTTTTGTACCAGCAAAAGTTGAATAAAAATTTCTATGGGATTTTAGCTTATACACTCTTTTGGAGCGAGTATACCGACCTGAATGCTACTGGATATCGGCCAGCCCTATGGGATAACCGACATCTGCTCACTTTTACTGGGGGCTATAAACTAAATAATAACTGGGAAGTAGGTATCCGCAACCGATTCTTGGGTAAAGCGCCTTTTATTCCCGTAGATGTGGCCGCAACTGAGACATCTTACCCTACAATTATTAAAGATTTTGACGGAATTGGGGCAGAACGCTTGAATTCCTACAATTCGCTCGATGTTCGGGTAGATAAAAAATGGAATTATAGTGGTTGGTCCTTGAATATTTTCTTTGAGGTGACTAACCTTTTGGGAAGTCAATTGCCCCAAGCACCTCAATACGGATTGGATTTGGATGACAACGGTGAAGTGATTTTGCCTAGAAATCTAATTCAAATTGAAGACACCAATAATGGCGCAACTATTCCAACATTTGGGGTGGTTATCGACTTTTAGTCGAGGCCAATAATGTACATTTCGAATTTCGGATTGGTAAAGTCTGCTTTTTTTCTCCGTGCAAGTTTCAATCCATAACCAGCTGCTAAAAGCACTCCAGAGGTGATAGTGGTACTTTTGTCAAGCGAAATTTCGTTTCCATCCACAATGGTATTGTTTACAAAGTCAATGGTCATAAGGCCAATTCCAAGAGCAGGAAGAAGATTTTCAGCACTTTTTAAGATAGGAGCCCTGTTGGAGCTGGCATTGCGCAAGTCTAATTCAGTAATTTGGCTGAGCAGTAGAATGTTATCATCTAAAATCAAAGTACTATCCGAAAATTCACTGATGCGATCGGTGAAAAATACATCAAACCCCTTTTGCTTGTACACGATTTGAGAGCCTACAAAGTACTCATACTTTCTAGTCGACCCCTTTTTTCGAACAACGAGGTAGGTTTGTGAAAATGCGGTTTGAGTTGCTAACACTATGCATAACAACACCAAGGGCCATTTTGCTTTCATAGGCCTGCAATTAACGCAAAAAACTGGTTAACGAATGTTAAACTTATACTTTTAGCGTCCAGCCGAATTTATCTTCTACTTGGCCAGTTTTAATTTCATCGAGCGTTTTCAAAACTCTATTTGAAAAAATGCGGTTTTCGATCGGAAGAAGTTCAAATACTTCATCTTGATGTCCGATTTGAGCAATATGAGCAATGGTAGCAGCAGTGCCAACACCAAAAGCTTCTTGTAGCGTGCCATTTTTAGCAGCTTCAACCACCTCTTTCACCGAAACATTGCGCTCTTCCACTTTCATTCCCCAATCGCGGGCCAAAGTCAAAACACTATCTCGGGTAATTCCTTTTAGGATTGTGCCACTGGTTTGTGAAGTAATCAAAGTGTCATTGATCACGAACATTACGTTCATGGTACCAGATTCTTCTATGAATTCATGAGACCTGCCGTCTGTCCAAACGAGTTGATCGAATCCTTTGGCCTTTGCCAATTTAGCAGGGTAAAGCCCAGAAGCATAATTTCCACCAGTTTTTGCATAGCCAGTTCCGCCTTCAAATGCACGCGAAAATTTAGTTTCGATTTTAACCTTTACGGGTGCAGAATAATAGGCTCCCACAGGGCAAGTAATGATCATAAATCTGAAACTCTCGGCAGGACGAATACCAATGTATTCATCGGTTGAGAAAACAAAAGGTCTGATATAAAGGGAGGTATTTGGTGCATTGGGCACCCAATTTCTGTCAAGATCAATCAATTGAGTGAGTGCTTCCATAAAGAGCGATTCCGGAACATCGGGAATGCACATTCTTTCTGCAGAAATATTCAAACGCTTGGCGTTCATTTCTGGCCTAAAAAGTAAGACTTCGCCTTGTTCATTTTTGTAAGCTTTCATTCCTTCAAAAATGGTGATGGCATAGTGCAAAGTCATGTTGGCAGGGCTCATAGAAATGTTCTGGAAAGGAACAATTCTTGGCGATTCCCACCGGCCGTTCTTATAATCGGCTATGAACATATGGTCAGAATACAGCTTGCCAAAAGGAATATTTTGAACATCTAGGCTATCAATTCTTGATTGGCTCACTTTCTCTATTGAAATATCCATTGTCTCTATCATTGCCGGAAAAATTTTAAATTATGAAAAGAACGATAAGTCGAAAATACGAAATTACTATACTAGAACAAACGTTTGCAAACCGTAATACATTTGTTTATTAGTCATTTAAATTACTTAAATCAAAATTATATTCTGTAAAATGAAATATTGATAGAATTAAAAACTGCAATGTAGATTTGATGCTCCAACAACTATTGGGGAACGGTTATTTTACAAAAGTGCTGAAGACCAGAAAATAGTTGTTCAGAATTCTTACTTTTTTCTTGGTTCCCATTTGACTTCCTCAATATTAAGCTCTTTGGCCATTTTTCTACCAAGGATAAAAAAGTAATCAGAAAGCCTATTCAAGTATTGTATTACGATTGGAGCAACTGGAGATTTTTCACTTAAGGCAATGCAAGTTCGCTCGGCCCTTCTGCAGACGGTGCGGGCAATATGTGCATAAGAGATTGATGGATGACCTCCGGGAAGAATGAAGTTTTTCAATGGGGCAAGGTCGGCATCCATAGTATCCATTTCGTGCTCTAAGCGTAAGATGTCCGAATCGAAAAGATCGGGCTTAACAATGTTATCCTTTCCAGGTTCCGTGGCCAGTTCAGCCCCAAGCGTAAATAATCGATCTTGAATTTCTTTGAGGATATCCTTTCGATTTTCATTTACAGGTTGATCTCTCAAGAGACCAAGAAAGGAATTGAGTTCATCCACAGTTCCGTAGGCATCAATGCGCAAGTGCGCCTTTGAAACACGAGCACCACCTAGTAATGAGGTGGTGCCTGAATCTCCTGTTTTTGTATAAATCTTCACGATCGAATTAATGTGCTTCTGCTTCTGCTTTTGCAGCTGCCTCGGCAGCCTGTTTCATCGGATTGCCTCTCGTAGGGTTTGGGTTGATACTGTCAGTTTCTATCAAGCCATCTCGCATACGTACAATTCTGTGGGTATAATGCGCGATATCATCCTCATGGGTTACCATGATGATTGTGTTTCCTTTATCGTGAAGATTGGCGAACAAGTCCATGATGTCATAAGAAGTTTTTGAATCAAGGTTACCAGTTGGCTCATCCGCCAGAATAATAGAAGGGTTATTTACTAAAGCCCTTGCAATGGCAACTCTCTGACGTTGTCCCCCAGAAAGTTCGTTTGGTTTGTGATGTGCCCTATCTGCAAGGCCTACGCCAGCCAAAGCAGCCATGGCCCTTTCGTCTCTTTCTGATTTGCTGTAGCCTGCATAAATCAATGGCAAAGCAACATTCTCTAATGAAGTTGCTCTTGGCAAAAGGTTGAAAGTTTGGAAAACGAAGCCAATTTCTTTATTTCTGATTTCTGCCAGTTCGTTTTCAGTCATATCACTTACGTCATGGCCATTCAGTACATAAGTACCCCCAGAAGGTGTGTCAAGACATCCGATCATGTTCATTAAGGTAGATTTACCAGAACCAGAGGGTCCCATGAAAGAAACGTATTCTCCTTGTTTGATTTCGATGGTAACTGATTTGAGAGCGCGAATGGTTTCGCTCCCCATTTGGTAAATTCTAGAAATGTTGTTGGTACTTATTACTGTCTTCATAGTCGTATGACGGATGTATGTTCAATAAAGTTTAAATCAAGACAAAAAAAATCGCTAAAGGTTTAATAGAGCGTCTTTCTAATCTAAGCTATGACTGCAAAACAAGGCATTATGTTGCGGTTGACAATTTTTATTCCTTAAACGGATTTTCGAACGGATTGAAGGCCGTTAACGCGAATCCGCTTAGTTGTTTAAGTTGAGTGCCTCTCGCTGCCGCTTTTCTATTCTTTCCTCAAAGTTTGATCGAATTCTCTCATAATCTGCTTGGTTCGCGAATTTTGAGAGCTCTTCGAGAGCGGAAATACCGATCATGGAAAGCCCGCTTTCTACAGTTTCATAAATATACGCCTCGTAAAGTAAAACGCTGTTAGGGTTTACTTCGATTGCCTTTTGTAAGATTTCATAAAGTTGCTCTGCGCTTAATTGCAATGCTCTAAGCTCGTTAACTGCCCTTAAAGTGATGGCGACATCAAACGCATTTTGACTTGCAATCTCTAAGAAGAATTTTTCTTTTTCTTCCTTCGAAAGACCTGAACTTCTTTTTTCATAATCTGCCCATTGCTGGGTCAATTGCTCGGCTGGCTGATCAATGGCCTGACTAAGAAAGGCTGTATAAGTATCTCTGATCAATGCTTTATCGAAGTTATAGCTTTCTGCTTGCGCCAAAAGTGCTATAGATTGGCTGAATGCCATCTGATGATAAGCCCAAATCGACTTGATATAGCTGTATAGTCCCGCCTTTCGCTGGTCGTACGCCATTAGCTCGTCCATTACAGCAAAGGCCGTATTTACGCTACCAAAGTTGTATAGCTGAATGGCTTTGGCTAGCAGTAAATAATCTTTGATGGTGATATTTCTTTCGCATAACAAATAATAGTCAATGGCATTGAGTAGGTCCTTGTTGGTTTGTGCAGGCCCAATAGCGGCATTGAACAGGTAATAAAGTTCTTCAAGCACTAGCACCGAATCAGTAGCCAAATCAATTTTGATGTTGGAAGAAGTTGCTGTGTGATTTGCCAATGCCTGTCGATTGATTTTTATGCTGAGGTCATCGAAGTCTTCAGTGCCTTTCAATGCTGAATCAATGGCCAGGCTTTCGGAGAAGGAAAGGTCTAAGGCGAGGAAATTACCAACAATAATTTCGGAAGGCGCTCTTTCATAGGCATTTCTCATCAAATACAAGGTAGTATCAAGATGCCCAAACTCATAATGAGCAATAGCAAGGCTGTTCATCACTTTTAGGTCGCTGAAAGAAGGATCCATTTCTTTCAAAGTGAGTAACTTGTTGAACAGTTGGCCATTGTCTGAATAGTACTGCGCAAGGGCCATGGCGGGCTTAAAGTCCGTAGCCCTTAAACTGGCATCATTGAGTCTTTTAATGACCTGAGCGGTGTTGCCAACCGTTTTTTCTAGCATGCTTAAGCTATAATTGGCCTTTACACTAGCATAGTCAAAGAAAATGGCTTGTCGATAATACTGACTGGCGAGCAGTTCATTTTGTTGCTTTTCAGCCAAGGCGCCAAGGGCATTGTATTGGCCAGCTTTTAATTGATAGTAGGGTTTGAATTCCAAGAAGTAAATCGCGCCAACCATAAAGAACACAGTGGCAATCCTCGCGGTCAGTAGTGGCGCTTTTTCTCCCTTAAAAAATGATGGCCAGGCGACTTCATTCAATAGCAAATCAGGGGTGAAATTCATAAAGGCATAAATGTAGTACACCGATGCAAAGGCGAAATGTGGAATGACTATGGCCATCTTAATGGCAGCGATCAGTGAGTCGTTTGCTGTAATTTCTGCATAATAAATGATGGCTAAAGTGAGCGCTGCCAAAACTGGATAAAGCAGATTTCTGATCAGTGCTAATGGAATATTTGATTGAACCACTTCCAGTTTCGTTTTCATCACGTAATAACCAGATAACACCGAAACCAAAAGTAAAGTATAAGGATCGATCAGGATCAGATCAATGGATAACCTTCCTGTTAGGTCTAAGAATAAAAGAATCAGAAGGAGAACGTAAATTCCACCGATGATCAAAAAATGGATGAGGGCATTTTTCCCAGAAGGCGCATTTTGCGTAGCAATCTTGAACAAGTAAAAGCAATTATCCCCTGCAACAAAAAACACAAATAGGCCAGCTAAAATAATAGGAGCTAAAAGGCCATAAGAGGGTATTATAAATACGGCCGACTCGCCATTGGAAATAAAAAAGACAAGCAGCCAAAAACCCAATAAAATCAAACCAATTGCCATCAACCTAGTGGTGAAGCTCGCTTCAGACTTAAAGCTTTGAAAATAGTAGGTGCTGATCAAAATGAGGCCAATAAAAGTGTAGGCCAGGTATTCGTTCATCAATCCCAATTGATCTAAACCCAAGTTAATCGATACAAAAACCAAGATACCCGCGCAGACCATGTACCAAAAGCGTTCGAGGTAGGTAATCGTCAAACTGATGACTAATAAACAGATACTGACCAGAGTAAAGAGTAAATATTGAGGAATCTCTAAAAAGCGATAGCGGCCTGTTTTATAGCTTTGCCAATTGATGATTTGATCTAAAGAAAAGCCCATTGGCTTACCATCGATAGTGAAGTATTCCTTAAAAAGAGGAGATTTTATATAAGTAACATCGGTGAGCCAAGGCAGTGCCTCATTGTTGCCTGCAAAGTAAGTATAGCCCACCAAAACCAAACTGATGCCCGCTAAAGCCCAGCAGATTTTGCTTAATGCATTAAAAAGGGATTGCTGTTCGAATTTTTCCAAGGGTGCTATTTTAACACTTTTGGTACTTTGAAATACTGATCATCTTTTGCCGGTGCATTTTTAAGTGCGTCTGCTTGGCTAATCTTATTTTCCGCAACATCAGGTCTAAAGACATTTACTTCTTGGGTCATATGAGTGAGCGGTGTCACGCCTTCAGTATCTAACTCATTCAGCTTTTCTACCCAAGACAGAATATCACTCATGTCCTGTAACAATTTAGTCTCTTCCTCTGGCTTAATATTTAAGCGCGACAAATGAGCCATTTTTTCCAACGTTGATTTATCTACCTGCATTGTGCCTTTTATTTAACTCGGTTTGTATCACTAAACTGGTTGCCTCTTTAAGTTGGTCGACTGCGGCATCGTCATTGCCCATTGGCCAAATCGGTTCGTGAATTTTTACTGAAATCAGCCCAGGTCTAACCACTAATGGACGGTGGTCTGGTAAAATTAGATGATTGTTGTGAATAGTGACAGGCACTACAGGGATTTGTTCTTCAACCGCTATGCGGAAGCTGCCTTCCTTGAACCTTGCCATTTGCGGAGGATGCTTGGCATAAATCCCGCCTTCTGGAAAAAAAGCCATACTGAAACCGTTTTGAATGGCCGCCTTGGCTTGCACCCAACTGGCATGTCGACCTCGCAAACTTTCGCGGTCTACCAATACATGCAGTTTGCTGTACATATAACCCCATAATGGAATTTTTTTCAATGAGCTTTTACCAATGAACTTAAAGTTGTGGTTGATCAAACCCATGGTTGGGATGTCCAGGTATGAGAAGTGGTTGGCGCAAAAAATATAGCGCTGTTGCTTATCTAAAGGCGTTTCATACACCGTTTTCGATCGGTGTAAAAACAAAAAGAAAATCAACACCCTAGCCCAAACATGATTAAGAAAACCAGCAGTCTTCTCGAAAGGCTTCACGAAAATTGCCAAAAGAAAGAAGGGCAACAGCAGAATGAAAACCAATGCAAAAACAAACAGTCCGTAAAAAGTATAAATTTTTAAAAGTGTTTTCATGTGGCTAGCCGCGAAGATAATGGAATTTGATGGGAGGGGAGAAGATTAAGTTGTTGATTCTGCTAATCCCCAAACCACAACTCCTTGGCTTTCCACATCGCAGGATTGCGATTGGCCTTTTTCCAAATTACAGAAAGGATAGTCCGCTGAGTATTGTTTATAAGGTTTATTGAATCAAAGACCACGAAAAGTTCATTTCTTAAAAGTAGGTTTTCACCGCGAATTCAAACTGATTAATAAAGATGTCCTTGAAACTTGAAATGTTGTTTTGCTCGTAAAATACTAACATTGCTTTCTTATATTCTATAGAATCGACAGTACGAAAAGACAATGGACAATAGCCTTCGTTCATTAAAATTGCATTGCTTACTATCCGAGCGGTTCTTTTGTTTCCGTCCATAAAAGGTTGGATATAGGATATCAATACTAGCACCAGCAGCGCTTTTTCTAATGCATTTTCTTTACTGTTGATAAGATTGCAGGTATTTTCAAGTGCTTCGATAATTTGAAATTCGTTATCAAGAGGTCTATAATTTGTTCCTGAAATACCCACACGCCTTTTTCTTATGTTGCGCTCAACACCTAGCTCTTTGATAAGAATGCTATGGATATTCTCAATTTTGGCAATGGACAAAGGGTGCAGATAATCTGGATTCTCGATTATAAAATCCAAGGCATCTTTATGATTTAAGAGCATTGAGGCCTCTTCTTTTGTTTTACCCGCTGCAGTTTCTTTTTCTTTCAACAACCTTTCAGTTTCAAGAAGAGAGTAAGTGTTTCCTTCAATCTGCGATGACTTCCAACTCAAATCTATAGCCAAACGTTCTAATTCGTTCTTTATCTCAATTGGTGTTAGTTGGGTTATGTTAGATTTATATTCTGTATGAAGCGCTTCAAGCCTATCCGACTCATTTTTCGTGAAAACACTTGTTTCATTGAGTACTTCAGAAATCATCTGAAAATTGAACTGCTCATTGATCACCCGTTCGTCTATCTCCTTTTTAAAATAGACTTCAATGTCAATAGGTTGAATTAGCTGGAATACCGGGGAGATTAAATAACGGGTAGTCTTACCCTTGCCTTGAGTTCTTAGGTAATTTTCTGATACCAGCTTGGTTAAAACTCGCTTAAGCGTGGCATAACTGAGGTCATCCGAGAAGCGATCATGGACCTCTTTTGATGAACACTGGGAATTACTTTTTATGAAATCAAGGATTTCGTTTTCTCTTTGAGTTAGCATATGGATTTTAAAGCTCAAAAATGTAGTGTTTATAGCTCACTTTTCCTACTTATTGAGCTTGAATTTGAATGTTGATGAGCTAGAAATGATTTGATCACTCCCCAAACCACAACTCCTTAGCTTTCCACATTGCAGGATTGCGATTGGCCTTTTTCCAAATTACGGAAAGGGTAGTCCGCTGCGGAATATTTTTAAGCTCAATAAACTTTACATCCAAGTCGAAGCCATATTGTAAAGCACTTGGAATAATGGCCACCCCCAGACCTCTTTCTACCAGTTTAAAAATGGTAGGCGCATGAACTGATTTATGTGAAACATTCGGGTTAAAGCCTTTGTCTTCGCAAATGCTCATGATCATATCATAATAGAGCGGGCTGTAATCGCTCGAAAAAAGGATAAAATGCTCTTTTGCCAACTGCTCCACTCCTTTAAAGTTTTGTTCGTTTAGAACATGGTCTTTGGGCAGTACTATCGAAAAAGTATCTTCCAATACAGCCTGCATATGAAATCCAGCAGGTACCCTCGCCAATCGCACAAAACCAAAATCCAATTCACCCTTTTCCATTTTCTCTACTTGGCTGCCATTCGACATTTCTTCCAGGCTCACTTTAGTTTCTGGAAAGTATGCATTCATTTTAACCATCAATTCTGGAATGACTTGCTGCATGGCCGAACCAATAAAGCCAATTTTGATTTCGCCTTGTGCACCTGCATGGATACGTTGAAGCTCTAATTTGGTCCTGTCTAAATGGTTGGTTAAAAAGCTCACTTCATGCTTTAAAAACTCACCAGCCGCGGTTAATTCTACTTTTCGTTTGGTGCGTTCAAAGAGCTTTACTTCCAATAGCGCTTCCATTTGTGTGATTTGCCTACTCAAACCAGGCTGCGATATAAAAAGCTTTTCAGCAGCCTTTCTATAGTTAAGCTCTTCGGCAACAGCCATAAAGTAAGTGAGGTGCCTTAATTCTAATTGATAACTCATAGTTATTGAATTATAACAAAAATGGTATTTATAATTATTAAAGCTAAGCCATACTTTCGTGAAGTAAAAACTATACTCAATGGCAACTGGAATTTTTTTATTTGGCCAAGACCATTTAACAGCAGGACAAGCCCTAGCACTCTGCAAGGGCGAACTCAAAGGTGATTTGAGTGAAGCAACAAGACAGAAAGTCCGTGCAAGCCAGCAAGCGGTTGAAAATATTGTTGCCAAAGGCAAAGCCGTTTATGGCATCAATACGGGCTTTGGCCCTTTGTGTACCACACTTATTTCTGAAGAGAAAACGCGTTTGCTTCAGCTCAATATTCTTAAAAGCCATAGCGTAGGCGTTGGTGATCCTGTGCCAGATGACATTGCTAAATTGATGTTGATCCTTAAGATGCAATCCTTAGCTCAAGGCTATTCTGGTATTGCCGAAACTACGCTAGACCGCATCAATTGGCACATTCAAAATGATATTATTCCCGTTGTTCCTTCTCAGGGTTCTGTCGGTGCATCAGGAGATTTGGCACCACTTTCACATTTGTTTTTGCCTTTGATTGGCTTAGGTGAAGTGATGGTGTATGGCGAAAAGCATGAGGCTTCTGCCATTTTAAGTCAGTATGGATTAGCACCGTTGGAACTTGGCCCGAAAGAAGGTTTGGCACTCATCAATGGCACCCAATTTATTGCGGCTTATGCTGTAAAAGTGGTGGAGCGATTGCATTTATGTCTAAATCAAGCCGATTTAGTGGCTGCGATGATGGTCGAAGCTTTATTAGGTTCTTCCAAGCCTTATCAACCAGAACTTCACGCTTTGAGACCTTTCAAAGGTAATCAGCATGTGGCGGAAAGAATGTCGGCACTTTTGGCCCATTCAGAAGTGATGGAGTCACACGCCAACTGCAATCGCGTTCAAGATCCGTATTCTTTACGCTGTATTCCCCAAGTGCATGGGGCATCTCGAACCGCTTGGCTACACCTCAAAGAATTGCTGGAAATTGAGTTGAACTCGGTGACGGATAATCCCGTGATTTTTGATGAAAATCATACCATCAGTGGAGGCAATTTCCATGGGCAGCCTATGGCCATGGCCTTAGATTATGCATGTTTAGCCGCTTCGGAAATTGGAAATATTTCTGATAGAAGAATCTACTTTTCATTAGAAGGTGATGTAAGCAATGTGCCCAAATTATTAATGAAAGACACTGGAATCAATTCTGGTTTTATGATTCCGCAATACACCACAGCGGCCTTGGCCAGTGAGAATAAAGGGCTTTGCTTTCCAGCAAGTGCCGATAGTATTCCCACTTCACTAGGACAAGAAGACCATGTGAGCATGGGATCAATTGGAGGGAGAAAGGCCCTAAGGGTGATTGAAAACGTAGAAAAGATTTTGGGGATTGAATTAATGTGTGCTGCTCAAGCATTAGATTTTCATCAACCCCTTAAATCAAATGAAATCATTGATGATTTACACACTCAAGTAAGAAAGGAAATTGACTTTGCCACGGAAGATCGAGTTTTCGCAATCGACATTGAAAAGGCAATCAACATTGTAAAGAGCGGCACTCTGATTGAGTGCTCAAAAAAGTATCAAGCATTAAAAACCCAACACGATGAATTATTCGAAGTTTACTGAAAAGTACGCCAGCCACCCTCATTACAAAGCGCCAACCGGCAATACCTTAAATGCCAAATCATGGCAAACTGAGGCTCCTTTGCGCATGTTGCTCAATAATTTGGATGCTGAAGTTGCTGAAGATCCATCGAAATTGGTGGTGTACGGAGGAACGGGTCAAGCGGCTCGGAGTCCAGAGGCATTGCAGAAAATCATTGAATGCTTATTAAAGTTAGAAGATGACCAAAGTCTTTTGGTGCAGTCTGGCAAGGCGGTGGGGATTATTCCTACTCATACCGAAGCGCCAAGGGTGCTAATTGCCAATAGCAATTTGGTGCCCAATTGGGCCAATTGGGAACACTTCAATGAGCTTCGAGAAAAGGGCTTGATGATGTACGGGCAGATGACTGCGGGCAGCTGGATTTATATCGGAAGCCAAGGCATTCTTCAAGGTACTTATGAAACTTTTGTGGCTTGTGGCGTAAAGCATTTCCAAGGCGATTTAAAGCATAAGCTGATCGTTACGGGCGGTTTAGGGGGAATGGGTGGCGCTCAGCCTTTAGCCGCAACCATGGCCGGAGCTACATTTTTAGGGGTAGATATAGACCCTGCTAGAATTCAAAAGCGCCTAGATACTCGCTACATCGATAAGATGACCCATTCTTATGAAGAGGCAAAAAAATGGGCTTTGGAAGCAAAGGAGAAAGGTGAAGCCATTTCTATTGGTTTGGTGGGAGATATCGGTGATGTTTTAGAAAGGCTTTTACAAGACAATGTGATTCCTGAAATCCTAACTGATCAGACTTCGGCACACGACCCGATCAACGGCTATATTCCTAATGGCTTAAGCCTCGCGGAGGCAGACGAACTGAGAAAAACAGACGAGAAAGCCTATAAAGACAAATCGCTGAAAAGTATGGCGCGTCACGTTGGCTTTATGCTCGAAATGATGAAGAGGGGTAGTGTCACTTTCGATTATGGCAATAATCTGCGCGAATTTGCCCGTCAAGGTGGTCAAACAAGCGCATTTGATTTCCCTGGTTTCGTACCCGCCTATGTTCGTCCACTTTTCTGTGAAGGAAAAGGCCCTTTCCGTTGGGCGGCACTCTCTGGCGACCCAGAGGATATTTACACCACCGATCAGGCTTTGATCGAAGCTTTTCCAGAAAACACCCATCTCATTAACTGGTTGAAGAAAGCGAGAGAACGTGTGGCTTTCCAAGGCCTGCCTTGTAGAATCTGCTGGTTAGGAATGGGAGAAAGAGAAAAAGCAGGATTGATTTTCAATGATTTGGTCAGAACGGGCAAAGTAAAAGCACCGATTGTGATCGGTCGAGATCATTTAGATTGCGGTTCTGTGGCTTCACCCAATCGAGAAACAGAAGGTATGCTCGATGGCAGCGATGCCGTATCCGATTGGACCTTGTTGAATTTGATGGGCAATACCAGTGGAGGTGCGACTTGGGTTTCCTTCCATCATGGAGGTGGCGTAGGAATGGGCTATTCTCAACATGCAGGTATGGTGGTTTTAGCCGATGGCACCGATCGTGCTGAAAGATGTCTCAAAAGAGTTTTGCATATTGACCCTGCAATGGGTGTGATTCGCCATGCAGATGCAGGTTATGAAACCGCTATTGCAAAGAGTGATGAATTCGGATTGACCCTTTGATTTTAATTCGCTGAATTTAGGTTTATGGTAAAATCTAAACTCTAAATTAAGGATCAAACGAGCCTTTTAGAAAATGAAACCAATTGATTCAACAATCGAGATATTGATCTGGAAACACTTTGGTGAAAGTGTTAATGAAAATTGGATTCAATGGGCTGTGGATATGATGATGGCAGGATTTGACACGGAACACTTAGTTGAATTAGCAGGAATAGATAAGCCATATAATCAGTTTGAGTTGGCAGAACTTACCGATAAAGTTTTTGATGAACTAGGGTTGGATTTTAAGGACGAAGATAGGGTGGTTATTGGCTATGCTACTTTTGTTGTCAAACAGGTATTATTAGGCAAAAGAGATCTTCTGAAATCCCTGAAGCAACTGAGTAAATTGTGCATTGATACAGATTACAATCAAATAATATATGACTTCTATTTACTTTACTATGCTAAAGAAGATTTACGCTATAGTGAGATGCAATGGTATTGGGATGGTGCAGATCGTGAAAATATAGATCAGATTTGTTTGGATCGATTTAGAAAATGGATAGAAGATTATGACTCACAGCAATAAACTCAAATTAATTGGCCCTTTTAAACAGCTCCTCACAATGGCAGACATGCCATTGAAAGGTGCGCTTAAAGATGAGCAATTAGCTGTCCTAGAAGGTGGTTTTGGGGTTTTGTGCGATGGAGAGACAATTAAGGAAGTTGGTCTTTTTGCCAATTTGTTAGATAGAAACAAGAGTGAAAACCTTGAGGTGATTGAGCTCGAAGGGGTTGTGGCCTTGCCGGGCTTTATCGATTCACATACTCATATCTGTTTTGCAGGAAGCCGGGCTAGAGATTATGCCATGCGCAATGCTGGAAAAACATACTTAGAAATGGCTGAACAAGGTGGAGGCATTTGGTATACCGTTACCCTAACCCGCCTAGCAAGTCAATCGGAATTAGAAACAGGAATTAAAACCAGGGCCGATCGCCATTTGGCAGAAGGCGTGACTACTATAGAAGTCAAGAGCGGCTATGGACTTTCGTTATCAGAAGAATTGAAAATGCTCAGGGCAATCAAACAGTCGAATGCTGAACATCAAGCTGATTTTATCCCGACCTGTTTAGCCGCGCATATGCTGCCCAAAGATTTTGAAGGTTCTAAAACTGAATACCT
Organism: Cytophagales bacterium CG12_big_fil_rev_8_21_14_0_65_40_12; assembly: GCA_002786855.1. Classification (GTDB taxonomy): domain Bacteria; phylum Bacteroidota; class Bacteroidia; order Cytophagales; family Cyclobacteriaceae; genus Roseivirga. The sequence goes on from PCUU01000015.1 coordinate 63,809, forward strand.
TGCTATGATGGCCAAAGAGCTTTTTCCTAAATTGAAGGAAGAAGGCCTCGCCAATCGCATCGATATTTTTGTAGAGTCGAGTGCCTTTTCTCCTGAAGAAGGGAAGGTCTATTTAGAAGAAGCCAAAGCCTTGGGTTTTGAGCTAACTGTGCATGCCGATCAATTTACGGTAGGTGGAAGTGCCTTGGCTGTTGAAGTTGGTGCTGTAAGTGCAGATCATTTAGAAGCAAGTACTGAGGAGGAAATCCAAATTTTGGCAAAGAGTGAAACCATTGCTACGGCTTTGCCGGGAGCGAGTTTGGGCTTGGGTTGTCCATTTACACCTGCTCGAAAATTATTAGATGCTGGCGGAAGTTTGGCCATTGCCAGTGATTGGAACCCGGGGTCAGCTCCAATGGGCGATTTGCTGATGCAGGCAGCGGTGCTTGGGACTATTCAAAAACTTACCAATGCAGAGGTTTTGGCAGGCATTACTTACCGGGCTGCAGCTGCCTTATCTTTAAAGGATAGAGGAACTTTACAAGCGGGTATGTTGGCTGATTTGGCTATTTTTCCATGCTCCGATTATAAAGAAATTCTTTACCAGCAAGGCAAGCTCAAACCAAGTATGGTGATCAAAAGAGGGCTAAAAGTGAATTGATATGATACGCTTAAAACCGGCAGATAAACAACTTTGGAAAGGCAGAAATGACCCAAATTTTGGACGTCCAAACTATTGGCATGAATTGGTAGAGTTGTGTGAGCTTGACGATCTAAAACCTTCACTTCATTCCCAAATAGCCTTACTCGGTTATGCTTGCGAAGAAGGGGTAAGGCGAAATCAAGGAAGATTGGGGGCGGCTCAAGGGCCAGATGCCATTCGGAAAATGTTGGCGGTTTTACCTAATCATTTTGAAAAGGAGACCTCATTGCTTGATTTGGGCAATATTGAATGTGATGACCAACAGTTGGAAACCACCCAGGCCTTTTTAAGTCGGTCCGTAACCCAGTTGCTGGAGGCAGGGGCTTTCCCGATTTTATTGGGTGGAGGCCATGACATCGCCTATGCCCACTATGCTGGAATTCGTGATTTTCTCAACCAAAATCTTCATCAAAAAAACATTGGGGTCATCAATTTAGATGCTCATTTTGACTTGCGAGACGATGAACAAGGTAATACCTCGGGCACTCCTTTTTTTCAGATTGCGCAAGATTGTAAGGCAAGCAACCAAGATTTTAATTATCTCTGCTTGGGTATTCAAAAGGCCGCCAATACCAAAACACTGTTCGAAACAGCGGAAAACTTAGGCGCGGTTTGGGTCCAAAATACAGACTTTAGTGTCCAAAATTGGGCTGAGGTTGAACTGAAATTGCTTTCTTTTATTCAAAAAGTTGACGCAGTTTATTTAACCATTGACCTGGACGGATTTTCTTCTGCTTATGCACCAGGCGTCAGTGCGCCATCGCCAATGGGCTTTGCGCCCGATGTTGTGCTGAAAACTCTTGAAGTACTTATGCAATCAAAAAAGGTAATCAGTATCGACTTGGCCGAAATGAACCCGGTTTATGATCAAGATCATGCCACTGCACGGTTAGCGGCCAGATTAGTGCATTTTATTGCAGATTTGCTTTGAGTTTATGATATGATCTCCAACAGTCGCTCGGTTGTACCGAGTGACCTTCCTAGGTTCATCTCCCCGACAGTCGCTCGGCTTTGCCGAGTGACTTCCCAAGCTTCATCTCTGATCTTCTAGCGGAATCGTCAGTGGTAAAATCCATTCTGAATGCCCAAAATAAGATCTTTTGGCGGTGGCGAGGTCAACATTAGGGTCAATAAGGTTTTGGTGTTTTCTGCCATTCAATGAAGCCCGAGCTTCAACATAAACTTCCACGTCAATCCCCATTTTGGTATGTTCTGATTTGATGTGCTTGGCCAATTGCCAGATCATTCCTGGATTCCCGTCCATGGCATCTTCTTGCCAATCTTCGATATAGCGATCAGGATTAATTTCTAGTACTTCGCCTGTTTGTTTATTGCGCACCAAGAATAGGGTACTTCCAGATTTGCTTCGTAATTTCATATGCCAAGCATATTTATGGCCTTCTTCTGTCCAATGCACCAAACCCGGAATGAGCAAATGGCGGAAGGGAAGAAATACCTGTGAGGCAACAAAAAAGGCAATCGGAATAAGGATCCATTTTTGAACTTTAAAATCGGGTATTTCGGCTTTGAATTCCTTGAGCGACTTAGACGATCTGCCTATACTCAGCAACTTTCTTGGCCAATCAGGGGCAAAAAACAAGCTGGTGGCTGCGATCATAAACCAAGGAAAAATTCCAATCTCAAAGAGCTGAGTGTTCATTAAATGGAAAAGGCAAATCATTATAAAACCGATGGTTCGGCTTTTTTTGAACAGCAAGGCGGGTACAATGAGCAGGTCTAATAACAAACCGCTATATGACATGATCAGAATCATCCAATCTTCGGTAAAATATTTTCCGATGATGGGGAAGTCCAGGTCACCGAGCAGCCAGTTGTGTAGAGGATAGCCGCGCAACCAATCTGCATTGATTTTTGCAATGCCACCAAAGAAGTAGGGAACACCAATGGCAAATCGAATCAGCCATAAGTTCCAGGCTTGGTTATAGTTTGATTTGATGTTTTTGAAAAGCCTTGCATCCACGGAAAAGGCCCTATTGGCTGGGATGAAAATCATAATCAGGGCCACAAGAACCACCAAATAGAAGTGGTTAAGGTAGCGGGCTTGCTCCAGCAAATAGGTGTAACTAAAGAGCAGAAAAAAGAGAATAGTGCTGATTCTATATAAAAAACCGATGGCAATGAATATCGCTAAGGTTCCTAAAATATACCATATCGCATGCATGGCATCGGCCGAGAGTGGTTGAAAGTGAAAGGGTGCGTATGAGAAATTAAAGCGAGGTTCTACCCAATAACGGTTGATCCAATCATGGCCGAAATAGCGCGTAACTTCCCAAAACATAATGCCCCCAAACATCAATCTGAAGAGCACAATGGTACTGTTTTCAATAGGGGCAAACAGGTTGACTAGCTTTTTCTTTCCCCAAATTTCCGAGATGTCACCAGATTGTAATTGCATGTTGATCTTAAAATTTGAATTTGATGATTCAATCTGCGTTCAAATTAAGGATTTTTTGAAATTTTTTATCCGAGGTAGTCTGCGCCCAAGATGAGATTAATTCGAGAAATGATCTTCCTTTTAGGTAATCTGAGTGACCTTTCTTGAATTTAGTTTTTTTTGTTGAACCAAAATTTTAAGCCCTCTTTCAGAATAAAATTTTTTCTTTTCCTTCTTTCACGGAATATCATTAGACCAATGGAAAACAATTGAACTGAATAAAATGTATCTTAGCGAAATAACAGCTTTACTAAGGACAATTTTGATTTCATTAGCCACCTTTCAAGAAGTTGAACCTTAATTCACGATATGATTTTAGCAACAGAGAAGCCGACCACTTCCAAAGCCCACGTTCCTTTAAAAAAAGTAATCTTCAAGAAATTAACCTTAGATGGTTTTCAAAAAGATGTCAATGATCGTGTGGATCAATACTTTACCTCAAATAATATTTCGAAAAGCGCAAATGCAGGAATGGTTTTTAAAACCATCTGGATTTTAATAGGCTGGCTGGCCACCTACTCTTTTATTATTTCTGGCTTGGTGAGTCCTTTAGGTATGTTGGGGCTGGCTTTGATGCATGGTTTTTTCTCTGCGATGATTGGGCTGAACATTGCTCATGATGCCATCCATGGTTCTTATACCAAAAACCCAAAACTCAATCATATTTTGGGGCTTTCTTTCAACTTTATGGGTGCAAACGATTACGTTTGGAAGATCAGCCACAACCTCGTACACCATACTTATACCAATATTCCCGACCATGACGGAGACATCGACCAGCCACCAATTCTGAGGCTACAACCTAACCAAGACCTGTGGTGGGTGCATCGTTTTCAACATGTGTATGCCTATTTTCTTTATAGCCTGGCTACTTTGTCATGGGTGTTGTTAAAAGACTATAAAAAATTCTTCCAACATCAGTTGGGCGGTCATTACCGAAAAGACTTCCCTAAAAAGGAGATTATAAGGTTGTTTTTCTACAAAGCACTTTACTATACCATTTTCTTGGTGGTACCAATTTTGGTCATTGATTTAGCTTGGTATTGGATTGTTTTCGGATTTGTGGCCAGCCATTTACTCGAAGGATTTACAGTAGCCGTAATTTTTATGCTTGCGCATATTATTGAAGGCACCTCGTTTCCTGAACCAAGCGCGAATGGCAATGTAGACCTTCCTTGGGCGGATTTGCAAATGCATACCACGGCCAATTTTGCCATTAAAAATAAGGTGGTGAATTATCTCTTCGGTGGTTTGAACTTTCAAATTGAGCATCACTTATTTCCCAAAGTATGCCACGTGCATTACCCTCAAATTGCTCAAATTGTGAAGCAAACGGCCAAAGACCACAAGCTGCCTTACATTGAACACGAAACATTTTTTGGCGCCATTGCTTCGCACACAAGGTTTTTAAAACAGTTTGGAACTACTCCAAAAGGAGTGCTTGTACCAAATGTCATGAGTTGATCCAAATTTTGACCTGAATTGCGAACAATACAGTTATTTTGAGTTATGAAAAAGAACCTTATTGTTGTCTGCGCATTGTTTTTTTGGAGTTGCAATGAAACCAAATCGCCTTGGATGACTGGTTTCGAAAAGCCAGTTCAGAATCCAATCATGTCCGCTGAGGCGGACTTTACTTTTGTAGATCCTCTTACAAATAATGAAGTGGCTTGGCAAAAGGCCGATGTCTTTAATCCCGCAGCCTTAGTCCGCAACGATACTGTCTTTATGTTTTTTCGTGCCGAAGACAATCCAAAGGCTTATTTAGGTGGGCGTACATCTCGCATTGGTTTGGCTTGGAGTGTCGATGGTTATGCCTTCAATAAAATGGCAGAACCCGTACTTTATCCCGATTCATCCGCTTTTTTGCAGTGGGATTACCCTGGAGGTTGCGAAGACCCAAGAGTCGTAAAAAGCCCTGAAGGGAAATATATTATGACATATACCGCTTGGAACCAGGATGTCGCTAGACTTTCGATTGCAAGTAGCGAAGACCTGTATCATTGGAAAAAAGAAGGTCCGGCATTAGAGACTGCTTTGGGCGGTAAGTTTCTAAATACCTGGAGCAAATCTGGCTCAATTGTCACTGAGCGCAAAGGTGATGAGTTGGTTGCCGTCAAGATCAATGGAAAATATTGGATGTACTTTGGCGAAAGAGGAGTGAACCTCGCATGGTCAGATGATTTACTCGACTGGACACCTCTTGAAAATGAAAATGGTGAATTGGCCATAGTAATGGAAACCAGGGCTGGTAAATTTGACAGTTTTTTAACCGAACCCGGCCCACCCGCCTTATTGACCAAAGAGGGTATTTTACTTTTCTACAATGGTAAAAACGATGAAGGCGAGTTGGCTTCTTCCACCATTCCAAAAGGTACCTATTGTGGTGGTCAAGCGCTTTTCGATGCCAATGATCCTGCTAAGTTTATCACGCGTATGGATGAGCCCTTTATCTGTCCGAGTTTACCGCATGAGCTCACCGGCCAATATGCTGCGGGCACCACTTTTATCGAGGCTTTAGTGCCCTTTAAAAACCAATGGTTTTTGTATTATGGCACAGCCGATTCTATGGTAGGGGTTGCTGTTGCTCAGCAATAAATAATTTTCTTTTTAGCCCATCTTCTTGATTATAATTTAGATTTTCAACTGCTACATTTGTTGAGGTTTTGAATCTATTTATGTCATCAATTTTAGCACCTGTGGCCGAGAAAATTTCTTCTGAGCAATGCAAACTTATCAACCTTTCAGAAAACCCATCAGCGTTTTTTGAGCTCCTGCCTATTGATTGGCAAGAAAGCCTTTTGCCTGCTTGGGATGAGCTTGCCCCAGTTTCAGAAGTGATGGGCATGGTCTGTGACGAGGTATTGATTGGTGGCGGCATTTTGATTTCCTCCCACTCGCAAGAAACAGATAGCTACAGCGATCTTGCTGAGTTTTACTACGCTAGTGGCCATCTCTATATCGGTTATCTCTGGGTAGCAGAAAGTCATCGCGGACAAAACCTTGGTGCTTTCTGGCTAAAGGAAGTCGAAAATCATTTCCCTCAAAATTCATTTTGGCTTTCTATCATAGACCCTGCCCTAGGTGCTTTCTACGAAAGAAATGGCTTTAAATTGACCCAAGCCCTTGATTTGGAAACAGGCAAGGAGTGGGTTTATGTAAAGGAGAATTAATCCCAGCGGTAAAGCAGCTTGCCTTTGGCGAGTACCTATTTTGCTTGAGCGCCTGCCTAAATGCTGCACACGGGGCTTACTCGTGGAAGCAAACCAATCAAAATTTTTGGAATAAGCTTTTTTTATTAGGCCTCCCGTGGACTGTAGGAATACCCCTCCAACAGCAGCCGGAAAATTATAAGCCCATTTCACGACAGATTAGGATAAAAATTAAGTAATATTGATTAGGTTAAAAACCCCTTAGCCAGCCGTGTAGGCTGGCTAAGGATGAAAAACTTGCTTCTATAAAGTAGCTATGGCTCATTTTAAAAGAAGCCGCTACTAAACAAGACAAACAATAAATACAAAAGATTATGTTCGGAATAAAACACATCAAATTTGACTCAATGACTTACGTTCTTCACTTCAAGAACGGAAACATTCTAAGAGAAGGTCGTGGACTTTCATTTTTTTACTTTGCCCCAAACAGCTCAATTGCTGCTATTCCAATGGGAAGTAATGACCTACCTTTTATTTTCAACGAATCGACAAACGACTATCAAACGGTTAACATTCAAGGACAGATAAGCTACAAAATCAGTGATCCCAAAATCCTTGCAGACGTTTTGGACTTCACAGTAAACGACAATGGACAATACAAAAAAAACGACATTGAAAAACTAAATCAACGAATCATCAATGAAGCACAAACAGCAACTTCTTCATTTATTCACGAGATAAAATTGAAAGATGCAATTCGTTCAGCAAAGTCAATCGAAGAAAGAATTTTAGAAGGTCTAAAATCATCTCAAGCCATTGCAATGCTTGGCATTGATATTTTAGGAGCAAATATTTTGGGTATTCAAGCAACGCCTGAAATGTCAAGAGCTTTGGAAACTGAAACAAGAGAAAAACTGCAACAAGAAGCCGACCAAGCAATTTATGAACGTAGAAATTTTGCAGTAGAACAAGAGAGAAAAATAAAAGAAACAGAGCTTAACACAGAAATTGCGGTTGAAGAAAAACAAAAGCAAATCGCTGAAAAGAAAATGGAATCCGAAGTTCAAAAATCGGACAACGACCGCAAACTGCGTGAAATGAAATTGGCAGCAGACATTGCAGTTGAGAATCAAAGAAAACTACTCATAGAACAAAAAACAGCAAACGACAAAAAAGAAGCGGAAACACAAGGTTACGTTATTGAAACAACTTTGAAACCATACAAAGACATTGATTGGAAAACTTTAACAGCTCTGAACAACAACCCTGATCCCAAATTTAATATCTCACTTGCATTTAGAGAACTTGCCGAGAATGCAGGCAAAATTGGCAATCTTAATATTAGCCCTGAATTGTTAGACACCTTGCTTAACGACAAGAGAGAGAATAAAAAATGAGTTTTGAATACGCCATAATTGTAAAGAATAAAACAAGACTTGAATCTTTGATCGAACGCTTCAATACAAAGGCTCAAGCTAAATTTTATATTGAAAGTCTTGGTGGTAATTTTGACGATTATGAATTAGAACACGAAATTTTTCATAATTCTTTAAACTCCTTACAGACACAACTTTCACGAGTGGTTAAAAACAAAACTGTTGAGAGAGTTTATTTACCATCATTCATTTTTTCTGAAAAAAACTTAATAGTTGTCATCGGACAAGATGGACTAGTGGCTAATACTGCAAAATATTCTAAAGGTTGCCCAATAGTCGCAGTAAATCCCGACAAAGAGAGATATGATGGAGTTCTTTTACCATTTGACACTTCTGACTTTGTGGGTGGCGTGGAAAATGTTTTGAGCAATCAATATCAATCAAAAACAATGCGGTTTGCAGAAGCAAAACTCAATGACGGGCAAAGACTTTTAGCTTTTAATGACCTTTTTATTGGTGCTTCTTCTCATATTTCTGCACGTTACAAAATCTCATTTAATCAAAACACGGAAGAACATTCTTCAAGCGGACTTATTATTTCAACACCAGCGGGTTCGACAGGTTGGTTAAGTTCAATTTTCAATATGGCTTATGGAGTAACAAGTATGTTTGAAAAAAATCTAAAACCTAAAAGACCAAAATTAAAAGACAACCAATTGCTTTTTGCAGTTAGGGAACCATTTCAAAGCATCAGAACACAGACAGGAATAACCGCAGGAATTATAAAAAACCAAAACCACTTGACAATCGAATCACTTATGCCGACAAGTGGAGTAATATTTAGTGACGGAATAGAAACTGACTTTTTGAAGTTTAACAGTGGCTCGATTGCGACCATTGGAATTGCACCTGAGACAGCTAAAATAGTGACGAAATGAAAAGAAAAACGAGCCATGACACGAGTTTTGCAAAATGGCGGGTTTCGTGCTCCGTAGGACAGGAAAGTGGCAAATTTGAAGTTCAGTTCTTCGTAGGAAGTTCATTGGTAAAAAGCCTTGCCTGCGTATAACTGAGAACCGTTATAAGCCATTTTAGGACGACAAAGAAATGACAAAAGCAAGACCAAATAAACGAAAAGATAACAGAAATAAAGTGACACTTTCTAAGTTGACTTTTCACGAACTCGACTGGTTAGAATATATTACAATGGGTCTTGGATTTTGGTTTTTGTTTTATCCAAGACCTTACGACATTCTTTTTACTGCATTACTATGTATGCCTATCCTTGGGCTTATCCTCAATGGTATTACAGGTAGACCAAGTATTGCAAGTCTTGTTGAGATCTCAAAAGATGATAATGGTCGCGATAAATATGATGTGGCAGACTTTATCGATTTTGCCGCTTGGATAATTTTGCTTAGAGTTCTACTTGACTATGAATTTGAGAGCTTTAACAGTATGATTATACCCGGGACAATTGCATTTGCACTTATGCTTGTTATTCTATTTTCAACGCACAAGGTGATTGACAACACAACGAAAAGCAAAACTTGGATTTACCTATCCCTTATTTTCAATGTTTTTTTATATAGCTACGCAGGAACATACGGAGTAAACTGTGTTTATGACGAATCTGAACCGCAAGTTTATGAAACAGAAGTAGTTGATAAAAGAATAAGCAAAGGAAGAAGAGGGCGTAAAACATATTACGTTAAAGTTAATCCTTGGGGAAATCATTATGACAAAGAGAAAATATCGGTTGCAAGTAGTCAATATGACGAAATTCAAATAGGGCAAACAATAAAGATTGACCTAAAAAAAGGACTTTTTAATATACCGTGGTATTATATAGAATGACAATAGAAAAAGAAAAAACTGCTTATAACAGCACCTACCCAAAGCTGACGGTCTCCTGAAAAAATCGGGATTAAATCAAGCGTTGTGCTTCTATCAAAGTTTGTGCTTGGTTGATATTAACGTGCTTCGAAAAGCCATACTGCTGCAAGTGGCAAACCGTTAGTGCTCATTGTAGAAAATCCGAACTAAATGGCATTAGGAAAAAAACTAAATTAGTGGCTTGTAAATTATTGACTATCTGTTGTGAGATCAGAATCGCAAAATATTGAATTCAAAGTAACCTGGAGAGACGAATACGTGAAATGGATTTGTGGTTTTGCAAATGCCTATGGCGGAACTATTTTTATCGGTAAAGACGATACAGGAAATGTAAACGACTTGAGAGATGCTAAAAAATTAATGGAAGAAATCCCTAACAAAGTCAGAGATACTTTGGGGATTTTGGTTGATGTTAATTTGATCCAAACCGACCATGGGAAATTTATTGAAATTCATGTTGAGCAATATCCATATCCCGTCAATTACAAGGGACAATATCATTACAGAAGTGGGAGCACCAAACAGGAATTAAAGGGGGGCGGCACTTGATAAGTTTCTCCTTCAGAAAAAAGGAAAAAGATGGGACGGAGTTCCTGTTCTGAACGTTTCAACAAATGACCTTAAGCAAGAAACATTTATTTTTTTTCGCAAAAGAGCTTTCAGAAGCCAAAGAATGGATGAAGAAAGTTTAGCCGACAGTAACGAGCATCTGATTGAGAATCTTCAACTCAAAGAAGGTGAATTTCTTAAGCGTGCGTCTATCCTGCTTTTTCATAAAAATCCCGAAAAGTATATAACAGGGTCTTACATAAAAATTGGATTTTTTGAGAGTGACAGCGATTTGAGATATCAAGACGAAATTCACGGAAATCTTTTTGAACAAATTGAAAAGACCACAGCGTTACTTTTTACAAAATACATCAAGGCTTTGATAAGCTATGAAGGATTGAATCGTGTCGAAACTTACGAGTATCCCAAAGAAGCAATCAGGGAAGCATTGCTAAATGCTGTGGCCCATAAAGACTATTCGGGTGATGTTCCAATTCAAATCAGCGTTTACAAAGACAAGTTAATGATTTGGAACGAAGGTCAACTTCCTGAAAATTGGACCATTGAAACGCTTTTGGACAAGCACTCTTCAAAGCCATTCAATCCAGATATTGCAAATGCACTTTTTCGCAGCGGATACATTGAATCTTGGGGCCGTGGTATTTCTAAAATGACAGAGCAGTGCTTTAAATTTGGACTTCCTGCACCTTTATTCTTTTTTAGAAGTTCGGGTTTTTGGGTAGAATTTAGAAAGGACATTTATAACCATGACCAACTTAAAGACCTTGGACTTAATGAACGGCAGATTAAGGCTGTGCTTTTCGTGAAAGAGAATGTAAAAATCTTCAATAGTGATTATCAAAAAATCAATGATTGCTCAAGAAATACTGCGAGTAACGATTTAGCAGAGTTGGTGGTAAAAGGGCTGTTTTTACCAAGTGGTCAAAAAGGGGCAGGCGCTTTTTATACGTTGAAGGGTATTGCACAATAATTGCCCAAATTGCACAAAGAAAACTGCTGGGAGAGGCCTTACTGACCAAGTAGATAGAAAATGGAGAAGTTGGAGCAGGTACAATCTATGTTTTATTGGCTCGATTGGGTCATAGATCAATACAAATTGTGAAGAAAATGGGCAGAGAGGAACAACGAAGGTATAACAGCACCTACCCAAAAGTGGCGGTTTCCCGAAAAAATCGGGATTAAATCAAGCTTTCCCGCTAAGGTGGGGCAAGTTGTGTTGCTATCAAAGTTTGTGCTTGGTTGACAGTTTAGTACTTCTAAATCCGCCCGAATATTTTTGAAAAATGCTGAGTATTAGCGTGTGGCCTGTTGGTGAAGAACCTTAACAGAAGCGAGAGGGGTGTAAAAGGAAGAATGCCAGGAATTTAACTTTCACCTATTCACCATATGCTGGGCTGCGCCATAGACATATTCCCAAAAGGCATCTTTAACGGGTTCGGGGAAAGTGGCTTTTTCCAGAGCAACATGCATATGCTTTAGCCAATGGGTAGCTTCATCTGTTCCAATCTTCCATTGAAAATGCCTGCGCCTGAGCATTGGATGTCCACGTTCGTCTGTATAGGTTTGCCTTCCGCCTAATGACTGAATAAAGAAAAGCTTCAAGCGGTTTTTGGCAGGCAATAGATTTTCGGGATACATTTTTCTGAGCAGCGGATCTTGTTCTAAATCCTCATAGAAGTCGTCTACCAATTTCATGATATTATCCTCGCCAATCAGCTCATAAAGTGTTTGCCCTGCTTCAGCCATTACACCTTATCCAATGCTTGTGCAAAATCCTTCAATAAGTCATCGGGGTTTTCAATCCCCGTAGAAATCCTGACCATGCTAGGCGTAATCCCCACTGTCGCCCTGTCTGCCACGCTCATATTAGAGCTGCTCATGGTATAGGGGTGAGAAGTAAGCGTTTCGGTACTGCCCAAACTTACGGCCAGTTTGGCCAGTTTCACCGCATTTAAAAAGCGGAAAGCTTCTGCTTCGCCACCCACCACATCAAAGGCCAACATGGCGCCACCAGAAGTCATTTGTCTTTTATAAAGTGCGTATTGAGGGTGATGCGCATCGATATGGCCCACATAATAGACCTTAGCCACTTTCGGGTGATCCCTTAAAAAGTCAGCCAGTTTTCTGGCGTTGTTGGCTTGCTTTTCCATTCTCAAAGTAATGGTTTCTAAACTTCGGCTGATCAACCAAGAGGTCCAAGGAGAAGCCATACAGCCCAAGCCGCTGCGCAATTTTTTGATGCGACTTATCAGAGTTGCATTTCCTGAACAAGCCCCTGCAATGATATCGCTATGCCCTCCAATATATTTGGTAGCTGAATACATAATCAGGTCAGCGCCTAAGGTAATTGGCTTTTGCCAAAGTGGCCCCATGTAAGTATTGTCTACCGCCACAATTACTTTTTGACCTTGATTTGAATACTTTGCGCCAATCCGAACCGCCATTTCAATGTCGATAAGCGAATTGGTTGGATTGGCAGGGGTTTCTACATAAATGCAGGCCAATCTATCTTTTCTAGGGTGCGCTTCGATCAATTTGGTAATCTCATTTTCTGACATTTCTGGGTCGAATGCCAAAAATTGAATATCAAACTTGGGAAGGAAGTTTTTGATAAAGGAATCTGTTCCTCCATAAATGGGGAAGGACATCAACACCAAATCGCCTGACTTACAAATTTCTAATAATGAGGTGGTAATTGCCGCCATGCCACTTTCGAAAAATGCTGATTCTTCCGATTCATCGAGCAGCGAAAGTCTTTTTTCGGCAGTCACCAAATTGGGGTGATTGAGCCGGGTATAGATCAAGCTTTTGTTCTTGTCTTCAGTATCACCACCGCCATATACCTTTTCGAAATAGGCTTTGCCTTCTTCCGCAGTAGAAAACTCGAAAGTTGAGGTTTGAAAAATTGGGTTTTTGATCGAATTCCTCACGAGTGAGGGATCATGTCCAAAGCTCATCATTAAGCTTTCTGGACTAAATTCATTTGAATGATCAGACATTTGGCGTAGTTCTTACTTTTAAGGAGGTTCCTTCTTGGCTAATTACAGTTATTTTTTCGCCCTTTTCAACATATTCTCCACGAGTGTAGGCATCATAGATCTCACCATCAATTTCTACTCGGCCGCTAGGTCTAAGAATTGAAAAGGCAGTGCCTTCTTTCCCAACCAAATCAATCGAATAAAAGCTAGAAGTATAGCCATCTGATTTTTTTTGTTCGGTAGTAAGCGCAAATTTTTCGAACAATTTTGAATTGGTAAAGCGATAGCCCAAAGCGAAAATCAAAATCATTGCTCCGAGCATTCCTGCAAATACCACGGTGGAAGCGGTGGCCAAATCGCCCGAGAGTACATAATCAAAATTAAAGAAGTCATTGTCGATCATGATAAAGATCAAAGAGACCACAGTAAATGTAATGCCCGTAATACCAGCCACGCCAAAGCCCGGAATCACAAAGACTTCTAAGGCAATCAAGATAATTCCGAGAAAGAGCACTGCAATTTCCCAATTGGCGGCTAATCCGCTGAGGTAATAGGGTACTAAATAAAGCACCAGGGCAACCCCAGCGGCAGCCAATGGGAAACCAACCCCCGGAGTTTGGAGTTCGAAATAGATGCCTCCAACGATAACAAGAATCAATAGGCCACTGATAAAGGGGTTGAGAAAGAAAGCGATGATTTGTTCTGAAACGGATAACTCGTATCGGATGAGCTTATAATTTTCAATCTTATTTTTTTCAAGAATGTCCTCCAAACTGGCGACTTCCATTTCGCAGAAACCATTTTTAATGGCTTCGGTACTGGTAAAGGTGATGGTTTTGCCTGCTTCGGTTACGCCTTCAATGGCAATTCGATCATCCACCATTCCTTCGGCTATTTGCGGGTCTCGTCCATTTTGTTCTGCCGTGGATCTCATGATCGACCGCATGTACGATTGATATTTGTCGGGAGCTTGGCTGCCATCTCCTCCATTCACAACCGTGGCGGCCCCAATATTGGAACCCGGCACCATATATATACTATCGCAAGCAATTGAAATCAAAGCCCCAGCCGAGGCAGCATCATTATTAATGAATACCCAAACTGGTTTCTCGTACTCTAAAATTCTGGTCCGAATATCGTTGGCATCGTTTACCGCGCCACCATAAGTGTCCATTTCAATGATCACGATATCAGCATCTTCTGCGGTGGCTTGCGCCAAGGCCAAATCGACATAGCGATTCATGCGTGGATCAATGTCTGCCTTAATTTCCATCACAAAAATTTTCTTTTGTATAGGATTTTGATCTTGTTTCCACTTGGCCAAAAGGCTTACCGCCAACAAAACACTTAAGCCCAGCAGGCTAATTCTTCGTACAATTCTCAACATCGCTTTGATTGGCCTTTGAATAGGCTATTTTTGTGTCAAAATACGAAGAAACGAATTGCCAAAACAGCTAAACCCACAGTTTTCCGAAATCTTCCCAAGTGATATCTGGGAAACTGCCTTGAGCGGAAATCACCTGCTCATTGGGGCAAGGGAGGGAGAAAGGATGGAGGCCACTTTTTCGCTTTACGACTTACAGCAGTACCGTTTTTTATGGAAATCCATCAGTTTTGATGAATCGTGGTGGGTGAGTATTTATGCTTTTGTGGAGCACATCATAGTTTTTCAGATTTTCAATGACAGCCAAAATATCGAGGCACGTTCCCTTTTTGGTTTCGAAATCACCAAAATGGAAGCGCTTTGGTCGGTAGATAATGTTAATGTATTGGGGCTATCAGGGCATGTTTTAAAGTTGAAAAGCCAAGAAACTGAAGACGGCTTTTTTAATATCAACATTACCACGGGAGAAGAGATTGAACTGACTTCTGAAAAAATGGCGCATGAAAATATGCCAAATGGCGTTATTTTACCGTTTCACTACACAGAAGAAAGCCCATACTTCCAGACGGTGAAGCAATTTTTGGCTGAGTATGCCAACTTACACTTGGTTGGCGCCTGTGATTACTTGGAATATAATGGGCTTATTCTGATTTCGGCACATAAAAAGCTGGAACAAAATTTGTCAAACACGCTGTGCGTATTTGATGACCAAGGCCATATGCTCTTAAAAGAGGAATTGGCCGAACAATCAAAGGGACTTGCTTCCGATACTTTTTATATAGTCAATGAACAGCTTATATTTGTTAAGGAGAAGCGAGAGATCAAAGGTTATTTAATCGAAAATCTATGAGAAAAGTAGTACTGAGTTTGTTGGTGGGATGTTTTATAAACTTTTTAGCTTTTGGCCAAACGGATTCACTAGGGATAAAAAAAGAAGGAGAAAATTACTTTGTGATGCACAAGGTGATTGCGGGTCAAACTTTATATTCGCTTAGCAGACGCTATGGAACGTCTGTTACCGACATTAAAAACAAAAATGCAGAATTGGCCAACGGACTTCAAGTGGGCCAAACCATACTTATTCCTTACAATAAACCCGTCAACGAAGCCAATCCAACTTCAGCTTCAACGCATGTAGTTAAAACGGGTGAAACGCTTTTTTCAATTTCTAGACAATACAATGTCAATGTAGAAGACATAAAGAAATTGAATGGCCTCACCTCAAATGAATTGTCCATCGGCCAAACGCTTAAAATTTCGGTAGCTGCTGCTCAGGTAAATAAAGAGGTAACTCCAGTAGTGAATAAAACTGAGGAGGTGATGAAGAAAGAAGTGATTGCGCCAGCGGAGGAAAAAATAAAAGAGGCAGCACCTAGGGCGGTTGCCAAAGTGGATACTGCCAAAACTGCTGAAGAAATAGTGAAAAAGGACCCAGCAGATGCCTATGATGCCAAGCCTTTTGAAGAAGTGATAGAAGAAGGCCAAGCTGAGCTCATTATTGAAGATGAGTCCTCAACAAAGTTCTTGGCCCTGCATAAAACAGCCGAAGTGGGTACCGTAATTAAGGTCAAAAACCGCATGAATAACCTGACCGTCTACGTTCGGGTGGTTGGTGAAATTCCTAACACTACGGATAACGAAAACATCATTATCAAAATCAACAAAAGGGCTTACGATCAACTGAAAGCCTTAGATACGCGATTTCTGGTGGAATTGAGTTACTTCAAATAAATCCTATGAGAAGTTTGGGTAGGTCATATGCTTTGATTGCTTTTTTACTGCTTCTGACAGCCGAATTGTCGGCTTTTCAAGCACCAAAAAATGATTTCAAGCAGAATGCCCAAGTCATTGAGTTTGGGCCAAATGGTAATTATTTCTCAAAACCTGGCGAATTCACCACTAAAAATGCGACTGGAGAAGAATTTAGATTATCAGGCTGGGGCGATCGAGCCACCCGTTCGGTTTGGTTTAAGTTTGTAGCGCCCGCCTCTGATCAATTAATTATTACAATCAATAAGGCAAATGCCAATGCTCCAAAGGGCTACATTCAGTTGGGTATTTTAGATGGAGACAATCCAGTAGAAAGCAAGGCCTTTGGCTACCCCACAGATGCTGAGCAAATAATTACTTCTCAACTTGTTGCTGGGAAAGCATACTTTTTAGTGGTTGATAATCCAACAGAAGGAAATGAAATAGGGGCATTTAGCTTGAAATTTCAAACCTTTTTAATGACCACCTGCGCTTCTGTTCAAACTGTTGCGCTAAACTCAAATGGTAATGAGCAAATCGACACGGATGCACTTTTTAAATCAGAATGCTATTGGCCCTGCACAGGAATTGGCTGCACAAGAGAATTGGACCAAACAAAATTCGATGCCTCCCAAATGGGCGATAACTATGTTACAGTGAAAGGGCTTGGCGTGAACGGAAAGACCTATTTCGGTACCATGCTAGTAAAAGTAATTGATACTATTCCACCAACTATTGAGGCCAAAGATTTTAGGGTGAATATTTTAAGGAATGGCGAAGTGCATGTCGATCCCAAAAATGTAATCATTTGGCGTTGTAAAAAAACGGCTTCCGAACCAAGCCCAAGTCCAAGCCCTGATGCTGGTGAAAATACATTTTTTCAAGAAATCCCATGTTCAAAAGATAACGCAGGCATTGAACGCTTTGAATTGAGCAAAACGGTATTCACTTGTGACGATATCGGGGTGAATGAAGTAGTTGCTACCGTGATTGATGCCAGTGGGAACAAAGCTTCGACCAAAGTGAACATCAGCGTTTTTGATTTAACCCCTTTGAGTATCAAAGCTAAAACGGTTTCATTGTATTTGGATGAAAATGGGATTGCGGAGTTAAATCCCGAAATGCTGGATGATGGTTCTTCCTCTGGCTGTAGTGGATTTGAAAGCTCAGCCAATAAAACGGTTTTCGATTTCAATAACATTGGCGATAACAGCATTAGCTACATTATTAAAAACCAACGTGGCGATATGCTTGCCACAGAAGTGGTCGTAAAAGTAAATGATACCATTGCACCAACTGTAGTGCCACAAGAGGTGAAAATGTTTGCCAACATGAAAGCCCCAATCACGATTATTGATGGCAGTCCTTTTGTAAAACTTTGCCCAGATGCTCAATTTGTTCCAAAAAATGAGGTGGGCGGCTTTGTACCAGATGGCGCTGGCCCTGCTGATTTTTTTGAACTTGTCAATCAAGTACAAGGCTGCACCAAAGACAACGGATCCATTTTTGAAATATGGATTGAGCCCAGAGATTTCACGGCATCGAACCTCGGAGTGAATGAAGTTGAGGTCTTCGTTTCTGACAATGCCGGCAATATATCGAGTGCAAAGACTACATTAACACTCCTTAAGCCTGAACTTCCCTGCAAACCACAACTTTGGGCTATCGCTTCTGGGGATTGGAATGATCCCAATATTTGGTCCGATACTCCGAACGGTAAATCCATCGGTGCTATTCCATGTGGTAATACCACTGCCCATATCAAGGGTTTTAGTGTTTATGTTCAAAACGATGAAGCGATTGAAATTGAAGCGATTCGTTTATTAAACTCAGCTGACGCGAAAACTGAATTGAATATCTACGCTGGTCAAATCAACATGAAGAAGGAATTGTATTCAGAGTCGAATTCAAAAATGTTCAAGCACAAAGAAGCTGCACTAGAGGTGATTAAAAAATAGAACTAGGAACCCTTAACCCAACCACCCATTTGAATTTTGAAGCAACCAAAGCCTTTTTAGACCAGAAGGTAGCGCAGTATAACCGTCCCGATTTCATTCCGAACGATCCTATAGTCATCCCTCATGGCTTTTCAAAAAAGGAGGATGTCGAAATTGCGGGGTTTTGGGCTGCGGTTTTGGCTTGGGGCCAAAGGATTACGATCATCAACAAATGCAACGAGCTTTTTGCTGCCATGGACGATGCGCCCCATGATTTCATATTAAATCATAAAGAGTCAGACCTCAAACGCTTCCTCAATTTTAAGCATCGCACCTTCAACGCAACCGACACGCTTTATTTTATCGCTTTTTTCAAAGATTTTTATGGCCAATATACCTCGCTAGAAGAAGCTTTTGTGAAAGGAATGCAACCGAATGACCCCGATATAGAAAAGGGCTTAATCCATTTTCATGATCAGTTTTTTGGTCTGCCAGATGCCCCTGAAAGGACCAAAAAACACATTGCCACTCCTGCCAGGAAATCGGCATGCAAGCGCCTGAACATGTTTTTAAGGTGGATGGTAAGGAATGATAATCAAGGAGTTGACTTTGGGATATGGAATAAAATTAGTCCTGCGCAACTTATTTGCCCTTGTGACTTACATGTGGATAGGGTAGGAAGAAAACTGGGCTTGATTACCAGAAAACAGACCGATTGGCAAACTGCACTAGAACTTACTGCCAACCTCAGACGATATGACAGCTACGATCCAGTAAAATATGACTTCGCCCTTTTTGGTCTGGGAATTGAAGAGGGATTTTGAACCTGAGGCTGGAGAAACTCCAGCCAGCCCATAGCAGGATGAACAGAGTTTTTACTATTTTTGAACAATGTCTGAACAAGAGGTGAATACCGATAACCAAGAAACGCAAAGACAAAAATACAGCGACAAGGAAGCCGCACGTATTTTCGATCAGGAATTTATGCCTCATGTAAATTCCATGTACAATTTCGCCTACAGGCTCACCTTTGACGAAGACGATGCAAAGGACTTGGTGCAAGACACTTATTTGAAGGCTTTTAGGTTCATCAATTCATTTGAGCAAGGAACTAATGCAAAAGCGTGGTTGTTCCGCATCTTGAAAAATAGCTTCATTAACGAGTTCCGAAAGAAGAGTAAACAGCCAGCAAAAGTTGACTACAACGAAGTTGAATCTTACTATAATTCGGATGATATAGATGAAAATATCACCACTGATTTAAGGGTTGAAACTGTTCAACACATGATTGGTGATGAAATTACGAGTGCCTTAAATGGCATTCCTGTTGATTTTAGAACGGTCATCATCTTAAGTGACTTGGAGGGTTTTACTTATGAGGAGATGTCTAAAATTTTAGATATTCCAATTGGAACAGTAAGATCAAGATTGCATAGAGCAAGAAACATGTTGAAAGACAAACTTGCGGTTTATGCTAAAGAAATGGGGTACAATAAATAAAATAGTAAATACCATGAGTGAGTTCTCAGATTGGTTTAAAGACACTTTCAAAGGGTGTTATTGTGAGAAGGGAAACCTAGTGGATGAAAGGAGATTTTCCGAGATCGTACAATTGGTTTTAGACAATGAGGCCGATGAGGAATCTAGGGCAATTTTCGAAGAAAAAATCAGGACCTGTGTCAAGTCTTGTGGCTCGTTTGAAAAGGAGAAATCGTTGCGAGAAACCATTAAGCAAAAGCTTTTTGATCATAAAAAAGACATTCCAAACGATTTAGCTGCCTCCATTAAAAAGAGCATTAATCTATAAAATGGGCAAAGGCAAGGCTTTCATCTTTACGGCCCCCTCTGGGTCGGGTAAAACTACCATAGTTAAACACTTACTTGAGGTTAACCCAAACCTCGGATTTTCCATATCGGCCAGCACCAGAGACAAGCGCGGCAGGTCCGAAGAGAACGGTAAGGACTATTATTTCCTTTCAAAGGAAGAATTCAGACAGAAGATCGAAGAAGATGCTTTTGTGGAATGGGAAGAGGTTTACACCGGAAACTATTATGGCACTTTGAAGCAAGAGGTGCAAAACATTTGGGACGAAGGCAAGCATGTCGTTTTCGATGTGGAAGTAAAAGGCGCTCAAAACCTAAAACGGTATTTTGGAGATGACGCCCTCGCTATTTTTGTCAAAGTACCCTCCATGGAAATACTCAAAGAAAGGCTTACAGGCCGCGGAACTGAATCTGCCGAGAGCCTTTCGCAAAGATTTTACAGAGCGGAGTTCGAAATGACCTTCGAAAACAAATTTGATGTTACCTTAGTTAACGAAAACCTCGATGAGTCCTTTAAAAAGGCCGAGGAATTGGTCAACGACTTTCTAAAAAAATAAGCTTTGAGAATCGGTTTATTCTTTGGTTCCTTTAACCCAATACACATAGGTCACCTCGTGATTGCTGATGTCATGGCCGACCAGACCGATCTAGGGCAGGTGTGGTTTGTGGTCAGTCCTCAAAATCCTTTCAAGAGTTCAAAAACCTTACTTCATGAGTTTGATCGCCTAAAAATGGTGGAGTTGGCTGTAGCGGATAATTTCAAATTCAGGGCGTCTGATGTGGAGTTTAATATGCCCAAGCCAAGTTATACAGCCGATACCTTAGCCTACCTTTCAGACAAACATCCTGAACACGAATTTGTGTTGATCATTGGAGAGGATAATTTGGTGCATTTTCATAAATGGAAAAATTACGAAGCCATTCTTGATAATTATGGGCTTTATGTCTACCCAAGACCACAAGTCGACCGATCGAAAATCAAAGTGGAGCACGCCAACATCCGATATGTGGAATCACCCATGCTCGATATTTCGGCCACCTTTATCAGAGATGCCATTCGAAATGAACATTCAGTTCAATATCTCTTACCTCAGGCAGTAGCTGATTATGTTCGTTTCAAAAAATTCTACCTTTAGTTTTCTCCTCTGAGGCTGTCTATAAGCCTTATAATTTAAAATTTTAGATTTTCTTCTGATCCTCCGTTACTTCGGACGAAATTTTCACGTCTATTAACTGGTCGGCAGAGATACGTGACTGAAACAGGTGCGTTATTTGCTTAGTCAAGAAAAACTCAAACCAAATATGAAAAAACTCTTACTGGTCATTTCCTTTTTCTGCTACGTTTACCAATTGAATGCTCAAGGAATTAAAGGTACAATTAAGGATGAAAAAGGTGAGGCACTGCCTTTTGCGTCCATCTTTGTCAAAGAAGTTGGCTCAGGTACTTCGTCTAATCTTGATGGCTTCTACGAATATAGATTGAATCCTGGCACCTATCAGGTCACTTATCAATTTCTAGGCTATGCCACACAAATCAAGACAGTCAAAGTTGCGAATGGATTCGAAGTGGTCAACCTCCAAATGCAGCCTCAAGTTGTAAATCTCCCCACTTTTGTTTTAGAAGCTAACGCTGAAGATCCATCTTACACCATTATGCGTAAGGCCATTGCCAAGGCTGAATACCACTTAATTCAGAATGACAATTATTCTGCTGAAGTGTATATGAAAGGCACTGGCCAAGTAACCAAAGTGCCTTGGTTATTGAAGAAGACTTTTGAAAAGGAGGGCATTGATACCTCACAAGTTTTTACTTCGGAATCGGTCAGCGAAATCTATTTTGAACGCCCTAATACTTTTAAAGAAAAGGTGATTTCTGTAAGAACTTCGGGACAAGACAGCGATAACGCCAATCCCAATGCCTATATCAACAGCAGTTTTTATTTGCCCAAAGTTGTCAATGCCGTTTCTCCATTAAGCCCAAGGGCTTTTTCGTATTATAAGTTTAAATATGAAGGCAGCTTTAAGGAGCGTGGTTATGAAATCAATAAGATTAGAGTTACTCCGAGATCAAAGGGAGACGATTTATTTGAAGGTGTGATTTACATCCGTGAGAATTTCTGGAACATACATTCACTCGATCTAAAAACGAGTTTAATGGGCTTCGAAATTAGAATAGAACAAATTCTCGCCCCAATCAAAGATGAAATTTGGATGCCAGTTACGCAGAAATTTGAATTTTCAGGATCAATTTTCGGATTGGCAGGACGCTATGATTATTTGGCTTCGGTGAGCAATTACCAAGTCACGGAAAACAAAGATTTGAATCCGGATATTATTCTAATTGACGAAAAGATAGAGCAAGCGCCTGAAGAAATCGAAATCAATAAGGTGGAAAGTACTGCCGATAGCACCTCTCAAATTTTCAACACTGAGCAAGCAGTTTCAAGAAAGCAGCTTCGAAAAATGATGAAGGAATATGACAAAGAGGAGCGCGAAGATACTGAGGAACAAGACGTAGTTTCAGATTATAGTTTTAAGATAGATTCACTGGCCACCAAAAAAGACTCTATCTATTGGGCTTCAAGGCGACCGATTCCATTGACTCAGAAAGAAATCATTGGCTATAAAAAAGAGGATAGTACTTACTTTGCCGAAAAGGCCAAAGCGGAAGCCGATTCATCAAAATCACGTAATGGGGTTAAGTTTAAGCCTGGCCAGATATTAACAGGAAGTAATTACGCGCTAGGTAAAAGGCTCCGCTTTAATTTCCCCGGCCTTTTACCGCAGGTACGATTTAATACCGTAGAGGGCTGGAACTTAGACTTTACAGGTACACTTTCTTGGCGAGACGATACTACAGCCAGATTAAGGATTTCTCCATTTGTGAGGTATGGTTTTGCTAGCAATCAAGTTTACGGAAAAGTTGAATCCGTTTTTGGTATAGGCCAAAGAGAAGATCGTGGTACTTTCAGGATTCAAGGAGGCCACTACATCGAGCAGTTTAACCCGCTATCCATTGATCCATTTATCAATTCCATCTATACGCTTTTTTCCGAGAAGAACTTTATGCGGCTCTATGAGCGCGATTACGCTAACATCAGTTTTGCTAAACGCTATCGATACAACTATACCTTTTCCACAAAGTTGGAATGGGCCAATCGATCAGAGTTATTTAATAATACCGCGTATCGATTGGTAGACAATGAGAATCGGGTGTACAAGCCGAATAGGCCTGTTAACAATGAAGATTTTGCAGGAGGTTTTCAAAATAGTGCTTCGTTAATTTCAAGAGTTTCTTTAGAAGTAAAACCATGGTTAAAGTTCAGACGGTACAATGGAAGACTAATTCCATTGGAAGACTCTTCTCCATCCATTCGACTTACTTATCGAAGGGGCTTTGATGAGGTTTTGGGCAGTGATGTAAATTTCGATCATTTAGAGTTGGGGCTGAAAACTTCCGCTCGTCTTGGCGTAAGGGCCAGGATTGATATTGATGCCGAGGCAGGAACATTCTTCAATAACCCAACCCTGCTCTTCCCAGATTTTAAGCATTTTCCGGGCAATCGACTCACTTTTGCTCCATTGAATGTAACAGGAGGGTATAGAATGCTGGATTACTATAAGTACAGTACAGCGGATAACTATTTGTCGGTTTTCACGCATGTGCGATTTAGGAAATTACTCTTTACCCAGCTTCCAATGCTGCGCCTTTCGGGTTTGAAAGAAAATCTCTTTGTTAATTATCTGAACACAGGAACCTCGGACAATTACATGGAGGTTGGTTACACAATTGATAATATTTTCAGGTTCTTTAGATTGGAATTCGTTCAGTCCTTTCAGGATTTCAAACCAAAGGATTTTGGAGTTAGAATTGGCGTGGCCTCGATTTTTAGTTTCAATTAATTTTAAGATAGGAGCATAAATCTTGATTATTAACTATAAAATTAGTTACTTAACTAAGTAATTAATTTTGTAGCTATGTCATTTCAGAAAGAACGCCCCAATCAAGAGGTCAATGCTGGCTCAATGGCCGATATCGCCTTTCTATTGCTCATCTTTTTCTTGGTCACTACTCAGATATTGACCAACAAGGGAATCCCTATGATCCTGCCAGATAAGGCACCACCGGTAATTTCACCATTGCATGAGAGAAATCTTTTCAAAATTCAAATCAACTCTTTGGATCAGATTATGGTGGAAGATGAGCGCTTCGAAAATATGGACGAACTGCATCAGATGGTTTACGACTTCGTGCTTAATTTTGGCAATCCGAGCAACAAAAGCGGCTCTGATGATATGACCGATCTGCAAGTGTTCAATGGGCTTCCTGCCACAATGAAGAACTATGTGATTTCAAATCTAAAAAATCCCAAATCATCAGATGGTCCGTCTAAAGCAGTTGTTAGCATCAAAACTGATCGTGGCTCTGGTTATGCTCGCTTTATCGAAGTGATGGATCAGGTGCAAAAGGCTTATTATATCATTTATGGTGAACGGGTGGGGCTTACTGATGAGCAATACCGAAAATTGAACCGACAAGACGCGCATCAGCTATTTCTGTATGAGCAAGGCAAAAAGGGAATTAACAAAGGCATTTCGCTGGCCGAGCAATCGAATAATGTACAGGACTAACACGCATGGCATTCTCTTTGCAAAAGTCCTTTCTCTAATTGACGAAACTTTGTAGTTTCGTCAATTATTAAATTCAATTGTATGAAGAGTATATTTCTAGCTTTGTTTTTGACCTGCAGCATTGCGGTTTCAGCTCAATTTCAAGAGCGTATCAATTATGAAGTCGTTGCCGAGAAGGCCACTGCCCAAGCAACAGTTACAGAATACTTCTCACTTTACTGTGGTCATTGCTTCCAATTCGAACCCCTCGTAGAAGATGTGAAGTCTAAGCTAAAACCAGGAACTAAATTTGAAAAATCGCATGTCAGCTATATTCCAAGAGGTAATCCTGAAGCGCAATTGGGCATGGTGAAGTCCTATGTGATCATGGAAGAAATCGGTGGCGAGAAGGAGGAAGAAATCAAGCTTTATTTTTTTAACCAAGTGCACATTCAAAGTCGAAAAATTGATGATGTGGCTACTATGAAAACGCTCTTTATTGAAAAGGGTATTACAAAAGAGGCCATTGATAAATACTTTTCGGATCCCAAAATTACAGCAAAGGCTGAAAAAATGGCCAAGGAATGGGAATTGAAGCAAATTACCAACGTGCCAACCCTCGTAGTAAATGGTAAGTACAAAGTGATAATGAACAGTGTTAAGAACATGGAAGAAATGATGGCGCTCGTCAATTATCTGGTGGACAAGAAGTAATCTTGTGTTACCGATATGATCTTTGAAGGCCCTAAGCAATTAGGGCTTTTTTATTCCCTTTTTTGGAATACTCCCATCCACAAAATTCCGCTTGATTTATTAAGCCTCTTAATCCATCTTTCATCAAACCTTAGACCGATGAAGAAGCTATTTTTCCTTTTATTTGTCCCCTTTGTTTTTGCTTGTCAGCCAAAGACAGAAATTGATCGATTAGCAAGTATCGCAGAAAATGTGACCATTGTGCGTGATGATTTTGGGGTTCCCCATATTTATGGCAAAACAGATGCAGAAGCTGTTTTCGGGCTTTTATATGCGCAATGCGAAGATGACTTTGCCAGGGTAGAACGTAACTACGTTTGGGCAACGGGTCGTTTGGCCGAAATGGAAGGAGAAGACGCATTATATAGTGACCTGCGTGCCAGACTTTATATGACTGTTGATGAGGCCAAAGCTGCTTATGATGCGGCCCCGGCTTGGCTCCAAGAACTTTGTAATGCTTATGCAGATGGGATTAATTATTATTTGGCCACACACCCAGAAGTTCAGCCCAAAGTGCTCACTCATTTCGAACCATGGTTTCCAATGTTCTTTAGTGAAGGCTCAATTGGTGGGGATATTGAATCCATTTCTACCCGAAGGGTGAAGTCTTTTTACGAAAATGATCAGTCATTAGCACTCAACGAATTCGGTGATGGCCTTGTGCATGCCGATCCTTATGAAGAACCCAAAGGATCGAATGGAATTGCCATCTCAGGGGCACATACTGCTTCTGGAAATGCAATGCTGTTGATCAATCCTCATACTTCGTTTTACTTCAGACCAGAAGTTCATGTGGTGAGTGAAGAGGGTTTAAATGCTTATGGCGCGGTAACTTGGGGGCAATTTTTCGTTTATCAAGGCTTCAATGAAAAAACAGGCTGGATGCACACTTCGACAGCCGTTGATTTTATTGATGAGTTTGTCGAAGAAGTATCAGAAGTAGATGGGAAATTAGTCTATAAGTATGGCGATGAAATGCACGATGTTTGGGTGTCTGAAGTAACCCTGAAGTATAAGGATGGTGATGCACTTAAAGAAAAGACATTCCCAATGTACCGCACTCATCATGGACCTGTAACTCATAAACTGGACGACAAATGGGTGGTGACTAAAATCAATTGGGATCCTGTAAATGCATTGACTCAAAGCTATACGCGAACTAAATTGAAGAATCATGATGAGTTTAGAGAGATGATGAATATCAGAACCAACTCATCAAACAATACTGTATATGCCGATGCGGACGGGAATATCGCCTATTACCACGGTAACTTTATCCCGAAGCGAGATGCTCAATTTGACTTTTCGAAGCCAGTGGATGGAAGCAACCCAGCTACAGATTGGCAAGGAAAGCATTCGGTGGATGAGTCCATTAGTATTTTAAATCCAGGTAATGGCTGGATTCAGAATTGCAATTCAACTCCATTCACTGCAGCATTAGAATACAGCCCAAAACCTGAAGATTATCCATATTATATGGCGCCAGATCAGGAGAATTACAGAGGGGTGCATGCCATTAAAGTACTTTCGAACGCAAGTAATTTGACACTTGATGGGCTCATCAGTTTGGCTTATGATGGCTATTTGCCAGCTTTTGAAAAAGTAATTCCAGGTCTTGTAGAGGCTTATGACAAATCAAGAAATAAAAATGCCAGTTTGAAACCAGCTATTGATGTCCTACGAAATTGGGATTTAAGAACTTCCAAGGAATCTGTGGCGATGTCAATTGCCCATTATTATGGTTCGCTTTATATGCGCATGGGTAAAAATCCTGAAGGGCTCAGTGGAAATGAACGTTTCGATTACTTTGGTACAGGTTCACCTTATGCTGAAAGACTTGAAATCTTCGAAAAAGCCATGGCTCAATTGACTGAAGACTTCGGAAGTTGGAATACCCCTTGGGGCGAAATCAACCGTTTCCAAAGATTGAATGGAGACATCAATCTTCAATATGACGATAACAAAGAAAGTATTGCGGTTGGAATGTCTTCGGGAAGGTGGGGTGCTCTGGCCTCTTTCGGTGCAAGTGCACGTCCGAATACCAAACGCATCTATGGATCTTCAGGCAATAGCTTTGTAGCGGTAGTTGAATTTGGTGAAAAAGTAAAAGCCAAAAGTATGCTAGCTGGTGGAGAAAGTGGCGATCCTAATTCACCGCATTTCTACGATCAAGCTCAACGCTATGCAGACGCCAATTTTAAAGATGTGGCCTACTACAAAGAGGACGTTGAAGCAAGGGCCAAGGCAACTTACCACCCGGGAAAGAGATAGGAAAGTTCAAGTTCAACTCCTGATCGAGGTTTTCGACTTTAAACTTTCAACAGCGAACCGAATTACCTAACAACCGTTAGGTAATTCATCGCTTTTGCGTAAATTCGCAGTCCATAGCTTAGAAACACATATTTCATGCAAGACACTACTCCATATCAACCCATAAATAAGGTAAGAATTGTAACTGCTGCTTCGCTTTTTGATGGTCACGATGCGGCCATTAACATCATGAGGAGGATCATCCAAGCTACTGGATGTGAGGTAATTCACCTTGGTCATGATAGAAGTGTAGAGGAAGTGGTGAACACTGCTATTCAAGAAGACGCCCAAGCCATTGCGATGACTTCTTACCAAGGCGGCCACAATGAGTATTTCAAATACATGAGAGACTTATTGGTAGAAAAAGGAGCTGCTCATATTAAGATTTTTGGAGGGGGAGGAGGAGTAATTCTTCCAGAAGAAATCAAAGCCTTGATGGATTATGGCGTAACTCGAATTTATTCTCCAGACGATGGTCGTGAAATGGGTTTGCAAGGCATGATCAATGACATGATCAGGAAATGTGATTTCCCTACGGGTGATAATTTGAATGGAGAAGTAAAGCGAATAGACAAAAAGGACATTCCTGCGATTGCAAAATTGATTTCAGCAGCAGAGAATTTTCCAGAAGCCGCAAAGGCTTCCTTCGATCAAATCCATAAAATGGCCGATGCGAGTAAAGTGCCTGTCCTGGGTATTACAGGGACTGGAGGTGCTGGAAAATCATCTTTAGTAGATGAATTGGTGCGCAGATTTTTGATCGATTTTAAGGATAAAAATATAGCGATTGTTTCGGTCGACCCTTCCAAACGTAAAACGGGAGGGGCATTGCTAGGAGATAGAATTCGCATGAATTCAATCAACAACGACCGTGTTTACATGCGTTCATTGGCTACGCGACAGTCGAATTTAGCCCTGTCGAAACATGTGCGCGAAGCAGTGCAAGTTTTGAAAGCTGCACAATACGATTTGATTATTTTAGAAACTTCTGGAATTGGCCAGTCTGATACTGAAATCTTAGATCACTCGGATGTTTCGCTGTATGTAATGACGCCTGAATACGGGGCAGCTACGCAGCTCGAGAAAATCGATATGCTCGATTTTGCTGATGTAATTGCACTCAACAAATTTGATAAGCGAGGCGCTTTGGATGCGCTTCGCGATGTTAAAAAGCAATATCAACGCAACCACGGCCTTTGGAATTCAAAAGTTGACGAAATGCCAGTGTTTGGCACAATCGCTTCTCAATTCAATGATCCAGGCATGAACTCACTTTATAAGGTGATCATGGACAAAATTGTCGAAAAGACTTCTTCTGATTTGAAGTCTACTTTCGAAATTACTAACGAAATGTCGGAGAAGATTTTCGTGATTCCGCCAAGTAGGACGCGTTACTTATCTGAAATTTCTGAAAATAATAGAAGCTACGATCAATGGGCTGCAAGTCAATCAGAGGTAGCAGATCAACTCTACGGTTTGCAAGTTTCAATGTCGACTTTGAAGAACTCGACTATTGCGGACAGAGATAGATTGATCAAGGGTTTGCAAGAGACCTTCGAACAAGTAAAACTAGACTTTGATCCAAGAAACTGGATTTTGATTGAGGAGTGGGAAGGCAAGAAGAAAACTTATACCGATCCTGTTTATTCCTTCAAAGTTCGAGACAAAGAGATCAAAATAAAAACACATACTGAATCACTTTCTCATACCCAGGTGCCGAAAGTAGCACTTCCTAAATTCAAGAGCTGGGGTGATATTTTAAGATGGTCTTTGCAAGAAAATGTGCCAGGTGAATTTCCATATACTGCTGGTATTTATCCTTTCAAAAGAGAAGGCGAAGACCCAACCCGTATGTTTGCGGGAGAAGGTGGGCCAGAAAGAACCAACAGACGTTTCCATTATGTGAGTTTAGGTATGCCAGCAGCTAGACTTTCTACTGCTTTCGATTCGGTGACCCTTTATGGCAACGATCCAGGCTACCGACCCGATATTTACGGTAAAATCGGAAATGCAGGCGTGAGCATTTGCTGCCTTGACGATGCCAAGAAATTATACTCAGGTTTCGATTTGTCGAATCCGACTACTTCGGTTTCGATGACCATCAATGGCCCTGCGCCAATGCTTTTGGGCTTCTTTATGAATGCCGCTATTGATCAGCAATGTGAGGTGTATATCAAAGCCAATGGTTTAGAGAAGGAAGTAGAAGCTAAAATAGCAGCAATCTACAAAGCTAGAGGCGTTGACAGGCCAAAATATCAAGGGCCACTTCCTGAAGGAAATAATGGACTTGGTTTAATGCTCTTAGGAGTAACTGGAGATCAAGTTTTACCTGCTGATGTCTATAGCGAAATCAAGGCTAGAACACTTTCTGTAGTGCGTGGAACGGTTCAGGCGGATATTCTAAAGGAAGATCAGGCACAGAATACTTGCATTTTCTCCACTGAGTTTGCGCTTCGTTTGATGGGTGATGTGCAGCAGTATTTCATCAATCAAAATGTAAGAAATTTCTATTCTGTCTCAATCTCAGGCTACCATATTGCTGAAGCTGGAGCCAATCCAATTTCGCAATTGGCCTTTACTTTGGCCAATGGTTTCACTTACGTAGAATACTACCTCAGCCGAGGAATGGACATTAATGATTTCGGTCCAAATCTCTCTTTCTTCTTCTCGAATGGAATTGACCCAGAATATGCGGTAATCGGACGTGTGGCACGAAGAATTTGGGCGAAAGCCATGAAACAGAAATATGGTGCGAATGCCAGAGCGCAAATGCTTAAATACCATATCCAAACTTCGGGTCGCTCGTTGCATGCGCAAGAAATCGACTTTAACGATATCAGAACTACGCTACAAGCTTTGTATGCGATTTACGACAACTGTAATTCATTGCATACCAATGCTTATGATGAGGCGATTACAACTCCTACAGAAGAATCTGTGCGAAGGGCAATGGCCATTCAGTTGATCATTAACAAGGAGTTAGGTTTGGCAACCAACGAAAATCCATTGCAAGGTTCTTTCATTATTGAAGAACTCACCGAATTGGTGGAAGAAGCTGTTTTGATCGAATTCGATAGAATTACAGAACGTGGAGGTGTTTTAGGTGCCATGGAAACCATGTACCAACGTAGTAAAATTCAAGAAGAATCACTTTACTACGAGACCTTAAAGCATACAGGTGAATTCCCGATCATTGGGGTAAATACCTTCTTAAGTTCAAAAGGATCACCAACCGTGTTGCCAAAAGAAGTAATTAGGGCCACGACAGAAGAGAAGGAATATCAAATCGAAATGCTTGGCGAGCTTCATAAGGGCAATACCGAACGCACTGCCGAGATGATCCAAAAGATCCAGCACGCTGCCATTCAAAACCAAAATATCTTCGAAGAATTGATGGAGGCGTGTAAGTATTGCTCTCTCGGCCAAATTACCTCGGCTTTATTTGAGGTAGGAGGGCAGTACCGAAGGAATATGTAATTTTTGGGTATTGGGTATTGGGTATTTGTCCATCCCTAAATAGCATTGACCGTTTTGGTTTACTATTGTTTTAAATGTCCATTAAACGGTCAACCTATTTCAGGGAAGGACAGTGGAGCTTTCGCTTGAGTACTACCTCCAGAAACTACTATTTGCAATCAATGAGTCAAGTTTCAGGTCTTCTCCGGTTTGATGTTTCAAAGTAATATAGACCTCGCTTAAATTGATGGAATCATTCCAATAACGATAGTAGAGGTACTTTAAGTAGAGGCTTTGATCGTATTCAAATTCAGTTTCTAAAACTTGAGCATAAATGCTATCGGAAACGCTTTGAGCAAGATTCAGTTTCATTAAGCTTAGCCCACTTCCAACCCAGTGTGTTTTTGGTATTTCGTATAAGTAATATAGTGCGTTGAGTGTATCACCTTTTCGAAGGGTTAGATTTGAGTTGTTCCATGCCAAGTTTGTTGTTCGTCTTTCTTCCGAAAACATATCATAGCGAGAATTGAGATTTATTACGTTTTTGATTGCTTCACTATACCAAATACCGCTTTTTAGGTCAAAGAAATCGCATAAATAGGGCTTGCCGTTAATCATTTCAACACGATAAATGATGAAGTTATAATTGTTATCAAAAATAGAAAGGAGGGTGATTTCAGAATGGGAGTTAAAGTGTTCAATGTTAGAAATGTATATTTTCCCTTTCTCTGAATTCACGTGATTTACTAGCGAAATATTAGTGAATTTAATTTCGTCTTTAATCTCTTTCTCAAAGATGTAGTTGAATACATTTCTTTGAACCCTGTTAAGGTCCTTTACTCTCTTCCCGAAAGCCTCATTGCTCCATGAGTTTCTAATGAGTGTGTAATCATAATCATTGATGCTTTTAACCAACTGTTGCGCAAATAGCTCAATTGCCTTTTTGTTTTCCAGCGTCAGTTTAATCGCGTTCCCAGATTTGCTCCTTGAGCAGCCAGTTACCAGTAAAAATACGATAAACAAATAAAGACTTCTGAACATTAATCTTCTGATTTAGAGTGTTGAATAATTGGTTCCAGCCCCAGCCCCATGTTTCTCCACCAAATTCGCTTTTACCATTTCCGCTAAAATCCTTTTAACAGTTGGGTTTGGAATATCGAGCCTTTCGGCAATTTCACCAGATTTACTACCAGGTCTTTCACCTATAAAAACTAAAATGGATTTTTCTTTAGGAGAAAGCGCTGATAAGCTGCCTTGCCGCTCTAATTTTTGTATCAACTGCTTTTGCACCTTAACCAAGGCTTCAAAAAAGAAAATTATCCAAAGAGAAACGTCTTCATTGGGTCTTTGTGCTTGGCAAGAGCGCAAGGTTTGATAGTATTTGTTCTTTTGAAACTCGATTTCATGTTCTAAACTCACATACTGAATCCAGTGATAACCATTCTTTAAGAGCGCCAAAGTAGAAAGTAAACGACTTAGCCTTCCATTACCATCTTGGAAAGGATGGATGCTCACAAAGTCATAAGCCAATAGCGCACTTTTTACCAACGGATGTGTGTCCTTATCCTTTTTGTACCATTCCATTAAATCGGCCATGGCATCTTGTGTTGGAAAACCTGGTTCTGTAGTCTGGAAAATAATTTGTTTGGTGCCATCAGGTAAATTAGCTTCAACCACATTGCTATGCTGTTTATAATCTCCTCTGTGCCAAATATCCTTTTCGCTATACTTCAATAAGGTTTTGTGGAGGTTTTTAATGCTATTCTCAGTAATTGGAATGTCAGAATAAGCTTCGCTAATTAGATCCAATACATCAAAGTAACCAGCTACTTCTTGCGCGTCACGGTCGGTAAGTTTGGTGATATCGATGTTTTTGAGAAGTACATCGACTTCTTCATCCGTCATTTTTGATCCTTCGATTCGGGTAGAAGCACCAACACTGCGGATGGTGGCAATTGATTTCAATTCTTTCAAACTTTGGCCTTCCTTCTTTTCTATCGAAGACCAAGAGGCGTCAAAGCGATCAATTTGGCTGATAAGGCCTATTAATTGCCAATTAAGATCGATTTTAAAGTTGAAGACATTCGTTATCACAATTCAAATCTAATCAATCTATTTTAAAAATGATACGATTTGATATGATTTGATACGATAATGATACGATCCATCATTCTCGGATATGATACGATTTGATACGAAAATATACGATTGTGATACGATAGTTTTTTAGGCTTAGTGAAGAAGGTATCAGGTCAGTTCAGAGCGTCATTCCCACGCAGGCGGGAATCTCCATTTTTATTTTACTGTGTAAGAATGGTAAATTCTTGATTTGGCCTACTCGTTACAAATGAGGATGAGTGTGGCGACTAAAGATTTATTTCTGTGGTTATGTTTTTGACCAATGAATTTCTAAATTTCTTTCGATGTCAAGCTTTAGGATCAGGCCACGATTTAAAGAAAAGGTAGCAGGGACTACCGAAGATTTTCTTATTCGCATAAAAGAAGCTATTGATAAAAACCCTGAATTCACGGGCCTTGTATCTGAACAGTATTGTGTAATTAAAATTTGCCTAGAAGATAGGCACTACTGGTCACCACAGCTTACCTTGACTTTAGAAGGAATAGCAGAAGGAGGACTAGAAATCCGAGGTTTATATGGTCCAAAACCAAGTGTTTGGGCTGTTTTCTTTATGTGCTACGCGGCCCTTGCCGTACTTTCTTTGTTTGCAGGGGTGTTTGGTGCTTCACAACTTATGCTCAACAATTCAGCCCCGATTTTATGGGCAATTCCTATTATGGGTGCCGTGGCGGCTGGCCTATACCTGGCAGCTCAAGGCGGTCAAAAGATAGGTGCTGAGCAGATGTTTAGGATTCATCATTTTTATGAGCAAATCATTAAGCACAGGGTATCACTGACTTAAAAACGAGGCACACTAATTCCCCGCAAATATGAACCTCAATCCTTATTCAACTCCCGAATCTTGATATTCCTAAAGGCCACTTTTCCCCCATGTTCTTGTAAAGAGATATGGCCAGTTTGGGCTGCACCAAAGTCTTCCCAAGCATTAACGGGAGACTGACCTATCAGGGCTTTCCACTTGGGGCCATTGACCGGAAACTCCAATACCTTGACATCATTGAAAATCAGAAATCCTTCATTTTTTTCTTGATCAATGTGCAAAACATGATGATTCCATTCACCAGCCGGTTTGCTCACCACTTCACTCGGTGCTATTAGATTGTAAAGGGAACCAGCTCTGTTGATATCACCACGCTCGGTCACATATTCTGTCCAGCCATCATCCAAAATTTGGATCTCAGCACCCGTAAGATAGGGATGCTCGTATTTTGGGCTTTCAACTACACCCCACATCATACCTGAGTTACCATGTTCCGAAATCATCCAATCGAGTGAAAGCTCAAAACTGGTGTATTGCTTGTCTGTGGTAAGGTTAGCACTTGTGGCTTCGGTGCGCTGCTGTGGGTCAAAAACAAGCACGCCATTTTCCGCAACCCAACCATTGTAGTTTTTTCCGTTGTTGTAAACATGCCAACCCTCCAGATTTTCTCCGTTAAATAATGTTTCATAACCATCACTTTTTTGACAGCTTGAAATAACAATGGTAAGGGCAATAAGAATTAGCGCGTTTATTTTCATGAATTTGTAGTTTAAAATAGCCATCTCTAGTTAATGATTTTTTTTCAATCCTAAATCTTGTTACTTGTGAATGGAAAAAACCAATATAAATAAGATGAAGATTTCTCGCTTACTTTTCTGTTTCCTTTGTGCAATGGCGGTTATTGCCTGTTCAGGCGAGAAGGATAAAACGGATAGCTATAATATCAATGCCTCAAAACCAGTAGCAGCGGAAAAGGACTTGGCGTCTACAAGAGTCGATTTGGTGAATAAAGGTATTGGGCCTATCACTTCTGTTGAATTAGGAGAAACCATAGATGAAGAATTAGTGAAGGAGGGTCAGAAGATCTACGAAGTCAGTTGCGTGATTTGTCATAAAGTGGATACTAAGTTTATTGGTCCAGCACCTAAAGGTATTTTACAAAGAAGAGCGCCAGAATGGGTGATGAATATGATTTTGAATCCTGGTAGAATGTTAAAAGATGATCCTTTGGCCAAAGACCTTTTTATGGAATTCAATGGTTCACCGATGTCAGACATGAACCTGACAGAAGAGCAAGCCCGCGCTGTGTTGGAGTATTTCAGAACACTTTAAAGGAGCTTAAATCGTACGTTTTAAATCATTCGATACATGGTTAGGCTATTTTTTTCTTGTAAAAAAGCTTGTCGATTGGGTATTTGGGAAAATCAGAAGGCAGTTCTTCTTCTCCAATTTGTTGAAATCCGTGTTTTTGATAGAAGCGTTGTGCAGCTTTAAATTGAGTCATAGTGCCTAGATAGATAGCTTCAAGGCTGTTTTTCTTGGCATTTTCAATTGCGGTGAACAGCAGTAAGCTTGAAACGCCAAGTGCTGCACCTCGAAATTCTGTTTTAAGCATCATCCTTTTCAAAACCCCAAATTCATTTTTGAAATTGACCAAGGCAATAGTTTCAACCACTTGGCCATTGTGTAAAGCCACCCAATAATTGTCTGGAATAGGAGCCGTGCCATTTGTTTGTTTTACCATAATGGGGTCAATGAACTCTTGAGCAATTTCTTGCATCATGGCATCTATCCCTACTTGGTGTGCTGGCTGATAAGGAACAATTTCAATCATATCCATTCAATTGAATCTGGAAGAAGGAAGTGATTTTCACCTTTCTTGTACCCCTTTATTCTGCTGTTTTCAGGCTGAACATATGCTTAATAAATCTTTTGTGTGCTTCAATCTCGGCTGAAACATTTCCTTTTATTGGATTTGTCCGTGCTATGCAGATTTTCATTTCACTCTACTTTGCAAATAGGATTGCACTTTACTTCAAAATTTACTGAATTGGCTATGTAGCATATGTCGTGAGCTTTGTGGTGCAACTCAATGGCTTTTTCTACCATAGTTTCATTGGCTACATAAAAAATCGGATTCAAAGTTACTTCTTTAAAGCTTCCACCACCACTTGCCTTTTCAATCATAATGCCTGTGGCATTGTCGGTGTAAGATGTTATTACAACTCCTTCCAATGAACATACATACAAGTACGAAAGCATATGGCAGGATGAAATAGCTGTAACCAATAAATCTTCGGGGTTCAATTTTGATTTGTCTCCAACAGCAGGATTGTCCGTTGTCAGGAACAATTCAGGTTTTCCTTGAATAGTAACTGTGTGGCTGCGGTCATAGGCGCGTACATTTTTAGTTCCGTCAC
The DNA here is from genome assembly GCA_002786855.1 of Cytophagales bacterium CG12_big_fil_rev_8_21_14_0_65_40_12. Classification (GTDB taxonomy): domain Bacteria; phylum Bacteroidota; class Bacteroidia; order Cytophagales; family Cyclobacteriaceae; genus Roseivirga. Next base: position 100,262 of record PCUU01000015.1, read on the forward strand.
CTTGATTCCCCGTCCAGACAGCGGTTAGTTTGTAATTGTGTTCATGCGCCATATCATTTGAATTTATTGTTCTGCTATGATTGATGTTCCTTTTGATTTATCTCCCGAAGTCCATTCCCAATTTTCGTGAAGACGAATTTTTCCATTGTCAAGAATTTCTGGTTTAGAAATGCAAATTCCTGTCATCAATTCGTCTTTATCATTTACTTGGTGATAACGCATTTCTATATTCCCTAAATGGTCAACCAAACCAATTAGATGTCCATATTTAATTTTCCCCCCTGAATATTCAGAGGTCAGTATATTTCCGTTTTGCTTGTAATGAAAAAGAGTTTCGTTTGAGGTTTCTCCGTTTTCAGTGTTGCTAATGGGTCTAAATTTTTTGTCGTTATAATTCATGGATATTTTCTAAAATAAGCTCTTACTTCTTAGTAATTTCTTTCATCATGGTGTCTACTTCGGCTTGGTGATCGGCTGTCAATGGAGCAATATCAATCATACAGCTGGGAGTAAATATTACCTTCCTTGTACCTCTCTGTTCTGAAATTTAAAATTCTTAACTGAGGCTGGCGTTTCGATTCCTTCCTTGCAGTCTTGATTCTTCACAACTCTTCCAGCATTCACTTCCAATTCCAGCACCCCAGCCCAAATATCCAAATCTTGATCAGCTAGTTCGTCCATGGCTTCGAACTCGCGTACTTTGGCGGAAGCTTCAGTAATCTCAATAGCAATGACCAGAGTGCCATTGAGTTCCTTTTCATTCGGGATGCGCGCTTCTGCCCATCGACCTGCAATAATGTTTTCGGTGATGATTTCTAGTGCTTCCATTTTTTCATCACTATCGTTGACTAAACGAGGGGTACCAAATGCCACAACCGACCTGTAATTCACCGAATGATGAAAGACAGAACGGGCCAGTACGAGTCCGTCCAGATGAGTTACCGTAAGGCTCACTTTTTCTTGATCCAAAAGTGACAGGAGCATACGGTTTTTTAATGAACCGTGAATGAAAATGGTGTCGTTCTTTCTTCCATATGCAGTTGGAATGACTATCGAGGTGTTTTCATGTACATAAGGTACATGGCAAAGAAAATGAGAATCGAGGATTTCATTGATTAAGGCTCTATCATAATGAGCTCTTTTTGGTCCTCTTACAACTTTATTTAAACTTGATTTTGAAAATTCAGACATGATTTTGAGTTTTTGATCATGTAAATATCTGTTTATATCGGACTATGTTGGGAATCCACTTCTTTGTTATTAGCTAGTCCAGAATGCACTTGGTAAATGCCATGGTGTCCTTGGTTCAGCGAAAGTTGAGGTTTTAACTGTTTAGGATAATAGGCAAAAAAAAACCTATGCAGTTGTTTCTGCATAGGTTCATTTTGATTCGAAATTATTGGTTTATGCCATTTCGCCTTTGCCCAGCATTTTGAGCATTTTGCCGTGGCTTATGATGGCAGAAATGAAATTTTTTTCTGAGTGATAAGGCAACCCATACTCGAGTGTAGTTTCACGGACAATTTTCGAAATCTTTTTATAATGAACATGGCAAATGTTCGGAAACAAGTGATGTTCAATTTGATAGTTCAATCCACCTACGTACCAAGAGAATATTCTACTCTTTGGGGAGAAATTGGTGGTTGTAAACAGTTGATGTACAGCCCAATTATTTTCTAAACTACCAGTATCGTCAGGCATAGGATAGTCGGCAGTTGGCATTACGTGAGCTGGCTGAAAGATGAGCCCTAGAGAAAGGCCAGTAATAAAATGCATTATAAAAAAGCCCAATAATATCAACCAAGATGGGCCAGGGATGAAAATCAGCGGAAGAACGAGTGCATAGCCGTAGTACACGATCTTAGAAACAATGGTTTCAATTAATACGCTTCTATAAGTCCTTTTTTGTGCCTTCAAAAGGCCCAACTGCTTATAGCGATAGAGTTGTTTAAAATCCTTTGTGGTTAACCATAGGAATGTCATTAAGCCATAAAGGAACCAACCATAGATATGTTGAATTCTGTGCACCTTTAATTTTGGTGCGTGAGGAGAAAGGCGCATTAACTTACCTGGATCAATGTCTTCGTCCATTCCTTCGATATTGGTAAATGAATGGTGAAGTACGTTGTGTTGCACCTTCCAATTGAATGCGCTTGCACCAATGATATTCATAACATAACCCATGTATTTGTTTACATGCTGATTCTTGGAATAAGCGCCATGATTAGCATCGTGCATTACAGAAAGGCCTATGCCCGACATTCCAAAACCCATAATGGCCCACATTAGAATGATTACCCACGGGTTGGTAATTAAGCCAGAGAGCATTAGTGCATAAGGACCAAAATAAAGCAAAAACATTACAATGGTTTTGGTTACCATCGTACTGTTGCCATAAACCGAAATTTGGTTCGATTCAAAGTAATCTTTCACTCTTTTTCTAAGGTCGGCTATATATTCGACCTGATTACTTCTTGAAAATTTTATTGATTTGTATTTCATATTGAGTTTAAGCCTCCTCCTTTATATTGATGTGAAGGGTTTGTGCTAGAGAAATGTTTGAACTTCATTTTTTAAGACCTTCCCATTTGGAAGACTGGACTTGTTTTGAGCATCTTAGAAAAGAATTTATCAAAGATAATAGGTGTTGAGAGCAAAGGCAATAAATAATTTTTACCGAATCGTTATGTCTGGTTGAACGAGGATATGCACAATGTGTTGTGAGTGCCTCATAAATCTTCTTCCCTTTCGAGCATGAGTATAGAAGATTGAGGGACAATGAAGAGCTTCTCATTTCCATACATTACCTCAATAGCTCCTTTCTGCAAGAAAATGGCTAAATCTCCTTCTTTGGCTTGCAGCGGTATGTACTTGATTTTTTCATCATTTTCTTTCCATGCATCATCCTCATCTATAGGCATTGGTAGGGGGTAACCAGGCCCAACTTTAATGATGTACCCTGTTTGAACACTTTCCTTTTCTTGTACTCCCGGAGGTAAGTACAAGCCACTTGCAGTTTTCTCAGTACTTTTCTTTGGTCGCACTAATACTCGGTCGCCCACTACGATGAGCTTTCTCAATCTGTTCTCTGATGTTAGTTCCATAAAGCGCTTTGGATGCAAATATACAATAGCGGATTGGAATTGGACCAAACAAAAAAGGACCAGCCATTAGGCTGATCCTTTAGTTAGATTATTGGTTTGCTTATCGTTTGATCAATAGTTTTTTACTTTCGATGTATCCTTGAGTATTTAACCTAATGATGTACATGCCTTCTTTTACAGAACTTGCATCGAATACAACTGTGTAGGTCTTATCAACCTCTGCATTTTCTTCGAAAAGGGTATGTCCGACTTGCATGCCTCTTGTGTCGAATACGGCTACAGATACTGGACCTTCCTTATTTACATTGAAACTGATTTGAGCAAGGTCTGCTGCTGGGTTGGGATAGGTAGAAATTTCTACTTTAACCACCTGTTCCGAAATAATATCTGATGATAAATTGAAACCGCCAACCAAACCTGCTGGACTATTGTTCGATGTAGGGCATGCACCAAGACTCGCACCTAAATCCAAATAAGTTTTTACTTCCGATTGGTTTACGCAAAGCACCTCATTATTATAGCAGATGGTGATATTGCCTTCCCACTCAACAGTTTCGACATCACATCCACCGTTGTTTCCTCCTCCTCCGTTGTCATCTTCATCAATGGAGCATGTAAATCCTTCTCCATCAGTATATTCGATTACTTTGAACGGCCCTACTTCCATTCCCAAGATATTGATAGAGCAAGAGGTATGGATTTCATAATCAATCCAGTCAACACGTAAGAAGGTTTTAGAGTCAAGCCTGTCATCATCGTTGCCGCCTTTGTCGTCATCGTCATCATGATCATCGTCTTTGTCATCCTTGCCGCCCTTGTCGTCATCATCATCGTGATCATCGTCTTTGTCATCCTTGCCGCCTTTGTCGTCATCATCATCATGATCATCGTCTTTGTCATCCTTGCCGCCTTTGTCGTCATCATCATCGTGATCATCGTCTTTATCATCCTTGCCGCCTTTGTCATCATCGTCATCATGATCATCGTCTTTGTCATCTTTAGAGCCCTTACCAAAAGTAGAACCACCAGCGGTACTCGGGTTTCCTGAAGTCTCTGTCGCACCACTTACGAAAATCTCATCGCCAAATTGAACATTACGATAGACTGCAATAACCTTATCTTTTTTCTTGTTGTAGGCAGTTATGGTTTTGCCAGAAGTGCCGTTGTAAATTACTCTAAAGCTCTCCATTCTGCCTTCACATTGGCAGTCGGTTGAAACATCGTCATCAGCATCATCATGACCACATGAGTCATTATGAACATGGTCGTCATCATCATCGTCATCATGATCATCTTTGCCGCCTTTGTCATCATCGTCATCGTCATTGTCTTTGCCACCTTTATCGTCATCATCGTCCTTACCACCTTTGTCATCGTCATCATCATCCTTACTACCTTTGTCATCATCGTCATTGTCTTTATTTGAACCTTGACCAAAGGTAGAACCTCCAGCGTGGCTAGGCGTGCCGTTTGGAGCGGATTGCCCGGTTATATGATTATTAGATGAATTGAGAGAGCAACTTGCTCCTTCGCCATCGGTATAGGCAATAACCTTAAATGGACCGTAGGTTTGGCCTAGAATATTTATGGAACAAGAAGTATGGATTTCATACTTTGCCGATCCGATTTGAAGGAAGGTCTTACTGTCGAATCTTCCTTTGAAATCAAAGCCATCCACTTTAATGATATCGCCATTTTGCACGTTCGTATAAGTGGCTATCACGGAAGATTTGTCCTTTTTAAGTGCTTTAATAGTTACTCCAGAGAAACCTTGATAGACTACGGTAAAGCTTTTCATTTTGCCTTCACATTGACAATCAAAATCGTCATCTCCGTCATTGTCTTCTCCTGGAGGTGTGGTTTCGGTGCATCTAACGTCTACTACTTCGATAGTAAAGTTTTCGGTAGTTGAACAGCCATTAGAATCCGTAACTACTACGGTATAAGTTGTGGTTACTTGAGGAGCAACGGTAATGGTATTCTCAAACGAACAAGCAACCTCTTCTGATGGTGTCCACTCGTAGGTATATTCACCACTTCCTCCACTTGCATTGGCTTGCAATACAACTGTTTGTTCGCCAAACCCTAAATAGACAGTGTTTTCTTCTCCATAACCAGATAGGGTATATTCTGAAGTTACAGACTTGTCGATCACAATTGGGTCTGGAGCTGTAAGCGTAATAGTTTTTTGGGTTTGAAGTCCGTTTTTATCAGTCACGGTTACACTGTATAATCCTGCTTCTACGTTGGAAAGATTTTGCTCAGTTGAGCCATTGCTCCAAGCGAAGGTATATGGTGCACATCCTCCAGTTACAGAAAGCATTATTTCACCGTCACTAGCATCGCTGCAGCTTACGTTATACATTCCAGAGTTGGTTGTATAACTACTCGCTTGAGTAACAACATTTAATGGGCTGGCCAAAACTGTAACATCGAATTGAGTGGTAGCTTCATTTCCAGCTGCATCTGTTGCAGTATAGATTACAGTGGTAGTTCCGATCGGGAAAATATCACCAGGATTGTGTGAGCTTGTCACCGAAATTAAACAATTATCAGTTGCCACTGGGATGTCCCAATAAGCGGCAAATTCACAATTTCCGTTTTCAGCTTGAAAGACCTTGTCACTTAGTACTCCAGTAAATACTGGAGTGGTATTATCTACAACTGTCACCGTGGCAGTAGCAGAAGCAGTGTTTCCACTTGCATCCGTTCCAGTTAAAGTAACCGTTTGAGCGCCCACTTTAGCGCAATCAAAGGATGTCTTGTCGATTGATAGTATAAGGTTACAATTATCATAAGAACCGTTGTCAACCTGAGCGGCCGTAATGTTGGCATTTCCATTGGCATCTAAGGCAACAGTAATGTTCTTAGCAAGCACAGTAGGAGCAATGTTGTCAGCAATAGTCACTGTAGCTGTTTTAGTGCTTGTGTTACCGTTGTTG
>PCUU01000088.1 GCA_002786855.1 Cytophagales bacterium CG12_big_fil_rev_8_21_14_0_65_40_12
GAGATTTGGAATTTAGAATTTGGAATTTGAGATTTTGAGATTTTGAGATTTTGAGATTTTGACTTTCCATCTGTCCGAAAACAGAAAGCCTTAAGGGACACTTGAAAAAAGAACAAGAAACTTAAGGCGCGGATAAAAACCGAATTACTCTTTTAATACCCTACCTTTGCGGCTGCAATTTTAGAAAAGCCACAAATGAAGCGCATCAGTGAATCCAAAAAACTCTTTAACATCGAAGGAGCTATTGACTTAAAAGAACTAAAAACCACTTACAGACAATTGGTCAAAGAATGGCATCCTGATAAATTTCAGGACGAAGAGAAGAAAGAGGAAGCTGGACTTAAGAGTCAAAAAATCATTGAGGCCTATCATTTTCTGATCAGTATTGCGCCAGAAACTAAAGAAGCAAATTTAGAATCTTACAACATTACTACGACTGAATCAAAAATTGTGGATTTCCACCACAAAGGCATGGTCTTAGAAATTTCATTTGCCGATGGCACTACCTACGAGTATTTTGGTGTGGACAAAAAATTCTATGGCAAATTTGTGAATAGCGATTCAATTCTGCGCTTCGCGAAAAGAAGCATCTTCAACAATTTTCTGTATAGAAAATCGAAGAAAGATGCGGTCATGGCGTAAGTAAATCAGGTATAACCTTTTGAATTATTTGGTTTTTTTGACCGAAATCACACCTTATAAATACTGATCAATTAGTTTTCTGAGTTCCTCTGAAGACGGCTTTGGGGCAAAAACGGTTATGATCTTAAAGTCTTTGTCGATCAACAAATAACGAGGTATGGTAATCACTTTATAATCAGCTAAATCGAGGCGGTTGATCACCAATTCGTTTTCCGTTAGGTTGTGCTTTTGCAAATATTTCTTCCAGGCATTCAAATCCGTATCTATAGAAACTGGGACAAAGTTGATGTTCTGATCGGCGTAATCATTTCGCAGCTTTTCAAATGCGGGCAGTTCATCAATGCAGGGGCCGCACCAAGTTGCCCAAAGGTCCACATAGGTCAATTTGCCTTTGAACTGAGATAAGCTAACGGGTGCGTCATCCACGGTTTTGAAGGTAACATCAATGGCAGGCTGCCCTTTTTCCAAAGCCTGATACTCATTCAATTTCAATTGTACCATTTCCTGATACTCCGTAGAATGCTGCTCATTCATGAATACATCGGCTTTGGCTTGCATGGATGAAGTCAATCCACCCAATTCTAATTCCGAAATGAATGCGCCAAGTGCATCATATTCCTTCATAAAATCAGTCATTTTCAAATCGGTGAAAATGCCCGAAGTCTTAATTTGTCCATCTGAAAATGTCAGTAGCATATCGCGGAAATTCGGATGCTTCATGTACTCATCTTTCATAATACCATTGGAAGCACTATCCAATTCTTTTTTGGCTGCCAATAATATCTCCGCTTTCTTATCCTCCGTATTCTCCCAATAATTTTTGAACGAACCGTAAATTGGGAAAGATAAGATCGTATTGAGGTAATCGAGCCTCAATCTCATTTCTTCTAGCTTTATAAATTCTTGGCTTACAGCCCCCAATTGCATTAATGCTTCGGCTCGTTCTTCGGTCTTCTCTTTGGCCAAGGCGATAATTGGCGCCATTTCTGGTCCTTTTACATTGGTGCCACCTTGTAAATACGAACCGCTTTTAGGAAAAGCTACTCCGCCCAAATAGGCTTGAATTTCAGCACCATCACCTTGAAAAACTCCTACCTCAGGATCACGGTAATCTACTTCCATATCCAACTGATCGCCAGGCTGAATGAATAATTTGTTCCTACCTAATGAAAAATAAGTGGCTTCTTCCAAATCGAAAGTCACTGTGAACCTGTCATTTTCATCGGTGGTAAGAATAAAACTTTGCCCAAGGCCAAAATCAGATTTGATGTCTTCGGCTCGAAGTATTTTCTCCGCATTACCCCAGTTGATCAATTTTCCAGAGATAACCGTAGTGAGCTGCTGCTTTGGCTTCGCGCAAGCGATACTAAGCAAAGTAGCCACAAGCAAAAAGTAAATTGAAAAATTTGATCTCATAATATTCAACTTTAGCGGATGCTAAAAGTAGCAATAGTCTTCTCTCCTATCAACTGACTTTATTTTAAAAATTAGAAAGCTTAATGAGCGCCATGCAAAGCGACCATTAGTTCAATTACTTAAGTCAACGGCCTTAACAGCAAATTGATAGCCCACAAGAAACCTAGCTTCTAATTATGGCTAAATAAAGCCCTATCTTTCATCAAGCTTTCAAAAGCCCCATACTTGGGTTTTGAGTGAAAATTTGATTTAAAAATGGAAAACAACTCAGGTGATTATCTAGCCCCTCATTACATCCAACGCAGCAATTGGTTGAGAGCAGCAGTATTAGGTGCGAATGACGGTATACTTTCTACTGCCAGTCTAGCCATTGGAATAGCCGCAGCTAGTGATCTCAGAGCACCCATTGTGTTGGCAACAGTGGCTGGTTTGGTAGCAGGCGCCTTATCCATGGCAGCTGGAGAATACGTTTCGGTTAGCTCTCAAACCGATGTTGAAGAGGCAGATACCCAGCGCGAAAAGCAAGAATTGGCAGAAATGCCGACACTAGAGCTCACCCGTTTGGCCGAGATTTACGAAAAACGAGGGTTGAATAAAGACACGGCCCTAATCGTTGCCAAAGAACTCACCGCCCATGATGCCTTGGGAGCACATATGAGGGATGAACTCGGTCTCAATGAAATCAGCCAGGCCAAACCTATTCAAGCGGCATTTGCCTCAGGTGCCTCATTTACAATTGGAGGAATTTTACCTCTTTTGGTCACCCTGTTTCTGCCCATGCAACACATGGAGTATTACCTCTATGGATTTGCAATCATCTTCCTAATCATACTAGGTGCTTTAGCTGCAAAAACAGGTGGTTCAAGCATCACCAAAGCCATTATGAGGATTACCTTTTGGGGTACTGTTGCTATGGGATTGACAGCTTTGGTGGGTTATTTATTTGGGGTGAGTCTTGCATAATTAAAAAGGGATTGATCAATTCAGAAGGAATTGCATGTGTATAGCCTAAAAAGGCATTTGCTCTAATTCGACCCCGTTGGGGTCGCATCAACATTGATCTATCGTTTCTATAGATATTCAACCCCTTCGGGGTAGAACATAAATTGATCGGAAAACTCGAAGCGCCTCCATACGCTGAATGGCCAAGACCTGCAGGATTAATCCACTGCCCTATACCTCCTTCTTTAATAATGCGGCAAACATGGTATCCGACTGGTACTCAGCCCCCAAAATGACTTGAGATTCTATTAAACTTAAGTCACTTGTTGCAACCAAATCATTGATGATTTCGCTGTTTTCTTGTTGATAAACAGAGCAGGTGATATAGAGTAAATAACCTCCAGGTTTTAGTTTGGATTGAATGCCACTGGTGATCTCCTTCTGCATTTTCACGTATCGACCGATTTCCTTTTTATTGAAATGGAGTAAGCGCTCTGGGTTTCTACTCCAAGTGCCCGAGCCAGTACAAGGCACATCGGCTATAATCAGATCAAAATCTCCAATGGATTCCATCTTTTTGGGATTGGTGAGATCTAACTTTAAGCTTTTATAATTGATGATTTGCGCCTCTTGCATGCGCACCTTTAGATTTTCCAAAATGGACTGCCTTATATCGCTAAGTGTAAGTTCAATGCGGCCTAGTTTATCTACCGCTAGAATCGCTTTCCCCCCACTGGCTGCACAGCAATCCCATACCTTGATCTTTTCGGCAGTGGTTGGCAGCATGGCTTGTACTTTTTCTAACATTTTACCCACCCGTTGCGAGGCATAATCTTGGATCACAACTTCTTTGTTGATCATCAAAACTTCCTCCACGCGCGAAGTGTTGGGCAATGCCAAGCAGTCCACGGTAATATGTTTGAAAGGAATATTGGCCTCAGTCAACTTTTTCTTGGCGATTTCTCCTCGCTTGGGGCGAAGTCGCAAGAACAAATCAGGCTGTACAAAATGGGAATAGGCAAATTCTTGCTTATCAATTGCAGCTTCAATAGACTCAATTTTAGGGAATAGCTGATTTATGTCTAAGCCAAATTGAGCGAATTTTTCTTGAATCGTAAATCCCGCAAAAGCTGCCCAATCTGGCTTTAATTCCTTGATCAATGGGCTCTCACCTGGAGTACAAAGAAAATAAGCTAGGATGATTTTTTCTTCGAGACTCAGGTCTTCATTCAATACCCTTACCGCCCTAAAGTAGCAATAGCAAAGGTTACCAATCTGCCGCCTGTCTTGGCTACCGTACTTTTTAAACTCTTTAAAAAAAGCCTTCAATACTGGAGCAAAAGCACTTGGCCCCTCGTATTTAGACATGATGGTGATGGCGGTATTGATATGCGAATGATGTCTGCTCATAAATTCTTTGTTGCTTGGCCTTTGCCAGCAACAAAAATAGCAGGCTAAATCCATTGCCCATTCTTTTTGCAATAAAGTTTAAGCAGCGTTCATTTCGAGATGCACAAAATTCATTTTGAAACAGGTTGCCTTTGATCCCTATCAAAGTAAAATTTCATCCAGCCGCTTGACACCTTTGCATCTCTCTCAAATTCAAATATTTATGCCTTTCAATTCAAAAATATATTACATAAATTGTATCATGAAAAAGGCTAAAATTGTATTCCTCACTTTGTTTGTGCTCCTCGCAGCGACAAACTTGAACGCGCAAATCAAAACAGTCATCGGAAAGGTCTATGCATTCAAAGACACCCCTGTGAATAATATTCGTGTCTATTCGAAGAAAACCAAGCGCGCAGTTTATACCAACGAACTTGGAATCTATAAGATTGAAACCAAAGCAAAAGACAAGCTCGTTTTCGAAGGAGCTGGATTTCAAAAGAGTGTAAAAAGAGTCGAACAAGGAGAACAGATCAACGTGAAATTGATTTTTAGCGGAGGGGCAGACAATGAGAAAGTTGCCATTGGCGCAGGCCATCTTACTGAAGAAACAATGACTTACTCAGTTTCTAACTACTTGGAATACAATAATGATTTTTCTGTTTATCCAGATATTTGGCAATTGATCATTGGGAAATTCCCTGGGGTACGTGTAGTGCCAGATACCAATGGCGAAAACAAAGTGGTCATTAGAAATCCAATGCATATGGGAGCTGTAACCGAAGATAAAGCCCTTTATATGGTGGATGGCGTTATTTGGAAAGACATTTCGATACTTCGTCCACAAGACATCAAATCCATTAATGTGGTGAAAGATGGTGCTACCTTTGGTTTTAGAGGAGCAAACGGAGTTGTGCTGATCACAACCGTTGACAATCATCAAAAATCTGAAAGCAAAGACGCAGGTAAATAGTAAAACCATTTCTCTTTGGAAATAACACATAAAACAAAAGCCCCAATTGGGGCTTTTGTTTTATAGAGTATTACTCAGACCTGTGGGTATCAAGTCTATTTCATTTGAATTGCCCCAATTCCTGAATCCCATAACTTCTTGTTGAAATCAGGTAGAGTGCTGTTCAACCAACCTTCGGCCTCAGCTTTTTTAGCTGCCCAAATTACATCAAGTTCTGCTTTTCTATCCTTATTGGATTTTGCTATCAAAGGAATACTGCTGTTGGCATGATTAATCATGAAAATATATTCTGCGGTAAACATATTGGGGAAATTCTCCACATCATCATATGCTTTTGACATGCGCTGCACCATCGACTTGTCCCAAGTATCCAAGGCTGCAACAATAGCATTTCCTTCGGCTTTAAGTGCCTTATCAGTAACCGACTCTAACACTGTGCTCAATTGATTTTTAATCCCATATAGCTTATTAACCATATTGTGCATTGCAGAAAGCTCCCCTTCTACTTCAGTCATAAATTGATCATAATCCGTGTATTGAGCTGCAGATAGCTTAATCATTGGATTTTCAGAAATCACGGCCTTTGTTTCCAAAGTCTTACCCTCAAAACTTAACTTGATGGTGTATTCCCCTGGAGAAACCATGTGCCCTCTAAAATTAGCTTCCAAATAAGCGGTTGGAATACCTGGCATTGTTTCGTGCAGTTTATCCCAAACAAAACGATTTAATCCCTTCTTCGCTGAAATTCTAGTTGGCGCTGGTGGTCCTCCGGGATACGACTTAAAACCTTTATCGGCCTTATTGGTGAAGCTTCTGATCAATTTCCCTGCGCTGTCCATGATTTCCATTTTCACATCTGCGCTATCACTGACTGCCGGTAGTTCATAGTAAATGACCACGCCACTCGCAGGATTTATCCCCTCAAAAGGATCAGTGCCCTTGAATGAATCTGAATTTCGGTTCAACGGGCTGCCCCAACTCCCATAAACAGTTGTCTCTGGTTCGTAGAGCTTAAATCCTTCCTTTTTATCATACTTGGTCAACACCTTCAAGTCATCCAAAATCCAAAACGAACGTCCTGATGTGGCTACTATCAAATCGCCCTGATGTACCATCAAGTCATTGATTGGGGTCACAGGCATGTTCAATTGAAGTGGTTCCCATGCTTTTCCTCCATTCCAAGAAATATAGATTCCTGTTTCTGTGCCCGCATAAAGTAAGTCCTTTTTATCCTTGTCTTCTCTGACTACTCGCGTATATGCACCGTATGGAATTCCAGTCGAAATCTTCTCCCATGTTTTTCCATAATTGGTGGTTTTATACATCGAAGGGGTTTTGTCATTGAATTTATAACGCGTAGTGGCGATATACGCGGTCGCTGGATCATGTGGTGAAACTTCCATGGCATTGATCAAGCATTCTTCCAATCCCTTTGGAGTGACGTTCTGCCAAGTAACTCCATTATCCCTGGTCACGTGCACAAATCCATCATCGCTTCCCGACCATAAAACTCCCTTTTCGTGAGGAGATTCCACCAAATAACTTAGTGTGCCATAATTCTCCGCTCCTACGGCTTCATTGGTCAAAGGGCCACCGCCATTGCCTTGTTTTTCATCGATATTTCGTGTCAAATCTGGCGAAGCTTCTTCCCAAGTAATGCCATTATCTCTGGTCCTTAAGACCAGTTGAGCACCATGATAGAAGGTGCCTGGCTCATGCTTCGACCAAATGATTGGAGCGTTCCAATTGTAGAGGTACTTCATATCGCGGGCTGCCCTTCCTAAATATTGAATTGGAGCGGCCATGATGTTTGTTCTTTCGTTCGACTCCATGTCCATCAATTCAATCGTCCCGAGGTAGCTTCCCCCCATTACATAGCGTGGGTTATTTGGGTCGAAAGCTAAAAAGGCACTTTCGCCTCCGGCTGAAGGCCACCAGTTGCGCTCTCCAATACCTCCACCTTCGATAGAACGACTGGCGATTTTTACAGATGTGTTGTCCTGTTGACCTGCATAGATATTATAAGGAAACATGTTGTCGGCATTAATGCGGTAAAATTGCGCAGTTGGCATATTATTCAATCCTGACCAAGTTTTGCCTGCATTGAAAGTAATACTTGCTCCACCATCATCGGCAATTACCAAGTTTTTCGAGTTCTTTGGGTTGATCCACACATCGTGAAAATCCCCATGCATGCCCGAAAGATCCTCCCAAGTAAGGCCTCCATCAATTGACCTCAAGGCAGGAGCGCTCATTACATACACCGTATTCTCGTCTTGTGGGTCAGCGAATACTTCGATGTAATACCAAGCGCGTTGCGTAAGTTTATTATCATCACTTACCCTTGTCCAATAATCACCGGCATTATTCGAAACAAATAAGCCTCCCAAATCTTTGTTGCTATCTCCTTCTATCAGTGCATAGACTTTTTCGCTGTTGGCTCTGCTGACCGAGATGGCCATTTTACCTTTAGCTTCAGGAAGTCCTTTTTCAATTTTAAACCAAGTTTCACCACTATCAACGCTTTTGTAGACACCACTGCCTTCTCCTCCACTCACTACCATCCATGGTTTTCTGATATGTTCCCACATGGTGACATACAATACATTCGGAGCATTCATGTCCATATCTAATTCACTGGCGCCAGTGAGCTCATTCACAAAAAGCACTTGCTTCCAAGTTGCGCCTCCATCGGTGGTTTTATAAATGCCTCTTTCTTTGTTGGGGCCGTGCAAAGCACCTTGAGCAGCCACAAAAACTATATCTGGATTAGTAGGATGGATCCGTATTCTGGAAATATGTTGCGTTTCCTTCAAACCTATATTGACCCAAGTCTTGCCTGAATCAGTGGACTTATAAACACCATCACCATAAGAGGTCATCACACCGCGAGGAGCATGCTCACCCATGCCTACATACACCACATTTGGATGTGATTCTGAAACATCAATGGCCCCCACTGAGCCTGTTTTAAAAAATCCATCGGAAATATTGTCCCATTGGACTCCAGCATTGGTTGTTTTCCAAAGACCGCCACCCGTAGTGCCCATATAGTAAGTCAGCGGATCATTGACAACCCCAGTGGCTGTGACTGATCTACCGCCTCGGTAAGGACCGATGTTTCTATATTTTAATGGAAAGAAATAATCGTTAGCCGTTTGAGCCGAGATTGTAATTGTAATCAACAATAGCAAAGTTGAATAAAGTGATTTAATCATTTTGGTTGAATTAAGGTTGAAAAACCAAGATAAGCATATTTGGGGCAATTAAGGATTTGTTCCAAGATGTCTATTGTTCAAAAGTTTACAGTTACTCAATGTAACCTTTCATTTGCTCGTGCGACTATCGGCCTAAGAATCCTTATTTTCGATGATGGACGAAACCAAACAGCATGAATTTATGAAGGCCTACCACGCTTGTCATGATCGTTTTCTACGCTACTGCTCTGCTTTGGCTTATGGAAAAATGGATGTGCAAGATTTGGTGCAAGATGTCCTTGTTTCGACCTACCATAAATTTGAGAAAATTGAAAATAAGGATCAGCTGATTCACTACATGATTAAAGCAGCTAGAAATCGTTCGATTAGTCTTTGGCGCAAACAAAAACCCATCGAGGAATTGACTGACTTACATGCTAACCGGCTTTCCTCGCAAGGTGTAAGCCCTGAAACTATCTTAGACATCCAGTTTCTGTATAAAATGCTAGATCGTTTGCCCTCACAACAAAGGCAAGCTTTAGTACTTTTTGAAATCAGTGGGTTCAGTATGAAAGAGATTGCCGAGATACAGGGAAGCAATGAAGTTGCAGTAAAAACGAAAGTAAGCCGAGGTAGACAAAAGCTGAAATTACTAATGAAAGAACGACCCCAATCATCGGTTTCTGAAATTTTAAAAACCCTACAAACAATAACGCTATGACAGAAAATGATACTCAGGCATTGTTTGCAGTTGCAAGAAAATGCCCTTCGGAGATTAGCCAGACAGAAGTACTCGATTTCATCCAAACGATCCCTTCACTCCCATTGAAACCTTGGTTCAAAAGATTCAATTTAAACTCAATTATCATGACAACAACCCTTACCATTGCCATCAGTACTCTACTGTTATTTTCCAATCAACAAAATTCAACCTCTGAAAAAAACCTTGATTCGCGTAACAATTCGGAATCGTTCATTTCAGTTGATAGCTCTCAAAATCAGACTAACTCTTTATTCCACCAAAATTTGCAAGAGGCCCAGTTAGATTCTGTGAAGGAAATCCAAGGGACGAAGAGCGAGTCTAAAGCTCAAAATCAGAGCATAGAGACTTCAAAAATCTCAACAGTGGATGACTTGAATAATGAGCAGAGCATTAAACCAACTCATATAACTTTGACTACTGTTCTTGATAGCCTCCACAAGTTGAATATTCAGATCCCTACACTTACAGTTGATGAACTAAAGAGCACTAATGCTTCCAATCAAAAAGACCAGGGATCAATCAAAAATTATAACCCATTCACAACCAGGACTCTAAATCCAAAAATCCATAAAAGAGATACGATAAATATCGATGAACTACCATCCATTCAAACCAAGCTTTTAGATCAATTGGCCCTAGACCGCTATATAAATTCCAAATCAGAGGATATTACACTTGAATTCTCCAGCAACGGGCTCAAGGTCAATGCGAAAAGGATCTCAAAAGAAAACTTATCTACTTACGTGAAATTGCTAAATGAACATGAAGTGGAATTGCGCAGCGAGAGAAAGATATTCCTTAATAACCGATTCATTATCCTTGCTGACAGGAATAATGGCGTCTTTAGATGCTGGGCTTTTGGTGAAAAACTAAAATTCACTTTCAGTGACAACAAATGGGAAAGCTTAGAAGAAAATCTCTTCAGAGATAATGCTTTAAGTAAGTAAGTTTGGGATTATGATTAAACAAATCTCAGCCGCTCAAACTTGGCCCATTCGCCATCAGGTAATGTGGCCAGACCAGCCTTTTGAGTATGTGAAATTAGAAGAAGATGACAATGGCATTCACTTTGGCTTGTTCGAGGATACTGATTTGCGCTCAATTGTATCTCTTTTTATCAAAAGCAATGAAGCTCAATTTAGAAAATTAGCTACGCTAGAAGCATATCAAGGCCGAGGATATGCTAGCCAACTGATTGAACATTTGATAACATTCTGTAAGCAACGAAAGGTTAAGAGATTATGGTGCAATGCACGCACCTCGAAATCAAGCTTTTATCAAAAATTTGGTTTTGAAGAAACCTCAATTCGGTTTACAAAAAAGGGAGAGTATTATGTAATCATGGAGAGGGCAATTTAAAATTTGCCCTCTCCATGATGTTTTACCTTCTTCTGATTTGCTGATAAGGAAAAACAACTGGGGACTCGCTGCCATCTTTACTTACTGCAGCTACTCCGAAATAGAAATTATCAATCACAATACCTTCTAAGGTGAACTCATTCACACCAGATACAAATCTTGAATGATCCCAAGTAGGTGAAGTAGTCAATCTCCAATAAATTTTATAGCCCAGAATATTCGGATCATTCGACTCCTTCCATTGCAAAGTAACTGATGGCTGCACTGCCCCACCAATTCTAACATCCTCTGGAGTTTTAGGACCCCAAGCCAAGCCAGCTAAGGAAATCGCATTGACAGCAGTGAGCTTCTTTGCGTATTCAAAGTTTACACCTTCGATTACATCGCCATATTTAATTCCATTCTCTTCGCGAATATCTTGATGTTGGCGATTGTAGTTTTCATGCGCTTCCATGATTCTGACTCCAGCAAAACCCAAATCATTGAAGGGACGGTGATGCCCGCCTCTTCCAAAACGATCTAATCTATAAATCATCATTGGGTTCATTTCAGGCATATAAGTTTGTACCTGCTTATGAATAAACCGGGCCAACTGACGTGAATTGCCATCCACTTCTCCCCCAACAGTTCTTCTTGCACGTCTTAATTGCTCAGACTCATTGGCTGGAGTTGGTTCAGAGAAAATTCTGAATGTGCGATTATCAATCACCCCATCAACACCCTCTATATTTCCAATCATGTCGTTGTTCAAAACACCAACAATCTCCCAGTTATGCTCTTGCGCATATTTGGCCAAGCCTGCCCCGCCATAAAGGCCTTGCTCTTCGCCTGAAAGGCCAACGAAAGCAATGCTATGCTTGAACTTATACTTAGAAAGTACCCTGGCCGCTTCAATGGTGCCGGCCATTCCCGAAGCATTATCGTTCGCCCCGGGAGCATCAATCTCGAAGTTCATTGTATTAGATGCCCTTGAGTCAATATCGCCCGACATCATTGCATAGCTATTGGGATACTCAGTTCCGCGAAGGACAGCTACCACATTGACAACATAAGTACTAAAAGGAACGCGGGAGCCTTGCACCTTTTCAACAAAATCCCTTTGATAGAAGACTTCTAAACAGCCTCCGCAGTCTTTAGAGATTTTCTCAAATTCAGCTTTTATCCACCTACGGGCCGCCCCAATTCCTCGGGTGGTTGACACGGTATCCGAAAAAGTATTCCTTGTACCGAAGTTGGCAAGCGTACGTATATCTGCTTCTATTCTTTCAGCCGAAGTAGCCGCTACAATGTCATAGATTCTACTGTCCGTTTGTGGTGGTGCGCTTTGTTGAGACCATGCATTAAGACCAAAAAACAAGCCTGACAGCAAAACCCCAACTCTTATAATGATTTTCATAGTTTATAAATTCAGTTGTCCTAAGATATGCAGCTTAAGCCGAACCTTAAAACCAATAATTTATGAGTGGAGGCTGTGAAGTTTTACTTTCATCGCCATTCACAATGCCATTCATTTTGACAGAAATTTCTTTTACAAAATGGTAGGGGGAAAGGCCTATTGAAGTGTTATTAATCCGACAATTGAATCCTCCAAAAATATTTTGCCCAAAACCGCAACATTATTGGCATAAAGGTTGTCTACAGACTAGAGTATCCCCAAACAGAAGTAGAAATGAAGACAAAAACATTATTATTCACAGCCGCAATAGTTGCCACAGGAATTGGCCTTGCGACCTTGGCAAGTAAAAAGCTTACATTGCCAAAGCGAAAGACTAGCACCAAATAAAGTTCTGCAAAGGGCTTTATCAGTTCATAAAAACTGTTAAAACGTAAGCGCCCCGAAATTTCGGGGCTTTTTTGTGCCCAAACTTTATTATTTTAGCCACCAAATAATCAACATGAGGCAATATTTTCTCTCTGCCGTTCTTATCATCGTCTTCTCACAAACTGGTTTTGGCCAAGAAAGAGAAAGCTATCTTTTTCAGGACCCAAGGCGATACATCGATACTGCGGTGAATTTTATGAATGAGGAAAAATACGTTGAAGCCGATCAGTATTTTATGACTGCTTTAGACAAAATCACCGTCCTTTCGGCTGATTTCTGTTACTACTTCGGGAAAAACTCTTATTTCTTGAACAACTACGCACAGAGCATTGACTGGCTGAGCAAATATCTCGAATTAAAAGGTTCGCAAGGTCAATATTCTGAAGAAGTGATCGCCCTATTGGACAAAGCAGAAGCCGCTTTTCGAAAGAACAGAAGCACAGGGGAAATCATAGAAGCCAATACCAAATTCTTTTACCTGAATACCATTAGCTGTGATACTCATCAAAACATTGTGTGCCCAGTTTGCAAGGGAGATGATGTGATTACAACAATTGACCAATTGGGGGAAAGAATCTTCAAAGCTTGCCCATATTCCACCAATGGCATGCTCACTTGTGAGCAGTACAATCAGCTTATTCAAGGAAGATTGAAGTCGAAGAAGAATTAAACTAGATTTTCTCCAATACTTTTCTAATCAAATCATCCACTGCTTTTTCAGGAAAATGGCTGAAAGTCTGTTTTGCCCGATTTGCAATTAAGGCACTGAAACTGATCATTTCATGTCCCATCATTTTGGCCATGGCGTAATAGCCGGCAGTTTCCATTTCGAAATTAGTGAACCTACCGAATGAAGAATCTAGTCGTTGAAGTTTATCTAAAAACCCGCTCAAGGCTGGCTTCAACCTTATTTCTCTTCCTTGCGGTGCGTAAAAACCCGGGCAGGTAATCGTAATTCCTTCGTAGGCGTTCAAGCCCCTGAAGTGAGTCAAAAGTTGATTGGAAGCTTCCGCAAAATAGGGTTTAAATGGAAGTTCTAGACTTCGTTGTACTTTGTTCACCAATACTTCTCCATCGTTGGCATGATGCCAGTGATAGAAGGCCATCAGTGTATCTAAGCCCAAAGCCGCCTTCGATACAAGTATTGAATCCAGCGGAATATCAGGCTGCAAACATCCAGAAGTGCCAATACGGATAATTTTTAAACTCTTAAGCTGTTTATTGACTTGGCGAGTTTTCAGGTCAACGTTTACTAAGGCATCTAACTCTGTCATTAAAAGTTCGACATTGTCTGTCCCCATTCCTGAACTCATGACAGAAATCCGTTTACCATTCAATTCACCAGTATGAGTAATTAATTCCCTGTTCTTAACTTGATCATCCACGCGATCGAAGTACATGCTCACCTTAGCAACACGATTGGGATCTCCGACCACAATGATGGTATCTGCCACCATTTCGGGCAGCAAACGAAGATGGAATACACTTCCATCTTCATTCAAGATTAGTTCTGATTCAGGGATTCTGCGATTTTCCAAACTAGCTGATTTTAGCGGGTTCCCTCTTCACCCCTTTCAAAGGGTTATAATGATTGGTGTCTTTTTGATAATAACCTGTTCCATCATATGGCCTTCTTTCTGGGTGCTGTCTGCATTCGTCTGAACAACAGCCATCCATCAACCAACCAGCTTCTTCCGACATTGGAAGATGCGCATTACATGTCGGGTTAGCACAGTTCACCATTCTATCTGTCAGGACTCCAGTAATATGGCATTTTGAAATAATACTCGGGTTTACCTTGTTTACTTCGGCAGTAATTCGATTATCGAACACGTAACATTTCCCCTCAAAGTCTTCTCCACCTTCCTCAATTCCGTATTTTATAATGCCTCCATGAAGTTGGTAAACATTCTCAAAACCTTGTTCAAGCAAATAAGCACTTGCCTTTTCGCATTTGATACCTCCGGTACAATAGGTAATGATCTTCTTGCCTCTTAAATCCCCTAAGGCCTTCACTTGTTCTGGGAAATCTCTGAAATTTTCTATATCCAACGTCAGTGCATTCTTGAAGCGACCTACTTTATGCTCGTAATCACTTCGCACATCAAGGATGACCGTATCATCAGGCTGTGATTTTAAAATATTTTTGAATTCCGAAGGCTCAACATAAGTGCCGGTTCTTTCTCTTGGATTGATATGGCGAAGGCTAGAATGTACAATTTCCGGCTTTACACGAACGTGCAACTTCGCAAATGCCATGGTATCGTGAGCTTCTACTTTGAATTCTGTATCGGCAAAACGTTCATCGGATTTAACATAGGTCATGTAGGCTTCGCAGTCTTCTTTAAGGCCCGAAACCGTCCCATTTAAGCCCTCTGGCGAAATAATGATCCTACCTCTCAAGTTGTTGTGAACACAAAAAAGGTGATGTTCTTCTCTGTATGCTTCAAAATCCTTGATTTCGGCATAGCAGTAATAAAGTAAAATTGAATATTGCTTTTCCATATGATCTGCCCTATTTCAAGTAGGGTGACTTTTTTTGAGATACTAGTCTATATACTTTAGACTATAGATTTTAGATTTTAGATTTTAGATTTTCTGCGTTTTCGGTCTTCGGTCTTCGGTCTTCGGTCTTCAGTCTTCAGTCTTCCGACTTCCAACTTCCAACTTCCAACTTACTAAACTTCTTTTGCAGGGTTACCGAAAACCATCGCTCCAGCTTTCACTTCTGCGATTACAACAGAACCAGCGCCAATTCTTGCATTCTTGCCTATTTTGACACCTGAAACGATAGTTACGCCTGAGCCAATAAATACATTCTCTCCTATTTCTGCTTCGCTACCCACAACACTGCCGGCACCAACTTGCACCAAGTCGCCCAATTGAGCACTATAATCAATTGTTGCATTCGTATTCAACAAACAATGGTTACCAATCTTGGCATTCGAGCCAATCACCACTCCGCTGTTTACAAAATTTCCGTGTCCAATATGTGCTGAAGGCGCAATTTGTGCATTCCTGTGAATGGCATTGACAGGCATTTTCTTTCTACGTTCGAGCATCAGTTTTACCAAACCTTTTCTCAAATCACGGTCATCAAACGCAATAAAACCTTCGCATTTTTTTCCTATCAATTTAAGAAAGCCATCATCATCGGTTCTTCCAAGCACCGAAATGCCGTTCAATTCTTGACCATGCTTACTGGCATCGTCATCTAAAAATCCATACACGACAACATCGTTGCTTTCAAAGATTTCGAGGGTGGCTTTGCCCAATTCATTCGCACCAAATATGATTACTGGATTGTCCATAATGTTAGTTTTCGGGCGGCAAAGTTAAGCCTTTTTAACGCAAATTCTAAGCAGGATTGCGCACCAATGAAATGCCAATATTGCACTCTATGCACCTTTTCGACTTGCAATAATCATTGTGCAATTGGATCAATCCTTGGCTATCAAAGGCCGAGGATACATTCCAACCGAGCGATTTCCATAAATCAGTGATATGATTACTCTCGGCCTTGATGCCAGAGAGTAAGTTCAGCGCTCGATCTAGAAACATAGGGTCATCTTTGTACTTGGACAAAGCAGCTAAAAATGGAATGGCGGTATTGACAATCAAATTTTCTTTGGAAGAATTGCTTATACCATTTAATCGCTTAGATGTTTTCTTGTCTATGGCGTAGTGCGTACACCAATAATCAGACTGAAGCACATCCAATTTATCAATCGCCTCATTTCTGCTTTCAATTTCTGAAAAGAAAGAGAAAATATGAGGATAAGTAACCAGAAGCGCAGCCATTTGAGCAATTCGAATGGTAGGATAATTAGAAGGCCGCACTTTAGAAAAATGCCATTCATTATAGCTTATGGCTTGTTTTAATCCGTATTTGGCTTGAAGAAATTTGTACTCCTTTTGAAGTTGATAAGCATAATCATCCTTTACATCCACGTTTAGGAATCCAGCTTGGCCATACAATAAGGCTTCTACCTGAAAAAGTTGATTTGCGTGTTTTTCAATAATTTTCAGGGGCAAGCTTTGGGCCAAACGAAGCATGTTTTCAGCATTGGTTTTAAAGCCAAAGCCTTTAGCAAGCCATTGATATGCGGTTTCTTCCCAATTTTGATTGTTTTTTAAAAGCAAGCTTGTGAAAAGTGTGGATTTAACCTCTATCCTTTCCACCAAGACCTTTTCTAGCATCGAAAGTCGAGTAATCGACTTGGTTTGTGACAACAAATCGGCACATGGAATTGGAGACTGATTAGAAATCAAGCTTTGGAATCGATCAAGCAGACCAGGTTTGACCAACCCTTTCAGGGCTAAGGTAGGAATGGGATTCCCATCTGCAGCAAAAACTTGTTTGTCGTTTTCCCATACCACGTGCAATATGACATTTTCGTAATTGGGATCATGTTGGTGTTGGTGTAAAAACCAGTCCGAGGCAGCTACATGAATTTCGATTGACCCATGCCATTGAATACCGTTAATTTCGATATGTGATTCCTTAAAATCTGGCCCCGCTAAATGATTATGAAAACCTGGATTGCTAATTTTAAGGGCCTCACCAGAACATAGTGTAAGGTTTTCAGTATTGTAATACTGGTAGCGCCAAACGAAGTGAAGAAATGACTCAGGTAACATAAGAAGCTTTAGACTTCTTAAATTACAAATATTCAGATAAATATTGTCTCATTTCTTGTTGTAACTCTTCGGCCTTCTGTCCAGCTACCTTGGCAAAGTCCTCCTTATCACTTGCGTATATAATCCCACGGCTGGAATTGACAAGTAGCCCACACTGTTCATTCATACCATATTTTGATACTTCGTGTAAACTACCGCCCTGTGCCCCAACTCCCGGTACTAGTAAAAAATGTTCTGGCACAATCTCTCTGATTCTAGCAAATGCCTCAGCCCTAGTTGCCCCCACAACATACATAAGTTGATCAGCAGTGCCCCATTCTTGACTTTTCCTGAGTACTTCTTCGAAAAGCTCACCTCCCTTATTTAATGATAAATTTTGGAAGTCTTTGCCTCCAAAATTTGAGGTCAGAGCCAACAGAATCACCCACTTATTGGGGAATTCTAGAAAAGGCTTTACTGAGTCTTCTCCCATGTATGGTGCTACCGTAATCGCATCACAATTCATGTTTTCGAAGAAAGCCTTGGCGTACATTTTCGAAGTATTACCGATGTCTCCGCGCTTGGCATCGGCCAAGATGAAAATATCCTTCGGAATATAAGCAATTGTCTTCTCTAGGCTTTGCCAGCCCTTTACCCCATGAGCTTCGTAAAATGCGATATTGGGTTTGTAGGCCACTGCGAAGTCGGCTGTGGCATCAATGATTTGCTTATTGAATTCAAAAATTGGGTCTTCCGATTCTAATAAATGAGCCGGAATTTTTGAAATATCTGTATCGAGTCCCACACAGAGATAAGATTCCTTTTTCCGGATTTGCCCGAAAAGTTCTTCTCTTGTCATTTAGTTACGGTAGTCTTCGGTATGTTGAACAGGGTTCTTTTTGCTGTCGAACTCAAAGGCATTTCCAGCATATACTTGATTAGGCTTGAAATTTGCCACTTCAAAAGAAGTTTTAATTCCATCATAATCGATTAAATCCCAAGCCTTTAAATAACTCGTGCTTTGATCGATGTACATGATGATATTGGTAAAATCGCTGTCTTCATCGGTAGAAATCAACTCGATTACGTCAACCAAAGCACCTCCTAAATTTTCAGAACGCTTGTAATCGTATTTGAAGCCCTCTTTGTAAATATCGTAGATATTGGTAGGGTTGATAAAGGTTTCTTCAGGTTCAAAATTGGTGATGGTTAACTCTTGAGACTCCACCAAATAAGTCCAGAGCACAGGACCGTTGCAATAAATATGTTGGTCCCTGAATTTGATCATGAATTTTTCTTTTGCGACTGCTGCTACTCCAGAAAACCTATCAAGCACTTCTGATTCGCTCATTACCTTTTGCACAAACTCGATTTCAAAGCCAGCCATCGCTTTGTAGGTAGCACTCATTTTGTCTAAAATGACTTTTGGATTTTCCTCTTGCCCACTGGCCAATGATGTACCTACCATTGACAATACCATCACAATCCCTAATATTCTTCTCATTGTATTTTTTTCTAACGGATTTAATTACTGTCCAAGCTGTTCAATAACTGTTCCAAACTATATTCATCTGATATTAATACTTCTCTTGCCTTACTTCCCTCAAATGGCCCAACAATTCCTGCGGCCTCTAGTTGATCTATAATTCTACCTGCTCGGTTATAACCCAGTTTAAGCTTTCTTTGAATCAAAGAAGTACTGCCTTGTTGGTGCGAAACAATCAATCTGGCAGCTTCATTGAACATACCATCCCGATCTGAAAGATCAATGTCACTCTTGCTGCTATCTCCTTCATCTCCAGAGAATTCAGGAAGCATATAGGCAGTATCGTACCCCTTTTGAGCACCAATAAAGTCACAAATGTCGTCTACTTCTGGCGTATCTACAAATGCGCACTGGATCCTTGTGATCTCCGAACCATTGGAAAGCAACATATCTCCCTGACCAATTAATTGATCGGCACCACCCGTATCCAGAATTGTTCTGGAGTCTATTTTTGAAGTTACTCTAAAAGAAAGCCTGGCAGGAAAATTGGCCTTTATGATACCTGTGATAACATTGACAGATGGTCTTTGTGTTGCCACAACCAAGTGAATACCAATCGCCCTCGCCAATTGCGCCAGTCGAGCAATAGGGGTCTCCACTTCCTTCCCTGCTGTCATCATTAAATCGGCCAATTCATCGATTACTAGAACGATGTATGGCAGATATCGATGTCCCTTTTCTGGGTTCAGTCTTCTGTCTATAAATTTCTCGTTGTATTCCTTGATGTTTCGACAAGCAGCATCTTTCAAAAGATCGTAACGCTGATCCATTTCTATACAAAGCGAGTTCAGCGTGTAAATTACTTTCTTGGTATCAGTAATAATCGCCTCTTCTCCATCAGGCAGTTTGGCCAAAAAGTGGCGTTCGATTTTATTGTAAATGGTCAATTCCACCTTTTTCGGATCGACCAGCACAAACTTTAGTTGAGACGGGTGTTTTTTATAAAGCAAACTAGTGAGCAAGGCATTCAACCCAACTGACTTACCTTGACCAGTGGCTCCTGCCATAAGCAAATGAGGCATTTTGGCCAAATCGGTAACGAAGACTTCATTCGAAATGGTTTTACCCAAAGCAATCGGTAAAGCCATGGTACTGTTCATGAATTTGTCGGTAGCAATTACCGACCTCATAGAAACCATTTCTTTGTTCTTATTTGGCACCTCAATACCAATCGTGCCTTTTCCTGGAATTGGTGCAATGATCCTGATGCCCAAAGCGGCCAAACTTAGTGCTATATCATCTTCTAGGTTTTTGATTTTAGAAATTTTTACCCCTGCATCAGGAATGATTTCATAAAGGGTAACCGTAGGGCCAATGGTTGCTTTAATGCTGGCAATACCAATTTTAAAGTTGGTGAGCGTTTCTACAATTCT
Source organism: Cytophagales bacterium CG12_big_fil_rev_8_21_14_0_65_40_12 (assembly GCA_002786855.1). Classification (GTDB taxonomy): domain Bacteria; phylum Bacteroidota; class Bacteroidia; order Cytophagales; family Cyclobacteriaceae; genus Roseivirga. Next base: position 20,043 of record PCUU01000088.1, read on the forward strand.
GTTTTTATTGGCTTCAAGTTCGTCTTTGGTTACTTGGACTTTAGAAGGGGCATATTCCTTTAATAAATCGATGCCTGGGTATTGGTATTTTGCCAAATCCAAAGTGGGATCATAATTCCCGATTTTCTCTACCAACTTCTCTGCTGCCTCTTTGATTTCAACTTCAAAATCGGGTTCCTCTTTGAGTCCCTTGGCTGGACTTGACTTTAGTTCAGTGGCTGCTGGTACTGCTTCAAATTCCTCTTCTAAATCTTCCTCATCTAAATCCAATGCAAGTTCAGACTCAATTCTTTCCTCATTTTCTTCAACCTCCTCTTCATCTTCTTCATCAACAAGGTCATTTCCGATCATTTCCTTTTCGTTGCCCTTAACATCAAGCACCCAATTTTCAAGTTCCTCTTCAGAAATTTCGTCATCCTCCTCGTCTACATCAGCAGTAATGGTTTCGCGGGTTTCGGTGACTACTGTTGGCTTTTCAACTCTATCATCAGCATTCGATAAGGCCACTTTAGTTGTGAAAACCGTGCGAATATCAAAGAAGAAAATGACGAAAACCAAGAAAGTGAAGACTAGAAATAGCAGCGTTCCATACCCTAAAAGATTATCGAAAATAATCGCCAGTTCATAGCCTAAGCCTCCACTGTAAAAGCTCCATTCCGTAACGCCAGACGCCCCTTTGATCAAGGAACCCATGAGCAGGCTTAACCAAATCAAAAAGAAAACCACAAAGATAAAAGCACGGGTGATATTGATAAGGGCTTTTCCAAAAACCACTTTATAACCTAGGATAAAAAGAAATGGTGGCACCAAAAAAGCTGCAATTCCAAACCACTTAAAAATCAGATAATGCGAAGCATACGCGCCCCAAAGTTTCATCCAGTTGGCGGCCTCTTTTCCTGACACTATGATGCCGTCAACACCAGCCGATTCGACTACGCTTTGGTCGGCCTTACCGGTAAACAAATAACTGACGCAGGAAACAAATACGAAAAGAGAAACCAGCAGCAAGAATAAGCCTAGAGTAAGTTGGAACCTACGGTCTTTCAAAAAAGTCGGAGAAAGCTTAGCCTTCAGGTTAAAACCTTTTGAAGGTGCCTTTTCTTGCTTATTGTTTTTGAAAGTATTGGACTTATAGGTGTTTTTGGCCATGAAAAAAATCTCCCTTTGACTACGAAAATAATTGAATTTTATGAATCCTTTAGATGGATTGGTTAAAACATGTTATAATCAACCTTGCCTCCACTTAAGAATCGCCTTATTGATATTTTTGATCATTGCTGGCCCTTCGTAAATAAAGCCTGTGTATACCTGAACTAGGGTTGCCCCTGCTTTTAATTTTTCAATGGCATCTTCGCCTGTGTTAATGCCACCAACCCCAATAATCGGGAATGCCCCATGAGACTTCTTGTGAAGGTACCTAATCACTTCTGTTGAACGTTCGCGAAGCACCTTTCCGCTTAATCCACCGACACCAATTTTTTCGACCTCCGAAATGGGCGTGTTAAGCCCCGCCCTTGATATGGTGGTATTGGTGGCTATAACGCCATCAATCTTTGTTTCTTCTATAATTTCTACAATATCATCAAGTTGCTCGTTGGTTAAATCTGGCGCAATCTTCAATAGAATGGGTTTGCGAAGTTGTTTCAATTGATTGGCCGCTTCGAGTGCCATGAGCAACAAAGTGAGAGGTTCTTTTTCTTGAAGCGCCCTCAAATTTGGAGTGTTTGGTGAACTCACATTCACAACAAAATAGTCGACATGAGGAAAAAGGGCCTCAAAAGCCAAAAGGTAGTCATTGGCCGCTTCATCGTTGGGAGTAACTTTGTTCTTGCCAATATTACCACCAATAATTACGGGAGATCTTTTTCTTTTGAGGCGTTCTACGGCCTCATCCACGCCTTGATTATTGAAGCCCATGCGGTTGATCAAACTTTCATCCTGTGGCAGTCTGAATAAACGCGGTTGTGGATTTCCCTCTTGGCCTTTGGGAGTGAGTGTTCCAATTTCTATAAAGCCGAAACCGAATGCCGAAAGCTCGTCAAAAAGCTTAGCATCCTTATCGAAACCTGCGGCCAAGCCCACGGGGTTCTTGAATTTCAAACCAAAAGCCTCTACTTCTAAGGCCTTATCTTCAAAATTATAAATCGATTTGGCAATGGCTTGAACGCCTGATATTTTGAAAAGACGCTTTATCCATCCAAATGTAAAGTAATGGGCGTTTTCTGGAGATTTAGAAAATAGAAACGGACGTATTAGAGATTTATACAAGCTGAAAAGATTTTGGCAAAAGTAAGGCTTAGAAAGCAAGATGAAAAAGTTTTCTGCCTTAAGTCTTCATAGAAAGAGATGCCACTTTTGATTTGCTTTCTAGCTCCATTTTTTTGAAGATTGACCTATAAAACATGACCCTCAAAAAATTCCAGAAATGTATAAGCGCATTCTAGTTCCGGTTGATTTTACAGAAAAATCTCATCGAGCATTGGAGATTGCATGCCAAATTGCTAAAAAGCTCAAGAGCGAAGTTTACATCATGCATGTGGTGAAAGCCGCGCTCTCAGTTTATTTAGACGAACTCGGAGATTACAAAAGCAAAGCCCCTTCTGGTCAGCCGTTTTTGGAAGAAGTTTTGGCCATCAATGAATCAAAAATGCGGAAGCTCATTGATAAATTCGATGCGCATGGAGTCATCATACATTCAAAGCTTAAGGTGCATAGCACTCCAAACGAGATTGCACGATTGGTCGCGGAAGAAGCTTTTGATTTGACTGTGGTAGGCAACTACGAACACGAAAGATTCGATGAAGTTTTTAAAAGAACGCATCCCGAAAAAATAGCCGCATTGGCCAAAAATCCAGTATTGACAGTAAACAATGTACTCGCAGAGTTCAAAATTGCCAAGATTTTAGTGCCGACTAATCTTACCGATGATTACTCAAGTGCTACCAAACAATTGGTTGATTTTGCGAATACTTTTAATGCAGAATTGAATTTTGTGTACATCAATACGCAAACAAACTTCAGAACCACCCTTCAGGTAGAGAAATTGAAAGCAGAATTCAAATCAATCAATGGCCTAGGCGACCAAAAAATATCTGTGTTCAATGCCAAATCATTGAATCGGGGAATTTTGTATGCAGCTGACTACTACAAAAGCGATATGATTGGCTTATTCTCGCATCATAGAGAAAACATTAAAAACCTGCTGGTCGGGAATATTACCGAATACCTAATTACCAAATCTGACATTCCAGTGCTGACATTCAACTTGAATAAACCTGCATGAAAACATTATACAATCTTTTCAACTTTACCGATGACCCATGGCTGAACAATCTGATTTTGGCGGCTACCATACTTTTAATTTCATTCTTGTTTTTAAAGATTGTTAAGACCGTGCTAAATCGGTTTTTACACAAATCGAGTGAAGATTTACATGTAGACCCTACCAAATACACCTTTCTTAAAAATGCCCTCAGCTTTCTGGTGTATATGGTTGCGCTGATCATTATTTTCTTGTCTATTCCCGAGCTTGAAAGCATTGGTTTAGGGCTTTTTGCCAGTGCTGGAGTTTTTGCCGCTATTTTGGGTTTTGCTTCTCAGGCGGCCTTTTCCAACATCATAAGCGGTATTTTCTTAGTGATTTTCAAGCCATTTCGAGTGGGCGACATCATTAAAGTCAACAACATTTATCACGGCACAGTAGAAGACATTAACCTGAGGCATACCACCATCAAGGACTTCGAGAACAGGCGACTGCTAATTCCGAATTCGGTAATTAGCGCAGACACCATTCAGAATTACAATATTATTGATTCGAAAATTCGAAATTTTATCATGTTCGGTATTAGTTATGATTCTGATGTCGATACCGCCATTCGCATTATACAAGAAGAGGCCATGAAACATCGGTATTACATTGATAACCGCACTGAAGAAGAAGTTGCTAGCGGAGAGCCTCCTGTGATTGTACGTTTGCTCGAGTTTGGAGAATCCAGCGTAAACCTCAGGGCTCAAGTTTGGTCGGAAGATCCGTCCAAAGCCTTCGAGCTAAAATGCGATATTCATAAAACCGTGAAAGAACGGTTTGCAAAAGAAGGCATAGAAATTCCATTCCCTCATCGAACAATTGTTTATAAAAATGCAAAAAATCAACCCATTAAACCCGATTGAGCTGTTCAGGGTAATCCCTTTGGAAATTCTGAAAAGGAAGAAATCATCCAAAGCCAAATTCAACCTTATGCCAGGCTCCCTAATGTATACTGGGGAAATAAAAATGGACAAGGTTAAAATGACCGCAATCATTTACAATGGCGACACATTTGAAGAAATTACCCTTGAGGATGTAGCGGATCTTAAAGAGGTAAATTCCGCAGATAAAGTGCTTTGGCTCAATGTTGCGGGACTCCATGATGTGGAATTGATCCGAGAAATCGGTGAACATTTTGACATCCATAACCTCTCGTTGGAAGACGCCCTCAATCTATCTCAAAGACCCAAGTGGGAGGAGTATGATGACTACTTTTTTCAAGTATGCAAGATGGTGAGGCAAGAAAAAGAAAAAATTGCCCACGAACAATTTTCCATGGTGGTGGGTAAAAATTTCATGGTCACCTTTCAAGAAGATGACAAAGACAATTTTAATAGCGTTAGGGAAAGAATCAAAAGCTATAAAGGCAAAATACGGCTTAGGGGAGCTGATTACCTCGCTTTTGCCTTGCTCGATGTTATTGTTGATCATTATTTGATCGTCACCGAATTGTATGGCGACCGACTCGATGACTTAGAAGACGAACTGAACGACAATCCAAAGCAGGCATTTATTGATCGTTTGAGTACCATGAAAAAAGAATTGAATTGGCTCAGAAGGACCACCCGTCCTTTGAAAGAAAGTGTGATCAACTTCAATAAATCGCAAACGCCCTTGATTGAAAAAAGGACTTCCCCTTTTCTAAAAGATTTGCTCGACCACGTTACCCATCTTACAGAAAATGTAGAGCTCTATATGGATGAGCAAAAGGACTTGATGGACCATTACAACAACAAAATGAACAACAAGTTGAATGACATCCTGAAGGTATTGACCATCTTTTCTGTAGTTTTTATTCCACTCACTTTTATGGCTGGGATTTATGGAATGAACTTCGATAATTTCCCCGAACTACATTATAAATACGCCTATCCTATCTTCTGGGGGGCCATTATCACGGTAGCCTCTGGGATGATCTACTATTTTAAAAGAAAGGGCTGGTTGTAGACGATCCTTACCCAACAAAAAAATTCCTGCATCGCTTGTTTAAGAAAAAACAATTTGGGAATCAAATATTGTAAACCGACCTTTGAACCATGCACAAATTTTTGCTCGTTTTATCAATGTCATTTTTAACCAGTGTTGCGATCGAAGCTCAAACTTCCTTCAAACTGATGACTTATAATATCCGATACGATAGCCCTAGTGACGGTGAAAATCATTGGGAACTTCGCAAAAGGTGGATGTCCAACCAAATTAAGTTTGTGGAGCCAGAGGTTTTGGGTATTCAAGAAGGGCTTTTCCATCAAGTCAGTTTTTTGGACGATGCGCTCTCTGATTACAGTTATGTTGGCGTAGGTAGGGATGACGGCAAAATGAATGGAGAATACAGCGCAATATTCTATAAAAATAGCACCCTGAATGTGATTGTCTCCTCAACTTTTTGGCTCTCAGATACTCCTGAAAAACCAAGTAAAGGCTGGGATGCCGCCTTAGAGCGCATTTGCACCTATGCGCTTTTTGAAAGAAAAACCACAAAAGAGAAATTCTGGGTTTTCAATACGCACTTTGACCATGTAGGCGATACCGCCAGAATAAAAAGTGTAGACCTGATTCTTGCTCAAATCAACAAATTGAATATTGAATGCCTGCCAGTCTTTTTAATGGGCGACTTAAATCTCGAACCTTCCAGTGAACCAATCAAAAAACTGAGCGAAGAAATGATTGACGCTCGCTATTACAGCACTGCTTTAGTTTTTGGTCCTCAAGGCACCTTCAATGGTTTCAAGCATAACGAACCGGTCACCCGCAGGATTGACTATATCTTCACGGGCAAAAAGGGAGCTGTTGTCAAAAAATATGCTGTGTTGAGCGATTCAAAAGACAGAAAATACCCATCAGACCATCTGCCGGTTGTCATCGAAGCCATCCTCAAATAGGCAGGTTGGAATGGAGTCTGGATTAGCAGGAATGTAATGGAGCCGAATCAACCCAACAGATACCCTAAACTAGCAGGTTGATAAAGCAGCCAACCAGTGAGGCTATATCGGTTTACCTCGGTTTTTAGTACTTCGTGCGGTACTTTATCGCTTTTGAACATCACACACCTGCCGGCCAAAGGCTCAACTAAAAAGTCTGTGCCATCGGGTCTGAACATTTTCAGTTCTCCCCCGTCACCAGGTTTCCAGCCTATATTCAAATAAATGATCACGGAAATCAAGCGATTGCTTCGGCCTTTAAATTGATCAATGTGCCTTTTATAAAAAGTACCAATTGGATAATGCGCCAGATGGAATTCCGAACCAGAAAGACTTAGATAACAGAGTTCATTTAATTTCTGAATCAACTCATCGCTCAATTCAAAAAACGAATTCATTTCGATGTCATCCTTTCTTTCGAGCCAATAAATTTTATCGCCTCGAATAGATTTCTCCAACTGTTTCTCATTCAAGGCGCCAATTGACGCATCGGTGAAGCCATCGGACTCCAATCTAGCCAAAAAGTAAGCCCTGACTTCGTTGAACAAGTCTTTGTTCAAAAAATCATCAATCACCACATAATCATCTATTGAGAGCCGATCAACCCAGTCGATCCATTGCTCCTCGCTAAAGCTTGACATATCCTAAAATCCTGCGAAAGTAATCCTTTTCAACTTAGCATCAGTTTGAAATTTTCATCGCTAACAACTTAGAATCATAAAGTTGGCTCCTTCCTTCCCTTTCCCAATTGATCCTCTTACCTTTGCGGCCTCAAAATCAGTGGTTATGATATCAACTCAGAACATTTCGCTCGCCTACGGAAAAAGGGTACTCTTTGACGAAGTCAACATTAAGTTTACCGGCAATAATTGCTATGGGGTAATTGGTGCTAACGGTGCTGGAAAATCAACTTTCTTGAAAATCCTTTCGGGCGAGGTTGATCCTAACTCAGGCCAGGTAATACTCGAGCCAGGCAAAAGAATGGCAGTTTTGAATCAAAACCACTTTGCCTTTGACGAAAATACCGTTTTGGACACCGTGCTGATGGGCCATACGGTTTTATGGTCAATCATGAAAGAAAAGGATGCCATTTACATGAAGCCAGACTTTTCTGAAGCTGACGGAATCAAAGCTTCTGAATTGGAAGGCCAATTTGCAGAAATGGATGGTTGGAATGCCGAATCTGATGCTGCCTCACTTTTAAGTGGTTTGGATATAGCAGAGGATATACATTATAATTTGATGAAAGACCTCAATGGTAGCCAAAAAGTAAGGGTACTTTTGGCTCAGGCACTTTTCGGGAATCCTGATCTCCTAATTCTCGATGAACCTACCAACGATTTGGATATCAATACCATTTCTTGGTTAGAGGACTTTTTATTGGAATTTAAAAACACAGTAATTGTTGTGTCTCACGACAGGCACTTTTTGGATACCGTTTGTACCAATATTGTCGATATCGATTTTAGTCAAGTAAAACTCTATACTGGCAACTACTCTTTTTGGTACCAATCTAGCCAATTGGCCCTCTCGCAGAGATCATCTTCCAACAAAAAGGCAGAAGAGAAAAAGAGGGAGCTGCAAGAATTCATTGCGAGATTTAGCGCCAATGCTTCTAAATCTAAACAAGCAACAAGCAGAAGAAAACTGTTGGAAAAAATCAACATTGATGATATCCAACCTTCAACTAGGCGCTATCCAGCCATTATTTTTACCCAAGGCAGAGAAGCTGGCGACCAAATTTTAGAAATTAAAGGTTTATCCAAAAAAACGGAAGACAAAACCTTAATCAATAAACTCGATTTGTTCGTGAACAAAGGCGACAAAATCGCTTTTCTGAGCAAAGACAGTATGGCAACTACTGCCCTTTTCGAAATTCTGATGGGTGCAGAAAAAGCAGATGCTGGCGAGTTCAAATTTGGCCAAACCATAACCAACTCCTATTTGCCCAACGATAATGCGGCTTTTTTCAAGACCAACGAGAATTTGATCGACTGGCTGCGTCAATATTCTGATGGTGAAAAAGATGAAGTATACATTCGCGGATTCTTGGGCAAAATGCTCTTTTCTGGCGAAGAGGTTTTCAAAAAATGCAGTGTCCTTTCTGGAGGTGAAAAAGTGCGTTGTATGATCAGCCGAATGATGCTTAAACAAGGCAATTTGCTCATTATTGACGAACCAACCAATCACTTGGACTTGGAATCGATACAGGCATTTAACAATGCGCTCAAAGATTTTCCTGGCACCGTATTATTCACTTCGCATGACCACGAGTTCACACAAACTGTGGCCAATAGAATCGTTGAATTAGGGCCAAAGGGCTTCTTGGACAAGTTGAGTACTTATGATGATTATATTGAAAACGAAGCTTGGGCAGCACAACGCAAAGCAATTTATTAATCAAATAAAAATCTTCTGAAAAAAACCCGAGATAGATGACAAAAAACATAACTCATCTACTCGGGTTTTTCGTTTGAACCCATTATTAAGTAAATTCGAAATGCGCGATTTAAAAACTACCAATACCCTACTCCTCATTATTGTTATCCCTTTAGTTTTTTACCTGCTCAAAATCCTTTCTTTCATTCTTATACCATTGGTTTTTTCAATGTTCATTGCATTGTTGTTCTTGCCGCTTATGCGCTGGCTTAACAAAAAGCATGTTCCGAAAACCCTGAGCATCATCATCGTCATACTGATAATTGCAGGAGTGCTTAAGGTGGGTGGCGAACTCATTCAGTTGTCAAGCAGAGAAATTCTTGCGCCTGAAAACGACATTTTCGATAAAGCAAAAGCCAAAATCATGGACCTGATCGCAAGTGTCGAAACACTGTTCGGTGTTCAGTTGCTTGAGGGTGAAAACGCGGTTTCCAACTTCTTAAAGAAGGATTCTTCTGTCAAAAATGTTGGATCCATTTTGGGATTTGTAGGCAATACCATTTCTATGACCTTAATGACTGCCTTTTTCGCAATTCTGTGGTTGGCCGAATCTATTAACTTCCAAAAGTTGCTCAACAGCACCATTCTTAAAAAGGAATATGCCTCTATCAAAGCCTTTATGAAAATAGAGAAAGACCTGATCACCTTTATTAAGGTGAAGTTTTTCGTAAGTCTTTTCACAGGTATTGGCATCAGTTTGGCCTGCGTATTTTTTGGCGTAAGCTTCCCAATTTTCTGGGGACTTTTTGCCTTTGTCATCAACTTCGTGCAAATGATTGGCTCTTTTGTGAGTGTCATTTTGCTCACCTTATTTGCCTTTATCGAAATTGAATCCATGTCTACTCTTTTGTTTTTTGCACTCTCGATCACAGGAGTTCAGGCACTTTTTGGTGGAGTCCTTGAGCCTATTATGATGGGAAAATCCTTTTCGATCAACATCATTACCATTTTAGTAATGTTAATGCTTTGGGGTTATATATGGGGAATTCCGGGCATGATC